>JAZQQX010000097.1:0-18869 GCA_045629325.1 Bacteroidaceae bacterium | reverse complement strand
TCTCAGTTTTATACTTGCCAACTTGTTGCGCAAACCCTCCACCCTCAACTTTTCTCGCATAACTATCAGCAATACAATATCTTATATCAGTTGAGGGTTGCTCCAACCCTCAACACCCCTCAACCCATAGTATTTACTGGGCTTTCCGAGGATTTAGTTGAGGGTGGAGGGTTTTGCTTATGTAAGAAGAACAGGAGAGAATGACCATCGGCATATACCATGTTTCAGCAACGCCCATGCCTTGTTCAAACGCCAATTATGCCACAAGGTGGTGAGATAAACAGGGAGTAAACTTACTTTCTTGCCCAACTACAGGGTAAAAACATGTGGACTTTTGTGGACTTTTGATTTTGGTCCACATAAGTCCACATGCCGTTTCTTGCATTTCGCCCTTTCCTGTTGTATCTTTGTAGGGTCACAGAGAGGGCGGGATGGCGAGCAAGAGCACTATGCATGTACAGCACAACGATTGTCAAGATTTCCCCTTGCGCTTCTTCTCCACAGATGCAGTCCAGATGCTCCGCTCCTACCCCACTGCTGGCTCGCGCTCGTCATAAGCATGACCGAGCGTAGTCATACGCATGGCAAGGGCCAGTCATAAGTATGACAAAGGCAAGGAACCTGCAAGGTATCAAAATGGCAAAATAGAGAGAGAATGAGGCAAACAAGGTATTGTTATTTGTAAATTTATTTCAAATATGCAAGAAGAAAAGCAAAAGAAGAAAAAGAATTTCCCCCACACCCCCTTAATAGAAAAAGAAGAAAATGAAAAGAAGAAAGAGCAGAGCAGAGCAGTATGCGCATACGCGCATGAAAAGGGAATCTATCGTAGAGAGGTAGGAGAAGAGGAGCAGGAGTTCTTTGACAAATTGCACAGAGGCGAACTACACGAGAGCGAGGATGTCGCGAGGAGTAGCTACCATGCGGAAGGCACCGATCTCGCGGAGATAGTCCTGATCGCGGAAGCCCCAGAGAACGGAGATGCAGGGAAGGCCGGCATTGCGAGCGGTGGCCATGTCGACCTCACTGTCGCCCACATAGATGCTCTCCTCGGCAGTGACACCGAGTTGGGAGAGGGCGAGCTGAACCATGTCGGGCATGGGTTTGCGACGCACACCTTCGCGTTCACCGATGGCTACCTGGATGGTGTCGGAGAAGAAGGTGCGATAGAGCTCATCGACGCCAGCCTGGAGCTTGTTGCTCACGATGGCCAACTTATACCCCTGGGCGTGGAGCTCGGCAAGGAGGTCGGCTATGCCGGGATAGAGCGAGGTGTGGTCCTGACAATGCTCCACATAGTGCTCCTGGAAGATGTGGAAACACTCCTCAAACTCTTCCTCGTCGGTGAAGTCGGGAACGGCCTGCTCCATGAGGCGACGCACACCATTGCCCACGAAGCGACGCACCTCGTCGAGGGTACGCTCGGGCCACCCCATGGCGGTGAGGGCATAGTTGGTGCTGAGCATGAGGTCGGTGAGGGTGTCGGTGAGGGTGCCGTCGAGATCAAATATGATAGCCTTATATTTCATTGTGTTATCCTTTTAGAGAAGCCCACATCTGCGCGCAATAAATGCGAAAGGGGGTCGTTATTCGGGTGCAAAATTACTTTTTTTTATTGAAATAACGGGCAAAATGATGCAATAATTGCAAAAAAAATCGTACCTTTGCATCGTATTAGACAAATACAAGTTTTATCAGAACTATCTGAGAGGCGAATCAGGGAAGAGAGGTGAGAATCCTCCGCTGTCCCGCAGCTGTAAGTTCCACAAAAAGGTGCAGAAACAGAGCCACTGACCAGAGGGTTGGGAAGGCGTTTCGGAGGGAACGGCGCCGATAACCGGAGTACCCGGTAAGACGACACTGCCCCCAGGCACGGAATGAGCCAGAAGACCTATCGCCCTGCTCCTATACATCATGAATAATTCGCGAGGACGAATTTTTGTATAACATAAATTAAAAACAAAAAAGACATGAAAATGATTAAGTTCATGGCTCTCCTTATGTTTGGAGGCCTGATGTTCACCGCTTGTAGCGAGGACAACGAGGACGAGACTATCACCGTAACCTTTGAGGGCGACTACTACAACGCTCTGATTGACGATGCAGAGTACAACGGCAAGCTCATCTACAGCGGTGACGAGTACAAGTGGACCGATGCAACTACCACCCTCAGTTCGGAGGTAGTGAAGGCTGACTGGAGCGCATGGGGCATGGGCTACGGTTGGGATCACGGAATCGCAATCTCCAACTACATCAACCCCGATGCATCATCGTACAAGCAACAGCTCTCTGTAGCTAAGGCTACCGGTAACTTCGCTGTAGCATTTGACAACAACAGCACCCTGACCTTCGCCGACGGCAAGGCTCACTATGTGGTATCTATGGACCTCTCACCCGTAGCTTATGCTTACAACAGCATGTTGAAGGCCTGTGGCGAGGGTTATGAGTTTGATGTAGTGCTCGAGTGCACCAAGGTTGACGGTAGCAAGGTGACCAAGATTGTGGCTCTCGCCAAGGACACCGAGGTACAGAACGGCTTCAAGACCTACCCCATCGATGTAGAGGCTACCAGCATCAGCATCAGCTTCGACGGTACCGACAAGGGTGACTATGGTCTGAACACTCCCAAGTATGTTGCTATCGACAACATCGTCATCAAGAAATAAAAAAGATGTTGAGCGTTTAGCGATGAGCGTTGAACGAATAAGACAATGATTAAAAGATATTCTAATATCGCATCAAGACTCATCCTGGCACTGGCCGGGGTGAGTCTTCTGCTTTCTTCGTGCGACACGATAGAGAGTGGCAGGGAGGAGAACTTTGACCAGAAGGGCAAGGGCGTGATAGTGCTGTGTGAGGGCAACTTCAACAGTGGCAATGCCAGCCTGTCGTACTACGACATGGAGACACGCGAGGTGGAGAACGGTGTGTTCCAGAGAGCCAACGACCGCAAATTGGGCGATACGGGCCAGTCCATCACCATGGACGACGGGGTGGCCTATATAGCCATGGAGAACAGTGGCATCGTGTGGAAGATGGATGCGAAGACCTTCCGCGTGATGGGGCAGTTCACAGCGCAGAGCAACACGGACTGCAAGATGATAAACCCACGCTATGTGCATCTCGTGTCGAAAAACAAAGCCTACATCACCGATCTCTACTCGCCCTACATCACCGTGATCGACCCACAGACGATGCAGTACACCAAGAGCATCGCCACGGGGCAGAACAAGAAGAACGGCTATGCCTCGACGGAGGAGATGGTGCAGGTGGGCAAGGAGGTGTTCACCAACTGCTGGTCGTACAGTCGCAACATACTCATCATCGACACCGAGAGGGACGAGGTGACGGACAGCATAGTGCTGGACAGCTGGCAACCGAAGTCGATGGTGGTGGATGCCAATGAGAAGTTGTGGGTGATTACCGATGGCGGATACAGCACGGGCGAGGACAGCTTCGGCGACGATGTGCCTCACCTCTACCGCATCAATCCCAAAAGCAGGGAGGTGGAACTGGACATCGCCATGGAGACGGACGAGTCGCTGGTGCAGATAGCCGTGAGTCCGGACGGACACACGCTCTATGTGCTCAACAACGATGTGTATGAGATGGATGTGACGGACAATGCCCTACCCTCCTCTCCCTTCCTCTATGCGCCTGTAGACAAGAACGGTACGCGACACAAGCTGTATGGCATCGATGTGAATCCCACGAATGGCGAGATATTCCTGGCCGATGCCGTGGACTACCGTCAGGCGGGTGTGGTGTACCGATATAGCCGTGGTGGAGAACTCATCGACCAGTTCCGCGTGGGCATCCTGCCCAACCACTTTGCCTTCACCGATGCGGGTATCACCGTGGAGCCCGGAGGGGGTGGCACGGAGGAGAAACCAAAGTTGAAGCAACTGGCACTCGTGGACACGGTGTTTGTGTATATGCCAGCGCCAGGACATCAGGTGAACGGCTATACGGTGACGGGTGACTTCATACACGACGGCGCCACGATGCAGGAGGCATGCGACACGGCCATGAGCCACTTCCGCAAGACATGGTCGGTGAGCCTGGGCGGACAGGGTGGCTACATCATTGCAGGATTTAAGGAGAAGGCCATGAACTCCAACGGCGACTACGACCTGGCCATCAAGGGCAATCCATACTCGTACCAGTCGGAACCTGGCATCGTGTGGGTAAGCATGGACGAGAACGGTGACGGACTGCCCAACGACACCTGGTACGAACTGGCCGGAAGCGAGTATGGCACGGAGAACGAGACGCTGAACTATGCCATCACATACTACAAGCCTACAACGCCCAAGAGCGACATACGATGGACGGACAACATGGGCGGAGAGGGCATCATACCCTACATGGATGCATGGAACAAGCACGACTCATACTTCCAGGACTGGATACCCACGGAGAAAAACGAGAAGGGCGAGGAGTATCACACCTACTACGGCTCACGACTGAAGGACACACACACCTATGAGGACGGCTATACCAACGAGCCTCCCTTCGCATGGGGCTACGCGGACAACGACGGCAGTGACTACTTCCGCAACCAGGCTGTGGACTATCCCAACATGCTGGGCTACTACAAGATAAAGAATGCCCGAAAGGCTGACGGCAGTCCTGCCAACCTACCGTACATCCAGTTCGTGAAGGTGCAGACCGGACAGACGGGATGGAGTCCCAACCTGGGCGAGATCTCCACAGAGGTGTATGGCATTTGGCGAATTGAAAATTGAAAATTGAGAATTGAAAATTAAGAACTAAGAATTGAGAATTGAAAAAGATCCTGATATCACTCATAGCATACGCAGTCTGCGCCAATGTGTTGGCCCAGACCGTGATGAAGGACCTGGATGTCACGGCCAAGCGGAGGTTGGAGGACACAGGCGTGGAGCGTACGAGGCTCGACACCACCGTGCTCCACGACAACATATCGCTCTCCATGGCCGACATCCTCAATCAGCAATCTACCTTATTTATTAAGAGTTACGGAAGGGCCACGGAGGCTACGGCGGAGTTTCGTGGCACCTCGCCCAGTCACACACAGGTGATGTGGAACGGCATGCGCATCAACTCACCGATGCTGGGCACGGTGGACTTCAGCACCATACCGGCTTACTTCATCGACCAGGCGGATCTCTACCACGGAGCATCGAGCATCAACCTCACCGGAGGAGGACTGGGTGGCGCAGTGGATCTGCGTTCGATGTCGCCCATCAGGATGGTGCATGAGGACAGGCCTTTCTGCGCGCAGTTCATACAGGGCGTGGGGTCGTATGGCACCTTCGACGAGTTTGTGCGCCTGTGCTACGGTCCACGGAGATGGAAGGGGAGCACACGCGTGGTGTACTCACAGAGCGACAATGACTTCCACTTCACCAACTACGACAAGAAGGTGGACCAGCGCGACGAGCTGGGACAGATAGTAAGCAGTTACCATCCCAAGGAGCGCAACAGGAGCGGATACTTCAAGGAGGTGCATGCCTTGCAGGACATCTTCGGCACACTGAAGAACGGGGACCGACTGACCATAAACAGTTGGCTGACTCACTCGCTCCGCGGACTGCCTTTCTTGAGCGTGGACTACAAGGATGGGGCTACCTTCAGCAACGAACAGAAACTCAACACACTGCGCACCACCATGGCATGGAACCACCAGCAGGAGAGATGGGGTACGGAGGTGAGAAGCGGACATAGTTGGCAGGATGTGGCCTACGACTACACCACGAGCCGACAGGAACTGCGTACGGACATCACACACTCGCGCAGTCACTCGCACACGGCTTTTGTGCAGGCAGAGGGACAGTATTTCCCGAGCGAGCAACTGATGCTCACGGCCAAGGTTGCCACCTACTACCACCATGTGAAAAGTGAGGACCGTTCGCCTTTCCATATAGGCAACAATTTCAACAAGGGCCGTGCCGAATACAATGCCTCGCTGGCTCTCCGATGGCGCCCCTGGGAGCGCTTCTCGCTCTCAGGCATCGTGAGGGAGGAGGGCTATGGCAAGGACTGGATAGCGCCCATACCGGCCTTGTTTGCCGACATCGTGCTCTACCGCCCTTGGGGCATCGTGCTCAAGGGCAGTGTGGCGCGCAACTACCGCTATCCGTCGATGGACGACCTCTACTTCCAACCTGGTGGCAACCCCGACTTGCGCCCGGAGAAGGGACTGACCTACGACGGAGGGGTGGAGTTTGGCAGTCCGCAACTGGGCAGGAACAAGGGTTTGGTGCTGAAGGGTAATGTGACGGCTTTCGACTCGTACATCACAGACTGGATACTGTGGACGCCCAACGCAAAGGGCTTCTGGCAACCGGCCAATGTGAAGAAGGTGCACAACTACGGCGTAGAGGCCCGACTGGAGGCCGAAGCACGGATGGGCAGGGACTGGAGGCTCACGGCTTCGGGCAACATGGCCTGGACTCCGTCGATCAATAAAGGCAAGGAGATCAACAGCAACGATGCCTCCTACGGCAAACAACTCTGCTATGTGCCTCGCTTTCAGGCCAATATCACGGCCAAACTGGCATGGCGCTCATGGGCATTGTGCTACAAGTGGAATCACTACAGCGAGCGTTTCACCACCACGAGCAACGAGGTGAACTACATCACGGGGCGATTGCTACCCTACTACATGTCGGATGTGAGTCTGGAGAAGAACATGGCATGGCGTCATCTCGATGCTTCCGTCAAGGTGGCGGTCAACAACTTGCTCTCTACGGAGTATGTCACCGTGCTCTCACGCCCCATGGCTCCACGCAACTTCGAAGTATATCTCAAACTTGAACCGAAATGGTAAAACAAATGAAAACTCTACTCCTGACGCTTGCAGGAGTGCTGGCAATGAGCGGATGCAAGGTTGCTACGCAAGGTGAAGCAAGTCTGGGCGACACCCTGACTATGAAATATGCTCACAATCTGCTTATCGTGGAATATGAGGATGGCATAGATGTGCAGTTGCGCAACCCCTGGGACACCACGGCTACCCTGCATCGCTACTGGCTCACGGAGAACCACACGCCTTCTCCCTTCGAGAAGAGCACGGAGGTGGACATACCGCTGAAGAAGGTGGGTGTGTTTACGGCGGTGCACTGTTCGCTGATAGACGAACTGGGGTGCATGGATGCCATAGCGGGTGTGTGCGAACCTGAATACATTCACAACAAGGAGGTACACAGACGACTGGACAGTGGGAAAATCATTGACTTGGGAAGTGGCATGAACCCCAATCTTGAGCGTATCATGCAGATCATGCCCGATGCGGTGATGCCCTCGCCTTTCCAGGACAACGGCGGATATGGTCGTTTGGAGAGTATCGGCATACCTATCATTGAGTGTGCCGACTACATGGAGGTGTCGCCTCTGGCGCGTGCGGAATGGATCAAACTGTACGGTCGTCTGCTGGGCGTGAAGGAGCGCGCTGACAGTTTGTTTGGCCACATCGAGTCGCAATATCTGGCACTCAAGGAGATGGGAGAGAAGGCCACCAGCAGACCCCGACTCATGGTGGAGCGCCCCTCGAGTGGCACTTGGTACACACCGGGAGGAAAGAGCACCATGGGCATACTCTACAAGGATGCCGGAGCCGACTATCTGTGGGCGGACAACACGGAGAGCGGGTCGATGGCTCTCTCGCCCGAGCATGTGCTTGAGAATGCAATCGATGCGGACATCTGGCTCATGAAGTACAATCAGGATGGCGACCTAACTTATAGTCAGATGCTTTCCGACCATCCGATGTCGGCACAGTTTAAGGCTTTTCGTGACAAAAATGTGTATGCTTGCAACACGCACGAGATAAGCTTCTACGAAGAGACTCCGTTTCATCCCGAACGACTATTGGCAGATTTATTGAAGATTTTACACCCAGAACTTTCTATTTCTACAAATTATTCTTATTTTTGCAAAATAAAGGATTAAGGCTGTTGCAGCGCCGACGGCCAAAAGACTGTAGAAAGTGAAGAACACTCTGCCCATAGCACTACTTGTAGTCACGCTCCTGGCGCTGGCTGTTGCTTCGTTGCTGTGTGGCTCCGTGCCTGTGCCCAAAGGGGAGGCGATCAATATCTTGCTCCATGGCGAGGGTGCGGGTCAGAGGGCTTGGGCCTACATCATCTGGGAGATGCGCGTGCCACAGACCATCACTGCAATACTGACGGGGGCCTCGCTGGCTACGGCGGGTCTGCTCCTGCAAACGGTTTTCCGCAATCCGCTGGCCGGACCGTCCATACTGGGTATCGACAGCGGTGCCAACTTGGGCGTGGCCATCGTGATGCTGTTGCTCGGTGGCACTATGACGCTGGGCGGTATGGCATTGAGCGGATACATACTGGTCATCGTCTCGGCCATCGTGGGTGCGGGTGCGGTGCTGATGCTCCTGATTGCTTTCTCCATGCGTATCCGCAGTCATATCATGTTGCTCATCACGGGTGTGATGATCAGTTATATGGCGGGTAGCGTCATCTCCCTGCTCAACTATTCGGCTACTGCCCAGGGCGTGCAGGCTTACATGGTGTGGGGCATGGGCAACTTCAGCAGTGTGAGTACGGAGCGCATACCGCTCTTTGCCTTGCTGTGCGGACTGTGGCTCATACTGGCCATTCTTCACATCAAACCGCTCAATGCGCTCTTGCTGGGCGAGCAGTATGCCACCAACCTGGGGTACAACATACGCCGGGTACGCACTACCCTGCTCATCGTCACCGGACTGCTCACCGCCACCACAACGGCTTTTTGCGGTCCTATATCGTTCCTGGGACTGGCGGTACCTCATCTGGCTCGTCTCACAACGGGCACATCCAACCATCGCTTGCTACTGCCCACAACCATACTCATGGGCTCGTCGCTCGCTCTGGCGTGCAACCTCATCAGCAACCTGCCTACCAACGGCACGGTGATACCGATCAATGTGATAACGCCTTGCATCGGTGCTCCGGTGGTGCTGTGGATTATCTTGAAGAAGAACAACTGACACCGAAAATAACAACATAACACCTCATTTAGAGTTAAATTATCATTCCATCGAAATATCGAAATATCGAATTATCGAATTATCGAACCTCCGATTCCTCAAAAAATAAAGAAAATCCAAAATACAACAACTGTCATGAAGAATTTACTGACCATAGCGTTAACAGCATTGAGTCTGACTGCCTCTGCCCAGCAGAGAGTCAACTATGAGGTGGTGCCTCTGCCTCGCCATATCGAGGTGAACGACACCGTGAACTGCTTTGTCATCAACCAGCAGAGCACCATTGCCTACGAGGAGAACAATCCGGCCATGGAACGCAATGCGAAGTTCCTTAATGAGTATATCAACAAGACTACGGGCATCAAGACTGCCTTGATTCCCCTAGGTAAGAAACCGAGCAAGGAGGCCAAGAATGCCAGTATCACACTGACTCTCCGCACGGCCAAGGAGCGCACGGACAATGTGGATGCCTACAGCATTGAGGTGACGAAGAAGGGCATCAGCGTGAAGGCGAACACGGAGGAGGGTATCTTCCGCGCCATACAGACCTTGCGCAAGAGCATGACGCCCGAGAAGTCGGAGGAGGTGAGATTCCCGCTGGCAAAGATTGAGGACGAACCTCGATTTGCATACAGAGGCACCATGCTTGACTGCGCCCGCCACTTCTTCCCTGCTTCCTACATCAAGGACTACATCGACATCCTGGCCCTGCACGGCATCAACCAGTTCCACTGGCACATCACCGACGACCAGGGCTGGCGCTTCGAGGTAAAGTCGATGCCCGAACTGGCACAGAAGGGTCAGTATCGCCCACACACCATCATCGGTCACAATGTGGGACTGTGGGACGGAACGGGTGGTCTCTATGACGACACACCCGAGACGGGCTACTACACCCAGCAGGAACTGCGCGACATCGTGGCCTACGCTGCTGAGCGCTACATCAATATCATTCCCGAGATTGACCTTCCCGGACACATGGTGGCTGCGCTGAGCGTGTATCCCAACCTGGGTTGTACGGGTGGCCCCTACGAGGTTTTGCCTTACTGGGGCGTGGCCGACGATGTGCTGTGTGCCGGCAATCCTCAAACCATCGATTTCCTGAAGAAGGTATTGGGCGAATTGATTGATGTGTTCCCCAGCAAGTATATCCACATCGGTGGCGACGAGAGTCCTCGCGTACGCTGGCACAACTGTCCGAAGTGTCAGGCGAAGATGAAGGAACTGGGTCTTACCAAGGAGGCACAGCTCCAAACTTACATCAACAAGGAGATGGATGCTTTCCTCACTGCCAACGGTCGCCAGCTCATTGGTTGGGACGAGACCTTGGAGGGTGGTCTGTCGGAGAATGCCATCGTAATGTCATGGCGCGGATATGAGGGTGGAACAGAGGCTGCCAAACTGCATCATCGCGTCATCATGACTCCCACTAGCCACTGCTACATTGATTACTACCAATTGCAGAATCATGACGGACAGCCTTTGAGCATCGGCGGATATGTGCCTGTGAGCAAGATATACAGCATGGAACCCGTACCTGAGGGACTGACCGCAGAGGAGCAGACTTACATCTGGGGTGCACAGTGCAACCTGTGGACGGAGTATGTCCTCTCTCCCGAGCAGGTGGAGTATATGCTATTGCCCCGTCTGGCTGCTATGTGTGAGGTGCAGTGGGTGATGCCCGAGGCGAAGGATTACAAGCAGTTTGAGACTCGTCTGGAACAACTTCAGCGCACCTACCGACACGAGGGTTATTCTTATTGTCGCAAACACGAATAAGAGAAGCAAATGGCTGAAACACTGATAGAACTGAAGGACCTGACCACCGGTTACCGTAGCAAGAATAGGCAGACGGTGATAGCGGAGCATCTCAATGCCGAATTGCAGACGGGATCGCTTACTTGCCTGCTGGGACCTAACGGTGCGGGAAAGAGCACATTGCTCAAGACACTCAGCGCCTTTCTTCCACCGCTGAAGGGCGAGGTGCTGGTGAGGGGCAAGAACATCACACGCTACACTCCGCAGGAACTGAGCCAACTGATTGGTATGGTACTGACGGAGAGGGTGGATGTGCAGGGTATGTCGGTAAGGGAGATGGTGGCCATGGGTCGCAGTCCGTACACGGGATTCTGGGGTACATTGGACAAGACTGACGAGACCATCATCGACGAGGCTATCGAACTGACGGGCATAGCGGACTTTCAAGACCGCCAGCTCAACACCCTGAGCGATGGAGAGCGACAGAAGGTGATGCTGGCCAAGGCTCTGGCACAGCAGACTCCGCTCATCCTTCTCGACGAACCTACAGCTTTCCTGGACTTCCCTTCGAAGGTGGAGGCGATGTTACTTCTCAAGCGATTGGCGCATCAGGAGAACCGTGCGATCTTCCTCTCTACTCACGATCTCGACCTTGCCTTGCAAACGGCCGACCAACTGTGGCTCATCAACAAGCAGAAACCTCTCTGCATAGGTACGCCTCAAGAACTGGCCGACAGCGGTGCATTGCCTCAATTCTTCCAGGGTGCGCACATCCAGTTTGATGCGAAGAGCTTGCGCTTCAGCATCTTGCCATATTAACGCTACAGGATTGCAGTTCTCTCATGTCATTGGATATCACCTTATTTATATATAACGAAGCAGAAAATACACCGTGTAAGATAAACATTTTCCTCATTAGAGGGTCTAAATAGAAGGAGTATTCATTTTTAACAATCCTAATCATACAAATTAACCTTATGAAACATCTACTCATTACCAGTCTGCTGATGGCCTCAATGGGCGTGTCGGCACAGAACATTCCTCTGGTTTACGATGTGGAAAACACCGGAGCCAAGTATGCAGAACCCAAATATCCTACCTTCGAGCAACTGCCCGAGGTGAAGGATTTGAAGTCGCCTCTGCAGTGGTTTGGCAAGAAGGGCGAAGTGAAGAAATTCAACGAATGGTCGGAGCGTCGCTCTGAAATCAGCAACCTCATTCAGCATTATGAGATTGGTAAGAAACCTACCGTGAAGCCTGGCGATGTAAAGGCTCGCATGAGTGGCGACACACTCATCGTGGATGTCACCGTGAATGGCAAGACTCTCACCTTGTCAAGCGTCATCAGTTATCCCAAGGAGGGTAAGGCTCCTTATGCATTGATGATCGGTACGAGTATGAACGCTCTGCCTCGTCAGCTCTTTGACAACCGTCCTATCGCACGCATGAACTACAGCGAGCGTCAGGTCAACAGATACTCTCAGATGGGTGGTAGCAAGGATCGCTCAACCTATCCTTTTGTTAGTCTCTATCCCGAACTCATCGACAATGGTGCTTACAGCGAGTGGGCATGGGGTCTGTCGCGTATCATCGACGGTCTACAGCAACTGGGTCCCGAGGTTACCAAGATTGACACCAAGCATATTGGCGTGACTGGTTGCTCTTACGCTGGTAAGATGGCACTCTTCTGCGGTGCATTCGATGAGCGTGTGGCACTGACTATCGCTCAGGAGCCCGGTGGTGGTGGTGCAGCAGCATGGCGTGTGTCGCATACCCTGGAGGAGGTTGAGGACCTTGACCGTACCGACTACAACTGGTTCATGGAGAGCCTGAAGGCTACCTTCCACGATGACAATGTATATCGCCTGCCTTACGACCACCACGAACTTTGTGCTATGGTATTCCCCCGTGCACTGCTGATCCTCGGCAACCCTGATTACAAGTGGCTTGCTGATCCCTCTGCTGAGGCTTCTGCCAAGGTGGCTAAGACGGTATGGGACAAGTTTGGCGTAGGTGACCGCATGGATTGGTCTATCGTTGCCGGTCACGGTCATTGCCAGTTGCCTCAGTCACAGTTCCCCATCGTTGAGTCATTCCTCGACCGTTTCTTGCTGGACAAGTAATCGTTGCTTCTTGCAGATTAAATCATACACAACAACAAAGGGTACCCAATTGCTTGGGTACCCTTCTCTTTTATATGATTTCCGAAAAGTAGTTGCTTTTAATTGATTGAACTGTCGGAAAGCTTTGTTACATTCTCATAAAGGATAGTAATATCATCCAAGAAAGTCGCGTCAAATTGTCCTGGAAGAGGAGCATAAATCTTGGATAAGAATTTTACTTATCGGTTGAGAATGTCTTGAAGAGCGGACTTCTGTGCTTCAGAGTGCTCTGCTTCTTCCTTTGCCTTGTCACGCTCACGGCGGATCATACCGTCTGCAGAGGTGTCAGAAGTTGGATCAAGCGTTACAATATATTCGTCTGCCTCCTTAATCCTTGCGCCCTGACCGGGAAGGAACCAAGTAACGATGCTGGGGAAGGTCCAGAACTTGAGGTTCTGACGATTCTTACCGCGAACATAGATGTCATCGTGCTTCAGACGGATCACAGTACCATCATCGGTGGTCAAATAGAGTGGACGGACAATGAGCTCACCTTCCTTACCGAAAATGGTAGACTTGTGCGTATAGACAACCTCGCAAGTCACAGGGCTTCCAATAAGGCGCTCTTCGTATGCGCGTTTCACCTCAAACATCTTGAAACGATGACCACGCTCCTTGAACACCTTTGAGGACACCTTACCTCCCTCGGGCATGCTGATAATGATCTCATCGTCAAAGAAACTGGTGTCGCTGAAGGGAATGTCAACGGTTGTGGTATCTTCCTCATCCTCCTCATAACTGAGCGAGCGACCCAGGACTTCTGCCAAGAGGTCGTCAAGACGAGAGTCGCGAGTACCACGGATATTGGGTGTTCTACATACAGTACAATGGTCGGCCAACTGAAGTGCGTTACGCATCAACTGGCGGGTATCCGTCTCGTCTGAAAGGGAGTAAGCCTTAACTTTCTTTCCCTTGATCACAGGACAGTTCTTGTTGATATGATAGGTCTCTACGAATGCTTTCTTGTACAACCAAATGCTATCATCAGCATAGGAGCTGATTGAAAAAAGAAGGGTAAAAAGGAATAAAAATGTGTAGCGCATAAACTTTATACTTGTCTAAAATAGAAGATTAATATGTATTTTCTAAATTATAAGACCTTATTTAATAAGGAAGGTTTAATATTTAGGCATTTAATAATCAACCATTTTTTATCTTGCAATAAAGAAAAATGACAAAATTCAAACAGTCGAGGCTTAAACCAATAGGAAGGCAAACGGTCATATAGTAAAACAAACAATCGACACAATGAAAAAAAGACTGATACTTATAGCAACCTTATTCGTTGCGTTGCAAGTGAGTGCACAGCCTCAAGGTGGATTCGGAGGAGGCTTTGGTGGTTTCGGGGGGTTCGGCGGAGGCTTCCCTGGCTTTGGTGACGGCGAGATGCCCGACTTCAGTCAGTTCCAGGGTATGGGGGGTATGTTTGGCGGTATGCCCGAAGGACCCACCGGCCATGTGGACTTCACTTCTTCCGATCTTCCTCTTATTCAGATTGATACTGACAGTCTGCGCATCAATCAGCAAAGCAAGATAACTGCGCGCATGAAAATAACGGACAATGGAAAGGGAAAGAGAAATGCCACAACGGACAAGGCGAACAACTACGACGGTTTCATAGGCATCAAAATACGCGGAAACAGTTCGGCTGCTTTCACTCAAAAGCGCTTTACCATCGACACACGCGATGAGAATGGCAAGAAGATTAAGGTATCACTCCTGGGTATGCCGGAGGATGACGACTGGGTACTCTTGGGCCCGTACAATGATCGCTCTATGATGCGCGATGCCTTGGCTTTCGACCTTTGGACCGAGATGGGACACTGGGGCTCACGCAACCGCTATGCCGAATTACTCCTCAACGGTGAATATCGTGGTGTGTATCTGGTCATTGAGAAGATTAAGCGTGCTGAAAATCGTATCAACATCAAGAAGGCTACGAAGGATGAGCAGAGTGGCAACAAGCTCGACAACGGTGGATATATCTTGCGCATCGATGCTCCTGATCCTGAAGAGGTAACCTTCCGCTCTACTATCGATGGTGTCGGTTCGGCACCCAACTTCGGTGGCTTTGGCGGATTCGGAGGTGGATTTGGCGGTTTTGGTGGCTTCGGTGGAGGCAACCAGGGTGAAGGTACGGCAAACCAACCAGCTCTCTCCCACCCTGTTACATGGAGCATATTCTATCCCAAAAAGGATGATCTCAGTCAGGAACAGCAAACTTACATCAAGCAATACATTGCTGATGTAGAGAAGGCTATCAATGAGGGAAAGGGATACGAGAAATACATTGATGTACAGTCGTTTGTGGACTATTTCATTCACACCGAACTGAGTCTCAACGCTGACGGTCTCAAACGAAGCGCATACTTCTACAAGGATCAACCCGATGAGAAGGGAAAAGGCGGACTGCTCCACGCCGGACCTGTATGGGACTACAACCTTGCTTATGGCAACTGCAACTTCTGTTCAGCCAACGACATCTATGCATGGGTATACAACGGATGCGAGACCAATCCCACTCCTGCCATGTGGAAGGACCTAGCTAACAACAAGTCGTTCATGCAGGAGGTCAAGAAGCGTTACGCCGAATTGCGTAAGGGTATTCTTTCAAAGGAGAGTCTGAACAAGTACATTGACCAGCATGCCAAACTCCTTGCTGAAGCACAAGAGCGTCATTTCCAGAAGTATCCTACCCTACTTGAAGGCGGAAGTGTGCCTGAGGAAGAGTCTGCAAAGAATCAAAAAGAGAATGAAGATAACAACTTCGGAGGTTTCGGTGGCTTTGGCGGATTCGGAGGTTTTAGTGGCTTCGGCGGAATGGGCGGTGGAGACACAGCCTGGTTTGATGCCTACACACCCACTTCTTATGATGACGAGATTAAAATCCTGAAGAAATGGCTTTCGGACCGTATTGATTTCCTTGATAGTCAGTGGGGCAAGTAGTAGCAAGTACAGTCAACCCTCCTATACATAATACATTATATAATAGGAAAACAATTATATATACAACAAGAAAACACCGCAGAGATAATTCTACGGTGTTTTTCATTATTTATTATCTATACTTGTCAAACTGAACAAGTTATTTGCTTAGCGAATAAACAGCATCTCTCTATACTTGGGAAGTGGCCAAAGTTCATCATCAACTATCAGTTCCAACTTATCTACATGATAGCGGATGTCTTCAAGCAGAGGTGCCACTGTGTCATGATAAGCGATAGCTCTTTCACGCTCATCATCCAGTTTATTGGCCACTCGGCGAGCTTCCACCAACTCTTCAACATGCTCTATGATATAATTGCTATGCTCACTTATCTGCTTGATGAGTCGCAGGTTATTAGCATTGATAAGTTCGGCTTCCTCTGATGAGAAAGTTGCCTTTACATTATACACATTACTAATAAGTTCACTCTGATATCGAGTGGCTACAGGAATGATGTGATTCAAGCACATATCGCCAAAGATACGGGCTTCGATCTGAATCTTCTTGATGTAGGTTTCCTGCTTGATTTCGGTGCGGGCTTCCAGTTCTGCACGAGTGAAAACATGCATCTTCTCAAACATGTTGACGCTTGTCTCCGACAAATAATTATCAAGCATCAAAGGTGCGCTATTCTCCACATCAAGACCTCGGCGCTTTGCCTCTTCTTTCCACGCATCACTATAGCCATTGCCATCAAAATGAATAGGCTTGCAAGTCTTGATGTCATCACGAACCACCTTCAGCACGGCCTTGAGCGTGTCCATACCTCTTGCTATGAGTTCGTCCACACGACACTTAAACTCTGTGAGTGCTTCGGCAACTGCGGTATTGAGTACAATCATCGAGGCAGCACAGTTGGCCTGACTGCCTACAGCGCGGAACTCAAACCTATTGCCCGTGAATGCAAAAGGTGAGGTACGGTTACGGTCGGTATTGTCAATCAGCAATTCTGGTATCTGAGGCACATCGAGTTTTACGCCTTGCTTGCCAGCTAGGTTGAAGAGATCGTCGTTGTCACTACTCTCCAAGGCTTCAAGCAGGTCACTGAGTTGCTTACCCAAGAAACTTGAAATAATGGCAGGTGGTGCTTCGTTTGCGCCAAGTCTGTGTGAGTTAGTAGCACTGATGATAGAAGCCTTAAGCAAACCGTTATGGCGATAAACAGCCATCAGAGTTTCAACGATGAAGGTCACAAAGCGAAGATTATCCAAAGGAGTCTTACCAGGACCATGCAACAGAATGCCGGTGTTGGTGCTCAGGGACCAGTTGTTGTGCTTACCACTACCATTGATGCCGGCAAAGGGTTTCTCGTGCAACAGGCAACGGAAACCGTGCTTGCGAGCAATACGGCGCATCAGACCCATGATAAGCATATTGTGGTCAACAGCCAGATTGGTTTCTTCAAAAATTGGAGCCAACTCAAACTGGTTGGGTGCCACCTCATTATGACGCGTCTTGCAAGGTATGCCGAGCTCAAGTGAATGGATTTCCAGATCCTTCATGAAGGCAGCAACGCGCTCTGGAATACTTCCGAAGTAGTGATCGTCCATCTGCTGATTGCGCGCAGAATCATGTCCCATAAGAGTACGACCTGTCATAAGCAAGTCTGGGCGGGTTGCATACAAACCTTCATCCACAAGGAAATATTCCTGCTCCCAACCCAAGTTGCTGATAACTCGAGTGACATCAGGATAGAAATATTGCGCAACGGCTGTGGCGGCCTTGTCCACTGCAAGCAAAGACTTTTTCAGAGGTGCCTTATAGTCGAGTGCCTCTCCCGTATAGGAGATAAACACGGTTGGTATCATGAGGGTGTCACCAATAACAAAGACGGGAGAGGAAGGGTCCCAAGCACTATATCCTCGAGCTTCAAAAGTACTGCGGATACCACCATTGGGGAATGAACTGGCATCTGGCTCCTGCTGAACAAGTTGCTTACCGGTGAACTCTTCCACCATACCTCCCTTGCCATCATGCTCCACAAAGCCATCATGCTTCTCAGCGGTACCTTCGGTAAGTGGCTGGAACCAATGTGTGACATGAGTCACACCCAGCTCCATAGCCCACTTCTTCATACCCTCTGCCACATCGTTGGCTGTATCCATGTCCAAAGTCACTCCTTCGTCGATGACCTGACACATCTTCTGGTAAGTCTTTGCAGAAAGATACTTAAACATCTTCTGCTTATTGAATACATACTTACCAAAATATTCACTTGGGCGTTCTGATGGTGCTTCCACCTTTACAGGTTTCTTACCAAAAGCTTCGCCCACTACTTGAAATCGCAGTTTGCTTGACATATACTGTTTTTAGTTCTGTGGCAGTCAATTACCTACCACCTATTCTGTTCCGAATGCAAAGTTAGCAAAACAAAACATGCAATACAAACTTGTAAGCAACAAATTAAATATCTGAACTGATTTTTACGAAGTCAATTGCACACAACAACATGTTAATTACACTACATAGATATAATTAACCATATGAAAGTCCCACTTCGCGGGAGAGCAGGAAGCCATGAACCTACCCGTTCTAACCCGTTCTAACACAGAAAGCCCGAGACATCATGTGATGCTCGGGCTTCTTCGTTAAAGACGGCGGCTACCTACTCTCCCACGGGTGTGCAGTACCATCGGCGCGGGCGGGCTTAACTTCTCTGTTCGGAATGGGAAGAGGTGGAACCCCGCCGCCATAGCCACCTGGAATATCGATTGACATCTTGGACAAAAGCAGCATGCAAGGCAAAGGGGCGCACAAGGCCGCCGCAACCGGGCGGGGGCCATGCAGCCGAAAGAATACGCGACGCGCGGAAAGGCTTCGGGCAATTAGTAGGGCTCGGCTGTGGCGTCGCCGCCTATGCACCTGCCCCCTATCGACGTCCTCGTCTAGGACGACCCTCATGAGGAGATCTAATCTTGTGGCCGGCTTCGTGCTTAGATGCTTTCAGCGCTTATCCGATCCGGACGTGGATACCCGG
>JAZQQX010000096.1:0-11169 GCA_045629325.1 Bacteroidaceae bacterium | reverse complement strand
ATTCAGCAAGGAAATCGAAATGGGAGCGATGTTCCCTATGACTCAGGAATCCAATCTTGCCACGGTAGCAGTAGTGGGTGAGAACATGAAGCACACTCCCGGTATTGCCGGTAAGTTGTTCGGCACATTGGGTCGCAACGGTATCAGCGTCATTGCCTGTGCCCAGGGCGCCAGTGAGACCAACATCTCATTCGTTGTCGATGGCAAGTTCCTTCGCAAGTCGCTCAATGTCATCCACGACAGTTTCTTCCTGAGCGAGTATCAGGTGCTCAACCTCTTCATCTGCGGTGTAGGTACGGTGGGCGGTAGTCTCATCGACCAGATTGCCTCCCAGCGTGAGAAACTCATGCGTGAGCAGGGACTCAAACTCAATGTGGTAGGTATCGCGAGCGGTCACAATGCCATGTTCGACCGCAACGGTCTCTCGTTGGACAACTTCCGCGAGCAACTCAAGCAGAGCGAGCCCAGCGACATGCAGCGCTTGCACGATGAGGTGATCGGTATGAATATCTTCAATTCCGTCTTTGTGGACTGTACGGCAAGTGCCGAGGTGGCAGGTCTCTACAAGGATTTCCTTTCTCACAATATCAATGTCGTTGCAGCCAACAAGATTGCGGCAAGTAGCGACTATGCCAACTATCGCGAACTGAAGACCATCGCCCAGAAGCGTGGTGTGAAGTTCCTCTTTGAAACCAATGTGGGTGCAGGTCTGCCCATCATCCGCACCATCAACGACCTTCGCAATTCGGGCGATAAGATCCTTCGCATTGAGGCTGTGCTGAGCGGTACGCTCAACTTCATCTTCAACAAGTTGAGCAAGGATATCCCCTTCAGCGAGACGGTCAGGATGGCCAAGGCAGAGGGTTATAGCGAGCCCGATCCCCGCATCGACCTCAGTGGCAAGGATGTCATCCGTAAGTTGGTCATCCTCACCCGTGAGGCAGGCTACGAGATCAACCAGGAGGATGTGGAGCGCCACCTCTTCGTGCCCGATGCGTATTTTGAGGGAAGCGTGGAGGAGTTCTGGCAGAAGTTGCCCTCCCTCGATGCCGACTTTGAGCGTCGCCGTCAGGAGTTGGAGAAGGCCGGCAAGGTATGGCGCTTTGTTGCCACCTGCGACCAGGGCAAGGCGAAGGTTAGCCTGCAGGAGGTCGACCACGACCATTCTTTCTATGTGCTCGAGGGAAGCAACAACATCGTCCTGCTCACCACGGAGCGCTACAACGAGTATCCCATGCTTATCCAGGGCTATGGAGCAGGTGCCAGCGTGACCGCCGCCGGTGTGTTTGCCGACATCATGAGTTTGGCATAGTAGAATGTTGATTTATTAATGGTTAAAAAATAACTTCGGAAGATGTGATTAGGATTTAACCATATACTTTTTGGAAGTTATTTTTTAATCTTTAAGGTAAAAAGAGATGAAACATGTTATTCTATTGGGCGACGGCATGGCCGACTGGAAAGTGCCCGCCCTTAACAATAAGACGCTGTTGCAGTATGCCGACACCCCTCACTTCGACAAGTTGGCACGCGAGGGTCGCAATGGTCTGCTAAAGACCGTGGCCGACGGATTCCATCCCGGCAGTGAGGTGGCCAACAGCAGTATCCTTGGCTACGACCAGCACATTGTGTACGAGGGTCGTGGTCCGCTGGAGGCTGCCAGCATTGGCGTAGAACTGGCCGACGACGATCTGGCCATGCGTTGCAACTTGGTGTCGCTCGACGGTGAAGTCATCAAGAACCACTCCTGTGGTCGCCTTGAGACGGAGGAGGGCGATATCCTTATCAAGTATCTGCAGGAGAAACTCGGCAACGAGCGTATCCACTTCTATACAGGTGTGCAGTATCGCCACCTGCTGGTCATCAAGGGAGGCAACAAGCATGTACACTGCACCCCTCCCCACGACATTCCCCTTCAGCCCTGGGCGAAGAACCTGCCCGTAGAGGAGGTGCCCGAGGCCAAGGAGACGGCCAACCTCTTCCGCCAGTTGATGCGCAACAGTTATGAGTTGCTCCGCAAGCATCCCCTCAACCTTCAGCGTATGATGGAGGGCAAGGATCCTGCCAACTGCATCTGGCCCTGGGGTGGAGGCTATCGTCCCAAGATGACTCCCCTCACCGAGACCTTCCCCCAGATCAGGAAGGGAGCCGTCATCACCGCTGTCGATCTCATCCGCGGCATTGGTCACTATGCTGGCCTTCGCGTCATCGATGTGCCCGGTGCCACCGGACTCTGGGACACCGACTTCCGTGGCAAGGCTCAGGCTGCCATCGATGCCCTGCGCACCGACGACTTCGTTTACATCCATGTAGAGGCTGCCGATGAGGCTGGCCACGATGGTGAGTTGCACATGAAACTGGGATGCATAGAGCATCTCGACCACCTGCTCCTCGCACCCATCATGGAGGAGGTTGCCAAGTGGGACGAACCTGTGGCCATCGCGCTCTTGCCCGACCATCCCACGCCCATCAAACTGCGCACCCACACCGCCGATCCCATCCCCTTCACCATCTGGTATCCAGGCATTGAGCCCGATGCCGTGCAGACCTTCGATGAGGACTCTGCCAAGGCAGGTGCCTATGGCTTGATGGAAGGCGACGAATTTATCAAGGAATTTATGAAGAGCCCCACCCCCGCCTCCCCCGAGCACTTCGTTGGGGGAGGAGCTGCATAGTAAGTTGCGTTCCAAACAAGTGAATCATATTTACATACAGTAGATGAAAGGAGACAGGTACTATCATTTCAATGAGACTGCAAGTTCTGATAGGTACGAGTTGTTGAAACAACATGCAAAGGAGCTTCGTAACCGACCTACAGATGCCGAGCAAAAGGAAGAGGATCGCATTAGGGAAAATGATTTAAAACATCTTGGATTCCGTGTGATTCGATTTACCAACGAGGATGTTTTTCATAATTTAGAATTCGTTAAGCAGAAAATATTGTCAAATTTGTAATATTTACCATACTTGTCAGTTTATCAGAATTAGCATTCGGTATTCTGCATCATTATTAGTTTATTAGTTATTTATTTACAACAACCTGCATCTAACCCCCAGGAGGATATGCAGCCCCTCCCCCAACGAAGTGTTCGGGGGAGGCGGGGGTAGGGCTTAATATGAAATACTACAGTACAAATGGACAAGCACCTTTGGCTACCCTCGAGAAGGCGGTAGTGAAGGGTTTGGCAGAGGATAAGGGCCTCTATATGCCCGAGCATATCAACCGTCTGCCCCAAGAGTTCTTTGACCACATTCAGGACATGACCTTCCAGGAGATTGCCTTTGAGGTGGCCAAGGGTTTCTTCGGTGAGGATATCCCTGCCGACGATCTCAAGCAGATTGTCTTCGACACGCTCTCTTTTGATGTTCCCGCCGTTGAGGTCTCTCCCGCAACCGACGGACGCGGGGCCATCTATAGTCTCGAACTTTTCCACGGACCCACCCTGGCCTTCAAGGATGTAGGTGCGCGTTTCATGGCGCGTCTGCTGGGTTACTTCAACAAGAAGCAAGGTGCTGACCGCCTGGTCAATGTGCTCGTTGCCACCTCTGGCGACACGGGTAGCGCTGTGGCCAATGGCTTCCTCGGTGTGGAGGGCATCCATGTGTATGTGCTCTATCCCAAGGGTAAGGTGAGCCCCATCCAGGAGTGTCAGTTCACCACGCTCGGTCAGAACATCACGGCCGTTGAGGTCGATGGCGTGTTCGACGACTGTCAGGCTCTGGTGAAGAACGCCTTCATGGATGCCGACCTCAATGCGCACATGAAACTCACCTCTGCCAACAGCATCAATGTGGCCCGCTTCCTTCCCCAGAGTTTCTACTACTTCTATGCCTATGCGCAGTTGAAGAAGTTGGGCCTGGCCGACAATATGGTGGTGTGCGTGCCCTCGGGCAATTTCGGTAACATCTGCTCGGCACTCTTTGGCGTGCGTATGGGTCTGCCCATCAAGCGCTTCATTGCGGCCAACAATGCCAACGATATCTTCTACAACTATCTCCAGACGGGCCAGTACTCGCCCAAGGCCAGCGTGCAGACCATTGCCAATGCGATGGATGTGGGCGACCCCAGCAATTTCGCCCGTATTTACGACCTCTATGGCAAGGAGCATGCTGCCATCTGCCAGCACATCAGCGGTGCCACCTATTCCGATGAGCAGATTGCCGACACCATGCGCCAGTGCCTCAAGGAGACGGGCTATCAGCTCGATCCTCACGGTGCCTGCGGCTATCGTGCCTTGCAGGAGGGCCTGAAGGATGGCGAGGTAGGTGTGTTCCTTGAGACGGCTCATCCTGCCAAGTTCAAGGGTGTGGTCGATGAGATCATCTCTGGCGACATCGAGATACCTGCCAAGCTTGCCTCCTTCATGAAGGGCGAGAAGCAGAGCGTGCCCATGACCAAGGACTTTGCCGACTTCAAGGCCTACCTCCTGAAGGTTTAGCATAGGATAGTATCAAAACCTAAATTTTCGTAATTGCACACACACTCGCATCCAGACGAGCAGACCCTCCCCCTTCACGATGGGGCGGGCAAGGGCGCTCCTTCTGTTCGCATTATCGTTGACTGTTGGACGACTGACCACATCGAGGGTCATTCGCCCAACGGTGACTTTTTGTCCATACCTCTCGGGCCCGACTTCTCCTATCTCCCCGCACTCTTGCACCAGGGCAGTCAGCTCAATGTGGTATGTCCTTCCTCGCCCAGCGAGATACTCTTCATCTACGAGCCCGATGCCTTGATGGACATCTCCTCCATCTCGCAGTGCATCGAGAGCTATGGTTCGTTGCCCTACAACTACCTGCTCTCGCAGATCAAGCCTTCCGTCAATTCCTCCGCCATACTGATGGGTAACTTTGCCGGTCAGTTGCTCGACGAGCAGGTACATTTCGACGATGTGCCCTATGCCGAGAGCATCCGCACCTTCTTTCGCCACAATGCCGTTCAGTTGGCCACCTGTCCCGACCTCGCCCCCGACTTCCACACCCAGGCCAGGAAGCAGGCCGAACACATACGCCGTGTGGTGCGTGAGGTGATGCCCCAGCGCGTGAAGGGTTTTGAGCGCGACCTTGTGCTCCTCGAGCCCTCCTTCTTCTGTGAGATGCTCGGATTCCAGGGCCGTATGGACCTCCTGCAGTTGGACTACAAGGTGCTGATAGAGCAGAAGGCCGGACGGGGTGCTTACCCTCCCGGACCCGATCCCGACACGCCACGCCAGCAACCCAAGCACTATGTGCAGATGTTGCTCTACATGGCCCTGCTTCACTACAATTTCGATATCCCCGTGGAGCACATACAGTGCTTCCTGCTCTATTCGAAGTATGCCAACTCGCTCCTCCCGTTGGGCGAGGCGCGCCATCTGCTTCTCGACGCCATCCGTGTGCGCAATCAGGTGGTGTGGTGCGAACAGTGGTATGCCGGGGGCAACACCACCTTCCTTGATCGCCTCAGGCCGGAGCATCTCAACCAGCAACATTCCACCGATTTCATCTGGGACACGACGGAGAAGCAACTCACCCGCCTGCTCTCCCCGCTCCGTAGCGCCTCTGCCGTGGAGCGAGCCTACTATCATCGTCTGATGGCCTTCCTCCATGCCGAGCAGTGGATAGGCAAGGTCGGTTCGCCCTACAATCCTGAGTTGGGTAGCGCCACGAAGTGGAAGCTCTCCCTTGAGGAGAAGGTACAGGCCGGATGCATCTACCACGGTCTGCATCTCCTTGAGCCCGATGCCCGTCATGAGGGGCGTGTGGACCGCCTTGTGCTGCGCTTCCCCGAAGGGTGGGAGAGCGACACCACCAACTTCCGCCTCGGCGACCCCATCATCGTCTATCCCTACAGCGAGGGCGATGAGCCCGATGCCCGTCGCACCATGGTTCAGCGTGGCTATCTTCAGCATGCCGACGATCAGGCTGTGGTGGTACGCCTCCGTGCTCCGCAGACCGATGCCCGTGTCTTCCGTCACACCCGTTCCGATGCACTCTGGGCCATAGAGCACGACAGCATCGACTCCACCTTCGGTTCGCTCTATCGCAACCTCCACACCTTCCTCTCTGCCCCGCAGTCGCGCCGTGACCTCCTTTTGGCACAGCGCCATCCCGAGGTCGATGAGCGTGTCACGCTCTGTGGCGACTATGGCGATTTCAACGAACTCGTACTGCGTGCCAAGCAGGCACGCGAGATGTTCCTCGTCATCGGTCCTCCGGGTACGGGCAAGACCAGTTTTGGTCTGGTCAATATCCTCAAGGAGCAACTCTTGAGCGAACCCACCTCCAATGTGCTTCTCATGTCCTACACCAACAGGGCCGTCGATGAGATCTGTTCCAAGTTGGTCGAGGAGGGACTCGACTTCCTGCGCCTGGGTAGCGAGGCCTCTTCCGTGGAGGAGTACCATCCCTATCTGTTGGAGAACCGCGTACAGCAGTGCGCCACGGTGGAGGATGTGACCGCTCTCCTGCATCGTGTGCACATCTTCGTGGCCACCACCACCTCCATGAACGGCATGACGCCCCTCTTCAGTCTTGTGCAGTTCAGTCTGGCCATTGTCGATGAGGCTTCGCAGATACTCGAGCCCCATATCGCCCCCCTCCTTGCCTCGCTCTCATCCAGTCCGGAGGAGTCGGCCTGTGCAGGTACGGGTGAAACCTCCGCGGGGAGAGACCGTCTCGCCATCCGTCGCTTTGTGCTCATTGGCGATCACAAGCAGTTGCCCGCCGTCGTACAGCAGGAAGCATCGCAGGCACAGGTCACCGACCCCCTGTTGCTGGACATCGGCCTCACCGACTGTCGCAACTCCTTCTTCCAGCGCATGCTCTCCTACTATCGCCACGACCCCTCCGTGTGCTACATGCTCACCCGTCAGGGCCGTATGCATCCCGACATTGCCGACTTCCCCAACCGTGCCTTCTATGCCGGTCGTCTGGGTGTGGCAGGACTCTCCCATCAGCGCGAGGCATCGTCGCAGTCGCGTGTCCGTTTCTTCGATGTCCCTGCCCCTCGCCATAGCGTGTCCGACAAGGTCAATCTCCCCGAGGCAGAGTGCATAGCCCGCCTCGTGGCAGAAGCCTCCCAGCATTTTGCCATGAGCGACATCGGCATCATCGTGCCCTATCGCAATCAGATAGCCCTCATCCGCAGTGCCATGCACCGTCAGGGCCTCACCGGTATCCACGATGTCACCATCGACACCGTGGAGCGCTACCAAGGCAGTCAGCGTGAGGTCATCATCTATGGCTTCACCGTACAGCGTCCCTATCAGTTGGACTTCCTCTCGCAAGGCAATTTCGTGGAGGACGAGGCAGAGATCGACCGCAAACTCAATGTAGCCATGACGCGCGCGCGCAAGTATCTATATATGGTAGGCAATGCCACCCTCCTTCGCCAGAACACCGTCTTCCACCAGATGTTAACCTATCTCACCGAACACGATTCAATAATTCACAATGCATAATTGAGGCTTTGCCTCGACTCTTCTCACGCTCGGGAATAATCAAGCAAGCTTGTTATTCCTCTCGCTTAATCGAAGAGTTCACAATGCACAATTGAGGCTTCGCATCCCGCTAAATTTTAATTCTTAATTTTTAATTTTCCCTAGGGGGAGGCTGTGTTGTCCATTGTCCAATGTCCAATGTCCAACATTGTGGGTAAGCGAGAGCAGAGCATCAAGCTAATTTTGAGGCTTTGCCTCGAGCTTGCTCACTATTGACTTCGTCTAGCTTGCTCACGCTCGGGTATAATCAAGCACGCTTGTTATCCCTTTCGCTTAATCGCAACCTTCAATTTTCCCATTATCCATTTTCAATTTTCTATTCAACTCGTTCTCGCGGTCGAGGATGTCCTTAACGATGAAATGGCAATGCATCACTAAGCAAAGGTGTGAGCAATCTCTGCAGTACGGAAGCGGAAACAGGCACGCTCAACCTTACGGTTACTAGAACCCGAGAGGCCGTCCCTGTGGCTCCAACCATTGAGGCGTGCAGGAGCCTTTGAGCCATTCTTCTTCTGTACATCGGAGAGCAGAGTCATCATTGCCGTACTTGCACCCACGAGGGTGATGAAGCGATAGTCGGGCAAGGTCACCTTCAGTATGCCAACAGCCTTGCAGAGGATGGTCTTCTCATCGTCATCCTTGTCCAAGGGGATGTAACCGCCGGTCTTACGAATCTGAGGAAGGACCTCTGCGTTGACCCACTTGCGGAATGCACGAGCCTCGGGCTTGCGGCTGTCGAGGATTGCATCATGCAGGCCGTCTGTTAACAAAGTTCATGATGTTTTTGCGACCGAGCGAATCCTTCACGGTGTGGGTTGAAACCACACCGTCGTCAAGTCGTCTCTTCACATCCGAAGCACGAAGCTCCAGGACCTTGCACACATCAGGCAGGCAGAAGAGAGGTTCGCCCTGTGCATCGCAGGTGGTGCGAATCTGACCAAAGTCAGGATTTTCAAAAATTACGATTTTCTTTTCCATGTTGAATTGGGGTTAAGAAAGTGAATAATGTAGAGTCATGTCCGACCCTTTTGTCATTGCAATGGTACATGCTTTATAGGCAAACAAGCTCAAAATAAACTTCCTTAAACTGCTGTTATTCAACGCTTTGAAACTATAAAGTCCAACAAGAACCACCGTGAACCAATAGCGAGAACCACCGTGAACCATAAATACGAAAAAGCGACAACTATCACCTCCGAAGAAGTAATCATTGTCGCCTGTGTGCGTGCGAATTATATAAGATGTGTGGCTAAGTCTCTGACCTCATCGTGTCGTAGAGCCTATTTCCTTGACATACTCAATAGCCAAAGCCGGTGCCCCTTCAAGTACATCGAGGAGACATTCAAGAGGACAGAATACCTTCTCCCGTTCGTTCACATCGGGAGAACCAAGACTTTCAGTATTTAAAATATGTAAGAATCTTTCGTTCGTAAAGAAAAATAAAAGACCCTTACCGAGCATTTACAAGCATTCCCACCAAACCGGTGTAAAGAATGCTGAAAATGATATTTTTTGGGGGAGGGGCTGAGGACACTATAGGACACTATAGGACACTAGAGGACGCCATAGGAATCCATAGGATACCATAGGACATCATATCCTCTTGCTTCCTCTTCTTCCTCTTGTTTCCTCTTCCTCCTCTTCCTCCTCTTGTTTCCTCTCTCATCCTCTTGCTTCCTCTCTCATCCTCTTCAGCTCAGCTTCCAGCTCTGCTATTCGCGAGGCTTGCTGTCTTATCGTGGCCTCCATCTCCTTGAACTTCCGGTCCTGCTCCTCACGATACCCTGTGCGCACGCGGTACATGCGCTCCTTCATACCCCCTTCGGTCTTGAAGCGCTCATCCAGCTTGGCAAGGTAGCCATTCATCATCACATCTATCTGGCAACACATCGTGTAACCGATATTTGCCATCTCCTCGGCGCTCCACTTCTCAAAGTAGGGCTCATAGTCGTTCAGACGGTTGTGTGCCCTGGTGAAATCGCGCATCCCTTGGTAGCGGGGATGTCCAGGTTCCCACATCGGCAGGTTGCGTGTCTGCAGATAGTCCTTGTAATCCTCGCGAAGCTCCTGGATGCTGGAGCGAGCCACATTCACCAGATTCATCTCCATCTCGGTGGAGGTCTTTCCGTCCTCCGACCCCTCTATGATATTTTGTTTGCCCGAGCGAGCCGCCTGCACCATCTGGTCTACCGTGCGATCACCATACGCAGGCATATACTTTCTACAAAATACGAAAGTCATCTGATACAAGGCCTCCGCCTTCTGATAGAAGTGAAGTTCCTTCCAGTTGGCACCTTGAAGCAGAACCTTTGAATCGTCTTTCATAAATTTCTATTTTTAGTATTATACGCCCTTCGCGCATGTACATTATTTTCTGCGAAGATAATACATTTCAAGGTAACACGCAAATGAATAGGCGAAAAATAAATGTTGGACATTGGACATTGGACAATGGACAATAGAGCCTCCCGAATAAGGAATGGCGCATAATATATATAATATATAATTTTATAAATTTATATTTTACCTATTTCTACCACCTATCGGTGTGTTGTCCAATGTCCAATGTCCAATGTCCAACATAGCGAGAGCAGAGACATCAAGCTTGCTTAGACTATGCCGAGCGTGAGCAAGCTCGACGAAGTCGATATGATTAGGACTTCGACAAAAGTCAATGTCCAACATGGATAATCATGCTACGAAGAAATCCTCCTCGTGGATACCAAGTTCCTCGCACACGAACATTACAGCTTTTGGGGGCAGTAGTCTCTGGTTGGGCTTCACACCCAGGGCACGAAGTTGCTCCCGATGCTCGTTGGTCCATCGGGCAAAAGTACGCAGGCTCATCCCCGCAGCTTGTGCAATCTCAAATTTCATCTTTGCTCTCATGTGTGTTTCCTATTGAATTCTTAATTATGGTAATTTGTGACTTGAAAATGTCATCATCCAGCAAGCTTAATATTATTTGATTTTCGTTGTTTGTGTTCTTCTGCCCATTCGAGCGAAGCATCGAGCAAGCTCGCTGAGCGGTTTTCGTTCTTATGCAGGCTTTGCTGCTAAGCGTCTCGCAAGCTCGCCGAGCGGTTGTTTCAAACTTTACGCAAAGGTACGAAAAATTTACAAGATATGCAAATTTCAAGGTTACGAAACTGCCATAACCTGCCACATTCTGCCATAAGTGGCGCAACTTGCCCGAGGCTGTCAGCGCCTCTCCCAAATGTTGTAACTTTGCATTGTGATTGAGAGAAATCACACGCTGAATGACCCGGATTCGACATAAGTATGACAACGGCCGATCAAAATTATGAAAATGAAGAGTCATAAGCATGACGAGGGCAAGCCACCGCAGACCCCTCAAAACCGAGAATTTTAACCCAATTATTAACCAACAAACACAAAACAAAACACTCAAACACCATGATCAACTATTCAGTATCACCCCAAGTCAATCCCCAGGATCCCGAGGCAAAGATGAAGTTCTACGCCAAGGCCCAGTATGTGAAGAATCTTGACATCAACGAGTTCGCTCGCCACATCTCTCTTCACGGTACCGTGTACAGTCGTGCTGACATCGCAGCCATCCTGACCCTCGCAGTAGACTGTATCCGCGAGCAGCTCCTCGAGGGCAACAAGGTTTCGCTCGGCGAGCTTGGCAGCTTCTATGTAAGCCTCAAGAGCAACCCTGCAG
>JAZQQX010000095.1:0-3259 GCA_045629325.1 Bacteroidaceae bacterium | reverse complement strand
CTGGGTGGGCGTTGAAAGTGGAGCGATGAGCGTTGAGCGAATGACACTACACGCCTGCCTTGGGAGGAGCTACATAGCAAATAGAAAAGAGGTGATGTGATATTCATAGTTAAGGTTTGAAGTATGCTTCTTCTGCCCCTTCGGAGCGAAGCGTCACAGCGAAGCTGATGCCGAGCGCGCTGTGGCGCGGCATACTTTTTAAAAGAAATCGGATTATTTAACTAACATAACACCCATATCCCCATTCGCTCCGGCTTTGCCGGGCACTCGCCCCCTTGGGGGAGAGCGGGGAGAAGGGCTTTTACTGATATGGAAGATTTTATTACAAAAGATATAGAGGCTCTACAGGAGCAGAAAGAAGAGAGAGCGAGGACGGTGGTCGGCAGAAGGCTGGCGAGCTTCGTGGACATGGTGCCCGACAGGAGCGAGATCATAGAGGCTATCGTGGAGGCGGCTAAATCCCGAAAGGGGGCTTGGGCTTCGCTGTGCGACTTGCTCAGTGCACTCGTTGTCGAGGCTGCCGATGGTAACCTAACCGCCGTGGAGTATTCGCAGAAGGCGATGTCGAAGCAGTCACTGCATGTGTTCATTGGCACCCACTGGGTGCAGATACGCACGCAGATCTACTACGACTACGTAAATGATTGCTGTGAGAGAGCAGGCCTTACCGACACCTATCTGCAAGACCCCGACTTCATGAACAAAGTCTATGAGCGTGTGGGTTTCATGGTGGCAAGAGACCGCCAGATGTACGTGCCTCATGGCGAGGTGTGGGTCAACATGCAGAATGGCACCTTGGTGGTAAACAGCCGAGGTGAGGTGCAGCTGAGAGCGCACGACCGTGAGGATTTCTTTACATACGTATTGCCTTACCACTATCTGCCAATGGCCGATTGCCCCAAGTGGCATAAGTTCCTCGACCAGGTATTGCCCGAGGAGCAGGCACAGATGTTGCTGGCTGAGTACATGGGTTACTGCTTCACCACCGACCTCAAGATGGAGAAGATGCTGGTGCTCTATGGTGGTGGTTCCAATGGTAAGTCTGTGACTACCGACATCTTGCGTGAACTCTTAGGCCGTGAGAACGTGAGCAGCGTAGACCTCGAGAAGTTGACCACGGATGATAATCATCGATCGCTCATCGAGGGCAAGCTGGCCAACATCGCGCAGGAGAATGGCCAGAATGTGGCCTACTCTATCTTGAAGAACATCGTGTCGGGCGAGCCCGTTATGGTAAAGACCCTTTACAAAGACCCTAAGCTTGTTACGCAGTATGGCAAGCTCATCTCGAGCTACAACCAGTTACCCCGATCGGAGGCCACACTCGGCTTCTTCCGCCGTTGGATTGTGATGCCTTTTGATGTCACCATCAAGGAAGAGGAGCGCGATGTACACCTGAAGGATAAGCTCTGCAAGGAACTTCCCGGCATCCTCAACTGGGTGCTTGAAGGGCTGAAGCGACTTGTGATGAACCATGCCTTTACAGAGAGCATCATCTGTAACGACGCGCTCACCAACTACAAGCTTACCACAAACAGTGTACTTCGCTTCTGTGAAGAGCGTCTCGTCGTTAGCGAAGATGGATCCATGACGATAAAAACTCTTTACGATGAATATAAGAAATACTGCTATGAGGACGGCGTAACCAACCGGTATGGGCGTAACAACTTCGTAGAGCAGGTGGAAAAGTGGGGCGCAATGTATGTTAAGTCGGGGAATCAGAAGCACTTCAAGGTGATGTTTAGGAGCGAGTTGTAGAAGACTCTCCCCCCGCCCTCCCTCTAGGGAGGGGGCTACAAGTCCCCGAACGAGAGGGAGGAAGATGGGGAGCCTTAAAGAAAGCACATTACTAACTAACAACTTAACTAATTGCTCCCACCCGGAAAACCGGCTTTGCCGGGCCCTCTCCCTAGAGGGAGAGCGGGGAGAGAGTCTTTTATATGATGTATACACAAAAGCAGATAGACGAGGCGAATGGAAAAGATATCCGAGAGGTGGCAGAGGGCTTGGATATTGAGCTAAAGGGCAGAGGCAGAAACAAATTCTGCCTCTGCATCAGCCATTCCGAGAAAACCGCAAGCATGGTTGTAGGTGGTAAAAGAAACGAATGTCATTGCTATAGTTGTGGAGTCACCTACAGCCCCATCTCCTTGGTGATGAAGGTGAAGAAAATCAGCTTTAAGGAAGCTGTGAAATATCTGATAAACGAAGAGGGTGAGCATGAGACCGGAAAAAGGAGAAAGAAGAAAATCAAGGCAGAGCCTGCGCCTCTTCCCGATCCTGCTTACCTCTATCATGTGGATAAGAGTAGTGGGGAACTTATAGCCGACCCTCATTACAAGGGGAGGATTGATGAATTCCTTCCCAATATGGACAACTCGCTGTCGGTGTGCCTACGGCAGAAGTTCCCGTATGAGGTGGTGAATGCTGTGACACAGAGATATGGGTTGGGGTTGCGTACAGATCGTACCTTCGTGAGAGGCACGATGTTTCCTTGCATTGACCTTCAGGGGCGTTGCCATAACATCAAGGTGCAGGAGTATGATACGCACCCAGAGAGTGAGCGCTTCATGCATCGCAAGCCGGCAACATTATGGCTCGGGGCGATACTGCAGAGGGATGGGATGTACGAGCAAGGACCGGTGTTTGATACCCGTGCGCTCTTTGGCGAGCATCTGCTTGTGGAGAGTGGCATGGTGGCCCTTGTGGAGAGTCCCAAGAATGCTGTGGTGGGTGCGTGCCGATGGCCCGACCTCATCTGGGTGGCTGTGGGCAACAAAGGAGCACTCACAGCAGAGATGCTCCGTCCACTCCAGGGGCGCGATGTACTGGTATTCCCCGACAAGGATGCGCTCACCGACTGGCAGGCTCGCATCGACAAGCTACAGCACCTTGCCAACTTCCGCTTCTCCACCGACTGGATGGATGAGGTGGGGGAGAAGGGGGATATTGCCGACTGGGTAATGGGGGAGTTAAAAATTAAGAATTTAGAATTAAAAGTAAGCGAGATGCGAAGACTCAATTGTGCATTGTGAATGAGATAAGGGCGAAAGAAATTTTAATAAAAAAGTAAAGAAAAGTGAAAAAATATTTGGCAGAACACATAATTATATATATTTCCTTAAATCCGCAGCCTAAATGTTTGGTCTATTCAAAATAAATACAGGTATAAAACAGAGAACGGGCGAGTGACTTTTTGTGGACGTTATGGCATACATGCTGACTTTTGTGTCCCCACCGCAGAAAGAAAGGCACAAAT
>JAZQQX010000094.1:0-2992 GCA_045629325.1 Bacteroidaceae bacterium | reverse complement strand
GTCGCATGTCGCATGTCGCACGAGGGGTGGGGCAAGAAAATAGATGATGGTGACGGGGAGGGCCGATTGTGCCGAGCAGAGCACATATTTAACACTCTTTAACCAACGGGAAAATTTTTGCGACAGTTTTTGACCACTTCTTTTTATAATTTTGCCCCGTGAAAGGATATATAGGTCATCATTTATTATAATTGAGTATTATGAAAAAGATTGTTGTGAGATCGGCTCGCGAGGAGATGTGTGAGAGGATGGAGGAACTGCAGGCGTGCGTGGAGCATGCGGGCAGGTGTATGGACCGTTCGGGGATGTTGCTCAAGGAGGATTTGCCACTGAAATGGGCCCGTATGGTGAAGTGTATCAGGCAGTTGGGCATGGAGGATGTGGCTGGTGCAACGGATGGCAGGGATAGCATGGCAAGAGCGAGGGAGATGTTGCAGATGCAGAGATTCATGAGCGAATATATATTGCTGGGTGCCAACTGCATAGGGGCGCTGACGAATGCGTCGCAGGCTTACTACACGGCGGAGGATCGTGGGTATGAGAATGTGGAGCTGCGCGAGATGCGTGACCGCCACGAGGAGAGTTTCGGAGAGTGGGTAGAGGAGATGGGCATGGAGGTGAGATGGGATGTGACGGATGCCGTGTGCCGTGCCGGATATGTGTGTCACCAGATGTATCTCGCCCTCGTGTGCCAGTGCAGGCTGGTGGAGCAGATATATGAGGAGGGGCTGGCCGAACTGCAGTGCTTGCAGGCCAGCCGGGAGGATATGCTGGCATGCCTCATCAGCGGTTTTCGCGGGTATGTGGCGCGGGAGCACAGGCGTATAGAGAAGCAGTTGCACCATGAGACTTCGCGCTTCCGTACCTGTCGCACCGCCAAGATGACGAAGGATGCCTGGGGAAGGCTCTCCGATGCGGAGGACGATGCCGTGCAGGCGGCGTGGGAGGAGAGGCTCTACGACGATGAGACGGACTTCGACTACATACCGGAGGATGTGCGCCAGCTGATGGAGGAGGAGCGCCACCTGCTGAAGTGCATAGCCGACAACAGCGTGGACGAGGAGGAGTTCAACTTCAAGGATGCTATCCTCAACAATGGCTTGCTTACCGTTCTCACGGAGCACAACCTCGACTACTTCTACGAGCGCGTGCACCGTCGCAACCTCATACAGCAGGGCATGTTCCCCGACATGGAGGAGCGCTATGACGCCTTTCTCCACGGCGGGCAGATGGGGCATGAGCCGGAGCATGACGGCACCGGCAGTCGTGCAGACGAGTTGGCCAACCGGCCCGGCGAACTCCTCACGCCCCGCGCCATGACGATATGGAAGAAGGCAGAGGAGAGAGGATGGGTGGATGCCAACCTGCACCTCCTCATCAGCATCCCCCGCGGGGCCATCCTCGCCTCCGTGATTGCCACCATCCTCGACCTGCAACCACGCTGGACGCCCTTCGAGCGACTCTGGTCAATCGACGATTTGGCATGTAAGTTCAGTAAGGCGCAGTATTGCGAATATTTTTCCAAGCTCTACAAAGAGATGTCTAACGCATTGAGTTAGAGCCGTTTATCGGCGTTGTTCCACAAGGGAGCAATCGGTATCATTCCGGTTTACATACCGGTATCATACCGGTGGCTCTCTTTTTTTGTTCCTAACTTTGCAGTGTGAAAAATGATTCACACCGCGACTTTTCTACGGCTCAGCCAAAAGATGCTAGCATCATGGCATTCACCTCAAACGAAAAGTTGTCATTGTCAAACGAAAGGCAAGCGAGCCAAAACGGATGACAGGCGATCTTTGACTTCTTGGTAAAAACATGGCTGTGTAATGGGAACAGTCATACTAAGGTCCTCGGACCTTACCCGTACATATACACATATGTACACATACACAAACATTATTTACTTATCTAAACACACTCGTGAAAAGGACACGAGTTAGGTAATGATTAAAAAAACAACTTCCCTGTGAACATAGTAAATTGATAACTACAGCTTTGATTGTCTTTCTGGCTATTTTCGTATTGTACTTCGGTTACATAGCCCGCTATGCGCCCTCAGCTCAACGCAAAAATATCTCAGAAATCCTAATCAAATCCTTCGAAGTTATTTTTTAACCATTACCAAAACGAATCGCGTATGAATACAAAGATTCAAGTATATACACATGAGCAGTTCGGAGCAATCCGTATCTGCCAAAGCGAAGGCAAAGAATGGTTTTGCCTGAGCGATGTCTGCAAGGCATTGGATTTGTCAACACCTGCTAAAGTCAAGCAGAGACTCTCCAAGGGGGGTATGAATACTATTCACACCCCGGTCACCAACCAGTACGGTGTCACCTACAACCAGTCCATGACCTTCATCGACGAGCCTAACCTCTACCGTTGCATCTTCCAGAGTCGCAAGGCAGAGGCAGAGCTTTTCCAGAACTGGGTGTTTGAGGTTGTCCTTCCCCAGATCCGCAAGACGGGAGGTTACATCCCCATTGAGAAGGAGGATGACGAAAAGACCATTCTCGCCAAGGCTGTGAAGATCCTGATGAAGACGGTCGAGTTGCAGAAGTTGGAGTTGGCAGAGCAGGATGAGGAGATTGCTCGTCTCGCCCCCAAGGCTGAATATGCAGAGACGGTGCTTCTCTCACCTACCTGCTACACGATGACCGAGGTGGCCAAGTCGCTCTCGCTCACCGTCCAGGAACTTCAGCACATGCTTCGCGACCAGCACATCATCTACCGTTCGGCCTCTGGTTGCTGGATGCTCTATGCAGAGTATCAGAAGAAGGGATACGAGGCATATCGCACGAAGAAAGGCGAAAACCTCTTCGGCGACACCCTCTGGACCGACACCTACCTTGTCTGGACCGAGCGAGGCAAAGAGTTCATTCACGGATTGTTTAACAAGATGGTGGCCTGAATGCCACATCACTAAAAAAGGAAAGGAGGAAACAAAATGAACATCAGTTTTCGTATCCGAATCTTCAGTTATGTCCTGAAC
>JAZQQX010000093.1:0-17360 GCA_045629325.1 Bacteroidaceae bacterium | reverse complement strand
CCCAGCCGCCAGTTTCCTCCCAATATATCTTCGCAGCCTGAAGCAGGCTGAGCGTACCCATAACGTTGGTGCGGCCGAAGGTGAAGGGATCCTTTATCGAACGGTCGACGTGACTCTCGGCGGCGAGGTGGATGACCCCGTCGACGTGCACCTGCCGGAACAGTGCAAGCAATGCATCGAAGTCGCAGTTGTCCATTTTCACGAACTTGTAGTTCGGCTTGTCCTCGATGTCCTTGAGGTTGGCGAGGTTGCCGGCATAGGTGAGTTTGTCGAGATTGATGATCTTGTACTCGGGATATTTGTTGACGAAGAGGCGAACTACATGGCTTCCAATGAAACCGGCTCCTCCGGTGATGACTATATTCTTCATTATTATGCTTTGGCTAACGATTTTTCAGATTTGAAATGCAAATCCGCAAACTATCTGTCCAATAGGGGATACTGATGCCGAAGGTTTCCTTGACCTTGGTCTTGTCCAGCACTGAGTAACTGGGACGGGTGACAGGACTCGGAAATTCGTTGGAGTGGCAAGGCAGAACCTCACAAAGACCCTCCAAACCTCCTTCGGGCAGACTTTCATAATAGCCTACCTCAAGGGCAGTCTGTTGAATCATCTTGGTGAAGTCAAACCACGAGCATACACCCTCGTTGCTGTAGTGATAGATACCCTCAACGGGATTCTTGAGAATGGCTATGATTGCTGTTGCAAGATCCCAGGCGTAGGTGGGAGTGCCACACTGGTCGAAGACAACCTTGAGTTGTGGTTTGGTGGCTGTGAGGTTTAGCATGGTCTTGCAGAAATTCTTGCCAAACTCCGAGTAGAGCCATGCAGTACGGATGATGACAAAGCCCCCTTCAGACTTATCTTCGGGATGGGATGGGGCTTCGCTGAAAACCTTCATTATCTTCTGCTCGCCCAGGAGTTTGGTTGCTCCATAGACTCCCGTTGGTGTTCCCTTCTGGTCTTCCTTGCAAGGTGTGTTGTAGGGTTCCTTTCCGAACACATAGTCCGTGGAGATATGTATGAGCCAGCCCCCTACTTCCTTCATCGCCAGGGCAAGGTTTTCGGGTGCTGTGGCATTGAGTTTCTCAACGATTGCGTATTTCTCGGGATCTTCTGCACCGTCCACATTGGTCCACGCCGCGCAGTTGACAATGGCTTTCACCCCATGCTCTGCCACTATCTTGCGTATGGCTTCAAGGTCGGTGATGTCGAGATAAGTGGTGTCTTGTCCCTCCACCTGACAGACATCTGTGAAGAGGAATTTCAGCCCCTCATCTCCCTTGAGAGAAGACTGCTGTGATGCAATGATACGCATCTCATTGCCCAACTGACCATTGGCTCCGGTTACAAGAATCGTCATATTCAGTTTATTATCGTATTCTGTTTTTTTGAACCCTTCTTTTTCCCCTCACTTTTTAACTCAAATAGTGACTGTCACATTCTTTCAGTTCGTTGATCACTTTGAGCAGATACTGGCCATATTGGTTCTTTATCATAGGTTGGGCAATCTCGCGCATACGCTCCTCGCTGATCCATCCCTTACGATAGGCGATACCTTCAAGGCATCCCACTTTCAAACCGGTACGCTTCTCCAGCACCTCAATGTAGGTTGAGGCTTCAGAGAGCGAATCGTGAGTACCCGTATCCAGCCATGCAAAACCACGGCCCAGGGTCTGGACCCGCAGTTCGCCATCGTTGAGGAACTGCTGATTGACGGTTGTTATCTCATATTCACCTCGGGCTGAGGGTTGGATGTGCTTGGCGATGTCAACCACCTTATTGGGGTAGAAGTACAGTCCCACAACGGCATAGTTGCTTTTGGGTTTCGCGGGTTTCTCCTCAATGGAGAGGCAATTGCCTTCCTTGTCAAACTCGGCCACGCCATATCGCTCGGGATCACTTACCCAATAACCGAAAACAGTAGCCTTTTGCTCCTCTTCAGCCATACGGACAGCCTCTTTGAGCATACCCGTAAATCCGGCTCCATGGAAGATGTTGTCACCCAAAACGAGACAGGCACAATCGTTGCCGATAAAGTCTGCACCGATAGTGAAGGCCTGGGCAAGACCATCGGGTGAGGGTTGCTCGGCATACTCAAAGCGTACTCCATAGTCGCTTCCGTCTCCCAACAGTCGCTTAAAACCGGGAAGGTCGAAGGGGGTGGATATGATGAGTATCTCACGGATGCCCGCCAACATCAACACGCTGATGGGATAGTATATCATCGGTTTGTCGTAGATAGGCATCAACTGTTTGGATATGCCTTTCGTGATGGGGTAGAGGCGTGTGCCCGAACCTCCGGCTAAAACGATTCCTTTCATATAGTAGGGTGTGTACCTCTGCTTTTTGTGAGGCGTTTGCTCCAGTGTTATTTTTTTAGTGATTACGACTGATGTGCGGGATGAGTTGCTTTATCAGTCTCTACGGAAAAGGTCGCGAGTGTAAACCTTCTTCTCTACATCGTCCAGACAAGTGTCGTAACGGTTGGCCACGATAGCGTCAGAACGCTTCTTGAACTCATTGAGATCGTTGATCACTACCGAACCGAAGAAGGTAGAACCTTCCTCCAGGGTGGGCTCGTAGATGATGACGGTAGCACCTTTGGCCTTGATACGCTTCATGATGCCCTGGATGGCACTCTGGCGGAAATTGTCGGAGTTGGACTTCATCGTGAGGCGGTACACTCCGATGACCACATTGTCGCGCTGACCGTCATACTGATTGTTGGTGGTATAGTCGTACCAACCCGCCTTGCGGAGGATGGCATCGGCAATGAAATCCTTACGGGTACGGTTGCTCTCCACGATGGCGGTCATCATCTGCTGGGGCACATCCTGGTAGTTGGCCAGGAGTTGCTTGGTATCCTTGGGCAGACAGTAGCCTCCGTAGCCAAACGAAGGATTGTTGTAGTGAGTACCAATACGGGGATCGAGTCCGATACCCTGGATGATAGCCTGTGAGTCGAGACCTTTCACCTCGGCATAGGTGTCGAGTTCGTTGAAGTAACTCACACGGAGTGCAAGATAGGTGTTGGCAAAGAGTTTGACGGCCTCGGCTTCCTTCATACCCATAAACAGGGTGTCGATGTCGGGCTTGCAAGCACCTTCCTGAAGCAACTTCGCAAAGGTCTTTGCATATGCTTCAGCCTGGGGATTGCCAATCGCATCGATGGCTGCATTCTCCTCATCAAATTCGGGTGAAGTAAGGATGTGCTTGGGATAGCCCACGATGATGCGAGAGGGATAGAGGTTGTCGTAGAGTGCCTTGCTCTCACGCAGAAACTCGGGTGAGAAGAGCAGGTTGAAGTGGTGGTCTTTCAGTTCGGGGTTGAGCAGGAACTTCAAGGCATACTTCAGGTAGAGCGAGCGTGAATAACCTACGGGAATGGTACTCTTGATGACCATCACGGCATCGGGATTGACGCTCAACACGAGGTTGATGACATCCTCAATGTGATGTGTGTCGAAGAAATTCTTTACGGGGTCATAGTTGGTGGGAGCCGCGATGACCACATAGTCAGCATCCTTATAGGCACTGGCTCCATCGAGTGTGGCTGTGAGGTCGAGTTCTTTTTCGGCAAAGAACTTCTCGATATATTCGTCCTGGATAGGACTGATGCGGTTGTTGATCTTGTCCACCTTCTCGGGTATCACATCCACAGCAACCACCTGGTGATTTTGTGCCAAAAGTGTGGCAATGGAGAGGCCCACATAACCTGTACCTGCCACAGCGATCTTGATGTCTTTGAAATCTCTCATAGTACTATGCTTGATATTTCAGTAGGGCAATAAATATTATACGGGCACAAAAATAAGAAAAAATGCTGATATAGCCTTGCTTTTCCTTTAGGAAAAAAAATCTTAATGCTGTTTATGGCGCCTTGCTCACTTTTCTTGAGCAAAATTTTGCTAATACGGAATTATGGCGTATCTTTGTCATTCATTAGGTGCAGTAGCGTCTTGGCGCATTCTTGCCCCTATGGTTTAACAAGATTTTTTTTCAACACACATATACTCTATATTACATAAAAGTTATGGAACAACCCTTATTCATTTACAATACACTTACCCGTCAGAAACAACTCTTTAAGCCCATGACCCCTGGTCGTGTAGGTATGTATGTCTGCGGTCCTACGGTTTATGGTGATGCTCACTTGGGACATGCACGCCCTGCCATCACCTTCGACCTCCTTTTCCGTTACCTTCAGCATATCGGCTACAAGGTGCGCTATGTGCGCAACATCACTGATGTGGGCCATCTGGAGCACGATGCCGATGAGGGTGAGGACAAGATTGCCAAGAAGGCTCGCCTCGAGCAACTCGAACCCATGGAGGTGGCACAGTATTATGTGAACCGCTTCCACGATGCAATGTCGGCACTCAACTGTCTGCCTCCCAGCATCGAACCTCATGCTTCGGGTCACATCATGGAGCAACAGCAGTTGGTGGAAGAGATCATGCAGAATGGCTATGCTTACGAGTCGAATGGAAGCATCTATTTTGATGTGGAGAAGTACGACAAAGATCACAAGTATGGCATTTTGAGTGGTCGCACCTTGGAGAACATCAAGGATGCCAGCCGTGAGTTGGCCGGTGTGGGTGAGAAGAAGAATCAGGCCGATTTTGCCCTTTGGAAGAAGGCGCAGCCCGAGCATATCATGCGCTGGCCTTCCAAGTGGAGCGACGGTTTCCCTGGCTGGCACTGTGAGTGTACGGCCATGGGTCGTAAGTATCTGGGTGAGGAGTTCGACATCCACGGAGGTGGCATGGACCTCGTGTTCCCCCATCACGAGTGCGAGATTGCACAGGCTGTTGCTTCTATGGGTCATCCCGCTGTACGCTATTGGATGCACAACAATATGATTACCATCGGCGCTCAGAAGATGGGTAAGTCTTATGGCAACTTCATCACCTTGCCCGAGTTCTTTGCAGGTACTCACGACAAGTTGGAGCAGGCCTACACCCCCATGACCATCCGTGTCTTCATCCTTCAAGCTCACTATCGTAGCACCGTCGACTTCGGCAACGAGGCTCTGCAGGCTGCGGAGAAGGGACTGGCTCGCCTTATGGAGGGTTGGAAGAATCTGAACCGTGTACAGGACGGACAGAAGGTGAAGGGTCAGCCCCAGGTGGAGATGAAGTATGTAGACGAGATGCGTACCAAACTCTACGAGGCTATGAACGACGACCTCAATTCGCCTATCGTCATCAGTCATCTCTTCGACATCTGCCGTGCCCTCAACACCGTTATGGACAAGAAGGCGAGCATCACGGCAGAGGTGGCCCAGGCATTGGCCGAACTCTTCCGTAGTTTTGCTTTCGACATTTTAGGTCTCACCGAAGAGAGTGGCGTGAGCAACAAGGCTCGCGAGGCTGCCTTCGGTAAGGTTGTGGATATGCTTCTCGAGCAACGCCAGCAGGCAAAGGCAGAGAAGAACTGGGCTCTCTCCGACAAGATCCGTGACGATCTCGGTGCACTTGGTTTTGAGATTAAGGACACCAAGGACGGACAGACCTGGAGTTTGAATGTATAAGGAAACTATGAACATCACTCTTCGCATCAAGAACAATGGTCGCCGTATAAGCGTACCTGTAGGAAGCACACTGGAGGAGGTCTTTGCCCTCTCGGGCCTTGAGATGCCTCTCGGTCCGGTGAGTGCCCGTATCAACAACAAGGTTCAGGGTCTGCGCTATCGTTTCTACAATAGCAAGGATGTGGAATTTCTAGACTTGCATTCTCCTTCGGGATTGAGGGTGTATGTGCGCTCTCTCTTCCTTGTCATGGCCAAGGCTGTGGAGGATATCTTCCCCGGAGGCCGTCTCATCATCAGTGCTCCTATCAAGGGTGGCACCTTCTGCGAACTGAAAATTGGGCGTCCTGTCAGTCAGTCTGATGTGGAGGCTCTGGAGAAGCAGATGCACATGATCGTGGAGGCCGACATGCGCATCCATCGTGTGCAGTGCCCCATAGAAGAGGCCATCGAGATGTTCCGTTCCAAGGGTATGGAGAGCAAGGCCTTGCTTCTGGAGGAGCAGGGCAAGATATATGCCTACTACTACCGTCTGGGCGATACGGTGGACTATTTCCATTCATGCTTGCTGGGAAGTACCGGTGCCTTGAAGGTTTTTGCCTTGCAACTTCTGGGTTCGGGCATCCTTCTTCGCACACCTTCGGCCGAGGATCCCACTGTGCTTGAGCCTTATGTGGAGCAACCCAAGATGCTTGAGGTCATCCGTGAGCATCGTCGCTGGCAGGAGATCCTGGGTGTAAGCAATGCGGGTGAGTTCAATAGTGCTGTCCGTCAGGGTTATGCCACCGAACTCATCAATGTGAGTGAGGCTTTGCAGGAGAAGAAACTCTCTGCCATTGCCGACGAGATAGTGGCCCGTGGTGCCAAACTGGTGTTGCTGGCCGGTCCATCAAGTAGTGGCAAGACCACCACGAGCAAGCGTCTGGCAGTGCTGATGAGGGCAAGTGGTCTGCGTCCTCATACCCTGTGTACCGACGACTATTTCGTGAATCGTGTCGACACGCCCAAGGATGAGAATGGTGAGTACGACTTTGAGTGTATCGGTGCTGTAGATACCACCTTCTTCCAACAGCAGATGAACCAACTCTTGCACGGTGAGGAGGTAGAACTTCCCCGCTACGACTTCCCTAAGGGAAAGCGTGTGTTTGAGGGGCGTAAGTTGCGTATCGGTGAGGGTGATGTCATCATTCTTGAAGGTAATCACGCACTCAATCCCTTCTTCTCACAGCAGATTCCTGAAAATCAGAAATACCGCATCTACATCTCGGCTCTGACCACCATTGCTCTCGATGATCACAACTATGTGCCAACGATAGACATACGCCTTCTTCGTCGTATCTTGCGCGACTACAAGTACCGTGGTTTCTCTGCACTCGAAACCATCAAGCGTTGTCCCAGTGTCACGGCAGGTGAGGACAAGTGGATCAATCCCTATCAGGAGAATGCTGATGCTACCTTCAACAGTGCTTTGCTCTTTGAGTTGGGTGTGATGCGTCAGGAGGTGATGCCCATTCTCGAGCAGGTGAGTGAACGCGAACCCGAATATGCAGAGGCAAGTCGTCTGCGTAAGTTCCTCAAGTATTTCCGTCCCGTTCCGCCCGATCAGATTCCGCCAACTTCGCTCATACGCGAGTTTGTGGGTGGCAGTTCGTTCTCGTACTGATGAATTCGTTCGGATAAATAGAAAGCAACCATGATAATAGATACATTAGACCGTATAGCATGCTATTCGCAGTTGAATCCCCTCTTCCCCAAGGTGGTGGAATGGCTTCAGCACAATGACCTCAACACCATTCCCGTAGGGCATTACGAATTGCAGGGAAAGGACTTGTTTGTCAATATTGTAGATTCTGCTCCTAAAGGGCGTGAGGAAGCCAAACTGGAGACACACAATCGTATGATAGACATCCAGATTGCCATTGGTGGTACAGAGGAACATGGTTATAAACATCGCAGTCTGCTCTCTGATGCTCCCTATAATGCAGAGAGCGACATCTCCTTCTACGATGAGGCTCCCGATGCTTATATCACCATGCGTCCCGGTCAGTTTGTCATCTATTTTCCACAAGACGGCCACGCTCCGGCCATTACTCCTGTCACGCTTCGCAAAGCCATCTTCAAGATATTGGCAGAATAGAAGACACCCCACCTTTTGATAAAATTATAAGACGCCCTGCCTTATGGCAGGGTGTTTCATTTGCCCTACCTTATATAAAGTATGAGCACGGGTGCGCGCGCGTACCTATACGCGTGACTGTTTCGGGTCACTATCGTGACACGGCTTTGTCACACTATTATAAGACAAATGGGTGGTGCTGGTATGTAAGTGGCTCCGGTCAGCCCATCTCACAAAAGAGTTTCTTTGCTAATCCGCGTCCTCGACGGCCTACCTTGAGCAGTATGGGAATGAAAAGGTGATTGTACCATCCGGGGATGTAGTAGCGTTTCTTCTTGAAGAGAGCGCTCACGGCTTTGCGTGCTACGGTTTCAGGTGGGAGCATGAGACGCGAGCCCAGTGCGATACGCTTGGTCTTGTCGTCCCATCCGAGTAGTTCGGTTCCTACTGCCGAGGGTGCAATGGTGGTCACCACAACTCCCTTGGAGCGCACCTCGTCGGCAAATCCCATACTGAAATTCTTCACAAAGGCCTTCGTTGCACTATAGACGGATAGGGCAGGGAAACGCATATATACAGAATAGGAGGAGATATTCATGATGTAGCCGTGCCCCTTGGTTGCAAAATGCTGACCGAAGAGGCGTGTGAGATGCACCAGGGCCATCACATTGAGATGCACTATGGTGTCAATCTTCTCTGCGGGGATGTCGAGCACATCCTTGAAGTAGTAGATGCCGGCATCGTTGATGAGCACCTCCGTTTCGAGTCCCTGTGCCATGACATAGTCGTAGAGTTGCTGGGGAGCCTGTGCCTGCGAAAGGTCCAAACTGTATGTCCGCACCTCGCGTTGTGGATAGGCCCGACAAATCTCTTGCCTTGCCTGCTCCAGTTTATTGGGATTTCTGCTCACCAGAAGAGCATCGTATCCCCTCGCACAAAGTTCCTTTGAGATGCAAAGTCCTATACCGGCACTTCCTCCCGTGATGATAGCCCAAGCCATATCTATTCCGAATTTTTATATGATTAGAATCCTGCCCATATCTGGCGCCAGATCTTGCGGTACAGGTCGTCCCATGCCATCACTTCGGCACCGAGGAAGTCGCGTGTGTATCCGTTGAGATAGGTTGTAGCCGAGGCGGGGTCGCTCTCATTCAGTTGCTTCCAGGTAGAGGTGACGAAAGGGTCCTCACGACTGATACGCGAGGTGAAATAGTCGCGCAGAGGTTCTATCATCTTGCGGAAGGTGCCCCAGCGAAGTGTTGCCATACGATTGGTCTGACGGAAGTGCCAGAGCGCCGTATCCTCGCGGTAAGAGTGCTGTCCGCAGTTGTCGAGCAAGGCAGGAAGTTCGGTTGTTCCGCAATAGATAGGGAAACGGGGCGACTCTCCGGGATTGTCGAGCAATACCCAGGCCACACCACCCACCTCATTGGGCAACCACGAACGGAGTTGGATGACCGTGCTGTAAGCACACCAGGGCACGCTCACCGTGCGAATGTTCTGATAGGTGCTGTCCTGCAAAGCCTCTGCCATCATCTTTATCATGTCGGGGCGTATCCAGGGATTGGCTACGGGCGACACCTGTCCGTCGACTGTGAGGCGCGAACTGATGTTGAGCGATGTGCCCTCGAAGTACGAACCGAGCAGTTGGCTCACGCGCTCCAGCGATACCGGACTGTCGGGCTTCACGCTCAAGGGAAGGCTCTCCACCGTATCGCTCAAGCAGAGACTGGGAGCGAGTTGGGAGAGGATGTAGTACTCTCGTACGCTATAGTTCTTGGGTTCGTTGAAGTAGTTGCCTCCACTGTATGCCTTCCAGAAAGAGAAGCGCTCCTTGCCATCCCAGAGTTTCAGTTTGCGAGCCACTTCAAACACATTGTCCGAAGCCAGGCAGTTGAGTGTATCCTCCACATTGACCTCATCGATGCGAGAGATGTTGGCCGATACAGCCACATGATCGTCGGGGATACGGATAGAAGCCCATACACCGCCCTTCTTCTTGGGTCCTTCGCCGAAGACCTCAAATATCCACACCTCGTTGGGGTCGGCAATGGTGAGACACTCGCCCGAGTCAGCATACCCGTACTCCTTGATGAGCCGGCCCATGAGATGAATGGCCTCACGGGCAGTCTTACAGCGCTCCAGGGCGATGCGAGCCAGTTCCTCAATCATGAACATACCCTCCTTGTTCTGCAAGGTGTCGCGTCCCTCGATGGTAGTCTCACCCATGGCCAGTTGATGCTCGTTGAGACAAGGATAAGAGGTGTCCAGATAGCGGTAGGTGTGGCTTACCTGGGGTATCTTGCCCTTCTCGGTCATACCTGTACGGTCCTCATAGTTGAGCGTGTGCATACGGCCGTCCCAGATGCTGGTGATGGTGTCGCGTGGGTAGTCGTGAGCAGGAACCACCTTCATCCAGGTGCGATACCACGAGTCGCAAGTGTGACTGGTCATCACGCTTCCGTCGGTCGAAGCCTTCTTGCCTACCATGATGCTGGTGCAGGAGAGGCGCGATGAGGGTTCGCCGTCGGTAAACTCCGTCTGTGCGCAGAGCGCCCCGGCTATGCAGAAAAGTGAAAGGAACAGTGCAATCTTCTTCATGGGTATATTATAAAAGCATATTTTTTAGGTATATGATATACCAGTTGGCATTTTAGGCTGTGCCAACATATATATATCCTATTTTTGTTTACAAACTTAATATCTCTCTCAAAGGTATCATCACGAAGTCGCGCTCTTCCATCAATGGGTGAGGCACGGTGAGCCTTTGCATTCCGGTGGGGGTATAGACCATGGTGTCGAAATGGAGGTCGTCGTAGAGCAGTATGTCGATATCGATGGGCCGGTCGTGATAATGCCCGTCGGTGCTCTTCTGCGTACGGCCCAACTCGCGCTCTATGCGCTGTGTCTCTATGAGGCAACGCGCAGGAGTGAGTTCGGTGTCAAGGAGCACAGCCCCGTTGAGGAAAGGGTGTGGCGAAGAGAATCCCCAAGGCTCCGTCTCTATGAGCGAGGAGACCCGCCTCACAATGCCGACACGCTCTGCCAACAAGTGAATGGCTTGCTGAAGCAGAGCGTGACGATCTCCCTGGTTGCTTCCCAAGGAAAAATAAACCTTGTGTAATAATTCACAATTCATAATTCACAATTATAGGGAAACGATATACTTGCTGGTATTTTTAGGCACGGATGCATTGTACATTGCCAATTGTGAATTGTGCATTGTCGTTTAGTCTTTCAGTATGAGCATAGCGTCACCGTAGGTACCGAAGTTGTAGGTCCAGGTCTTGGGTGAGCCATCCTCGTTGACTGCGGGTTTGCCATCACGGTCCAACTCGTCAGAAGGATGCTCGGTGGTGAGCGCCTCCTTGTAGGCCTGCATGATGAGGCCCACGCGGTCGCACGACTCGATGTCCTGCTTCCAAGGGCAGACGTGCATCCAGCGCACCAGATTTCCACCCGACTCGACTTGCAGACGGTTGCTATAGTCAGAGAGCCATGCGGGCACACTCATACCCACGCCGGGCCACTCGTTGCTGGTACGTTGGGCATAGCCATGCATCATGAGGGTGCGGTCGTTGAGAATGGTCTGGCCGTTGCGGAACTCAGTCTTGCGGAAACCTGTGGTGGTGACGGCTTCGCTCTGCAGAGACTTGTCGCCTGTCTCGGTAATGAGGGTGGTCTTCACATCATAGAGATAACCGTAGCCCCATGACCAGAACTTCAATCCTTCCACGTGATGCTCGGCAGAAAGGATGGTGGTCTCACCCTTTCCGATGGTTTGCTGGGAAGACTGGAATGTGGCCAGGCTCTGACCTGTCTGATGGTCCACGACCTCCACTTTGTATGTCACTTGCTGTGGCTTGCCAGTCTCGTTGCGCACCTGCGATTCAGCATGGATGGTAGCCGTGTGTCCCTTCACATCGTGGTCCTTGGCATAGACATAGATACCCGTAGTGCCCAGCGTGCTGTAGAGTGGCAGGGTCTGGTAGAGACGTGGCATGACGTGCAGTCGAACGTTTTTGGGCAGACCACCATAGTTGGCATTGAAGTTCTTGTTGTTCCACTGGAAAGAGGTAGGCTGGAGTTCGTTGTTGGGCAGATTGTTGCCATCCTTCACCACTTCTCCGTCCTTCACCTTTATCTCTATGCCATCGGGGGTCTTCTCATGATAGCTCCAGTCGTTGTCGGTGAGCACTTCAAGGCGATTCTCCTTACCTATTATAATATAAGGTGTGAGGTCAAAACCGAACGCCATCACCCCGTTTTGGTGCAGTCCGAGGCGGTGACCATTGAGCCAAACCTCAGCACTTTGGCGTGCACCTTCAAATTCGATGAATACTTTCTGGTTCTTCCATGACGTGGGTGCCGTGAAGATCTTGGTGTAGCGCACGGTGTCGTCTGGCAGACGGGCAATGGGTACACGGTAGGCATATTCCTCGTTCCAGGCATGGGGGAGGGTGACGTTGCGCTCGGCTGTGATGCTGGTACCAGACATGTGCCAGTCGGCATTGAAGTTGATGTTGCGTTGGGCCGTTACAAGTTGACAGGTGGTTGTCAAGGCCAGAATGGTGAGTATCTTTTTCATGTTGCAGTGATCTGATACGTTGTGTGCAGTACTTTGGCTTGGTAGAAGCCAGAAGCTCTTTCTTTGCTTGTTTCTTTTGTTGTGTTCTATTCTTTTTTCTCTCTGTCACTTCACAACCACCTTCTTGTGATTGCGAATGACGATGCCTTGTGAGCCGGAACTACTTGCGGGACGTCCTTGCAGATCGAAGGTGTCCTGATGAGGTTGCTCCTCATGTATCGTCTGCAGGGCATCGGTATCCTCCTCAATGGCCAGTATGCCATCGGAGGCCAGACGTGACGTGTTCCACTTCCAACCCTCTCGTGGTCGCTCTGGGATGATGGTCACCGTACCGCTGACTGTGCGTTTGCCTGTGCCACGAATCACCTCTATTTCTGCATTATCGGGCAATGCGGTGGTAGAGGAAGATTTCAGTTCGATGACGGGATTGCGCAGCGTTACTGCTCCATTGACAGCAACGGTCTCACTGGTGACACTGGTGCGAGTGGCTTTGTAGTTGACCAGCAGACGGCCGATCTGCCAGATGCCCGTGCCCAGCGTGCCCGTTCCGGTGAGGGTGCCTATCTTGTGCGTGTAGCTGGCTTCATCGCCTTTGCCTGCCTTAAAGCCTGCAGCATAAGCTCCCTCATCCATCCTCAGTGTGGCCTTGCTCAAGTCCATGGCTTGTATGAATCGGCAGTTGCTGGTAGCTACTTCATAGGTACCCTCAAACTTGCTGGTATTGGTCGATACGTCGCCACGAACGTAAGGGAAGCTGATCTTGTAGGTTCCTTCGCCGAGCAGCGAACCGCTGATGTTGCAACGGCTTCCAGCTTGGAAGGTCAGCGTCTTGCCAGCGTCGATGGTGATGGCATTCTGTACGTTGGGCATGGTGCTGGAAGAGTTGCAGTCAAACATCTTCAGTGTTGCATTTCCTGTCACATGCAGAGGTGATGTGGCCTTGCCGAAGGTAGTGTTCCAAGCACCCATGGCTAGGGTACCGGCTCTCAGTTCTGTAGCTGTCCAAGTGTTGGCTCCAGCATAGGTGATATTGAGTTGTCCGTTACCCGTCTTGATGAGTGTACCTTTGCCTTGGACAATACCCTTGAGCGAGGTTGTTCCACTTGCTACTTGTACGGTAGTCGAGTCATTGAGCTGTATGCCACGGTTGGTGGCGGTATTGCTGTTGTTGATGATGAGTGTGGCCTTGCCTATCTGGAAGTTGGTGGCAGCAGAGGTGGCAGCACCGATGGAGGAGGAAATGCCCGCATCGGCCAGTTCCTTGACAGTTATGGTACCACTATTCAGGATGGTCTTGCCGGTATAGTCGCTCTTGACTGCATTCAGGTTTACTTTGCCTTGACCGCTGACGATAAGGTCCCCTTTGCCTGAAAAACCACCGTCACCCTGGATGGTGTAGGCCTTGGTATCGTTGAGGAAGGTCGCTGAACCGATGGGGAACAATTCGTTCAGGGTGATCGTGGTGACCTTGGCCTCATCGCCAAACACTACACCGTCGCCTGCCACGAATCCTGTCTCCTGGCCATTCAGAAGGAAGTTGGTGGTCTGGTAGTCCCACACCTTACTCTTCTCGCCCGTCCAGGCAACATCCATCTGAGCCTCACGCTGGTCGTGGATGGTGAGAGTAAGTGTGTAGCCCCCTTCATTGGTATCAGGATCGATCTCATGAGAGAAGCCTCCTATCTGGTAGGACAAGCCCTGCAGTCCGTTGACACTGATGTTCTTTAACTGTGACTCGCTGAACTGACTCGTGCACTGGATCAACTCGTAGGTACCGGGAACAGGATTTCCATCAAACGAGAACACCACAGGTTTGGTGATACTCAGGTTGCCAAGTACCAGCAAGGGAGCAGTGGCAGACTCGTCCAGATTGCCGAAGTCTATGTAAACCTTCTTATTGAGAGCCAGTCCCTTCTTAAAGGTCATGCGCCCCCGTGGCATCAGCCGGCAACCTTCATAGTTCAGCGCATCCTCAAAGATGATGTCGTTGAGCATGCCCGTACCGCACATCGTACCACGTGCACGGAGGTCAACCGTTCCGCTTATCTCACCGCCATCCAACTGCAGTGTACCTTCGCTGATGATGGTCTTTCCTGTGGACTGGCTACCACTGATTGCCAGCGTACCTTGTTGGCTCTTCCATAGTTCCACTTCACCAATGAGTGGCTTGTCCAATGTCAGAGTCTGGCCTTTGACAGGCATCGCATAGATGGTCTTGATGCCGGCTCGTGGTGTCACTGTGGCGTTGCCCAAGTCCAAGCCGAAGACATCGGTCTCATCATCCGCCACCATACAGGGTGGAAGCTGGGGACGAGGCATGTCGTAGCCTAGGTAAAATCCTGGATTGGGACTCTGGTAGTAGCCACGGGTGGTACAGTCACCACGGTAATGGGGATCTTGTTGCAGACAATAGATGTTGTTGATAGTGGTGGAAAAATCTGTAGTGAGTCCCACGATGCCTTGGCATACGCCGTCGATCTCACGGATGACGATGAGTTCCTCGCGCCAGTCACCGATGATATCACCCCAGAATTTGCCTCGCTTGCCATAGCTGGTCTTCAACTGGTAGCCACTCTCCTTGGCAGGCTCGATGAGTCGCCCCCCACCATAGTCTTGGAAGTAGAAATTGTAGTGAGAGTCGCTGGTCTGCAAGATCTCGCGGTCCAATTGTCCGTCCCACCACATTCCTTCGGTGGGATAGCTGTTGGTGAGCCCTTCGATGCGGTCGCCCTTGGCATCATAGACACCTTCCATGGTGCTCCACATCTCCCAACCCAGATGGTTTTTATCTACATCCATGCATTCTCCACGACCCACATCGCCTACGGCACCCAGATACCACTTCTTGATGGCCTCTCCCGTGCCTGCATCATAGAGTATCATGCCCAGCATATCGCCGGCGTTCTGCTGGATGGAGAAACACTCCAGTCCAGGACGCTCGGGATCGATGTCGCTGATACGGTGGCGGTCACCATGGGCAATGCGTGCATTGTATAGTGTGCTACCGTCTTGATCCATAGCATATTCGCCAGAAAGCATCTCGTCACAACCGTCACCGTCTACATCAGCTATACGTATCTGATGGAATACCACACCACCGGTCTTCTTGCTAAAAAGCAGTTGCCACTGTCCGGCCTGCTGGCCGTTGAAGTCGTAGGCAAAGGCTACGTTGCGATAGTGATGGGTGTTGCCATCGGCAGAGCGAGTATGCCATTCACCCACGATGGCGGGATGGATGCCGTCGTGGTAGAAGATACCCACATGTCCTTCATGCTTATTGTATTCCTCTCCCATCAGTTGGGCCTTGTTGGTGCGGTTGTAGGCATCGTCATACTGAAATTCCGCACTGGCCTTCTCTGCTCCTGTCATGCCATTGATGACGGTCATGTAGCGTGGAGGATTCTTCACCGACTGTTTTTCGTAGTCGATGATGCCGTCTCCATCGCTGTCGGCTGTAGTCTTGCCCAGCACATACAGGCCCCAAGTGCCCTTCTCCTTGTCCCAGAAGCGAGTCCCATCACTGGTCTGCACGATGAGTTCGCCCAGTCCGTCACAGTCGATGTCGTAGGCACACATATTGTCGTTCTGGCCGTCGCAAGGTACCTCGTTCATGCCGAGGTCTACATTCCAAAGGAAAGTACCATCGGCCAGGTAGCCCTCCACAAAGTAGTTGCGCGAGCCGTCCACCGGACAGCGATCCACTACATAGTCCATCTCGCCGTCACCGTTGAGGTCGCAGGGCCAGACAAACTTGGTGGTGAACTTCTTCTTGTCCAATGGAGACTTGTCGTAGCGAATCTCCATGTAGATATTGCGCAAGCTCTGCTGCAGGAAGTGGAAGGGCTTGCTCTTCTCTCCCTCGATACCACCTTTGACGGTACTCACAGCCACATAGCTGCCATAAGGTACTTTCGATAGCGATGTGGCATAGTTGGTGTTGGTAAGGGGGGTAGTGTTGATTTTCGTGAAGTCTCCGGTTTCCGTCTTGGATACATAGACATTGTACTTCAGATCCTCTGGTTCTTGAGCCAGACGTCGCCAGGTGATCTCCACTCCGGCCGTACCGTTGCTACTGCCATAGACTGCCACGACGCCGCGTCCCAGAGGTTGCTGGATGCGCTGGGCTTGGCAGTTTGGGGCGAGCAGTAGTAGCATCGTCATCAAAAGGCATAGTCTTGTCTTCATAGGGTGGGTGAATGTTTTTGGTTAGTAAAAGTAAAAGTGTTTTGGTTAGGATAGGGCTGTGTACGGACGCCTTTCTTCAAGTTTTTATCTCGCTCAAAGGACGCATCACGAAGTCACGCTCTTCCATGAGCGGATGGGGTAAGGTGAGGCGTTGTTGTCCCCAAGGAGTGTAGACAAAGGTGTCAAAGTGAAGATCGTCGTAGATCAAGAGGTCTATATCGATGGGTCGATCGTGATAGTGTCCATCCGTGCTCTTCTGTGTGCGTCCCATCTCACGCTCTATGGCCTGTGTCTCGCGTAGACACCGAGCTGGGGTGAGATCTGTATGTAGTTTGACGCTGGCATTGAGAAAAGGATGTTCCGATGTGAATCCCCAAGGTTCGGTCTCAATGAAAGAGGAAGTTTGCTCTACAACGCCTACACGTTGCTTCAGCAAACAGATGGCTTGCTGAAGCAACGTGTGGCGGTCGCCAAGGTTACTGCCAAGGCTTATGTAGAGTGTGTGCATGGTTAGAAATTAGAAGGCAGTGAGGTTTAGACAACTCATTCCTGCGTTTAGTCCTTCAAGATGAGCATCGCATCACCATAGGTGCCGAAGTTGTAGCTCCAGGTCTTGGGTGAGCCATCCTCGTTGACTGCGGGTTTGCCATCACGGTCCAACTCGTCAGAAGGATGCTCGGTGGTGAGCGCCTCCTTGTAGGCCTGCATGATGAGGTCGTAGCCACCATAGGCACTGGTGAGCATGAGCAGGGTGCTGTAGGGCATGTAGAAGTTGGCTACCATGGCATCGGCGAGGTGGAAGTCGTAGGGAGGGAAGATGAACTTGTTGGTCCAACCGCCAAACTCCTTCAGTCGCTCATCAGCACTGACAGCCGACTCGAGTACGCGCTGAACGGTGGGACCTACGGCACACACCTTGTGGCCCGTCTCCTTGGCC
>JAZQQX010000092.1:0-47338 GCA_045629325.1 Bacteroidaceae bacterium | reverse complement strand
TAATATAGCAATTTATAGATTTATAAATTTATAAATTTATTATTATTTATTATATAGTGTCCCCTCCCCGGGGGAGGCTCTATTGTCCAATGTCCAATGTCCAATGTCCAACATGCACCAGACACACCTCTGACGGTGTGGTTTCAACTCACACCGTCGAGGGCCGAGACGAGCACACCGGGCTGTGCAGGGAGGGGTGTGAATACTATTCATACCCCCCTCGACAATATGCGACATACGGCATTTTTCAACTCAAAAGCCATGTTGGACATTGGACATCCTGAAAATACTTTTTGCGAAAAGTGCCTTCACGCCTTCACACTTCAATGCTTTCATCTGGTTGTGTGAAGGCGTGAAGGCATTTTTGGGAAAAGTTTTTTTTCTGAACCCACGCATATTGCACTCAAAATATATAATTGCACTCGTAGATTGTACCATAAGCGTGGTACAAAAAATCGCGTATAGTGACGAGGCTTTGCCACGCTTATGACTAAGCCTCGTCATGCTTATGACCAAGCCTTGCCACCATAGCAAAAACTCTTTGCGCACCGCACACTGAGGGCTGTTTTTTTGTGCCTCAAGACCTATCTTATACGATTACTGTCATTTTCTCCCCTCAACCTTGTCTTATGTTGCGCTTTTTTTGTACCTTTGCATACATTATTAAAAATTAAAGAAAAACATCCAAAAAAACATAGGAGAAAAGATTTCAAAACAATGAGCATAGAAGCAAAGATAACAGAAGCCGTTATGGCTGGCGTGAAGGCACTCTACGGACAGGAGGTGCCTGAGAAGATGGTACAGTTACAGCAGACTCGTGCCGAGTTTGAGGGCAACCTGACCCTCGTTGTGTTCCCCTTCCTGAAGATGAGCAAGAAGAAGCCCGAGGATACCGCTCAGGAGCTGGGCGAGTATCTGGTGGAGGCTGTGCCCGATGTGGTGGCTCGCTTCAATGTGGTAAAGGGTTTCCTCAACCTGGTCATCGCTCCCGCACAGTGGATACTCCTTCTCCAGGAGATCAAGAATGCGGAGAAGTTTGGCTTCACCCCCGTCACGGAGAACTCTCCCCTGGTGATGATTGAGTACTCGAGTCCCAACACCAACAAGCCTCTCCACCTGGGTCATGTACGCAACAACCTTCTCGGTTGGGCACTGGCTAATGTGATGGAGGCCAACGGCAACAAGGTGGTGAAGACCAACATCGTCAACGACCGCGGTATACACATCTGCAAGTCGATGCTGGCATGGCTGAAGTATGGCAACGGCGAGACACCCGAGACCAGCGGTAAGAAGGGCGATCACCTCATCGGTGACTACTATGTGGCCTTCGACAAGCACTACCGTGAGGAGGTGAAGGAGCTCAAGGCCCAGTACATCGCCGAAGGCATGGACGAGGAGAAGGCAGAGGAGAAGGCCAAGCAGGAGGCTCCCCTCATCAAGGAGGCTCACGAGATGCTCGTCAAGTGGGAGCAGAACGATCCTGAGGTTCGTGGCCTCTGGGCTCGCATGAACGAGTGGGTGTATGCCGGTTTCGATGAGACCTACAAGGCTCTGGGCGTAGGTTTCGACAAGATATACTACGAGAGCCAGACCTACCTTGAGGGTAAGGAGAAGGTGGAGGAGGGCCTGGAGAAGGGGTTCTTCTACCGTCGCGACGACAACTCCGTATGGGCCGACCTCACCAGCGAGGGCCTCGACGAGAAACTGCTTCTCCGCTCTGACGGCACCAGCGTCTATATGACACAGGATATCGGTACGGCCAAGCTTCGCTTCCAGGACTTCCCCATCGACAAGATGATCTATGTAGTGGGCAATGAGCAGAACTACCACTTCCAGGTGTTGTCTATCCTGCTGGACAAACTCGGTTTCAAGTGGGGCAAGGACCTCGTTCACTTCTCTTACGGTATGGTGGAGTTGCCCAACGGCAAGATGAAGTCGCGCGAAGGCACCGTTGTGGATGCCGACGACCTGATTGCCACCATGGTACAGGATGCTCTCGTGATGAGCGAGGACAAGGTGAAGAAGCTTGAGGGCATGACCGAAGACGAGGCACACGAGATAGCCCGCATCGTGGGTATGGGTGCGCTCAAATATTTCATCCTGAAGGTTGATGCACGCAAGAACATGCTCTTCAACCCCGAAGAGTCCATCGACTTCAACGGCAACACGGGTCCCTTCATCCAGTACACCTATGCCCGTATCCGCAGTATCCTGCGCAAGGCACAGGCAGAGGGTATCACCGTTCCTGCCGAACTGCCCGTCAGCACCGAGCTCAGCGACAAGGAGATCAGCCTCATCCAGCACCTCAACGCATTCACCTCTGCCGTTCGTCAGGCTGGCACAGACTACAACCCCTCTTGCATAGCCAACTACTGCTACGAACTTGTAAAGGAATACAACCAGTTCTATCACGACTTCAGTGTGCTGAAGGAGGAGGACATCAACAAGAAGTTGGTTCGCCTCGCCCTCTCACAGGCTGTAAGCCAGGTCGTAAAGAACGGTCTCGGCCTGCTCGGCATCGAGGTGCCCGAGAGGATGTAAAAAAGACTCTCCCCCCGCCCTCCCTCTAGGGAGTGGGCTTCAAGTCCCCGAACGAGAGGGAGGAAGGGGGGAGAGGCGAAAAGATTCCTCGAACGAGAAAGAAAATCTCCGCCCTGACACATAGACATCCCTTTATGGAGGGGGCTTCAAGTCCCCGAACGAGAGGGAGGACGGGGGGAGACGAAAGTTTTGCAAACAGTGAAAAGAGAATTTGAGACCTCGTCACCGGACATCTATCCGCTACTGAAGGAATTTGCCCGAGAAAACAGACGAAAGGCTACAGACGCAGAAAAAGTGCTTTGGGAGCACCTGCGAAAGTACAATGTCTTGAGGCAACATGTCATAGGTGACTACATTGCTGATTTTCTCTTTCTCAAAGAAAAACTGATAATTGAAGTTGATGGCGCCTACCATGCAGAGGCAGAGCAGTTAGCATCGGACGAACTTCGTTCTGCTTGGCTGGCCAAGAACGGATTCAGGACGATTCGCGTTAGCAACGAGGAAGTCTTGTATAACACTGAAAGCGTAGTAAATAGAATAATGGAAGAAATATCATCACCCAGCAATACAGCTCCCTCCCTAGAGGGAGGGCGGGGGGAGAGTCCTCAAGCACTGTGTGTGGACGGTGCCTGTTCGGGCAATCCTGGACCGATGGAGTATCGTGGTGTACACATACCCAGCGGTAAGGAAGTGTTTCGTGTAGGTCCGATGCTTGGCACCAACAATATCGGTGAGTTCCTGGCTATCGTTCACGCACTGGCTCTGATGAAGCAGAAAGGCGTCTCCATGCCTATCTACAGCGACAGTGTGAGTGGGCAGGCCTGGGTGAGAAACAAGAAGGCAAGGACTACCCTGGCACTCTCACCCGAGACAGAACAGGTGCTCAACCTCGTTGCCCGTGCAGAGAAATGGTTGCGCGAGAATGATTTCCGTGTACCCATCCTCAAATGGGACACAGAGGCTTGGGGCGAGATCCCCGCAGACTTCGGAAGAAAATAATTGATTATGAAGGATTTCTGGAAGCAGATGGGGCCTTACTTTGCCCCTTACAAGAAGTACATCGCAATGACGCTTGGATTCAACATCCTGACGGCATTCTTCAATGTATTCTCTTTCACGCTCCTGCTCCCCATCCTCAACATACTGTTCAAGATAGAGCAGGCTCATTTTGAGTTTATGCCCTGGGGAAGTGCCGGACTGAGCGAAGTGGCGAAGAACAACCTGAACTACTACAGCCAGGAACTGGTTGCCAGTATCGGGCCCGCCGGTACGATGCTGGTGCTGGGCCTCGTGCTCTCTTTCCTCACACTGCTGAAGACGGGGTCGTACTTTGCCGGATCGGCCTCTCTCATGCCTATCCGTACGGGTATAGTGCGCGACATCCGTGCCCGACTGTACCGTAAGATACTCTCCCTGCCTCTGGGCTATTTCAGCGAGGAGCGCAAGGGCGACATCCTGGCACGCGTCTCTACCGATGCCAACGAGGTGGATGCCAGCATCACCTCTTCGCTCGACATGGTCATCAAGAACCCCATCTTCATCCTCGTATATATGGGTACGCTCTGCTACATCAGTTGGCAACTCACCCTCTTCACGCTTCTCGTGGTGCCTCTGCTGGCCACAGGTATCGGCAAGATAGGCAAGACACTGAAGGCCAACTCGCTCTATGCACAGAACCTTTGGGGCGAGGGCCTGAGTCAGATAGAGGAGACACTGGGCGGACTGCGCATCGTAAAGGCTTTTGTGGCCGAGGGTAAGATGGAGGAGCGCTTCGACCGTGTGAACAACGAATATCGCCGTGCCTCAACACGCGTTGCGGTGCGTCAGAGCGCGGCGCATCCCGTCAGCGAATTTCTGGGCACAGTGATGATTGTCATCGTACTGTGGTTTGGCGGTACGCTCATCTTCAGTGGCCACTCCCCCATCGATGCCAGCATGTTCATCTACTACCTCATCATACTCTACACCACCCTACAGCCTCTCAAGGACCTCTCCCGTGCCGGTTATTCCATCCAGAAGGGACTGGCCTCAATGGAGCGCATCAACAAGGTGCTGGAGGCAGAGAACAACATCAAGGAGGCACAGGATGCACAGACCATAGACCGTCTGCAGGACTGCATCCGTCTGGACCATGTCAGCTTCTCCTACAACGAGGAGCGCACCATACTGCAGGACATCACGCTCACCATCCCCAAGGGCAAGACCATAGCCTTGGTGGGCCAGAGCGGTAGCGGAAAGAGTACGCTGGTGGACCTCATACCCCGATATCACGACATACAGCAGGGAAGCATCACCATCGACGGAACGGACATACGGCAACTCAACATTCAGTCGCTCCGAGGCATCATAGGCAATGTGAACCAGGAAGCCATACTCTTCAACGACAGCGTGTTCAACAACATCGCCTTCGGTGTGGAGCACGCCACTCAGGAGGAGGTGGAGCAGGCGGCCCGCATAGCCAATGCCCATGAGTTCATCATGCAGATGGAGGAGGGCTACCAGACCAAGGTGGGCGACCGTGGATGCCGTCTCTCTGGCGGTCAGCGTCAGCGTATCAGCATAGCGCGAGCCATACTGAAGAACCCGCCCATCCTCATCCTCGACGAGGCTACATCGGCCCTCGACACAGAGAGCGAGCGTCTGGTACAGGAGGCACTGGAGCGCCTCATGAAGTCGCGCACCACCATTGCCATTGCCCATCGTCTGAGCACCATCCGTCATGCCGATGAGATATGTGTGCTCCATGAGGGTCGCATCGTGGAACAAGGCACTCACGATGAACTCCTGCAGAAGAACGGTTACTACAAGAAACTCAGCGATATGCAGAATGGTTAAACTCACGACCATACTCCGATTCATCAGTAGCATACTGGTGTGCTATGTGGCAGTGTTCCTCATAGCCAAGTTGCTATTCATGGGCTATAATCATAGCGCAGAGGAGTGGGGTGTGGGTGATATCATAGCCGTGGTGCGACACGGACTGCCAATGGATCTTAGCACCTCGGCCTACCTCACGGCCATACCCTGGCTCCTGTGCCTCGTGGCTGTATGGTGGAGACGCCTGCCCCTTCGCGGTCTGCTCATCGCCTATTTCGCCGTCATCAGCATACTGCTTGCCTTCATCCTCTTAGGCGACACCTTGCTCTACGAATACTGGAAGTTCAAACTTGATGCCAGCATCTTCAGTTATGTGGGGGCTACCAGGGGGGCTGTCCAGAGTGTGAGCATGGCTTATGTCATCGGAGGCGTGGTGGCCTATCTGCTCATGGCTGGTATGCTGGGCTACATGCCCGTCAGGATCACCCTGCTGTGCTTTGGCAAGAAAGACAGGGAGAACCGTGTCTTTGCGCGCGACAAGCACAACCAGACCCTGAACCGACTGGGCAAGAGTCTGACGATGGTGCTCCTGGGCGGAATACTGTTCGTCTGTATCCGCGGAGGTGTGCAAGAGGGCACGATGAATCCCGGTACGGCCTACTTCAGCGACAAACTGTTTCTCAACCATTCAGCGGTCAACCCTGCCTTCAACCTCTTCTATTCGTGCACGAAGCGCGAGAGTTTCGACAAGCAGTTCCGCTTCATGGACGATGCCGAGTGTAGCAGGATCTTTGAAGGTCTCTATCCGGAAGACACAGACGATGCCAGCGACTCTCTCCTCACTACATCCCGACCCAAGATACTCTACATACAGCTGGAGAGTTTCGGGGCACAGTTTATCAAGGAACTGGGTGGCTATCCTGATGTATGTCCCAACATCAGCAGGTTTATCGAGGAGGGCATCTTCTTTGACAATATGTATGCCAACAGTTTCCGCACCGACCGCGGAACGATAAGTGCCATCAGCGGACATGTGAGCTACCCCACGGTGAGCCTCATGCGCTATCCTGCCAAGCTGGACGGTCTGCCTTCCATCCCTCGCACCCTGGTGCGTGAAGGGTACTCCACCGACTACTTCTACGGAGGCGACATCACGATCATGGGCAAGCAAGGCTATCTCATCAGCGCGGGTTTCCAGCATCTCGTGAGCGCAAGCGACTTCAGTATGGCACAGGCCAACGAGACCAAGTGGGGCGTCAACGACAGTACCATCATGGACCGTGCCTTTGAGACCATTATCTCACGCCCCGACGATGCCTTGTGGTTCACAGGGGTACAGACACTCAACAGTCACGAGCCTTTCGAGGTGCCCTATCAGCGACTCGAAGACAAGGTGCAAAACGCCTTTGCCTATACCGACCACTGCCTCGGTACCTTCATCGACCGTCTGCGCGAGACACCCATCTGGGACCGTCTGCTCATCATCCTTATGCCCGATCACGGACTGATGCACGAGATGAGCTACGAGAATCCCGAATTCTTCCACATCCCCATGCTGTGGATGGGAGGTGCTATCCGGGAGCCCCGACGCATACACACCCTGATGAACCAGAGCGACCTCACAGCTACCCTGCTCAGCCAGATGGGTATCTCGCACAAGGAGTTCAGATGGAGTCGCAACATCCTTTCGGCACACTACACCTACCCCTTTGCCTTTGCCTCGTCGCCCAACGGCATGCTCTTTGCCGACAGTACGGGCATTTCCATCTATGACCTCACGGCCAACAGGGTCATCACAGAGCAACCTGCTCCCTCACAGGAGCGCATCAGCCGTGCCAAGGCCATACTGCAGACCAGCTACGACGAACTGGCACAGATGGGTCCTCAAATCACAGGCAAGACCGACAAACAGACAGAATAAAATAAACAAGCAATAAACAAACAATAACAATAATAATAAAATGGATTTTGTAGAAGAACTTACATGGAGAGGCATGATCCACCAGATGATGCCCGGAACAGATGAGATGTTGAAGCAAGGTATGGCTACTGCTTACCTTGGCATCGACCCCACAGCAGACAGTTTGCACATCGGCCACCTCTGCGGTGTCATGATGTTGCGCCACTTCCAGCGTTGTGGACACAAGCCCCTCGCACTCGTAGGTGGTGCAACGGGTATGATTGGCGACCCCAGCGGTAAGAGCCAGGAGCGCAACCTCCTCGACGAGGCTACCCTTGCTCACAATGTGGCTTGCATCAAGGCTCAGCTGGCTCGCTTCCTCGACTTCGACAGCGATGCAGACAACAAGGCAGAACTTGTGAACAACTACGACTGGATGAAGAACTATACCTTCCTCGACTTCGCACGCGAGATTGGTAAGTGCATCACCGTCAACTATATGATGGCCAAGGACTCCGTGAAGCGTCGTCTCAACGGTGAGTTCCAGGATGGTATGTCGTTCACCGAGTTCACCTATCAGCTCCTTCAGGGCTACGACTTCCTCCACCTCTATCAGGAGAAGGGTTGCCGTCTGCAGTTGGGTGGTAGCGATCAGTGGGGTAATATCACCACCGGTACCGAACTCATCCGCCGTAAGCTCGGCAACGACAATGAGGCCTTTGCACTGACCTGTCCTCTCATCACCAAGGCCGACGGTAAGAAGTTCGGTAAGACGGAGAAGGGCAACATCTGGCTCGACCGTACCCGTACCTCACCCTATCAGTTCTATCAGTTCTGGCTGAATGTAGCCGACGAGGATGCAGAGCGCTACATCAAGATCTTCACCTCGCTCACCCGTGAGGAGGTAGAGAGCATCGTTGAGGAGCACAAGCAGGATCCCGGCCGTCGTGTACTCCAGCGCCGTCTGGCAGAGGAGGTTACCGTGATGGTTCACAGCCGTGCCGACTATGAGTTGGCTGTTGAGGCCAGCAACATCCTCTTTGGCAAGGCCACCAAGGAGAGCCTCGTGAAGCTCGATGAGCAGACCCTCCTCGATGTCTTCTCTGGCGTACCCCAGTTTGAGGTGAGTCGCAGTCTCTTTGAGGGCGAAGGCGTGAAGGCAGTCGATCTTGTTGCAGAGCATAGCAAGTGCTTCGCCAGCAAGGGTGAGATGCGCAAGCTGACCCAGGGCGGTGGTGTGAGCATCAACAAGGAGAAGCTCACTGCCTTCGACCAGCCCCTCACCAGTGCCGACCTGCTCGACGACAAGTATGTGCTGGTTCAGCAAGGCAAGAAGAAGTACTTCCTCCTCATTGCCAAGTAAGGTCCTGAAGTGACCAGAAAGTCATTCATAGAGCAGAATCCACCGATACAAGTAGCACTCCTACCGGTGGATTCTGCTTGTTTTTGCGTCGATATGCAATAATTTTTAATCTTTAATTTTTAATTTTTAATTTTTCTTCGTACCTTTGCACCCGCAATCCTTCCGAGGAATGCTTCGGATTGGGCTATGGTGTAATGGTAGCACAAGACATTTTGGTCGTCTTAGTTCTGGTTCGAAACCGGATAGCCCAACCAAAAAGAGCGCAGAGAATGAAAGTTTTCTGCGCTCTTTTTATGTGTATTGCAAAAAGTTTTGTATCTTCGCATACAAATAAGCCAGATCATTTACATAACCTAAAAAAACACCATATTATTATGTACAATCCATTTTCACTCGAAGGCAAGAACGCCTGGATCACTGGTGCTGCCTACGGCATCGGTTTCGCCATAGCAGAAGCTTATGTCAAGGCAGGAGCGAAGAACATCATCTTCAATGTACGAAGCGAAGAAGCACGCCAGAAGGCACTCGATGCCTATAAGGAAGCAGGCATCGCCAATGTTCACGGTTATGTCTGTGACTGCACCGACGAGGTTGCTGTCAAGGCACTTGTTGAACAGATCCACCAAGAGGTTGGTCAGATCGACATCCTGGTCAACAACGCTGGTATCATCAAGCGCATCCCCATGCACGAGATGACACGCAGTGAGTTCCAGCAGGTTATCGACATCGACCTCGTTGCTCCCTACATCTGCGCCGCAGCCGTGGTACCTGAGATGATGGAGCGCCGTGAGGGTAAGATCATCAATGTCTGCTCTATGATGTCAGAACTGGGTCGTGAAACTGTATCGGCCTACGCAGCTGCCAAGGGTGGCTTGAAGATGCTCACACGCAACATCTGCTCTGAGTATGGCGAATACAACATCCAGTGCAACGGTATCGGTCCCGGTTATATCGCTACTCCTCAGACTGCTCCTCTCCGTGAGCCTCAGGCCGACGGATCGAAGCATCCCTTCGACTCATTCATCTGTGCCAAGACTCCTGCAGGTCGTTGGCTTGATCCCGAAGAGCTCGGTGGCCCCGCAGTATTCCTTGCCTCAAAGGCATCTGATGCTGTCAACGGTCATATCCTCTATGTAGATGGTGGTATCCTGGCCTACATTGGCAAGCAGCCCAAATAATCCAGTTCCCCTCCCCCACCTGTCTATTGGGACAAACTTGATTACCCCCAGTATTTGCGTTTTTCACAATCAATACTGGAATCAGCATAAGACCTTCCTCACACCGGGGAAGGTCATTATTATTATATTATATGAAGTTCTTTATTTACCATATTATATAAGGTATAGATGCCCCCTGAAGATAGCGCGGGTGTAGGGATGACAACTGAAACTCGTATCTCACAATGATCCAATCCTGGCCCAAACCTGGACGCACCTATATCGCATGGCATAAGAAAAGGAGTTAAAGACAAAAATCATCCTTAACTCCTTTTTATTTTTACCTCATCTATTCAGAGGAGACCTATTTTACAGAAGAGCCTTACGAGATTTGGCTACCACCCTTGACAGGACGCTCTACGGCGCTGACAGCAACGGTGCCGTCCCAGTCGGTGGCGGAGAGGATCATACCCTCGCTCACGAGACCGTTCTTGAACTGACGGGGAGCGAGATTGGCAATGAAGAGTACCTGCTTGCCAACGAGTTGCTCGGGCTCATACCACTCATGGATACCACTCACGATGGTGCGACCCTGAGGTGTACCGTCGTCGAGCTTGAACTTGAGGAGCTTCTTCATCTTGGGCACAGCCTCGCACTCCAGTACGGTACCCACACGGATATCCATCTTCTGGAAGTCCTCAAAGGCAACGGTGTCCTTGATGGGAGCAGCCTCATAGTTGGCCTCGGCATTCTGCTTGATGGTGGCCTCGAGCTTGTCCATCTGGAACTGGATGACCTCATCCTCTATCTTTGAGAAGAGCAGGCTGGGCTTAGCCAACTGCTTACCGCTGGGCAGGAGGTCGGTCTTGCCGAGCTGTTCCCACTCAAACTGCTCCATGCAGAGCATCTGGCGCAACTTGGCAGAAGAGAAGGGCAGGAAGGGCTCAAAGGCAATGGCGAGGTTGGCTGTGAGCTGAAGAGAGACATAGATGACGGTCTTCACACGCTCTGGATCGGTCTTGATGACCTTCCAAGGCTCCTCGTCGGCGATGTACTTGTTGCCGATACGGGCCAGGTTCATGGCCTCCTTCTGTGCCTCGCGGAACTTAAATCCTTCGAGCAACTGCTCTACGCGCTCCTTGGTGGTGGCAAACTCGGCCAGTGTCTGCTTGTCGGTGTCGGTGAGTTCACCGGGAGTGGGCACTACGCCCTCATAATACTTCTGCGTGAGTTGCAGGGCACGGTTCACGAAGTTACCGTAAACGGCAACCAACTCGTTGTTGCAACGCGCCTGGAAGTCGGCCCAGGTGAAGTCATTGTCCTTGGTCTCGGGAGCATTGGCAGTCAAGACATAACGAAGTTCATCCTGACGGTTGGGAAGTTCCTCAAGGTATTCGTTGAGCCATACGGCATAGTTCTTCGAGGTGGAAATCTTATTGCCCTCGAGGTTGAGGAACTCGTTGGATGGCACATTGTCGGGCATGATATAACCGCCGTGAGCCTTCATCATGGTGGGGAAGATGAGGCAGTGGAACACGATGTTGTCCTTACCAATGAAGTGAACGAGACGCGTCTCATCGTCCTGCCACCACTGTTGCCATGTACCCCACTTCTCGGGCTCGCGGTCACAGAGTTCCTTGGTGTTGCTGATGTAACCGATGGGGGCATCAAACCACACATAGAGCACCTTACCCTCAGCACCCTCTACAGGAACGGGGATACCCCAGTCGAGGTCGCGGGTCATGGCACGAGGCTGGAGGTCCATGTCGAGCCACGACTTGCACTGTCCGTACACATTGGAGCGCCACTCCTTGTGACCCTCGAGTATCCACTCCTTGAGCCACTCCTGATGGTCGCCCAGAGGGAGGTACCAGTTCTTGGTGGCACGGAGTTCGAGAGGATTGCCGGGATTGTTCTTGTTGGTGGGGTTGATGAGTTCAGAGGGAGAGAGTGTGGCACCACACTTCTCGCACTGGTCACCATAGGCACCCTCAGCACCACATCGGGGACAGGTACCCACGATGTTACGGTCGGTGAGGAACTCGCCAGTCACTGCATCGCAATACTGCTCCTCTACCTTCTCCACGAGTTTGCCATCATCATAGAGTTTGCGGAAGAAATCGGCTGCAAACTTATGGTGGATGTCACTGGTAGTACGACTATAGATGTCGAAGGAGATGCCGAAGTCCTCAAACGACTTTTTGATGATACCATGATAGCGGTCAACGACATCCTGCACAGTGATGCCTTCCTTCTTGGCACGGATAGTCACGGGTACGCCGTGCTCATCGCTACCACCGATGAAGACCACATCGCGTCCCTTCAGTCGCAGATAGCGAGCATAGATGTCGGCAGGTACATATACGCCAGCCAGATGGCCGATGTGTACAGGACCATTGGCATAGGGCAGTGCTGCCGTAACGGTTGTTCTCTTGAATTGCTTTTCCATTATATATTGTCTTTGAATTTTATTCGATGTTTTCGACGATTCGATATTTCGACTTTTCGAGACCTCGATATCCCGATACCTCGATATCTTGATGATTCGATTTGATTTATTGATTTATTGACGATTCGATATTTCTGATATTCTTATGTTTTCGGAGGGGATAGAGGATACTCCTGGGGGACTATGCCATCTGCAACAAGTGCAGGTAGATGACTGCTGCGGGGATGGCGAGCAGACTGCTGTCGAAGCGGTCGAGCATGCCACCGTGGCCGGGCAGTATGTTGCCACTATCTTTGATGCCGATGGTGCGCTTCATGAGGCTCTCTACAAGGTCGCCCCAAGTACCGAATACCACTACGGTAAGACCGAGACCCATCCACTGCATGAGGGAGAGGGTGGTCTGTCCGCTACAGGCTTCCCAGTGATAGATGAGGGCTGCAATACCGATGGTGAGCAGTCCACCTCCGATGCTACCTATCCACGACTTCTTGGGAGAGATGCGTGGGAAGAGTTTGTAGGGGACATAGCGCGACAGTGTGCAACCTGTGAGGTAGGCACCTGTGTCATTAGCCCAGAGGAAGAAGAAGATGCTCAAGGGCAGTATCCACTGGTAACTGACCTGCAGGGGATGGGCAGGATCGGCAGTGAAACCGAGCACATTGAGCAGAGAGAAAGGCAGTGCCACATACATCTGCGCCATCATAGTGTAGGCCCAGTTGTGTATGGGGTTGGGGCGCTGGAGATAGAGTTCGGTCACCAACAGATAGATGACACTACCCAGGAAGGGCAGGAAGATGGCCGCATCGCAGTTGCCCTGACAATACTGATAGAACGCTCCGAAGAGCAGTACGCCTGCCAGCGAGGTGATGAAGGTGTTGACATGCACCCCATCCTGCCTGTTGACGATGTGGCAGAACTCCCTTACCGAGAGGTAGGTGACGAGGGCAAAGAGCACAGCCATGCTCTTATCGCTATACACGATGGAACCCACTAACACGACCGCAAAGATGATGGCCGTCAAGGCGCGGATGATGAAATTCTTCATATGTTTCTCTCTCTTCTCTTAACTGTATGAACCGGCATAGTGCCGACTCTTATTTGTGTCTGTTTTTACTGTTTACTTTCCGCTCTTGTCGTACGAGCCGTCAAGACTCTTGCCCGTGATCTCGGGCATATCCTCCGACAGACCGCTTGCTTCGCCTTCAGACTGAACAGCCAAGTCGTCCTCTTGCTGGTTCATCGACTTATTGTCCTCGAGCAGTTCCTCCGTACGACTGGTCCAGGGACGCTTGCCGAAGATTTCCTCCACATCGGAAGCATAAATCACCTCGCGCTCTATCAAGATCTGGGCCAGACGGGCATGACCTTCCTTCTTCTCCGTGAGCAAAGCCTTGGCACGCTCATACTGCTCGGCTATCATACGGCGCACTTCCTCATCGATGAGTTTGGCTGTCTCCTCGCTGTAAGGCTTCTGGAAACCATATTCATCGTTGTTGTAATAGCAGAGGTTGGGCAATTTCTCGCTCATACCCATATAGGCTATCATGGCATACACCTGCTTGGTGACACGCTCGAGATCGTTCATGGCACCACTGCTGATGTGACCCGTGAAGAGTTCTTCTGCCGCACGGCCACCAAGGAGCGAACATATCTCATCGAGCATCTGCTCGCGTGTGTTGATCTGGCGCTCTTCGGGCAGATACCAGGCTGCACCGAGGGCACGGCCACGAGGTACGATGGTGACCTTAACCAAGGGGTTGGCATACTGCAGATTCCAACTGATAGTAGCATGACCAGCCTCATGCAAGGCAATGGCACGCTTCTCCTCGGCCGTCATCACCTTGGTCTTCTTCTCCAAACCGCCAATGATACGATCGACAGCAGCCAGGAAGTCGTCCTTGCTCACCACCTTCTTGTTGTGACGGGCTGCGATGAGGGCTGCCTCGTTGCAGACATTGGCAATATCGGCTCCGCTGAAACCGGGAGTCTGGCGTGCCAGGAAGTCCACATCGAGCGTGTCGTCCTTCTTGATGTTGCGCAGATGAACATTGAAGATGGCCTTACGCTCGGGAAGGTCGGGGAGGTCTACATGAATCTGACGGTCGAAACGGCCTGCACGGAGCAAGGCCTTGTCGAGGATGTCAGCACGGTTGGTGGCAGCGAGGATGATGACACCGCTGTTGGTACCAAAACCGTCCATCTCCGTGAGCAACTGATTGAGGGTGCTCTCACGCTCATCATTGCCACCCATTGAGGGATTCTTACCACGGGCACGACCAATAGCGTCGATCTCATCGATGAAGATGATACAAGGACTCTTCTCCTTGGCCTGGCGGAAGAGGTCGCGCACACGACTGGCTCCCACGCCCACAAACATCTCCACAAAGTCACTACCCGACATAGAGAAGAAAGGCACATCGGCCTCGCCTGCTACAGCCTTGGCCAGGAGGGTCTTACCCGTTCCCGGAGGACCAACGAGCAGAGCGCCCTTGGGTATCTTACCTCCCAGCTCGGTATATTTCTTTGAGTTCTTCAGGAACTCCACGATCTCCTGTACCTCCTGCTTGGCACCAGCCTGTCCGGCCACATCGTTGAAGGTAACCTTGGGGCCCTGCTCCTTATCCACAAGTTTGGCTTTGCTTCGTCCCACATTGAAGATGTTGGCACCCATGCCACCACCTCCGCCACCGCCCATACGGCGCATGATGAAGAGCCAGAACACGATGATGAACACCAGGGGAAGCAGGTTGAAGAGGATTGTCGTAAGACTGCTCTCCGAGGCGTTGTTGTACTCCAGCGTGATCTGCTCGCCCTTGTTGTTGGCCAGATAGGTAGAGTCGTTGTTAAGTTGGGTGATATAGGTGTCGGTATTGGTCACATTGCCCTGTGTCTCCACATAGGCAGTGCCCACATTGTTGACCGAATGGCCAAACACATCGGCAGCGTGCTCGGGCTTGGCATACAGACGCATGGTGCCTTCCTTCTGGTTCATCACCACCTTACGGCACCATCCGTTCTCGATGTAGCGCTTAAACTGCGAATAACCCACCTCTTTGCCTTCCGAACCCAGGCTGTCGTTGCCGGTGAAGAAGAGGTAACCCAACACAACGGCTACGATGACATAGATCCAGGTCAGGTTGAATGACGGTTTCTTTGGTTTATTGTTGTTGTTCTCGTTCATTGATTTCTTGCTTAATCTTAAATTTACCTTAAACTCTTACTCTATAATAAGGGCCTCTCCTATATGATATCTTCCAGCGTGAGGAGTTCGGCATCGGCCCAGAGATGCTCCAGATCGTAGAACTCACGCTCCTCGGGCAGGAACACATGCACCATCACATCGGCATAGTCCATGGCCACCCACATGGCATTGTGCATACCCGACACACCCACGGGGTGCTCACCAGTGTGCTTCAGTACCGACTCGCCCACATTCTGGCAGAGAGCCTGCACATGACTGGGCGAATTGCCCGTGCAGAGTATGAAGTACTGGCAGATGGTATCGTCGATATGCGTCAGGTTGGCTATCGTTACATCATGGCCCTTCTTGTCCTGAAGAGCCTCTACTATTTCGTCTACTAACTTGGTCGTTTCTATCATTTAATTTAAATAGGTATAAAAAAGTTTCGCAAAGATACGAGAAATACTTTGTATAACTGCGCTTTCTACCCCAAAATTATTCTTTCTTTTACTTTTTTTAGTGTTTGAAGGCATTTTTTTTCACAAAAGATTTGCTGGTTTCTAAAAAAGTCGTACCTTTGCACCCGAAATCAAGAAGCGCGGGCATGATGCCACCTCTGATTTCCATAACGATTGGGCTATGGTGTAATGGTAACACTGCAGATTCTGGTCCTGCCTTTCCTGGTTCGAGTCCGGGTAGCCCAACCAACAAAGACGACTGAAGAAATTCAGTCGTTTTTTTGTTTTCATAGCATACAAACAGTAATACACTCCGAACTTTTCACTTTCTGCCATTAGTCTTTCACTAATAAGTGAAACTTTCGGAAGCATTATCTTTTTATCGTTTTTCGATAATTTTTTCTTGTTTTTATTTGGAAGTAAAGAAGAAATATCATACCTTTGCACCGAAAATAATTATCGTTAAACAATAAACATGTTATGAAAAGCGCAAAATTAATCAAGATTACCTACTGGGTATTCATCGTGGCCGCTCTCGTACTGACGGCCGACTTCGCCATCTCCATCATGCACTTTAATGCCGTCTTCGCTGCGCTTGAGGGGGATGAGGTGTCAAGTGACATTCAGACCCTCGGCACTTACAACAGCTTTGCGAATATCGTCATTACCGGTGCTGGCCTCTTCTTCGTGTTGCGCACCCTGGCCGTGCTGCGTCGCGGCTTCCTCTTCGACAGACAGTTGGGCAAGCTGTTTCTCGTGCTGAGTGCAGTATCCATCGTGCTGACCACCGCCACCTACATCAAGGCCCACCTCATCGCAGGCATCCTGCCTGCCTTGAGCCTCCCCATCCTGATGCTCCTCATCAGCATCCTCTACTGGGTAGGTGCCAACATCGAGAGAGAGAATTCACTTACCATATAACCTCAACAGCGTCACATTATGAATAAGAAGATCAAACTCTACACGACCCTGTTCGTTGTTGCCTTCATTGTTTATGTAATCACCGAAGTCTTCCACTTCAACAAGTCATGCTATTTCAGTAGTGAGGACGAGTACATGGAAATTATCGAAGAACCCAAGGGTTTCGTCCAGCGCGATAACCTGCCCAATGGCTCTACCACTTGGCGAAGCGCCATTTTGAGTTATGAAGTATATGTTCAGCCCAAGACGAACCGCGATGACAAGGTGCTCATGTCACATGCCTTTGATCAGGACTGGAGAGTCGATATGAAGAAGATTGCCGTAGTTAAACCCTGGGACAATGCTTCAAAGGACTATGCCACAATAGCATTCATCGTTGCCGGCTTCGTCATCGTTACGGGCTTCGTGCTCTGGCTACTGTGGATTGTATTCAAGACCATTCGCAGTATTCGTCGGGGCGAGGTGTTTGTGACCGAAGTGTCGCACAACATGGAGTTGGTAGGCAAACTGCTCGTGGCTTATTATATCTATGATTTCATCGTAGGTTTCCTCATGACGCTGTACTATATCGAGAACATTCACATTGCCAACTATTACATCGTATTTCATAATGACGCCAACATCATGTACATCTTCACAGGCCTCGCTCTGATGATCATCTCGCAGGTTATCCTCATGGGCAAGGAATTGAAGGAAGAGCAGGAGTTGACCATCTAAAGCAGTGAATTAGGTAATAATACATATTAATCTTATGGAAAATACTGTAATTAAATCATCAAGAATTGCATGCAACTTGGCTCTTGGACTGTGGAGCATTTGTACTCTTGTTTTTGCACTACGACTTATGAGGTATTTGGGCATTATCACTTTTAACATATATTTAGGTATCGATATTGCTCCAATAGCATGGTATCCCAATGACCAAGAAGCACAAATTGCGCAATGGATTGAACTTCTCGGTTATATAACAACAACCACAATAGTTTTAATCATGACTTTCAAATTCATTATTAGCACACGCAAAGGTATTAAGAGAAACAGAGTATTTACTCATTCTAATGCTAAAGCTTTAATGTATTTGTCTGGTATGTTATTTTTCAACATTCTTTTCACAGACAATCTTGGTATCGTTTATGGATCAAGGTCAGTGTGCTTGACCTCTAATCCATTTATCTGTAGCTTGGTTGTTCTCATAGTGGCATTGCTTTATAAAATGGCGGTTAGCATAACGGACGAAAATAATCTCACAATTTAATCATTTCGTGCTTTTCACTTTCCGTTTTTCACTTTTTATTTAAGATATGAGTATCATAGTTAATGTAGATGTGATGATGGCCAAACGAAAGATGTCATCACAGGAACTGGCAGAGAAGATTGGCATCACGCCCGCCAATCTCTCCGTACTAAAGACGGGCAAGGCCAAGGCTGTACGCTTCTCCACGCTGGAAGCGATATGCAAGGCACTGGATTGCCAACCCGGAGATATACTGGAATTTAAGGAGGATTAGCCCCCTCGAAGATATAAGAGTGGATACTTAATCTGTCAAGATCTCTGCATATCGAAACATGGCTTGATATGCCTCTACCTTCTTGTCGAGCGAGAGCGGATAGGCACGCGAAGAAGAGGGGAGACGATAGAGTACAAGGGCTGGATGAGTGTCGGTCACACTGGAGATGGGCACATACTGCCCTACACGAGGCATCTCACTGACATCCAGCATATCGCAGAGTGTCTGCGTAGCCTTTTCTCCCGTTGTCACAACGACACAGCAGTCCGGAATCCGCTGGAGCAAGGCTCGTATGTCGGTAGGTTCCACCACCTCGAGAAACTTATCAGAGGCATTGTCCTTCAAGCGTCGCACAGCCGTAGCAGTGTCAAAAAAACCTATACCTTTCTCTTGCAGAAATTTTACGATTTCGGGCAAGAGGAAGGTTTTTTGTGCTGTATCCACGAAGTGCAGTTTGTCACCAAAGAATATCTGTCCCTCGATACGCCAATGATCGTTGATGAAGTTGGGATAGAAGAAATCCATACACCAACGCTTACGCTGGGGTGGGAAACTACCCAGAAAGAGCACCTTGCATCCTTGAGGCAGAAAGGGCTGAAGTGGGTGATATTCTACATCTTCGGTAGAGCGATTGATGTGGTCCAGGTTGAGGTATGACATACGAAATGTGATATTTTAGGGCAAAGATACGCATTCCTCACCTAAAAACATTCGGTTTTTATAAGAAAATCACTAACTTTGCATCAACAAGCCTACATACAGAGACATTATGACAACAGACAATCAATCCCAAGCGAAGCGCATCACCGTGGTAGACAGCCTGCGTTCTCGGGGTACTCTTCTGCATTGCTCTGTACATCTTCTGCCGTACCTGGACGAAGCATTTCCGTCGTGGTCCGCTGGAGGAGTTATGGGCAAAAGCTACATGGATTAAGAAGTGAAAAGCAGGAAAGAATATCTCATAGGTCACGCAGCAGTGATAGCGGCCATCTTTGTGGTGGCGGTGTGGGGTGAGACTTTTGTCTCGTCCAAGGTGTTGCTGGGCGCAGGATTGATGCCTGCCGATATCTTCTTCTTCCGTTTCGTGATGGCCTACTGCTGTATGTGCCTCTTCTCCCATAAGAGACTCTGGGCTGACAACTGGCGCCACGAACTGATGATGATGGCCCTCGGTGTGCTGGGTGGATCGCTCTACTTCCTGAGCGAGAATATGGCCCTACTCTACTCCACAGCCTCCAATGTAGCCATACTGGTTGGTTCGACTCCTCTCATGACGGCCTTGCTCCTCTCCCTGTTCTACAAAGAAGAGCGTATGCACGGGCGTCAGATTGTGGGTTCGCTCATTGCCTTCGTTGGTATGGCCCTGGTGGTATGCAACGGTCAACTGGTGCTCCACCTCAATCCACGAGGCGACATTCTGGCTCTCGGAGCCGCGCTCACATGGGGATTCTACTCTCTGGTGATGAAGCGCCTCTCCCCTCGCTACGATGCACTCTTCATCACGCGCAAGGTCTTTGCCTACGGTGTGCTGAGCATCATCCCCTATTTCTTCCTGGCACAACCTCTGCATGCCGACCTCAACATCATACAGCAACCCAAGGTGTGGATCAACCTGCTCTATCTGGGTTTCATTGCCTCCATGCTCTGCTATTTCCTATGGAACTGGGTGCTGTCAAAGTTGGGCATCGTGCGTGCCACCAACATCCTCTACCTGCAGTCGTTCTTCACGATGCTCGTTTCCCACATCGTGCTGGGTGAGCGTATCACACTGATGGCCATCTCGGGCTGTATCATCCTTATTGCAGGTATGGTGATGGCTGTAGGGAAAAACAAGCATTAAATGAGACTGCAGGACAAAATAAGTGACTGCAGGAAACATAACGAGCAGTAAGCACTATGCGCAATACGATACTTCTCATCATCATCACCCTCCTACCCTTCTCGCGCATCTCGGCACAGTCCCGACTGGTGGCGAAATCCACCGATGTGGTGGCTCTCCTCCCCTCTGCTACAGGTCTGGTCAAGGCTTTTGTGGAGAGAGACAGGGAAGGCTTCATGCAACTCTGTCTCAGTTCGGCCACCACCGTAGCACTCAACTACGGTCTGGAAGCCCTGGTGAAGAAGGAGCGCCCCGATGCCTCGAGTTTTGATGCCTTTCCCAGTTCCCACACCGCTGTAGCCTTCGATGGTGCCTCTTTCCTCCTTCGCCGATATGGCTGGAAATGGGGGGTGCCGGCCTATGCCCTTTCGGCCTATGTAGCCTGGGGCAGAGTTTATGCCAAGCGTCATGACTGGTGGGATGTGCTCGGAGGTGCCGTATTGGGAGCAGGGAGTGCCTTCATCTACACCCGTCCCTTTGCCCGCAAGGCCGACATCAGCATCGCTCCTGCCACTTTCGGCAAGGAGTCGGCAGGTCTGTCCATGAGGGTGGAATTTTAGTTAAGGATTAGTTAAAAGATAACTGTGACAAAAGAAAAGGAGCCAAGGTAATTTCTCCCTTAGCTCCTTTTACTACTTTTATATCAGGAACGATTTACTCAGCGAAGTACTTCTCCAAGGTGTCGAGCAAATCCTGCTCACGCAAGTTCTTGGCTACGATGATGCCATCCTTGTCGATGAGTACATTGGCAGGGATAGACTGCACATTGTAAGGCTTGGCAGCCTCGCACTCCCAACCCTTGAGGTCGCTCATGTGGGGCCAAGGCATCTCATACTTCTCGATAGCCTTCACCCAAGCCTCCTTGTCGTTGTCGAGTGAGATACCTACCACCTCGAAGCCCTTACTGTGGTATGCCTCGTAAGCCTTCACCACCCAAGGCATCTCTCTGATGCAGGGACCACACCAGCTGGCCCAGAAGTCGATGAGCACATAGCGATTCTTACCTACATAGTCCGACACCTTGATGGGCTTGCCCTCGGGTGAGTTGAGAGAGAGGTCCGTGTACTTCTGACCGATAGCAGTTGCCTTGATGGCCTCCTGCTCTGCCATATACTCCTTGTACTGGCTGTAGGTCTTACCTGACTCTTCCATCTTCTTCAGGATGTTGGCAAACTGCTCCTCTGACACACCGCTCTTCACCTGGAGGAGAAGCATGTCGCTGATGGGAGAAGGAATGTGGCTCATCACGAAGTTGTACTTGTACTCTGCCACGCGATTGTTGATCTCCTCCAGTTTAGCCTTGGCCTCTGCACGCTCTTCTTCAGTCTTGGTGCTGTCATTCTCGATGCCATAGAGTTCATTAGTTCCTTCTCCATAAGCATCGTTTACACCCTTCTCATACTCTTCGTAGAGTGCAGTTGAGGGACCGCCGTTGACAACGCTTACTGAGTCCTTCTTCACCAGCACCTCGATGTCGGCATTCTCAAGGACAATCATTGCCATACCGGCACTCTCCGACTCGTGTACGGGGCATATGAAGCGCATGGTTGCGCCGTCGTACGAACCGGTGAACTCAAATGCACCATCCTTGATGACGGCGGTGTCGAGAGGTATCATCTGGAAGAAACCTTGCATCTCACAGAGATAAACGGTGTCGCCATCTACGCATACATCAGACGAACCGAATACGCGATAACCCTCTTCCTTGGTTGCTGTAGTAGAACAAGCCAACAGAAGCAAGCTGGCAAGTGATGAGAAAATAATCTTTTTCATTGTTTTGATATTTAGGGATAATGTGTCGACTATTTTACAAGTACCTTCTTACCATCCTTGACAACCACGCGCTTGCCAGGAGCAGTCACAATACGGCCACCGAGGTCGAAGATACGCTGGAGCGACTTAGGCTCGTCAGCAGTGATGCGATCGAGTGCAGTAGGATCAGCGAGTACAAACTCAGTGATGTCGAAGGGATTGAGGATGGGGAAACGCTTCTCTACGGTCTCACCTGCTGCCTCCAGTACGAGATCGAGCACGGGACTGGTCTCGCCTACAGAATCGGGTACGGCCAAAGCCCAACGGCTGTTGTCCACCTCGCCCTCGATCACCTGGTAGAACTTGTGATCCTCTCCGAGCACATAGTACTTCATGCCCTCCATGGGGAGATCCTTGATGTTGTAGGTCAGAGTGTCGTACAAGCAGTAGTTCACAGTGTCCTTTGCACAATAAGCCTCATTGTCCTCAACAGTAATGTTGAACTTACCCTTACCCCAGAGCAGGATACCTTCGTGGCGTCTGCGCTGATACTGATAACCATTATCACTGGGCTCGTTGCTTACATAGTTGTTGATACGATTGCCCAGGGTGTCCTTCTGCCAACTTTCCTCGTAGAGACCAAATGCCTTGGCTACGCCACACTCATGAGCCTCACCGATGAAGAATTCCTTGTCCATGACGGTAATCATGATAGCACCATCCTCGGGGAATTCAAACTCACGGCTATGCTCGCTCTTGAAGAAGGGAATCATAGTGTTGGGTCCATCCACGGTGATCGTCACGGGGTTGTCGGTATAAACCTTGCCCTTGGCATCGGTCCACTGTACGAAAGTGGTCACTGAATCGGCAGGGATAGCCTCAAAAGTCATCTTCTCACCTACTGCTGCTGTGGGGTTGGTCACCTTCACACTACCCAATGGACTGTAGCCACCCTGACCGGGAGCATACTGATAGTCCACCAGTCCGAATACAGCGGCAAAGGTGGTATCGGGGAGCAGAGGATAAGGCTCTACACCGGTCGAACCGTCATCGTCACCGGTATCGGTCTTTGCATCTACATAAAAAGTCTTGGGATTGTCGTTGGTGATGATTTCGGAGATGGTCTCGTTGCCTTCATCATCGGTATTGACACTTGCCCAACCGATAAACTTCTTGCCTTCTGTAGGTTTTGCCTCGAAGATGAATCCATTCCAAATACCCGTGTTGTCGTGGTAGTAAGCCTCTGAGATGTCCTTGTACTCACGCTCAGCAGAGTTGTCGGTCTGGGTGTTCGATACATAAACCGAACCCGAACCTGAAGGATAAGCCTTGGCAACTACATAGTACCACTTGTTGGATGTCTCACCGGCAAAGGCGGTCATACTAACAAGTGAAAGCACTGCAACGAGTGCCATTCGCCATGATGAAAAGTAGTTTTTCTTCATAAAATTGTTTTTTAATGGGTTATTAATTACTTTATTTTCTTTCATTTTTCATTTCTTTCATTCCCTCCAACAGTTTCCACGCACAGCGTACAGCCAAGGTAGTCACAAGGTAGTACTGAGGCAGGAGGAAGTAAGTGGGCTGTATGCACATATAGAGGAGGAAACCAACTATCACCGCCGTGTAGAGGGCAAACAGTGCACAGCGTACCTTGGGTTTGGGATGGCGAAGCAAGCACACGAGCCATACGAGGAAAGGGATGGGATTGAACACGACTGTGTTGCAGTTCCACCCACTTGTAGTGGGCAGTGTGGAACATAGCAGGAGACCTACCAGCACCACGCCCACAGAGGTCTGAATCAGCATGAGCAAGGCATCGACACTGATAGAGAGCACGCGGATACGACCCACGAACATCTCGGCCAAGCAGAGCACTATCACCACCACGAGCAAGACGAGCGTCACGGGAGTGGGACCCGTCATAGCGGTGTTAGGCTCCAGTGTGCCACTTGCTTCATAAACCACCGTTTCCTTGGGGGCAAACACGGGGCGCTCACTGCCGTCTGCACCTACGATGGTGGTCTCCTGCCAAACCTTCTCAAGTAGGGAGGGAAGCGCCAGTTTCTCTTCGTTGTTGGCCAGTTGGCGATGTGCATCACGACCAGCGAAGATACTCAACATCAGTTTATTCCACGAGTCGTTGCTCATATATTGCTTTATAATCTCATAGTGGGAATCCTCTATATCCGCCATCGATACAGGGTACTGCAGTTGTCCGTTGAGGGAAGAAGTGATGATTGAGGCAGTCTCACCTGCACATCCGTGATTGAGGAAGTCGGTCTGCAGATAGTCGTTCATCTCCACCAACCTGTCCACGGTTTGCCAGAGTCGGCGCTCCTCGGAGAGCGTGAGGTTGAGTTCGTGCTCATATACCTTGCGACACTGTGAGGTGTAGCGCTCTATGAAGTCGGGGGTGGGAATGGGGAGAAGGGTGGTACGGTCAGCACCGGTGACCAAGGCCCAGAAACTGCCCGATGAGAACGAGTCGAAGGAGAAGCAGTAGTCGAGTCCGGCCGAGGGGCACTGCAAGCGCAAGGCCGAATGCCCGTAGTAGGTAATAAGGCTCTCCTTGTCGGGTTGAATCACCATCAGACTGGCTGTGATATACTCTGATGAGTCTGCACTCACGGCATAGTCTTCCTGTGCCTGGCATACTGTCAAGCTGTCTTCCTCTTCATGTGCGCACACGGTCAAGGTGTCACTCTCTTCTTGTGCCAAGCACACGAAGGAGAGTATCAAACTCACGAAGCACAACAGCAGGTGTTTCATCCCTTATTCCTAACTCTAAATTCTTCTTTTTTCTTTCTTAATTCTTCCTCGCGTCTCTGCAGTATCTCACGAAGAACATCACATGACCGTCCTCTGTGCTCTCTCGCCACACCTCTTTCTTGTTGTAGGCGAGTTTGCGGTAGAAATACTCGTTCTCCTTGGTATCGTCGGCACTTGAGGTCCAGAAGAAACCAAAACTGCCCATCAGACGGAAAGGAGGTGTCTGCATGATGGTGTAGGGGGTGTAGTAGCCCGTCATGAGTGCACCAAAGGTGAGGGAGTCGGTGGAAAGTTCACGCATGGCATAGGCACAACAGCCTCTCCATCCTCTTTCATTGGCTTCCTTGGCCGACATGCCATACACTTGCTCCAACTTCTGCCAGTCCTCATCGGTAGGCACGCGCCATCCCTCGGGGCAGGCCATCTGTGCTCCTGTGAAAGTATAACTGTAACCATAGCGAGCCAGGTAACGGTCGCTCACCTCATCGGGTCCTGTGGGCATCTGGCACATCGTGGGATCCTTGAGGTTGTAGTGTCCGTTGTCGAGCATCCACTCGGTGTCGCCAAACTGTGCATAGTGGTACACAAATCCGTCACGCTCGTCCACAAAGACACCCGAGGCGCTTGCCTTGACATATATGTTCATGTCGTCGTCCTTCTCGCAGGCTGTAAGGAGAGCCACGGTTGCGAGAGACAGGAGTAAGTATTTACAGAATGTATTCATAGGTCAAAAAATAACACGCTTATTTGTTATAAAAAAGGTCGGTGACGGTCTCGGCAGGTTTCTCGGGTTCGTACACGAATCCGCGCTCCTCGAGCAACTCACGAATAACACTATCCTTCTTGATGATGAGAGGATAGTCGGCATACTGCTTCTTCACCTGTTCGCGTGTGTTGCCTATGGTGAGGCGCACATAGTCGCCCAAGTCCACATCGTTGCTGGGGTAGATACCATTGGCCTGCACATTGACCATATTCTTTCCCTTGGAGAAGAATCCTGCCTCACGCAGTATCTGCAGGTTCTCGTCGTTGCTGATGTCCGACTCGGCAAACTGCACACCGTAGTACGAGTTACTGAAGTCGTAGAAGCGCTGGAGAGCCTTGGAGTTGTTCTTCGCCATCTTCACGGCTATGATGTTGAGTACCTGCTGTGTGAAGGTAGGTACTCTCGCAGGGGTCAGTTTGAAATAGGTGGAGAGAGCTATGGCTATGCATCTCTCGCCTGTGATGGCATAGGGAGAGGTGGGCTTGCTAGACGAACTGGACTTCTCCGAGATGTCATTGACGAGGAGCCAGGAGAAGGGACGCATACGCTCGTTGAAGTGAGGCTGTATCTCCGTCTCGAGGTACTTCGTAGCCTTGTACTTCTGCTCCATCGTGGTGAGCAGACGATAGGTGTTGGTGGTGCTACCCGTGGAGTAGTTACCCACGCTGTAGTACATATCGATGAGTTCGGTGAAGTAATGCGTCTCACCGTTGAAGTCCAGACAGATAGAGTCGTGACGCAGGGTGTCGTTGAAGATGAGGTGTATGTCGTAGCGGTCGTAGAAGGCACGACGCAGGAGAGCCTCATCGTCGGTACGCTCGGGCTTGGGCTCGAAGTAATAACGGGTATCGTCCACCTGTACCTCTATGGGGTCTTCGGAAGCACACGACGACAGTGCAGTCAAGCCTCCCACAAGCATCACAGCTCCCACGAGGGCCCATATCTTCGTCATTTTCATTTTATCGTATTTCATCATTTTCTATTTTCCCAATTTTCAATTTTCAATTCTTAATTTTCAATTAATCAATGGGTACTACTTCATAGTCTCTGTGGTAACGCTCGTTGTCGATCATACCCGTGTTGAACTTCAGCACCTCATAGGGGATGCCGAGAGTGTAGGCCTTGTCGTAGGGCTCGAGCACGAAGCGATGACACTCCTTCTTCGTGATATAGTCGCGGTCCACATAGTAGGTGTAGTCGTGCACGATGGCATGCGACTCAGGGAGTTTCTCGCACACCTGGAAGCGACGCAAGTCAAACCAACGCTGACCCTCCGACACCAGCTCTCGACGACGCTCTGCACGGATATCCTCGATGAGTTCATCGCCCGAAGAGGTGATGCTCATCTTGTCCGAACCAGCCTTGAAACGCTTGGCACGCAGAAGGTTGATGGCGCGTCGTGCCTCATCCTCATGACCCATGTAAGCCTCGCTCTCTGCCTCGATGAGATAGGCTTCTGCCGAACGCAGACGGCATACATTCGATACGCCTACGCGTGTTCCATCGTATACACTGTGGATGTTGATGAAGTAGTAGTTGGGCGAGGTGGACTCGTAGAGTGTGCCCCAGTAGGGTCTGGGGTCCACACGGCACAGACCCACATTGACATTGTTGGCCCAGAACCACTGCGACTTGCGCAGGTCGGCATTGGAGTAAGTGTTGTACAACTCGTTGGAAATCTGGAATCCCTTCCATCCATTGCTGTAGATGCCGTAGTTGTCGTTACCAGCCATGGTGAAGATGTCCTCGGGGTTGTCTACACGGTCAAACACACCGCCGGGACTGTTGAGGTCCTCGAGCATGGGATGGCGCTCCATCACCATCTGGGCATACTCCGATGCCTTCTTCCAGTCCTGCATGTAGAGTGCTACACGAGCAGAGAGGAGCAGAGAAGCGTTGTAGTCAGCACGGTAGATGCTTCTGTGCGGGCCTGTATATTTCTGCAGGTTGGTGCGTGCTTCTTCGAGGTCGATGAGCACCTGGTCGTACACCTCCTGCACGGTGTTGCGCTGGAACTTCACATCTTCCACATCCTCGGTCAACTTCAAAGGCACACCAAGATCTGTCTTTGAGGTGGCAGGATCGTAGGGCTTGCCATAGAGATTGTTGAGGAAGAAGTAGATGAAGGCACGGATGAAACATGCCTCTCCCTTCACCTTGTAGTAGCCTTGCTGATCCTCATCGTCCACGATTTCGAGGCGCTCCAGGCTACCGAGGATGTTGTTGCACACATTGATGTGGTAGTAGGCCTTGGTCCATGTGCCGTTCTCGGCATTATAGCCGGTGTAGGTCTCTGTGGTACCGATGCGCTGTTGCCAGGTGTAGGCACCGAATACGGCCTGCTGTATGTCGAAGTCCTGACTGCTATAGGTGGTGGTGTGTACCTCCTGTATGTTGTCGGTGAGCATCATCAGGAACTGTCCGAAATGGCTCGTATAACTGTCGCTGGGGGTATAACATGCCTCGTGGGGTATGTATCCGCTACCCACGAGCAACTCGTCGAGGTCTTCCCACTTGTGGGTGTAGTAGAGGTCTTGTGAGTACTCCTCCAGGAAGTCACCACAACTGCTCATACTCACCAATGCGATAAATATATATAGATATCTTTTCATTATACTTTATTATATAAGGTATAAAAACTAAACATTAGAACTGCACATTCAGGCTCACGGTGAAGGTGGGGCGCTCTGACAACTGCACCTCAGTGAAGCCACCCTGAGTAGGAGTCTGGCCTCGGAGTCCCTTGTTGCAGAAGGTGTAGAGGTTGTTGCCCGAACCGGTGAGTGCGAGGCGACTCAAGTGCAGACGGTTGAGTATGTGCTTGTCAAACTCATAGGTGAGCGAGAGCATCTGTATCTTCAGGTAGTCAGCACTCACCACGCGCACATCGCTGTAGTCGTACATCTCGTAGGGATTCTGTGCTATGACGGCTCCGTAGTAGGGATAACCGGCAGAGTAGTGTGAGTTGTAGAAGTAATAGTTGTGTACACCTCTACCGATAAGTGCGGGTACATTGGTCTTCAACTCGTCACCGGGCTGTCTCCAGCGGTCTATGAGGTCACGGTTCACATTCGACTCGGCATTGTATCCATCGTACACATGGTCGAAGAGGCGGAAGAGGCGTGTGTCAGCTCCCAGACCGTATGAGCATGAGAGACCCAGGCGCCACTGCTTGTAGGTGAAGGTGTTGGTAAACGAACCCGTCACATCATACTCTCTCTTGCCCGTGGGGGTGAGCACCTTGGTGTAGCAGTCGTAGTTGGTGAGTTTGTTGAGTTCCACCTCCTGCTCCTCCATGTCGTATATCACCGGACCGCCATCCACAGGACTCAAACCGGCAAACTTGTAAGAGTAGAAGGTACCGATGGGCTGTCCCTTCACCACGGCCGTACCGCGGAGGAAGTCGTTGAGTTCGTAGGTCTCTGCACCGGGAGCAGTCTTCACACTGTTGTACACGCGTGAGAAGTTGCCCGACAGTATCCAGTAGAAGTCGCGCTTCTTGACGGGTGTCACCGACCAGGTCACATTGTAACCCTTGTTCACTATCGTGCCCGAGTTGATGATGTACGAGTCGTATCCGTTCACATCAGAGATGGTCTTCTCGAGGAAGGCATCTGTAGTGCGCTTGTAGTAGTATTCGGCACCGAGCTGCAGACGGTTGTTCAGGAAAGAGGCTTCCAGTCCGAGGTTCATCGAGTGGGTCTTCTCCCAGCGCAGATAGGGGTTGGAGAAGGACGACACGGTGCTCTCAAACTCCTTGAACACGGGGTTGAGCGAACCCTTGTGGATGATCATCACAGGCGTCTGTCCGTCGATGATGTTACCCTGCTCACCATACGACGCCTTGAAGGTGAGGTTGTCGGCCCAGTCGTTCTCTATATGGAAGATGTCGAAGATGTTGGCATTGCCCGATACCGACCAGATGGGGAGTATCTTCTCGTTGCTTCGGTTGCCAAACTTGTTCGAACCGTCAGAGCGGGCATTGGCATTGAGCGTGAAGTAGGTCTTGTAGGCATAGGTCAGTGTGCCGTACATAGAGAAGATATTGTTGAGGCCATCCGTCAGTTTGGGAATGTTGTTGGCCACGAAATCGTTGTAGTAGCTGGGGAATTCCGAGGGAGTGATGCCCTTCATGAAGGTCTCACCACGGTCGGCAAAATACATACGTTCGGTGCGAGAGTAACCTTTCGTGCGACTTGACGAAAGTTCCACACCGAGGGCGAAGTTGAACATATGGTTCTTCTCTGCTCCGAAGTACTGGTTGAAGTTGCTCTGCAGACGGGTGGTCCAGCCCGACACACGCGTGTTGCCACTCTGCAACTCACCACCGTAGGGGCAGAGGCTATTGCCGTCGGGCACCTCGCCATAGTTGCATCGGCGCAGGTTGGCTATGTAGAACGACTTCTCACCATACCATGTCTCCTGGTTGGAAGAAGATGAGTTGACCGAGGTAGTCCAGTTGAAGTTCAGACAGTCCAGAGGGCGATAACGCATGTTGAGCGTTGCCATGACGCTCTGCACATTCTGCTTCGAATAACTGTTCTCAAGTTCATTGAGAATGTTATAGTCGAGGTAGCCCACCATGCCACCCAGATATTTCTTATAGTAGGAGTACGAACCGTCCTCGTTGAAGGCAGGTATCGTACGGCTCGTGTTGTAGGCATAGTCGGTGGGGTTCACACTGCCAGCGTTGTACATACGGGTGTTGACATATCCGTTGGCGTTAAACTCCATGTCAAGTTTCTTGGCCAGACGGATGTTGATTTTGCTCATAGCCGTATAGCGACGGTTGGTGGTGTTCTTCACCACATCGTCCTGGTCGGTGATACCGATAGAGGTGTAGTAGCGCACCTTGTCCGAACCACCGCTCACATTGAGGCTGTGATCGTGCGAGAAGGAGTCGTGGTCGAGTATCTTAAACCAGTCGGTATTCAGTCCGGCTATGCGGTTTACCTCGGCGTCAAACTCTTCCTGAGTCAACTGGCGGGCATACAACTGCTGTACGAGGTACTCGTAGCCCACCAAGGGCATACTGCTGGGATAGGTGTAGTGCTGGTCGATGAGGTCCTGCGAGAACTGCACACGCTCGTTGGAGTTCATCAGGTTCACCTTGCGGTCCGTGTAGCGAGGACGGGCACGGAAGGTACCCTGTGCATTGTACGACACGATGGGCCTACCCTCTCGTCCGGTCTTTGTGGTGATCACAATCACACCGTTGGCTGCTCGTGTACCGTAGAGCGCCGTTGCCGCAGCGTCCTTCAGCACATCGATGCGCTCTATATCCTGGGGGTTGATACCAGAGATGGCATTACCGATACGGTTCACATAGTCGGGGTCGTTGAGTACATCCGAACTTAGTGCTATGGGGTCGGTCAGGATGATGCCGTCGAGCACCCACAGCGGTTCGCGGTTACCGATAAGCGTCGAGGTACCACGCACACGGAGGCGTGAGGTAGAGTTGATCTCGCCCGAGTTGGTTGTCACCATCAGGTCGGGTATCTTGCCTTCTAGCATCTGGTCCACATTGGCCACACCAGGCATGTAGATATCCTTCATGTCCACCGAGTAGGTTGAGGATGTCAGGTTGCGTCGGTCAATCTGCTGGTAGCCGTTCACCACAAACTCCTTGATGGCCTGTGTATTCTCCTGCATCACCACGCGGGGCAGGCTCTTGCCATCCTTAGGCAGGCTCACCACCTTGGCCTTCATACCCACATAACTAAATGTGAGCGACTTTGCATCGAAAGGTACATTGTTGAGTGTGAACCGACCGTCATCATCGGTCACCACACCCATCTCCTTGTGCTCCGTCACTCTCACGGCCACGCCTATCAGCGGGTCGCCAAACTCGTCAACTACCGTTCCGCTGAAGGACTTGCCAGTTACCCTCTGCGCCACGCCCGCCACTCCCCAGGTCAGGAGAAGTAGCAGAGTCACGAGTCTCAATCTGAGAGACAATAATCTGTGCTTCATATCTTGAAATTTTCTTCTAATACCTATTCGCCTACAACCTCTCCGTCCCGCTTCATCGCGCGATGCTCAACAGACTCTCCACTTCGAGGCCACTAATATGTCATTTTGGTAGTAAAGTAATAATTTTTGTGCAAAATTACAACATAATATTTATTTATACAAATAAAAAGCAAAAAGATGTTAAATCCGCGGTTCCATTATCTTCTCTCGCTGTCCTTTTTCTTTTCCTTTGGGAGGTAGATAACTTGTTTTGCATTTTAATCGACTTTTGTGCTTGTCTTATTAAAAATATATGTAAATTTGCATAGCAAATAGCATCCTTCTGCAAGGATGGGCCTCATCGGCAGGCAGGATAATGATATGCCAACCCAAATAATTGGCAAGATATTTGCTGAAAAGAGAGTAGGATACAGACGAAAAGATGGCAGTAAACAAGCAAGGGACAACGACCGCACAGGTACAGAAGCAGGAACAGAGGCAGACCACTTCTTTACAGCAGGTGCAGGCAGCTCGACTCACGGAGTTGTCTGTGGAGGAACTGTGCTCACACATTTCTGCCATCTGTGAGGACAATCCCTGGCTGGAGATGTCTTCCAGTTATGCGGATGATGCCTATCAGGGGAGTGACGACTACGGTTACGACACCGGTTCCAAGGATGGCAGTTATGACAGCACCGGTTCCAAGGATGATGGCTACAACTCCAGAGAGGAGGACTATGAGGAGGATGCTACCTACAAGCCCGACAGCACGGTCGTGGCAGAGAACGACGATGACTTTCCCCAGCCTCAGCAGAACGGCGAGGGCGAATGGAAGGGGCGCGATAACGGAGAGGAACTGACCTTCCACGACATGCTGAAGCAACAGATGTTGGAGTATGACCTCGATGAGCATCAGAAGACAATAATGGAATACCTCATCGGTTCGCTTGACACCGACGGACTGCTACGCATACCCCTGGAACAGGTGGCCGACGAACTGGAGATATACCACGGTGTGTACACCAACGAGGAGGAGGTGGGCAAGGTGTTGGAGGTGCTCCAGCAGTTTGACCCCTGGGGCGTGGGAGCACGCAACCTCTGTGAGTGCCTGCTCATACAGGCGAAGCGCAACCACAGTCTGCCGATGCGTGCCCACATCATCGACCTGCTCACGAACTACACCAGCGAACTGACCCTGGCACACTGGGAACAGATACAGCGCAGTATGAAACTGACCCCTGCCGAATTGAGCACGATGCGAAACACGCTGAAGAAACTCAATCCTAAACCGGGAGGAAGCGTGGGCGCTACGGCAACGGACAGCAATCACCACATCGTGCCCGACTTCATCGTGACCATCGACGAGGAGGGTGAGGCACAATTCCGCCTCAACGAGGCTACACTCCCCATAGTGACACTGGCCGACAACTACACCGACGACAGTGCCCTGCTCCTGGCTGGCGTGACAAGCGAGAAAGTAAAGCAGGAGATTATCGCTGCGCAGAAGTTCCAGAAGAACCGCATAGACGAAGGCCGACTGTTCATCGAGGCTCTCGCCATCCGTCGCCATTCGATGCTGGTGACAATGGGTGCCATACTCAAACTGCAGAAGGAATACTTCAAGGACGGCGACGAGACCTTGCTCAAACCTATGATACTGGAGGATGTGGCCAAACTGGCCAAACTGGATATCAGCACGGTGAGCCGTGTGTGCAAGAGCAAGTCGGTAGAGACGCCTTATGGCAACTTCCCTCTCAACTGGTTTTTCACCTCACGGGTGAAGAAGGACGGTGAGTCGTACTCCATCAAGCACATACAGAATGCACTCAAGGAAATCGTGAGCAAAGAGAACAAACGCAAGCCCTACAGCGACGAGGCCCTCACAACCATACTCAAGGGTATGGGATACAATGTGGCACGACGCACCGTGGCCAAATACCGTGAGCAGATGGGCATACCCGACTCGAGGTTGAGAAGATAAAAAGATACAACATGAAGATAAAGAAGAAAGTACACCCACTGCTGACATCAGCCAAACTGATATCGAGCATATTCCACCCAGCCTACTACACGCTGGTGTGCCTCGCCCTGCTGTTTTTCACCACCTTCCTCGAATATGTGGGCATAGAGCAGATCATCTTCACATTGAGCGTGACGGCACTCTTCACCTTGTTTGTGCCCAACCTGCTCGTGCACCTCTATCACTTGACTTTTGGCATCACGCCCGACAGGTTCCTACATCGCCACGAGCGCTTCATACCCTATGTGATCCACCTGCTGGGCTATCTCGTGCTCTTGCACATACTGCACACCTTCAACGCTCACAGCCTGATCATCGATGTGGTCATCGTGTCAATCCTCATACAGATATGTTGTACGATAGTCAACTGCTTCTGGAAGGTGAGCATGCACGCTGCGGGAGCAGGGGCCATCATCGGTTTTCTGGTGGCTCACGGTGCACTCTTCGGCGTCAATCCGCTGATACCCATCATCGTGGCCATACTCATCTGCGGACTGGTAGGCACAAGCCGACTCATACTCCGCCGACACACCCTGGCTCAGGTCAATGCAGGTGCACTGATGGGCATACTGTGTGGCATAGCAGGCACACTTCTCTCTGCATTCAGAGGATTCTTTTGACAAATTGAAAATTAAAAATTGAAAATTGAAGGTTGCGAATAAGCGAGCGGGATATGATGCTTGCATCAATATACCCGAGTGTAAGCAAGCTCGAGGCAAAGCCTCAAAATTGTAAATAATCAACTAAATATAAAGAAAACATTATGACACCTATCGTAAGCATTATCATGGGCAGTACAAGCGACCTGCCCGTTATGGAGAAGGCAGCAAAGTTTCTCGACGAGATGGAGGTTCCCTTTGAGATGAACGCCCTCTCTGCTCACCGCACCCCCGCCGAAGTGGAGGAGTTTGCCAAAGGAGCCAAGGAGCGCGGACTGAAAGTTATCATTGCCGGAGCCGGAATGGCAGCAGCCTTGCCCGGTGTGATAGCAGCCAGCACCACCGTACCCGTGATCGGTGTACCCATCAAGGGTATGCTCGACGGTCTCGATGCCATGCTCTCCATCATCCAGATGCCTCCTGGCATCCCCGTGGCTACCGTAGGCGTGAACGGTGCACAGAACGCAGCCATCCTGGCCGTTGAGATGCTTGCCCTTGCCGATGACAACCTGGCACAGAAGATGGAGGCTTACAAGGCTGGTCTGAAGAGCAAGATTGTGAAGGCCAATGCCGACCTGGCAGAGGTGAAGTACAACTTCAAGACCAACTGATATGCGTCGACCTACACACGAAGTTAAGATAGGCAAACTGCGCATAGGCGGGCAGAACAAGGTGGCGGTGCAGAGTATGACCACCTGCTCCACGATGGACACGGAGGGGTGCGTGGAACAGTGCATACGCATCATCGATGCCGGAGCCGACCTCGTGCGCCTCACCACACAGGGTACACGCGAGGCAGAGAACCTACGCAATATCAAGGCAGGCCTCATCGAGCGTGGCTATGGTGATACGCCTCTCTGCGCCGATGTGCACTTCAATCCCAATGTGGCCGATGTGGCTGCAACCATCGTGGAGAAGGTACGCATCAATCCTGGCAACTATGTGGACCCCGCCCGCCAGTTCAAGCACTTGGAGTACACCGACGAGGAGTATGCTCAGGAGCTCCGTCGCCTCGATGAGCGCTTCTGCCACTTCCTCAGCATCTGCCGTGAGCACGGCACGGCCATCCGTATCGGTGTGAACCACGGCAGTCTGTCGGACCGCATCATGTCGCGCTATGGCGACACCCCTGCCGGTATCGTGGAGTCGTGCATGGAGTTTCTGCGCATCTGCGAGCGTGAGCACTTCCCCGATGTGGTGGTGAGCATCAAGGCCAGCAACACGGTGGTCATGGTGCAGAGTGTGCGCTTGCTCTGCCAAGAGATGGAGAAGGAGGGTATGGACTATCCTCTCCACCTAGGCGTCACCGAGGCTGGCGAGGGTGAGGACGGCCGACTGAAGAGTGCCGTGGGTATGGGCGGACTGCTCATCGACGGCATTGGCGACACCATACGCGTATCACTGAGTGAAGAACCTGAGAACGAGATACCCGTGGCGCAGAGCATCTTGCAGGCTGCACGCGTGCAGATGTGCAAGACGGAGTTTATCTCCTGTCCCGGCTGTGGCCGTACGCTCTACGACCTTCAGGCCACCATCCGTCGCATCAAGGAGGCTGTGAATGAGCGTGCCAAGCAGGATCCCCGCTACAAGACCCTCAAGATTGCCATCATGGGATGCATAGTCAATGGTCCCGGTGAGATGGCCGATGCCGACTTTGGCTACGTGGGTGCGGCCCGTGGTAAGGTGAGTCTCTATCGCCAGAAGGAGTGCGTGGAGAAGAACATTCCCGAAGAGCAGGCCGTGGAGCGCTTGCTGAAGCTTATCGAAGAAAATTAGAGAGAAGGAGGGCTATTTGCCCTCCCTTTTGCAAAAGTCAAAACACGTGGGCATCCCCTTCTTCCTCTTCTACCTGTGCCAGATAGTCGCTACAAAATAAAAAAGTGGGAAAAGTCATGACGCATTTTGTATAGTTCCGTGTTTAAAGGTCAGAAACGCTAATAACAAATCATCATGAAGAAACTCATTCTACTCCTTCTCACCCTTTCCACGGCGGTATTTATCAGTTGCGAGGGAAAAGGCCCAAAACAATGTCTTCACCTTTGTCGTGTCGGAATAAGCAAGGAAAAGATGGATCGAGCAGGTGCCAGATCCACCCCTTGTCTCTCTTCTGATCCTCATTTTCACCCTATTGGATCTTCCTCTCTCACATATTTTCACAAAATTCCCTCACACTCTACCAAATCCTCCAGACCCCTTGCAAATGCTGGGGGTTCGAGTGGTAGAGTCTGCCGTCATCACTCTACCGGGACTCTACCAACACTCTACCTAGCACCCACAGAAGAGTGCAAAAGAAGGGAATTGGGTCGGAGAAAAAATAGTGTTGCCTTGAACTATCGCTTACACATTGTCTTTCTGCAAGTTACACGCATTTTGCTGAAGCAAAAAGTGTAAAAGACATGTACTTTTTCTTGCCGTTTTTCTTGCATGGTACACCCCGAATGTGTAAATTTGCTTGCGCATTGGTGCGCATAGGCCAGCCTGGGAACTTATGCCCTGGCGCCCATGACACAGGAAAACAGAAAAACCACGATGAATAGGCACTTTTTTAGCATCCTCACCCTCCTGCTTCTCGCCCTCTACGACCTTTTGTCGTGAATTTTACCCCTTTTTTGCCCCATTGACGACCAGATCCACATTGACACACTCCCCACCCGTCACCTCGGAGGTCTAAAAATCTGCCCTGAGCATAGAAAAATGGGGCAAAATATGAAAAATTCGGCCTGTGTTTAATTTTGTTTAATCATGTTTCTTGCCCTTTTTGCACCTTTTTCGTAGTTTTGACGCCGAAAATCAAAAAACATCACGCAGATGAAAAAGACCGTTTATCTATTATTGCTCGCCAGTCTCATGGTGGGGTGTATGGCACAACAAAACGTTTCGATGGTGGTTCCAAAGGCTATGGAATTTCCGTTTGAGGTGATCAACAATTTGCCAGAGTTGCCACGCGACTTGAGTCAGATTCGCCACATCAACATCTTGGACACCTTCAAAAGATCGTCTGATGGAATTTCAGATGAAGCTTTCCCGGCCAAGTGTCCTTCCTTACATGAATATATAGATTAAGGTGGAATGGTGCGCATTGACTCTTCCTAACAACCATGAAATGGACTTTGTTGGCAACATGATTGATGGCGACAGAATCTTCATAAGAACTTATCTGATAGACAACAACGAGAAGGATGGCATACCCGAAGAGGCCTACAGTTACGCCATCTACACTCGTGGCGGGAAATTTGTATCAAAAATCGGTGAGTCGTCCTATTCCAGAAAGATATCCCAACAGAATAAGCTGGCGGCAGGTAAGTCCTCTATCTTGTCCACCCAGGACGAGGCACTATGTCACAACGCTGTAGCCTTGTGCCTTGACAGGAAGAAGAAGGAGGCGGTACTGATAGAGAAAAATGGGGGACGCATGATGTTCTATGACTACAATGGCAAGTATCTGCGCACAGAATATCAAGGATGTATGCGATCTGCTATTCCGGGGCTCCCCCCGTCTCCACAGACATTCAATACCCAGGGACAATGGTTCGTTGCTTTTACGCCATTTGATACTCAGACCATATGTTTGGACGAAAACAAGCAGCCTACACGCAAAGTGAACCTCGGAGCGGAATTCTTCCACTATGAGCCAGAACAAAGAGTGGGTATAGGAGATGCGTTTATGCTTCAATCCAACAGGTCTGACACGGTATGGCAGGTACTGCCAGACAGACTGGAGGCCCGATATGTTTACTCGGGATTACTCCCATCACCGGATGGGGTCTATGACCTGATGAATCCGAACCACTTTCAGCCCTCAGACGTGGGGCGGCTGATGCGTAGCCTTGACAGGTTCAATATTGCCACTCCACGATATATGTTGACCCGAATTGGTAGGCTCGCCCAAGTAGAGGGTGAGCGGAATGTGGTTGACGAGGAGTTCTGGCACCTGTATGATTCCAACACTGGTCATGCCATCTGCTTTCCCTACACCTATGATCGCATCATCCCTTCCGAGCCGATCCCCTTCTCCTCGTGGATGCTTGAATTCCCCACACTCACTCCTTCTACACTCCTGCCTGATGGCACATTGGTCTATAAAATCAGTGCCTACAACATAAAGAAGGAAATGGCCCATCTGCTGGATCAGCCCGTAGCGGATCGAAAGGTCATCATCACGAAGAAGGACGAAAAGTTTGTTCGCAGCCTTTCCTTCGACCAAGCCGTCCTCTTCTTCGTGAAGCTCAAGAAGTTCTAATGCAGTCACTAAAACAAAACATCACGCAGATGAAAAAGACCGTTTATCCATTATTGTTTGCCAGTCTCGCCATCGTGGGGTGTGTGGCAACACGCGAAGTCAACATACCACTGACCTCAGCCCCGGAAATAACATCATTCAACTACCAATCTCTGGATTCATTACCAGAACTTCCGCGTGACCTGAGCCATATCGAATACATAGATATACCTGCACCTACCCTGCAAACAATAGATGGATCCATGAGGTATCCGGGAATTAGTATGGACGATATTGATACCTGCGAGATGATTCAGCTGGAAGGGTTCCCCCATATTGAAGAATGCTTGATTACTGACATTCAAGAAGACAAAGGATTGCTATTTATCACCTTCTACCACAATCCACAAGAAATCAATGGTTCATGGTACCCACAGATGTATGCCATTTATACCAGACAAGGCAAACTCGTAGCGCAGCTTGGTGAACCCATTGCTAACATCATCAACCACGACGAAGACAATAATCCATCCCATTACTATGAGAAGGATCCCGACAATGACATTCAGTACAATTATAGCAATAGACTTCAAATAGACAGGAAAAGCAAAGAGGTTTACTTCAACACGGAGAGGGACATCATAGTCTATTTTGATTATAATGGTCATTATAAGCGAACAGAAATAGCGACAATCCCAACTGTTCATTATACGACAAGAGGGCAAAAAGTATTTTTGGGAATTTATCATGACAAGCACAAAGGCTTGTTTTGTAGTAAAGATGGTACTCCTTGTGCAGTTGTCTTCAAAAATGACAAAAAACATGAAATGAAGTATATGAATATAGGTATGACTACTGATGACTTGATGGTATATACTCCCAATTCCGATACCATTTGGCAAATTCTTCCCACCAAGAAAATTGCCCGTTATGTTTATACCGGTTATGCCAAAGTGCCAGAAGGGGCAGAAGACATAAAACACGACAATCGTTTGGAATCATACAAACAATTATGGCGCAACTCTTTGGAAAAATATAAAATGAAAGCCTCCGACAAATACATCTTTACAACTTATTATGGGCCGCACTCTCCAAAGGGAGGACGCTCTTATGTATACCAACTTTACAACAAAGAATCGGGGCAGTCGTTTTGCTGGTCGGGAACCCTACTTCACCAACGATTCTACTTATATTCCCGTGTGGAGACATGGCTGTCGGATGGTAGTATTGTTTATTGTGACTACCCCATGTTACTTAAAAAAACGTATGCAACATACCTTGAGTCAAAGGATAGTTCTTTCCATACATACACCGCCCAAGATGAGCAGTTCATCCGCCGCCTCAAGCTCGACGGAGGCCCCGTCCTCTTCTTCGTAAAGCTCAAGAAGTTCTGAAAACAAAATGATGGCCACACAACCATATGACCTTAATCACTTGTAAGCATTCCGTGAATTTTCTGTGCGCTCGGCATCCGCTTGCGGTGACGCTTCGCACGATAGTGCAGAAGAATTCCCAGATGCATTTGTGAAATATTTGTGAATTGTATTTTGCACCTTTTCCCAGTGATATTTCGTACTTTTGCAGCGCAAACCATAAAAAAATTAACGCGTAATAGACGACAAAAACAGAAAGACTCTTGTTTTAACTTAATTTTCCGTTGAATTGTTTTGGAGGTTCCGAAAAAAGCATTAACTTTACAACCGAAAAAACCGTTGAAAACAAAAGTGCAACAGAATCGTTAAGTTGCACAAGTATCCAATTAAGTTAAAGAATATGGAAAAACTCACTTACAAGGAAGAAGAGGCAATGGAGTTTATCTGGCAGCTAGGCCCTTGTGCCCCAAAGGATGTATTGCAACTCTATCCTGATCCCAAACCCCACATCAATACCGTTTCCGGCTTGTTCCAGATGCTCGAGCGTAAGGGGTATCTCACCCATGAACCCAAAGGGCGCGGATACATCTACAGCCCTGCCGTGGAGCAGAGCGAATATGGTAGAAAGAAAATGAATTCATTCGTAAAAAGATATTTTGGATCGTCTTATATGAGTGTTGTATCAGCCTTTGTGAAGGAAGAAAAGGTGACAGAGGAGGAGATACTCGAGTTTCTGAATGAAATAAAGAAGTGAGAACCTTCATTCATGCTTTTTTCATAATCTTTTTCCATGACTGCATACCTTATATATATTATTAAATGGGCCATTGCCCTTACGGTGCTCTACTCCCTGTTTGGCATCTTTCTTAGGAAGGAGACTTTCCATGGCCTTAACCGTTTCGTGTTGATAGCGATACTGGTTGGTGGCATGGGGCTCCCATTGTGCCATTTGCCGGGCACCAACTCCCTTAGTGAGGTGGTACAGCAAGTGGAGCAGTCGGTGAGCCAGGAGGCTCAGAAGCTTTCCACACCAGCCACCCCGCATCCCAGCATAGTGCAGGTACATCCCGTCCAAAGTCCCTCGCTATGGTTCGTTGCTATGGTTGGCATATACCTCATAGGATTACTCATCAGTTGGGCACGCTATATCAAAGCATACATAGCATTATGGATAATCATTAAGAATGGTAGCCGTTTAAGGCACGAGAATCTGCCCGAGCATGTTCATCTCATTGCAAATGAGAATGTCTGCATCCCTTGCAGTTGGATGAGGTGGATCATAATGGGTCCTGCCGATCTAGAGAAGGATGCTACACTGTTCATCAGGCATGAGCTGGCACACATTCACAAAGGCCACTCCTGGGACATGCTCCTATGCGATTTTACTGTCAACATGCTTTGGTTCCTGCCTTTTGCCTATATGCTTCGCACTGACCTTAGCGACGTACATGAGTATCAGGCCGACAAGGCTGTGCTTGACTGCACTCCCGACATGGCACTCTATCAGCGTGTGCTCATCTCCAAGACATGTGTATCAGCCCGTTCGCCCATTGTGAACAGCTTCAATGCCAGTGCCCTAAAGAAAAGATTGTACATGATGTACTGCAAACAGAGCCATCAGCTGGCCAGAATGAAGGTGCTCTATGTCGTTCCGCTGACCGTTATCGTAGTTATGGGATATGCCAAACCGAGTATCATACAAGAAGCGAGAGAAGTCTTGACGGTCGAAGAGCAGAAAGTGGTAAGCCTCGTGGAAGAGGTTATTGCCCCGATAACAAGGCAACCCGAAGTGCCCGACAACCCCACTGCCAAGGAGCTCCCCACGCCAAATACGAAAGCGGAGGAAGATATCACACCATACGCAGAAGCCACAGGCGACACCACCTCTACAAGCGCACCCAGTGACACGAAGGTTCTTGATGCGACTCCACCTCACACAGAGATAGCCGAGGACGGACTGCCCATCATCTACGACCTGCCCCTGAACACCAACCCCAAGTTCCAATATATAGGCCTCTGGATCGAAAGGCGTGAGAGCGACTGCCTGGTGCATTATGTTTACACTTTTGAGGAAAACGATGAGAAAATATATCTTGGAGGAGATGACTCATATATACTGGATTCAGAAACAAACACATACTATAAATGTCGTGGAAGCCTTAATGCCGTTCCCTTCAACACAGAATTCCATGTCAGGGGGATGAAAGGGAAAACAGTTGATCTAGCTCTGGTTTTCCCACCCTTGCCTACTGATTTTCAAAGATTTATATTTATCTCGTTAGGGATACACAAAGGAAGTCATAATATCTCTATACATGATCTTGAAAAATAGTTGAAAATTATGAAGAGTCTTTCATTCCTTGTAGGATTCATCCTCTTGCCCGCTATTGCTATGGGACAACTGAAATATGATGCACAGCCCCCTGAAATACATATGCCCGTACTGGAACGGGAGCGGAGTGCCAACTATGAACTCGGCAATCTCAACACCTTTGCCATCTATGGTGACCCACACTATGTCAACGCCCCACAATACGATTACGGGAAGCACAACTATATGGCGATATGGTGCACCAAGGAGGCTACATTTGTGGTAAACATCAACCTTACTAACGGAGAATTCGCTCACTTTCAGCCTAATTTAGGTGGCTACATCATGGACTGTGCAACGGGAATCAAATACCCGATAGTCAGGGAGCAGGACTACCCCACGGACAAGGGGCTGTATATGGTACGCGTTCTCCCTTACAGCAAAATCATCAACTGTGAGGTTTATCCACCCCTACCCCCTACATGCACTCACATCACCTATGGTCAAGATGCTGTAGACAATCCCGACTTGCCAAGGAAAAAATCTCAGGTAATACTGGAGAACATTGAAATCTCTCAACTACAAGCCAATCAAGCCATTATGAAGTATAGCAAGCCCAAAATCGTATATTAAAAAACATATATCAACAGTCCGTCAATGAAAAGAATCATTACCATCCTACTTCTTACCCTTGGTCTTCTTCCCTGCATGGCGCAGAAGAAAACGACAATAACCATTAAGACCGCTGACGACTGTCCCTTCCTGATTCTGGAAGCGAATGCCGACCTCGATGAATGGGACATGGAGAAAGGCAAAACGGTTCGCCATGAAAAGAAGCTCGAAAAGCGCACCCTGAAAGAGTTCCAGTTCAAGACGATTATCAAGAACACGGAAAAGGTCTCCTTGTATGCTCCCGCCATATATCAGGAAATCAAGCATACAAGCTTGCATCTCACTCTGCCCATAGTGCCCGGTGAGCATGCCATAATCACCATACACGACAATTTCAATTACGATGTAGGTGGAAGCCGGATATACCGTGAGTACAACAACGCACGAAAGGCTATCTGGATGCAGGGCGAAGACCGCGAGAACTACATCAGCTCGCATCGGGACGAACCAGGCTGCGCACTTTACACCATTTCCTACTCGCCCACAGGCAAAAGTCGCCAGCAAAAAGACTTTGACAGCATTTGTGCAAAATTCAAGCCTTCCATACTCAAACGCATAGGACTTTCTGAAGAGTCAAAGCACAACATTAGAATAAGCAGAAGCGAACACGCAGACTGCAGTTACACATGGAGGGATATTGACGCAGGTGAGGCTCTTGTCAAGTCCTTGGATCGTAGTCTGGAAGGCTCCAACCTAATGGACAGTCTCTCTGCCATCTATAAGGGCAAGCCTACCCTCATCTCATGTTGGAGATGGGTGGATTCATCAAGTACCCCCGATGCCTATGAGCTCCTTGCTCATGCCAACGGCCTGAACAAGGTGTATCTGTCCACTGTTCGTAAGTCTGCGTTGGCAGAGACCTATTGGAAAGATGATATAAAAAAATATGAAGGCGATCATTACCTTCTCATGTCCTCCCAGTTTGAGCAACTTGCAAACACCTATTTCCCTCATCAGAGCAAGGACCTGGGGAAAATGCGATTTTATCTCTTGCTCGACGCAGAGGGGAAATTGGTGGGAACGGCTCACTATCTCCGCGAGATACGCAACCTCTTGCCAGAGCTTGACCGGCAGAAAGAACTGGCAGGCTTCGCTCCCTTTAAGAGAAAACCCTATGTCGTAAAATATCTGGACATCTCCACATCCGACTACAGTGCCATGACAAACGATGAAAAGGCAAATATCTACGAGGCATCAATGCGAATGACACACTCCGTTTATAAAAGTGGAGATAACCGTGACGGTTCGCATTGGAGCCACATCTATGCCAAAAAACTATATGACTTAACTCCCAAGCAATTCGGGGTCTCCAAGCGCCTCTACGACTATATAAAGAAGAAAGCAGAGAAGGAAACCGATGAATACCAGAAGATGTTTGAGGAATACATGGAGAAGAATACAGCCTCCAAGCCATGACAAAGCATGACAAACGCGAGGAGAAGTTCATCCGCAGCCTCAAGCTCGACGGCGGCCCCGTCCTCTTCTTCGTGAAGTTAAAGAAGTTCTAATGCAAAAAACAAATACAACATAAACATTTGTATTTCAGCACATTCCCCCCCCCCCATTCCTCACTCTTGGTTTAATTTTGGTTTATTATTTTTTACAAAATATTGCTTATATTCCAATAATTTTATCTAACTTTGGGGCGAAAACGATATTAAAACAACGAATCCCCTTCAATCCTAATTTATACTGATCATTATGCGTATATCACTTATCATCCTGTTGTGCTTCCTGTCATTTGCCGTTGAAGCAAAAGAGCAGGCTTGGGACTGCATTTACCAATCAGGTTACAAACAATTCTCTGTTGTGGATGTTGAAAGAAGCGATACCGCAACAATAATATCACTACGGTGCAAAATGAGACCCGGTGACCCTATATTGTTGCCAAACAAAAAAATGTATCTTGATGACGAGCTTCACAATAGGTATAAACTGAGATATGCAGTCAATATAGTACCCGGCGACACCATACGGTGTCCATATTCAGGCGAGTATGACTTTTCATTGGTCTTCGACCCGTTGCCAAAGAAGGTCAAGATCTTTGACCTGAGAGCAGTCAACGCATGGTATTCGGCATTTGACTTCTGGGGCATTCATAAGGACAAAAATATTAGCCGGAAGATTAAACACAAGGCCGATGATATACAGTTAGGTGCAGGCGAAGTGTGCCACTCCGGGTCAAAAACATGCGTGGTAAAAGGGTACATCAAAAACTACGACAGTTCGGGTGAGCAGGAAGTCATGTCTCTGGAAGTAAGAACAAGCAGTGATAACGGCAGACAGGAGAATAGACGCCTGAAGGAGAACATTAGTGATGATGGATACTTTAACTTTGTTGCCCCCGTAGAAAACAAATGCTGGACTTACATAGAGGGAAGGAACACAAAGACCCCGGTCCTTCTCATCCCTGGCGATACCATCATGCTTACGATCGAGAATTACCAGGAGATTGATATGCATGCCACATACAGCAGTCTCAACGGCAACAACACGATGGCAAGCCTTATGATGGCCGATCCCAAATGGATGGATTGGGACCTCGCCCGCGCCCGTTACGAAGGCGTCCATCCCGCCGAACTTTGGCAGGATATGGAAAAACGGATAAAGGAAACCAACACATTCGCTGACTATCTATCGTGGAAACATCATCTCAGCCAGACAGAGTCACATCTGTTAAGACTTCATATGCATAGTTTTATATATGAGATTAGTATAAGCCGACTGAATACGAATTTCAATGAAGTCTACCTGAATAAAGAAGCCCGTAATCCGCGAGGCAATTCCGAGGACTTTAGCTCGTTGCCAGAAGTCGTGAACAGCTATAGTTTCTTGAAAAACATCAACACCGGAGACTATTCCTATTTTGTACTTCCCTATCAATACCTATTACTTCATTTGCCTGATATACTCCCAGTACGATTGGCAAGTACAAAAACATTAGAATCAAGGTTTATGAGTCTGGAAAAGTATCTTGGGCAAGAGTTAGATGAGGAGTGGAGAAAGAGAATAAATTTTTAGATGTTGAGAAGATGAAGACTGGTCAGGCATACTTGTTTATTCGCTCCACCCTATGGCAAGTGGCAGGTGTATAAGGCAACGCACGATGTAGAGCGAGAGGACAGTATGGTTCAGGTTATCAAGCAGAAAGAGATTAAGGTATATTCACCTGAGATACAAAACATATATGAAAACATTAACAATAAATAAAGATCGAAATCATGAAGAAACTCCTATTTCTGCTCATTTTGAATTCGTTCCTGGCAACTTTTGCACGAAGTTCATCAGGCACAATCAAATTCATCTACACATATTCTACGGGTATATCCGTTGAACGGGTGACCACGACTAAGAAGGCAACCGTTGTAGATTTCCTATGGAAAGGCGACAAGGGTGACCGTATACCAGTTCCTTCCGACTGCTAGCTGATAGGGGCTGACAAGGCTCTACATGCCCTGAAATCCATTAATGGCGCAAGGCCGGGAGTGATGACAAGTCCCAAAGCTGGGTACAAGAAGAAATTCTCCATGGTCTTTGAGCCATTGGCCTCAACGGATACGGTATTCGACATTGTCTCACGACATGACTTCTTGAAGTATTTCTGCTTCTACGGCGTTCATGCCTCCAGTGTCACACCAAGCATACACCGGGCTGGCAATGTCCATCTTCTGGAGGCGGGGAAGGATTATGGCAAAGGCCTGACGAGAATCAAAGGCCACATCTACAATTACGGGAAGGACATAGATGAAATGTCGATGTACTATCTCAGCGCAGATACATTGTTTGACAACAATATGGGTAGTCATGCAAAGATCGATTCGCTCGGCAACTTTTGTCTTGACATTTGCATTGAATACCCAATGTTCAGCTATCTCCGTTTCGGGAACAGTCATCTCCCCGTTTTTCTATATCCAAACGACAGCATTACATGCAACATCTACGACCTCGGCAAGTATTCCCAGAGGATGGTGTGTCATAGTTCGAAGGGGAACAACCTTCATGAAGGGTTCCTTCAGGCAGACCCCTATGGTCCAATGTTTGAATGGATCACAAGCAACAGAAGCCAACAGCCTTCCTTCTATCAGGATTTCTTCAATTCGGCCGAGCAGGATATGGCTACATTCCTGGGCTATATTGCAGGTAAATATCAGTTGAGCGACGAAGAGTATCATCTGCTCTTTCTAAATGGCATGCAACGGCTCAAGCTAACAAAGCTTATTGTCGGGAACCGATTCCCGGACGAGTTAGGGGAGCTACAAACGCCAGATCCGGAAGATGATCCCTGTCGCTATGCATGCCCAGAGTTCTGTGGGTATGAAACATTTATCCGTATTAATCCTTCATATGTCAAGGAATAAGCTTGAAGAAAATCCTATTATTCATAATGATGTGCATGGCCCTCTCCGGGCAGGCCCAGACACGCGAGCTGGACAAGCCTCCTTTTATCCCACCCTCTACGACCTCCAGGGTCGCAAGGTCGGCACCCACTCCCGCAAGGGCCTCTACATCAAGGATGGCAGGAAGGTGGTGAAATAAGTAGGGAGAGAAAAAAAATCGCGAGGCTTTAATTAATCTATAAGTGATTGTATTTCAGCACATTACCCCCCCACCCCCATTCCTCACTCTTGGTTTAATTTTGGTTTATTATTTTTTTCAAAATATTGTTTA
>JAZQQX010000091.1:0-46529 GCA_045629325.1 Bacteroidaceae bacterium | reverse complement strand
GTAGTAAACTTGATGGACAAGATCAACCCCAACGCGCTGTTGATTGGTTTCGGTCGTCGTTTTGCTACCTACAAGCGTGCTCACCTCCTCTTCACTGACTTGGAGCGTCTCGCTAAGATTGTAAACAATCCAAACTATCCTGTGCAGTTCCTCTACACTGGTAAGGCACACCCCGCTGATGGTGCAGGTCAGGGTCTCATCAAGAAGATCTACGAGATCAGCCAGCGTCCTGAGTTCCTTGGTAAGATCATCTTCCTGGAGAACTACGATATGCAGCTTGCTCGTCGTCTTGTATCGGGTGTTGACATCTGGATGAATACTCCTACCCGTCCTCTTGAGGCATCAGGTACCTCTGGTGAGAAGGCTGAGATGAATGGTGTTGTCAATCTTTCTGTACTCGATGGATGGTGGTATGAGGGTTACCGTGAGGGGGCTGGTTATGCACTTACCGCTAAGCGTACCTATCAGAACCAGGCACATCAGGATCAGCTCGATGCTGCTACCATCTACAACATGTTGGAGAATGAGATCATGCCTCTCTACTATGCTCGCAACGCAAAGGGTTACAGCACTGGTTGGGTGAAGGTGATCAAGAACTCTATCGCTCAGATTGCTCCTCACTACACTATGAAGCGTCAGCTCGATGACTACTATAGCAAGTTCTACAACAAGTTGCGCGACCGTCGTGCTCTGCTTGAGAAGAACGACTGCAAGCTCGCTAAGGAGATTGCATCTTGGAAGGAGACCGTTGCTGAGCGTTGGGATGCCATCCATGTGGTAAGTGCTGAGAAGCCTGAGGATCTGCGCAATGGTATGATCACCAGTGGTCAGAAGTACACCATCAAGATCGTCATCGACGAGGCAGGTCTGCAGGATGCTATCGGTCTGGAGCTCGTAACTCTGGCTACCGACTCTGAGGGTCAGGATCACATCTATAGCGTAGAGGAGTTCAAGGTAACTGGTCACGAGGGCAACAACTACACCTTCGAGCTTGAGCACAAGCTGAAGAATGCAGGTGGCTTCAAGGTGGCATACCGTATGTTCCCCAAGAACGAGAACTTGCCTCATCGTCAGGATTTCTGCTATGTAAAGTGGTTTAACTAATCCTTCACGACATTTCGCGAAACTATTGCTTCTTCGGAGGCTTTAGTATGACATAGCACATTTGGGGTTGCTCATTTACTGGGCAACTCCATTTTTTTTGCGCTAATTAAAGTTAAAAGCTTTATGCTTCGCATAATTTTACTTAACTTTGCAATATGTTACGAAAATGCCGGTTCGGCCATCTGCATCAAGTTACGAAAGTGCCCGGTTCGACCATCTGCATCAAGTTACGAAAGTGTCTGGTTTGAGTATTTGAGTTATGCTACGAAAGTGTCTGATATGTCTATTTGCCATGTGTGTGCTGGTAGGTTTTGCTGAGGATAAGAAGGCAAAGGCTCCTAAGCAGACTCCTGTGCGCACTTTGCTGAAGGATGCACGAACGGCTATCAAGAACAAGCGTGACCAGAAGAATAAGGAGAAGAGTCTGCTGGATGCCCTGAAGCGTGAGGGTATCACCAACGAGCAGAAGGCAGAGATATACTATATGGCATCCATCCTTGAGCGTAGCTTGAACGACCAGGAGAATCTCAAGGCTTACCTCAAGCAGAAATATGATACGGTGGCTTACTACAACACGATGTTGCTTGCCTCTCGCTATGCACTGCTCTGTGACAGCATTGATACCATTCCCAATGAGGCGGGTAAGGTGAAGGCTAAGTTCCGTGGCAAGAACCGCGATCTCCTGCTTCTCTACCGCTACAACATCTACCAGGGTGGTCGCTTCTTCCTGAGAAAGTCTGACTACCAGAAGGCCTTCGACTATATGTCGCTCTACTGCAACATGCAGAGGGAGTCGCTCCTCGAGGGTCACTCCAAGATGCAGAATGACACCCTCCTCCCTAATGCCAACTATTATGCGGTGCTCAGTGCCTACAACAGCAAACAGCCCAATAGCGCACTGCTCTACATAGACGATGCAATCTCTTATGCCGACAGTGCCAAGTCGCCCGTGCTCCATGAGTATAAGGTGCGTTGCCTGCAGGCACTCAATCGCAATGAAGAATGGCTCCGCGAATTGAGGAAGGGCGTAGAGACCTATCCCAAGCACGATTACTTCTTTGTGAATCTGGCCAAATACTATGAGGACGAGAAGCAACTGGGCGAGTGCCTGGCACTGGCAGACTCCATGCTTGAGAATGTACAGGACGCCCTCATCTACTGGTACACGAAATCATTGATGTACCTTCACAAGGAGCAGTGGCTGAAGTCTGTTGAGATGGCCGATATAGTACTCGAGCGTGAACCCGAACATATCAACGCACTCTACAACAAGGCCGTGAGCTATGTCAACGAAGCGGCAGACTTTGCCATGACCGCCTGCAATGATGTACGCAACCCCAAGTGTCGCCAGGACCGTGAACACCTGCAGGAACTCTACCGCAAGGCCAAGCATCCCAGTGAGGAGTTGCGCCGCCTGCGCCCCGATGCCGTCAACAGTTGGGCTCCCTTGCTCTACCGTATATACCTCAATCTGAATATGGGTGAGGAATTCTCGGAAATAGAGAAGGTGATCAAGGAAAACCAGAAGGGGGGATGAGTGATGAGCGTGGAGCGATGAACGATGAGAGCTTAGAGTATAGAGCTTAGAGTATAGGGTATAACAGTAGACTAATGAATCCTTAAATTAAAATCTGTGAAACACACATTATGGATTTTTGTTCTTCTGCTATTTGCTTCATGTCATGGAGTAAGTGAGAAGCAACGCACGCTGGTTGATACGCTCAACGAGCAAGCCTATCATGTGCGCTACACGGATATAGACAGTACCTATCTTCTGGCCAGAAAGGCCTATGAGGAGGCTGGAGCATATCGCGACGGCAAGGCCCGCGCGCTCAATATGCTGATATATGTGGACTATCAGCAGATGGATTTTTCCAGTGCCTTTGTTAAGTTGGACTCCGTAAGACACCTTTCCAACAATCAGGTTATCCTCCTTGTGAGCGATGTGCTCCGCATGAAGATCAATCAGCGCATAGGCGATGGAAGTGCCTATTTCGAGTCGCGTATCAGTGCGCAGAAGCGAATGAAGCGTGTGGAGGAAGAGTACGAACAACTATCGTCGGTGGACCGACACGACTACTTCTTTGCCCGTACCGAGTTTCACATAATCTCCTCCACCTACTGTTACTATCAAGATCAAGACCAGGAAGCCATTGCAGAGATGGAAGCCATCGCCGATGACTTCACAGTAGTGACGGACAGCACACAGTGGTTGTACTACAACTACATGATGGGTTCGGGTGGCCTTGTGGAAGGTACGCCTACAGAGATTTCCCTGAAAGAGTTTGACTACCTGATGATCTGCTGGGGCTTCAGTAGAACGATGAAGGTGACCTATTTTGAAGCCAACTCCCTACAAGCCCTTGCCTCATTGCTCTCAGATGCAAGTACCCGTGAGACAATCCAACAAGAACGCTCCGACCTCTTCGACCTCCTGCTCAACCAGCATCGCGACTGGCTCCCCCAGGACAGCATTGACATGAAAGCCGAACTGTCGGAAGCCCTGGCCCTGCACGCCGTATATAGTTTCCGTGAATACAAAGACCTCTTCCAGACAGCCTGCGCTTACCGTACCTTAGGCGAGATGGCATTCAACCATGGCCACTATGAACTCGCACTCGACAACTACAGCATGGCCCTTGACTGTGTCAACGAACAGTATATCTACAATAATCCGGGACACACAGACCATCTCCTTTCGCTCTATGACGAGGGAGAAGACGGGCTCAACGAGGTGGAGCTCGAATGGATAGAAGCCGACAGCGTCTATACCGTGCCCGAATGGATAGCCGGTATCCGTCAGAAGATCAGTATGGCCTTCAGTGCCTTGGGAATGAAGAAGGAGAGCGACTACAACCGCAACATCTACCTTGACATCATAGCCCGAACGAGTCAGAATGTAGAGATGGAAAGTCGCATGGCCCAGTTGCAGTCCGAAGCCGATTCGCTTCGCCTCCGACTTGTCTTCACCGCCCTGCTCTTCTTGGCCCTGACAGCGCTCATCGTGTCCTTCTCGTATCATCTTCGTAAGCGCAATGAGATGCATCTCAATGCGCGTCGCAAGGAAGCCGCCCCCGACAGTGTACTTCAATCCGATGCCTCCCATCTGGAGCAGATACGCGATGCGATAGAAGAGGTGGAGGAACAGACCCATCTCTGTGAGTTGAAGATAGACAAGAACAAGCGTCGCAATGCCGAGAAACGAGCCAAGGTGTCGCTTGTACATGCCGTCACTCCATTCCTCGACCGTATCATCAACCAAACAGATCGCATGAATCGAGAGGGTAGGATGGACCAGGAGAAACTGGACTATGTGATAGAGTTGACCGATCGCATTGTCACCTACAACGATATCCTTACAGACTGGATCAAGATGGAGAAGGGTGACCTCTCCCTGCAGATCACTACCATAGAGTTGGACCGCATCTTCCAAACCCTACAGCGAGGTCACTATACCTTCGATCAGAAAGGCGTGAGCCTCATAGTGAAACCCACCGACCTGACTGTCAAGGCAGACGAGGCATTGACCCTCTTCATGCTCAACACGCTGGCCGACAATGCCCGTAAGTTTACCCCCGAAGGCGGAAGCGTGACCATCAGCGCAGAAGGTTTTGACGAGTATGTAGAACTGAGTGTGACAGACACCGGTTGTGGCATGAAGCCCGAAGATGTGGACACGCTCAACAACAGCAAGGTATATGATGCCCGAAAGATAGGTCTGACTGCCGAGAATAAAGGTTTCGGCTTTGGTATCATGAATTGCCGTGGTATCATAGAGAAGTACCGCAAGACCTCCTCCTATTTCCAGCATTGTTGCTTCGGCGTGGAGAGCGAACTGGGCAAGGGAAGCCGATTCTTCTTCCGTCTGCCCCGAGTGCTAATGCTCCTGATGGCGCTGATACTCTGTCCTGCAATCATGCAAGGAGCAGCCCACAGTACGGCAGAGGATTGTTACCACTCATCCTATCAGTGCAACCAGCGCGGAGACTACGAAGAGGCTATACGCTATGGCATAGAAGGACTCCATGCCGTACATCCCGCACTACAACTCACACGCGAAGCAGAACTGTCGGCAGACACAGCCTTTAATGAGGTAGATCTCTTCCTGCGTGGCGACTCGCTCAACTACCAGGTGGCCATCAGTCTTCGCAACGAGATAGCCATTGCCTCTCTGGCACTCAATGAATGGGAGCAGTACCGATACAACAATACACTCTGTACCTCACTCTATAAGCTCTATCACCAAGACCGCAACCTGCCCACATACTGCGAGCGCCTACAACGCACACAGACCACCTCACGCCAGTTGCTCGTTCTGCTGGTGATGTTCAGTGGGCTGATCATCGTGCTCTCACTCATCCTTCTTCGCCGTCGCATGTATCTCGGTAGAGGACTCATACTTCAGCAACAGCTCTGCCAGCAGTTAGAGCACATAGATGAAGAATCGTTGGCCAAGGATGTGGCAGACATACAACTCATGGCCCTGCACCTTCTGCATACAACCTTTGAAGGGATGAACAACTGGCAACATATTGACGGTATGTCGCTCTGCATCAACAAGCAAGAAGATGAACCCATGTTTGACCTGTCAGAAGGCGAATGCGTGGGAGCCTCTACCATTGTAGAGTTGGCAAATGGGGTAGGCGCGCTGACTCTGCATGGCATCTCCGGCCACAGTGATGAGAACCTAAACTCGTTGGTTTACAACACCCTCGCAAACATTCTGCAAAATCGCATCATTCTCCCTGCCCAGGCATTGGAAGAGAAAGAGATGAAAGAAGAAGAACTCAATCATCTGCGCTATGAGGAGCACCGTTTGCATGTACAGAATCAGGTGCTGGACAACTGCCTGAGTACAATCAAGCACGAATCGATGTATTATCCCGCACGCATCATGCAACTGGCACAGCGCCGTGATGACCTGCCACAGCTTACCGAACTCTCCTCTTATTATAAAGATGTATATACGCTCCTGAGCAGTCAGGCAGAGAAACTGACCAATCAAAACTGCTACCGTAAGGAGAAACTTGATGTAGATACCGTTCTTGCAAAGGCAGTACGCCACTTCAATAAGTTGGCAAACAAGAAGGGACTCGATACGCAGTTGGTACTCGCTGAACCCTGCACCAGCGAAATGTCGCTCCACGCAGATGCCATTCTCATAGAGGAATTGTTCGTCCGCTTCAATACAACCTTTGTAGAATGGTATGCAGACCGTTGCTTTGCTCCTGCGTATGCAGACAATACTGTGCATGCCTCGGGGGCAAACACTACCGAAGCATCACCTTCGCTTCAGGTTGTCCCTACACAAGGTATGCTTCGTTTCTGCTATCACCTTTCAGGCATAGTGATGGACGAGTCGCAGACCCATACGCTATTCTATCCCGAGTCCCGCCATATCAATCTCCTCATAGCCAAACAAATCATTAGAGAGATGGACGCCTTGCACAACTTCCCAGGCCTACGCCTGATGGCAGAACCCAGAGACGGATATATCAATGTGTGGTGTACGCTGAAGTAATAACCAATATATAATAGAAGAAATATATGGATCCATTCAAAGTAATCATCGTAGAAGATGTCAAACTCGAATTGAAAGGTACGGAAGAGATTTTCCGCAGTGATATACCCGAAGCAACTATCATAGGTACGGCCCAGAATGAGGCAGAACTGTGGAAGTTGTTTCGCCAGGAAGTCCCCGATCTGCTTCTTCTCGACCTTGGTCTGGGTGGTAGCACAACGGTAGGTGTGGAGATATGCCGACAGGTACGCAACCGTTATCCCCAGACCCATGTGCTCATCTTTACAGGCGAGATCCTCAATGAGCGTCTTTGGGTGGAGGTGCTCAATGCCGGTGCCGACGGTATTATCCTGAAGACAGGCGAGATGCTCACGCATACTGATGTAACCAATGTGATGGGAGGTCGCCGACTCGTGTTCAACCAACCCATTCTGGAGAAGATCATCCAGCGCTTCAAGAAGTCAGTACTGGGCGAGAGTATGCGAGGTGAAGCATCTATAGGTTATGATATCGACGAATACGACGAGCGCTTCCTGCGTCATCTGGCCTTAGGATACACCAAGGATATGATAGCCCAACTCAAGGGCATGCCCTTCAGTGTGAAGAGTTTGGAGAAGCGCCAGGCAGAATTGGTCAACCGTCTTTTCAAAGCCAACGAGCGAACAGGAGTGAATGCAACGCGTCTTGTGGTAAGAGCCCTCGAATTGCGCATCATAGATATTGATAACTTGGAAGCAGACGATGAATAGAAGGTGGCTCTCTTCAGTGCTCTGCACAGTCCTGCTTGGAATGCTTGTGGTGGTTCCCGTTGCCTCATGGGTGATGGACGCCCTGAGTATGCCAGTCAACAATGTGCTTTGTGCTGAAGGTTTCCGCTGGTTGGCGTTACACGCTCTGGAGTTTCTCACACCCTCCTATATAGCACCCGTTATCGCCCTCGTCATAGCATGGGGATGTGTAGAGAGTTCTGGATTCGTAGGACTCCTGCGCAGAGGTCGTCGCACGGTCAACGAGAATCTAGGTGTCATTACAGCCAGTACGGTTTTCGTTCTCCTCTTCCTGGTTTTCCTTGTGCCAATCTTTAATGTCCACAGCGCTATGCGTAGTGTCACGGGCCAGCTCTTTCCTTCTCCATGGTTCATCTGTGCCCCCTTGACGCTTTCCGTTATTGTGTTCCTCTCCATGCTCTCCTTCTGCCTATTTGCACGCAAGGAAAGTATATGGCGACTTACCGGTTTTCTGCTCTCAGCAGGTATCTCACGCCACATCATGTGGATTATAGATCTATCTATCCTCAATCTACTGATAGAGATCGTAAGATATGTGGGAATGAGTTGAGCGTGGAGCGTTGAAAGTTGAGCGGCGAGCGATGAGCTTAAAATGAAAATCTAAGTTATAATAATCACTTTCTCTAATGACTACTGATATACTCAACGAACTGAATGATTCACAGCGTGCAGCCGTAGAATGTATTGATGCTCCTTCGCTGGTAATTGCTGGTGCAGGATCAGGCAAGACACGCGTGCTCACCTATAAGATAGCCTATCTTCTCTCTCAGGGCATCAATCCTTGGAATATCCTTGCACTCACTTTTACCAACAAGGCAGCAGGAGAGATGCAACAGCGTATTGCAAAACAGGTAGGGCAGGATCTTGCATCGCGCTTGTGGATGGGTACATTTCACAGCATCTTTTCCCGTATCCTTCGCATAGAGTGCCAGAGCATTGGTTTTACAAGTGATTTTACCATCTACGATGCCACTGACCAGAAGAGTCTCATCAGGAGTCTCATCCGTGAGAATGGACTTGACGATAAGACCTACAAGCCCGGCATGGTGGTGAACTACATCTCGCAGGCAAAGAATCATCTCATCACCCCCGATCAGTATGCCAACGATGTGGAGATCCGTAAGCGTGACCAGCAGAGTAAGGTGCCAGCTGTAGCACAGATCTATCAGCAATACATGCAGCGTTGCCGTCTGAGCAATGCGATGGATTTTGACGACCTCTTGCTCTACACCTATTACCTTTTCTTTAACAACCCTGACATTGCACGCAAGTATGAAGACCGCTTTGAGTTTGTACTGGTAGATGAGTATCAGGACACCAACTTTGCTCAGCACCGTATAGTGTGGCTTCTCACCCAGCATCGTCAGCGCGTGTGCGTGGTAGGTGATGATGCGCAGAGTATCTATAGTTTCCGTGGAGCCAATATAGAGAACATCCTCACTTTCCAGCAGATGTATCAGGATGCCCGTCTCTTTAAACTGGAGCAGAACTACCGTTCAACGCAAAACATTGTTGCAGCAGCCAATAGCTTGATACATCACAATGTAGGACAGATACATAAAGATGTATTCAGCAAAAAAGCAGAAGGTCAGTTGATCAATGTGTTTACCACGCAAAGTGATTTTGAAGAGAGCTATGTGGTAAGTCGCAAGATTCAGTCGCTCCATGCCCGTGACCATGTCGACTACTCTGATATCGCCATACTTTACCGCACCAATGCACAGAGTCGTAGTCTTGAAGAGGCACTCCGTAAGGATGGATTGCCCTATCGCATCTTCGGTGGTCTATCCTTCTATCAGCGCAAGGAGATCAAGGATGTCATAGCCTACCTGCGTTTGGCAGTCAATCCTCGCGATGAGGAAGCCATGAAGCGAGTCATCAACTATCCAGCTCGCGGTATCGGTGATACATCCTTAGGCAAGGTACTTGACTGTGCTTCTTCGCACGGTGTGTCACCCTGGAGTGTACTGTGCGACCCCGTAAGATATGAGTTGAATGTCAATAAGGGTATGGTTACCAAACTGATGGGCTTTGCTCAACTTATTGAAGGCTTTGCCCAACTGGCCGATACTACCGATGCATCGACATTAGCCTTCCGTATAGTAAGGGAGAGTGGAGTGGCCAACGATATCAATAGTGGACATGAACCCGAAGATGTGTCACGCCAGGAAAATCTCCAGGAACTCATGGACGGCATATCCTCTTTCGTAGAAAGCCGTAGGGAAGAAGGAGCCCCTTGCATGCTTACAGACTATCTGCAGGAAGTGTCGCTACTCAGTGATGTCGATGAAGATAAGGGGTCGGACGATGGTAGTAAGATAACACTCATGACCATTCATTCGGCGAAAGGATTGGAGTTTAGGGTGGTTTTTGTTGTAGGTTTGGAAGAAGAACTATTCCCCAATCAGATGGCATTGCAGGAAGGAAGTAAAGGCATTGAGGAAGAGCGCCGTTTGATGTATGTAGCCATGACGCGTGCAGAAGAATTGCTTTTCCTGACATCGGCACGCAGCCGTTATCGCTTTGGCCGTACTGAGATGAGTAGTCCCAGCCGTTTCCTAAAAGAGATTGACGCCCGTTATCTCAATGTTTTAGCCAGCACGAGTTCGGGTTTCACCTCAAATTCCAGAAGTAGTGTGGATGACTCTTTGTTCGGTCGTTCTTCCCAAGCGGGTTATGATCGTTCTTCTCAACCTGTTTATGGTCGTTCAGGCGAAGCTCCGTTCCGTCGTTCCAGCGCAACAACATCATCATCATCGTCCTCTGCAAGTCAACAGTTCCCCTCGTCGGTATGGGGGAAGACGCTGAAGCGTGTCTCATCTACAAATGCGTCGGTTCCTCGTAAGACAACTTCTACGACAACTTCTACGACAGCTTCTTCGACAACTCCTTCAACAGCTTCTTCAACAACACCTTCGACGCCTTCTCCGACAACACCCTCAATGGCAACCCCTGCAGGTGAACTATCTGTGGGTAAGCATGTAGATCACTCACGATTTGGCAGAGGAGAGATTGTTGCACTTGAAGGTTCTGGACTGGATGCCAAGGCAACGGTGCGATTTGAAAATGTAGGAACCAAGCAGTTGCTCCTTCGATTTGCAAAGATCACAGTATTGGATTAAGTCGTGGTAAACCTTTTGGTTGTTATTTCACCACTACAAAGCCTCTTGTTTCTGAGTAGCCTCTGAAGCCTGGTTGTTCTTGGTTTGAGGCTTACTCTTACGATGACTATGCTTTCTCTTTTTCTTCTTTGCTTCTTCGGTGCTGATAGGATTGTTGGACTGGGGAGTAGTTGCCTGCTGACTGGTATTGTTTGTCTTATCTTTATTTGTTTTGTTACTCTTTTCTATATCAGCCTTTTGTCCTTTCTCCTTACCAGACTTATTGTTCTTCCCTTTGCCCTTGCCTTTCCCTTTGGCATTGGACTTGTTTGACCTTTGGCCCTTTTCTGCTTTCCCCGTATATTTGGGTCCTTCTCCCAGTTCTGCTGGTATGGCATTCTTTTCCACCTCCTTACCTAAGAAGCGTTCGATCTTGGCAAAAGCAGGTTGATCCTTCTCACTGACGAGTGTGAATGCCGAACCTTCGCTTCCAGCTCGTGCTGTACGACCGATACGATGAACATAGTCCTCAGTATCGTGGGGTACATCGTAATTGACCACAAGTTGTATGTCGTCAATATCGATACCTCGAGCTACGATGTCAGTTGCCACGAGTATGTCAACCTGCTGACTTTTGAAACGATACATTGCCTCATCGCGCTGGCTTTGCTCAAGGTCACTATGCATAGCCTCTACACTGTAGCCTTTGCGTTGAAGAGCAATGGCAATGTCCTTCACTTTGACCTTTGACCCACCAAAGATAATAACACGCTTGGGAGGATGTTGCTTGAAGTACGATTCGAGGATACGAAGTTTCTGCGCCTCATAGCAGATATACGCACTCTGATGAATACCTTCAGCAGGCTTAGAAACAGCAATCTTGATTTCTACAGGGTCGTGAAGAATGTTTTGGGCAAGTTTGACAATCTCGTTGGGCATGGTTGCCGAGAAGAGGATGGTCTGGTGATCGCGTGGCAAGGCCTTTTCTATCTGCATTATATCATCGCAGAAACCCATGTCCAGCATACGGTCAGCCTCATCCAACACAAAGAAACTAACTTTGGAGAGATCCACATTGCCCAGACTGAGGTGACTGATAAGTCGGCCCGGTGTAGCTATCAGGACATCAGCTCCAAGATTGAATCCACGCTTCTCCTGCTCATAGCGAATACCGTCGTTTCCTCCATATACAGCTACGCTTGACAGTCCGGGAGTGTAGTATGCAAAGCCCTGCATAGCCTGGTCTATCTGCTGTGCCAACTCTCTTGTGGGTGACATTATAACACAGTTGATGGCATCATGAGGAAATCCGCCATCATCAAGCAGACTGAGTATTGGAAGGAGATATGCAGCGGTCTTACCTGTACCTGTTTGTGCCACACCGATGATGTCGCGTCCCTCAAGAATGGGAGGGATAGCATGTTCCTGTATAGGCGTGCACTCTTGAAAGTTCATATCGTCGAGTGCATCAAGCACATTGTCGCTGAGATCGAGATCGTAGAAATCCATTATTGATTCAATTACTTGAAAGTTCTTTTATTGTGTTTATTTTTTTTGTTACCCTAACCCTTGCTATAGTGAATATGTTTGTTTCGTTTTTCCCCAATCTTATTTGGGAGCGCGATGATAGAGATATGCAGCAATGAAGAAGAATAGGATATTAGGTAGCCAGGCCGCAATGATAGGACTGAGCCCCGCATTGATACTAAATGTTGCCGAGATGGTTTGGAAGAGAATATAGAAGGCAGAGAGTCCCATACCTGTTCCTAGGGCAAGTCCCATACCATTTTTTCGTTTCTTAGCAGACAGTGTGAGACCGATAGTGGCAAGGATGAAGCAAGCAAAAGGTTCTGCCAGTCGTTTGTGATATTCGATCTCGTATGCCGCAACATTACCTGTGCCTCTGATACGCAGTTTCTCGATGTGCTCAAGCAGTTCACTACTTGTCATCGTTTGTTCCATCTTGGCATTGGAGAGGAAGTCGCGAGGCTCCATGGTTACAGTAGTGTCCAGTCGATTATAATGCTTGATAATCTCACGATTGGTATGCATGTCGCGCACCGTGATATCGCGCATAAACCAGTGATACTTCTGGTTGGAGAGGGTATCGTAGGTGATGCTTCGAGCTGTGAGAGTTGATACAAGTTTTTTGTTGCGGAACTTATCGAGGTGGAATCGATAACCCGTTTTCGTGTTGCCATCATAGTGCTCAACAAGAGCTATGACGCCCGTGTCAACCTGTAGCTGTACATTATCTGAGAAAGTAGGCAGAGGCACTTTGCGTTTGTAGGCATTCTCAAACTGCAGACGCTTGACACTGCCTCGAGGAATGACCTCTGTACTCAAGTAGAAATTGATACCAGCGATGAGTGCGGCAGAGAGCATGTATGCGCGCATAATGCGACTGAACTTTACTCCAGCAGCCTGCATGGCTATTATCTCGCTGTTTCCCGCCATCTTTGTTGTGAAGAAGATGACAGCCAGGAAGATAAACAGCGAACTGAATAGGTTGGCGTAGTAGGGGATAAAGTTGAGGTAGTAGACATAGATGATGTCGTGCCAGGGGGCATGGTTGGTGGTAAATCGGTCGATATTCTCGTTGTAGTCAAAAACCACCGCAATGCTGATAATCAGGATGATGGAGAAGAAATAGGTGCCCAAGAACTTACCAATGAGATATCGGTCGAGCTTGGACAGTAGGCGAGGGAAGTGAAAGCGTCTTCTCTTCTTAGGCTTTTCCACTTTATCTTCTACAGCCTCCTCTTTCTCTTCTTCAGTTTTCTCGGTCTCTTCTTCAGTACTTTTATCCGCAAGATATTCTCCCGCAGTGTCTTCATTCACCACAGCATCTTCGGGCTCAAGCGTTTCAGCCTGTGCTTCTTGGACAATCTCCTCAGAGGACTGTACCTCTTGTGATGTGATGTCGTTTGAATGTTCCTCTTGTATCTTGTTATCGTTCTGAATGTCTTCCATTACAGTCTGTTAGCCACTTTTACTGCCATCTGACTTTTCCATGTAGAGAAGTCGCCGGCAATGATATGTTTGCGTGCCTCGCCCACAAGCCAGAGGTAGAAGGCGAGATTGTGAATGGTAGCAATCTCCATAGCCAGGAGTTCCTGACACTTGAAGAGGTGATGCACATATGCCTTGCTGTAGAAGGTGTCGACAGAAGCCGTGCCAAAGGGGTCGAGAGGAGAGAAATCATCGGCCCATTTACGGTTGCGCATATTCATAATACCTTCGGAAGTGAAAAGCATTGCGTTGCGACCGTTGCGCGAAGGCATCACACAGTCAAACATATCCACACCTCTTTCGATAGCTTCAAGAAGGTTGAGCGGTGTACCTACGCCCATTAAATAGCGAGGCTTATCTTTAGGCAAGATAGCATTTACCACCTCTATCATCTCATACATCACTTCAGCAGGTTCGCCAACGGCAAGTCCACCGATAGCATTACCTTCACACTCCTTGCTTGCTACAAATTCAGCAGACTGTGCGCGTAGATCCTTGAAGGTACAACCCTGAACGATGGGGAAGAGACTCTGATGATAACCATACTTGGGTTCGGTCTCGTTGAAACGCTTGATGCAACGGTCAAGCCAGCGATGTGTCAGTCCTAGGCTCTTCTTTGCATAGGCATAGTCAGAGGTGCCAGGAGGGCATTCGTCGAGCGCCATCATAATATCCGCACCAATGCTTCGCTCAATATCCATCACACCTTCAGGGGTGAAGAAATGCTTAGAACCGTCTATATGACTGCGAAATTCGCATCCTTCTTCCTTGAGTTTGCGTATACCCGTGAGAGAGAATACCTGGAACCCACCACTATCTGTAAGGATGGGGCGATCCCAACCATTGAATTTGTGCAGACCTCCGGCTTTTTCCAGGATGTCAGTACCAGGACGCAGATAGAGATGATAAGTGTTTCCCAATATGATCTGGGCTTTTACTTCCTCTTTCAGGTCGCGCTGGAGTACACCCTTCACCGTACCACAGGTACCTACGGGCATAAAGATAGGTGTCTCTATAGTGCCGTGGTCTGTCGTGAGGAGCCCTGCGCGTGCTTGGGTCTTATCGTCTGTGTGTTGTAGTTGGAATGTCATTTCTCTTTGTTCTCCTTATCCTCTTCAATAGTTAGTTCGATAGCATTGGCCACCTTCTCCTCGAGCATGGCATATTCGAGCACTTCCTTTACATTCTCCACATAGTGGAAGGTGACACCTTTGAGGTAGATAGCAGGTATCTCTTCAATGTCCTTTCTGTTTTCCTTGCATATTACTATATCGGTGATGCCTGCACGCTTTGCGGCCAAAATCTTCTCCTTGATGCCACCTACAGGTAACACCTTTCCACGAAGTGTGATCTCACCCGTCATGGCTATGTGGCTGCGCACTTTGCGCTGTGTGAGTGCTGATGCCAATGAAGTGACCATTGTAACACCGGCAGAAGGGCCGTCTTTGGGCACAGCCCCTTCGGGTACATGTACATGAATGTTCCAATTATCAAAGATACGATGGTCAAGGTTGAGCAGGTTGCTGTGTGCCTTGATATACTCAAGCGCCAAGATGGCACTCTCCTTCATCACATCGCCAAGGTTACCCGTCAGCGTAAGTTTGCCACCCTTACCCTTGCTCAGACTTGTTTCGATGAACAGTATCTCTCCACCAACGCTCGTCCACGCCAATCCTGTTACCACGCCAGCAGTATCATTGCCTTGGTACTTGTCACGGTTGTAGGGAGGGTTGCCAAGCAACTCCTTGACAACTTCAGGCGTCACATTCTCACAGGGGAATTCGTGATGGCGTGCATACTCGAGTGCCATTTTGCGGAACACTTTGCCTATCTGCTTCTCCAAGCCACGCACGCCACTTTCGCGTGTATATTTCTCAATGATGTATTCTATGGCAGGCTTGTTGAGCTTCAGTTCCTTGTGGTCTTGCAGTCCATTGTTCTCCTTCTCTTTTGGAACAAGGTGCTTGCGTGCAATCTCAATCTTCTCTTCAGTGAGATATCCGCTAACCTCAATCAGTTCCATTCTGTCGAGCAGAGGTTGGGGAATGGTGCTGATGTTATTGGCCGTAGCAATGAACATCACCTTTGACAGGTCGTAGTCCATATCAAGATAGTTGTCGTGGAAAGCCACATTCTGTTCAGGGTCGAGCACCTCAAGCAAGGCACTTGAAGGGTCACCGTGAACCGTAGTCTGAGTGATCTTGTCAATCTCATCCAGGATAAATACGGGATTGGAACTTCCTGCCTTGATGATATTCTTGATGATACGGCCGGGCATAGCACCAATATAGGTACGACGATGACCGCGAATCTCCGACTCATCGTGCAGACCGCCCAATGACATACGAACATATTTGCGGTTCAAGCTCTTGGCAATACTTTTTCCCAATGAAGTCTTGCCCACTCCTGGAGGACCGTAGAGGCAGATGATAGGACTCTTCAGGTCACCACGCAACTGCAGTACAGCCAGATGTTCCAAGATGCGCTCCTTCACTTTCTCCATACCATAGTGGTCGTGATTGAGGATGCGCTCTGCAGATGTGAGGTTGAGATGATCTTTTGTGTAGGTCTGCCAAGGCAACTGCAAGAGTGTCTGCAGATAAGTAAGTTGCACATTGTAGTCAGGACTCTGGGGATGAAGACGGTCCAACTTGCTCACTTCCTTTTCAAAAGATCTTGCCACATCTTCGGGCCATCTCTTTTCTGTAGCTTCAGCACGCAGATTCTCCGAATCACGCATTGCGTCGACTCCGTTGCCCAACTCATTCTGTATATTTCTCAATTGCTGTTGCAGGAAATATTCTCGTTGCTGATCGTTGATGTCCTGCTGTGTCTTTTGCTGTAGGTTGATACGCAACTCTTCAAGCTGTATCTCCGTGTTGAGGGTACGAAGGAGTAAGAGGGTACGCTCTGTCATTGAGGCACATTGAAGCATCTCCACCTTCTTGCTTGTGCTGAAAGGGAAGGTACAGCATATGAAGTTGACCAGGAAGTTGTCGTTGCTGAGATTCTTGATGGCAAACTGTGCCTCGCCAGGCAGAGAGTCGCTGATGTCAATCAGTTTGCGGGCCCGTTTGCGAACATCCTCCATCATCAGCGAGAACTGTACATTCTCAGCCTCTTCGGGAAAGAATTCCTTCAAAGGTGATACTTCGCCTAAAAGATAAGGTTTGGTCGATACGATGTCGTTAAGTCCTATTCGTCCCAGACCCTGCAGGATGACACTGCTGTTGTTGTCGGGCAAGTCCAATACCCTTACTACGCGAGCGGCTACGCCGATAGGGTAGAGATCATCCTGTCCAGGATTCTCCACTTCAGCTACTTTCTGGCAGAATACGGCAATAATCGAACCATTTCGCTCTGCTCTCTGTATCACTTTCATCGAACTGCGTCGAGCCACGCTGATAGGTGTCATCACGCTGGGAAACAGCACCATATTTCGCAGAGGAAGTACGGGGATGGGGCCGTCTATGTTGATGTCTGTAAGTTTCTCTACATCACCTTCAAAATCAGCGACGAAAGAGAAAGTTGCATTATTTCCTTTATTACTCATATTGTCTTTGTTATTGTGTATTATGCGCTTTTATATTTAATATTGTTCGCGCACATATAGAAAACGGGCGCAAAGATACAAAAAATCTTGCAAATGACACTGCTTTGTTCTTTCCTTTTAATTTATTTTAGTAATTTTGCACACATCTCACACTTTTGCAGAAACAATGAGCAACATATATTTTGATTTTAAGCACTTTCGCATCTATCACGATCGCTGTGCCATGAAGGTTGGCACGGACGCCGTGTTGCTCGGTGCGTGGGCTGGGGTAGAGGGTGCCCATCGTGCATTGGATGTAGGTTGTGGGTCGGGCGTCATCTCTCTTATGGTCGCTCAGCGTGCAGAACAGGTAGAGGTGAGAGGCATCGACATTGATGCCGAAGCGGTAGACCAAGCTCGTGAAAATGCAGAGGCATCCCTTTTTGCTGACAGAGTTTCTTTCTGCTGTGAAGATGTAAGAAAATATGATTCAGATAGAAAATATGACTGCATACTCTGCAATCCTCCTTTCTATACAGAAGACACTCTACCACCCGACTCCCTGCGTTGTGTGGCGAGAAATACATCCTCCCTCCCCTTCTCTGATTTGATTTTGAATGTGAAACGATTGTTGGCTGAGCATGGGCAATTTCATGTCATACTGCCAACTGTGGCCGAGCCTCAATTCACTGCGCTTTGTGCAAAGTCAGGACTCTGCTTGAAACGACAATGTAAGGTAAAGACCACTATACGAAAATCCCCCAAACGAACTTTATGTACATATTCAAATGATATATGCCAAGAAGCTCAATTTGAGGAACTTGTCTTAATGGAAAATGGTCAGCGTACAACTGCCTTTTCGCAACTTACAAACGATTTTTATTTGGATGTCCCACAATCATCTTGATGCCACCTTTGACAATCTCGATAACGATGTCTTTGGGCCCCCAAGATGGGTCTCCGTCCCAATGGATGGCACCTTCTTCCTTTCGGTGGATTGTCACTTTCTTGCACTTCTTTACGCGTACATTGTTATTCTTATCAATACTTCTGTTGTGCAGTTCGTAGCCAACCAGGGGAGTGGTCAGTTTGTTGAATGGTTGCCACATGTTGACATCCAATACTCCGTCCCTTAATGAAGCATCAGGTGTAATGAAAAAGTCATTTCCGTATTGCGCGGCGTTTCCTGCCGTTACCAACCAATAGCGCTCACCCTTTATCACCTCTCCGTCATCAAATTCAAGGTCCATCTCTTCGCCCTTGTATTTCAGTCCCACGCCTATGGTTGTCTTCAGATAGGTGGGTAGTCCGCGTTTACCTGCCTTGGAGAAAGTGTCGCTTACCTCTGCGTCAAAGCCTACGCCTGCTGTGCAGAAAAACGGGTGTCCGCATATCATTCCGTAGTCACAAGTCTGTACCTCGGCATTCTTGAGTGTCTCCAAAGCCTCTGCGGGCTTCATCGATATGCCTAAGTGGCGTGCCAGCCCATTACCACTTCCGCAGGGTACGATACCCAAGGCCGTCTCTGTGTGTACCAGTCCGCGAGCCACCTCGTTGACTGTACCGTCACCACCAACGGCTATGACGCAGAAGGCCCCCTTTTCAGATGCTTTCCTTGCTAATTCTTCTGCGTGTCCTGCTCTCTCAGTATAAACAATTTCGTAGGTTCCTTCTTCAAAGAAGTCGGAGATGAGTCGGAGTATATTTTCTTTGTCTTTAGTTCCCGAAATGGGGTTGACGATGAATATATTCTTTTTCATACTGCAAAGGTACGAATATTTGTTCAAATAGGTCGCTAATGATGTAAAAAAAGCTCATAAAGTCTTTTTTAATGAAAAAAGTAAGTCTTATAATTATTATTTTTTGTAACTTTGCCGACTGTATGGAATTATATTCCGTAAATACGCTTTTTAATAGAAAAATTATTAAAATCTTTATATAATGGGATTAATAGAAGAAAAACTCATGAAGCATCCTTTCTATAATTTGGCAAAGGAGGCTAAAGAAAAGGGATTCTATCCCTATTTCCGTGAGATTGAAGGTAAGCAAGGTACCGAGGTTGAGATGGGAGGACACAGTGTTTTGATGTTCGGTTCCAATGCCTATACCGGTCTTACTGGCGATGATCGTATTATTGAGGCTGGTTGCAAGGCTATGAAGCAATACGGTTCTGGTTGTGCCGGAAGCCGATTCCTCAACGGTACGCTTGATATCCATGTTCAGTTAGAGAAAGAATTGGCAGAGTATGTTGGCAAGGACGATGCGCTTTGCTTCTCAACAGGTTTCACCGTAAATAGTGGTGTCATTCCTCAGTTGGTAGGTAAGGATGATTATATCATCTGTGATGATCGCGACCATGCCAGTATCATCGACGGCCGTCGTTTGTCATTCGCTACACAGTTGCACTACAAGCACAACGATATGGCCGACCTGGAGCGTGTACTTCAGCGTTGTGAGCCCAGCAAGGTGAAGCTCATCGTTGTTGACGGTGTGTTCTCTATGGAGGGTGACCTCTGTAAGTTGCCTGAGATCATTGAACTCAAACACAAGTACAATGCTACCGTTATGGTTGACGAGGCTCACGGTTTGGGCGTGTTTGGTGATCAGGGCCGTGGTGTCTGCAATCACTTCGGCCTGACCGACGAGGTTGACCTCATCATGGGTACCTTCAGTAAGTCGTTGGCAAGTATCGGTGGTTTCATCGCAGCCAACCAGGTTATCATCGACTATCTGCGTCATACGGCCCGTACCTACATCTTCAGTGCCAGCATGACGCCTGCAGCTACGGCTTCTGCTCTTGAGGCACTCCACATCATTAAGTCGGAGCCCGAGCGCCTTGCAGCGTTGTGGGATGTCACCAATTATGCCCTGAAGCGTTTCAAGGAAGAAGGTTTTGAGATTGGCGACACCGAGAGTCCCATCATTCCTCTCTATGTGCGCGATATGCAGAAGACCTTCGTCGTTGTGGCCCGTGCCTTCCAGGAAGGTGTGTTTATCAACCCCGTTATTCCTCCTGCTTGTGCACCTACCGATACCCTTGTTCGCTATGCCTTGATGGCTAACCATACACACGAGCAGGTTGATCAGTCGGTAGAGAAACTGAAAAAGGTGTTTAAGGAATTGGATATTATTAAGTAAAATAACTGGGAAATAGTCTGTAGGTTTATGGGGAAAAGATCATAAAAGGTCAGAAGAAGCACTCAATATTTACAGATTCTACAGCGATATAAGTGCGGAGCCTCGTTGCTCCGCATTTTTTTTTGATAGAATGCTTTGCAGATTCAATAAAAGTTCGTAACTTTGCATCGTCAAAGAGAAAGACAAGGCTACGAATTGCGATAATAGCTCAGTTGGTAGAGCATTGGCTTCCCAAGCCGAGGGTCGCGGGTTCGAGTCCCGTTTATCGCTCTTCAGCGTTACGGCATTTCTTTGATTGACGGCTCCTTAGCTCAACTGAATAGAGCATTTGACTACGGATCAAAAGGTTGCAGGTTTGAATCCTGCAGGAGTCACACAAGAGAGAGGTTCACACAATAGTGAACCTCTTTTTTATACTATTACACAAAGGGAAATTTACTAATGTTCTTGCTTAAAGTGTCTGGCAGTTCCAGCTATGTCTGGAAGTGAAAGATGATGTAAACGAAAAAGAGATGCATTTCTGCATCTCTCTTCTGTACGCCCTCAGGGGCTCGAACCCTGGACCCATTGATTAAGAGTCAATTGCTCTACCAACTGAGCTAAGGACGCTTGATATGGAAGAATTTTTAGAGAGGTACTTCCGCCCTCTATGTACGCCCTCAGGGGCTCGAACCCTGGACCCATTGATTAAGAGTCAATTGCTCTACCAACTGAGCTAAGGACGCATTGTGTAGCCTTTCGGCTTGCAAAAACTCTTGGTTGAAGTCGCTTCTTCGTTTTTGCGAGTGCAAAGGTACGCTTTTTTTACGACTCTGCCAAATGTTTTAAATAGTTTTTTGTAACTTTTTGCTAATTCACTCCAAATCGTACAGTTCCGAAGGAGTTTTACGCCCAAGTACGGTCACCTTGAAGTCCACGCCGTCGATTATACCATAACCTCTCAAGGTCGAACTCATAGTCTTGCGTGCCAGTTCAGGATGATTGTTCTCCTCGCTGAGATGGCAGAGCCATACATGACGAAGTTTCTCTGTGGCATTCTCTGCTAAAAGTACAGCGGCCTGTTTGTTGCTCAGATGTCCGCGCCCACTTCTTATTCGACCTTTCAGGTAGGCAGGGTAGGGACCCATAGCTAGCATGTCCTCGTCGTGATTGCTTTCCAGTACCAGGTAGTTGGCGTGGCTCACGCGTTCCTGTAGTATGGGTGTTACGGAGCCAGCATCGGTGATCAGCACGAAGGTGATACCGCAAGCCTCTACCTCGTAGCCCACACAGTCACTACTGTCGTGCATCACTTCAAAAGGAGTGATGGTGAAATCCTCAAAGGTGAAGGTCTGCTCTTTATTTATATAATGTGTATGGGTGGCAGTCAGTTTGCTCGTCACGCAGTAGTTGCGGTTGATTCCCATGTGTATGGGTTGCGTGGTGTAGATGGGGATGTTCATATCGTTGGCCAGATTGCCCACCGACTTGATGTGGTCGGCATGATCGTGTGTGACGAAAACCGCCTCAATCTGCTCTAGCTCAAAGCCGTAGCCTTGAAGTTTTTTTCTCAACGACCGGATGTTCAGTCCTGCATCTATGAGTATGCTATGTTGGCCTGTAGTAAGGAAATAGCTGTTACCACTGCTCCCGCTTCCAAGCGAAAAGAATTTCAGCATAATTATTGTAATTTCGCACAAAGATAGCACTTTTTATGTAAAATAAAAAATTATTTGCCTAAAAAAGCAACATTTTCTTATTATAATGGCTTTTATATCAATAGGTTGTAAATTGTTGGTTTGCGTAATGCTAAAAAAAGAGGACCTGCGTTTGTGCAGGCCCTCTTAAGAGTATGTCGATGTGGGAGTTTATTTTCCGTAATTAGCTTCCATCTCCTTACCCTGCTTGATGAGTTCCTTGTTGAGCAGGTTGATGGCGCTCTTGTCGATGCAAGCCTCGAGTTTCTTAAACTCGTCGAGGTTGCGGAAGTTCCAAAGGAAACTGTTGGCAGGCTGGTTTTGAGCTCCAGGTGCAGGACGGCCACCCCATCCCATGTTGGCCCTCTCCTTGAATCTCACTTCCCAAACAGCAATCTCATTCTCTACGATGAAATGGGCATCGGGAGAGAGGTTGACAGAGCGCGGCTTAGCCTCCTGATTCTCACTTGCCTTCTGCTGAATCGAACCTCTGAGGTTGGGGTCCTTGCCAAAGTCCAGTCGTACGCGCGAGTTTTCGTTGGTAGCACTGTTGAGTGCTTTTTCGGCTTGCTTTGACAAGTTCTTTATAAACTTAGAGAATGCGCCAAAGTCATCGGGATAGTTCACCTTGATAGTCAACATTACATCCTCTACACGGTCAAAACATTCAATGACCAATTGGCAAGTCTCGCTGTTGAAGTCGTACTGCAATGTAGAGTACACCTGTCTAAGTGCGTTCTTGTAACTTGAGATCTCTGCACTGGGAGCATGAACATTGGGATCCTGACTGATAGGCTTGGGAGGCTTTTGCTGTCCAAAACCACCAAAACCACCAGGGAACTGAGCACTGGCTGTGCTTGCAAACAAAATGAGCATGAGGCTCACGATAGAAAGAATACGCTTCATAATGTTTATGATTTAAGGTTGATTGTTTTTCAGTGAACTGTAATATCCTAATTTATAAATATTGAATAAGGCCATACAAGGACGCTGTGAGCATAGAAGTTTTGCTTCATAACGGCCAAAGAACAAGTGCCATAGTTTGACGAGCGGTAAGAGGTGTAGCCCCTTCAACTTCAGGTAGGTCTGCGCTAGTTGGCTCTTCTCTTTGAGCAGTCCTTCCATGCACTTCAGTGAACGCAGTCCCTCTTCCGTCTTCCGCAAATAGGTGGCGTTGTCTTCGAGGCCGATATGGGTCAAGGCATTGTCGATGTGACAAATCCATGTGCCTTTCTGACTCATGGCTTCGCCCAAAAGCGTATCTTCATGTCCATACCCCTTACATTGCTCGTTGAACTTGAGGTCCATGAAAGTCTGCCTTCTGATTAAGAAGTTGAAAGTGGTGAAGCAGTCGTATGGTTTTGCGTTTCTGTGTGTCGCATCGTTTCCTTGCCAGTACTTTCGCTCATAGTTGTAGCGAAGACTCACTTTCGGTGAGGGGCAGTATGCTGGAGTCATAGTGCCACCACATATCACATCAGCAGTGCCTTGGCGGGCCACTTTGAGGTAGTTCTCAATGAAGTCGTCCTTGCCCACTTGAGCATCGCAGTCCAAGAAGAGCAACCATTCGCCCTGTGCCATTTCGGCCAGCCTGTTGCGTATCACGGCGCGCCCCATATTGGCAGGTGCCTCCCAAAACCGGCATTGGGGGAAAAGGTTGATGGCCCTGTTTGTTTCAATGATCGCCTGATCTGTACTACCGTCGTCTGCCACTATCAATTCGCTGTTCTCGGGAAGGCTTTTTGACAAATCTTTGACGAGATTCGTACAATCGTAGTTGAATGTGGGTATGAGTACCGATAATAACATGTGGCAAATATAACACTTTTTTATGATATGCCTATTTATAATAGCATTTTTTTTCGTATATTTGCAGAAAAATATTGAAATATGGTTGCTCCTTTGGCAGAAAGAATGCGTCCAACGACGCTTGATGACTATATTGGTCAGCAACACCTTGTTGGTCAAGGTGCCGTGCTTCGTCGTATGATCGACAGCAAGCGTATCAGCAGTTTCATTCTTTGGGGACCTCCAGGAGTGGGCAAGACGACTCTTGCCACCATCATCGCTCACCAACTTCAGACTCCCTTCTATACCCTCTCTGCCGTGACTAGTGGTGTAAAAGATGTTCGCGAAGTGATAGAGAAAGCCAAGCAGAATCGTTTCTTCAACACTGCATCGCCCATTCTCTTCATTGATGAGATTCATCGTTTCTCCAAATCACAGCAGGATAGTCTGCTCGGAGCCGTGGAGCAAGGCATTGTCACCCTTATCGGTGCCACAACCGAAAATCCCTCTTTTGAGGTTATCCGTCCTCTGCTTTCGCGCTGTCAGGTGTATGTACTCAAGTCGCTTGAGGTCGATGATCTGCTCTCGCTTGTAGACAGAGTCATACACAAGGATACTGTTCTCTCAAAGCGTGAGTTCGACATACAGGAAACGCACGCCCTGTTTCAGTATAGCGGTGGTGATGCACGCAAATTGCTCAATATCCTCGAACTCGTTTTCGAGGCTACGCCACAAGACGGTGCGGTGGTTATCAACGATAAGATTGTGGCTGAGCGCCTCCAGCAAAATCCCCTGGCCTACGACAAGGACGGCGAGATGCACTACGACATCATCTCAGCCTTCATCAAGAGCATCCGCGGCAGCGATCCCGATGCCGCCATCTACTGGCTCGCCCGCATGATAGAGGGTGGGGAAGACCCTGCCTTCATCGCTCGCCGCCTCGTCATCTCGGCCAGCGAGGACATCGGCCTGGCCAATCCCAACGCCATGCTCCTGGCCAATGCAGCCTTCGATGCTGTAATGAAAATTGGTTGGCCCGAGGGTCGTATACCCCTGGCTGAAGCCACCATCTACCTGGCCACTTCTCCGAAGAGCAATTCTGCCTATATGGCCATCAATGAAGCTTTGCAATGTGTACAGCAGACAGGCAATCAGCCCGTTCCTCTTCACATTCGCAATGCCCCTACAAAACTGATGGAGCAACTCGGCTATCACGAAGGCTACAAGTACCCTCACGACTATCCCGGCCACTACATCGACCAGCAGTATCTCCCCGATGCCCTCAAGGACCGTGAGTTCTGGCATCCTCAGCCCAATCCCGCCGAGGATAAGCTCGCCCGCATCCCCAAGAAGATGAAGGGGTGAGGCTCTGATGCTCCTTTAGAGCGAACTACTTTTACTTTTGTCTCGTAGGCAAAAGTCTCGTAAACGAGCCGAGCGATGAGGTTTTAAGGTTATGAGGTTTTAGTTTCTAGTTCTCTGGCATTCTCCCTGACGCCAAGCTGAAATCCCTTTACAGATATTTCCTTGACATTGGTTGCATGTTCGTATTTGTCAGAGACCATAGATGAATGCTTCAGAAGATTTCGCAATTTCACCTCCATCTCCATATCTGTACATTAGTTTATTGAATATCAGGTGGATGGTAAGTGTGGAGGTGATGTTTCACCTCCACACTCGGAAGGTTGGCTATTGTATTGAATATTAAGGCACTAACTGATATGCGGCTTTTTGGGTGCTTCCCGATTTGTGCAGAGTAGCACAGAAATGGGAAGGTGGATGTGCTGCTGTAGTGGTCTGATCAAGGTGCTGAGATTTGCATATATCTTTGCATTCTATGGATGGTGATTTATCCCTTTTTTCGATTGAAGGGTTGAATCTGAAACAAGAACACAAGGAACGTAACAAAGTGAAGATAACTATTATATACCACCGTCTTGTACCATCAAAGATCATCTCATGGCATAGGAACTTAAATGTTCTCTAACGATCTCAAATGGAGGTTAAACTTGTGTTCGCTTATCGACATGCTGGTGACTTCACCTACCAACGATATGTTGGCAGGTCGCGTCATGCGCATGACTTGGCCTAGGGATGCGCATGCATAGCTTTACCGCCAGTTGACGGTAAAGCAAGCCATAGGCATGCTGAGAGCAGGACCGATACACCTAAAGACAGGAGATGGCGTCCCTCACTGTTATTCTCGTTAGCCTCAATTCATGTAGGTAATGTATGTAGGTAGGATGCAACCTACATAATTTCATATATTGGAAATCAGATAGATAACGAAGTGATTATGTAGGAGAAATGGTACCTACATGCACTCAACACATTGTAAACCAACCTTATAAGCCTTATATGATGTATGTAGGTAAAAAACAACATGAAAAATCTTTACCAGCTGAACCCGTGTAGGTGAAGTGTCACCAGCACGCACTTAACATGCAATATATCAGTATAATAACCCGTGACCGTGTAAGTGACGGTGAAAAAATCACTTTAGAAAAATCTATGCGCACTTTGGCTAATGCATCACTCCCGAACTTGGCAAGGGTATCGGGAAGTAATCTCATAGGAATTGCTTTGCCTGTTTGCGATCAACAGGAAAAGACAGCCTGTTAGCTTTTGAAGGGACTTTTGCGATCAATAGTTGATGCTGTAAGCTGCTGTGTACCAGACTCTTTTAAGGACCAAGTTACTTTTAGGGAGTTTTGCCCCTATAAACTCTTTATCACACGCATGTTTTTTATAAGGTTTTGTTGGTTGAAAGTCCCTAAATCTAACTCTGTCTATCTATTCTTCTGTAAATCAGGTTTGTACAGTGTTATGTTTCAGCCGTAAAAGTCCCCTCAAAAGTTAACCTGGCCATAAATTCTAGGTAAGCTGTCTCCTTCTCTTTGTCATTCAAAGGTTTCTCCGGCTTCCCCAAGCCCATCGACCCGTATAGTAAGACGCTGTCGTTCCCCACGGACCAGGTGGTGGAGTGGAAGCAGAGACATCCGGAGATGTTCTAGTGGGCCGCTAGGTGGCTGGTTTGTGTCATGCGCATGACTACGCTCTGTCATACGCATGCATAAGGCAAGTCATGCGTATGACTAAGGCGAGGCACCTGCAGGTGCGAGGTCCTACAGATTTTTTTCGATTTTAACACTGAGTTTTCGTGTAAACCTAATTTTGGTATCATCTTTTTCATTTTCTGTATTAATTTGTAACTTTGCGCCATAGACTTGGATCAATCATTCAAATATATAGTATCATGAAGAAGATTTTGTTTAATATGCTGGCGCTTTGGTGCGCCATGAGCGTGAGTGCCTAGGAGATAGTCGTGGGTGACATGAACGATGATCAGGAGCTCACGGTGGGCGATGTGGCCGACCTTGTGAGCACCATCAACGAGAAGAAGGCTGTACGACGCATCAGTCTGCTGCAGGCAAACAACAGTGCCATCGTGGGCTCATGGCAGAGCGCACAGGGGCAGTCCTACCAGCTCACCGCCAGTGTCACTCCTCCCGATGCCGCCATCACGGCCGTCACCTGGGAGAGCAGCAATCCTGATGTGGTGTATGTCAGCAAGTCTGGCAAGGTGATGGCCGTAGAGTATGGTACGGCCACCATCACCTGCTCTGTTACCGATGGTAGCGGGGTGGTGGGCACATGTGTGGTAACGGTCTCCAAGCCTCATGAGTATGTAGACCTCGGCCTTCCCTCAGGCATCAAGTGGGCCACCTGCAATGTGGGTGCCGACAATCCCGAGGACTATGGCGACTACTATGCGTGGGGTGAGACAGAGACGAAGAGCACCTACAACTGGGGTACTTATAAGTGGATGGAAAGTGGTTATTCCGACTGGAAGCATGTCAATAAATATACCTATCCAGACAATCAAACCTCGGGTATATGGTACAACAATGGTAAATTTGTGGGAGACAACAAGACCACCCTCGATCCTGAGGATGATGTGGCGCATGTGAAGTGGGGTGGTGACTGGCGTATGCCCACCAAGGCCGAGCAGGATGAGCTTCGCAATACCAACAACTGCACCTGGACTTGGACTGCTCAGGGTGGTAAGAACGGTTACCTTGTGACCTCCAAGAAGAATGGCAACTCCATTTTCCCGCCTGCTGCCGGCTATCGCAGCATCAGCGACCTCGACAATGCGGGCTCCCGCGGTGGCTACTGGTCCAGTTCGCTCTACACGAGCTACTCGGTCGACGCGTACCGCCTCGACTTCAATTCGAGCTACGTGGATTGGTACCGCAACGGTCGCTACTACGGGTTTACTGTGCGGCCCGTCTGCCCGTAGCCTTCGAATTACTTCATACGGAATAAAATTTCTGCATTGGGTGTGTAATAAGGGCGGCAACCAGCCCGTGCCCCTCCATCTGCGCAATGCCCCCACCTAGCTCATGGAGCAACTCGGTTATCACGAAGGATACAAGTATCCTCACGACTATCTAGGTCACTATGTTGATCAGCAATATCTCCCCGATGCCCTTGTTGGCACGGAGTTTTGGAAACCACAGCCCAATCCAGCAGAAGAAAAGTTGGGTAGAATTCCGAAGAAAATGAAATAAAGGAGCCGAGGAGGCTCCTTTGCTATTTTAGGGAATTATGTCCTTATGATGGAACATGAGATGATTTTCGGCAAAAGTCTGTAGATATTCACGTAGTTCGGCCGTTTCCACCTTGATACAGTCAGCCAGTCCCAGCACGAAACGGCCGATACCCTTGTAGTTGCTCACCTCTGCCTCGTAGGTCCATTCGTTCTCGCCTGTTTGCGTGATGTCCTGCTCGGTGAGCGGATATTCTTCAATGAGCAGACTGTAAGCCATTCGGTTGAGTCGTAGTACGATATGCTTTGTCTCGCCTGTGAAGGATATGATACGAAATGCATCCGTGTATCCCGCCTTGTGATACATAGAGCATTGCCAGCAGTCAGGCAACTTCTCAATGCACTCTATTCGGCTGATATTGAACACCTTATTCTTGCCTGATTCTACTTCCCAGCACCACACCTGCTTGCCTCCTTCACTGATGAGGAACGGTTCGACGAGTCGGTCGCTCTTGGTCTGACTGCTCGGCGAGAGATAGTTCTTGATGATCACGCGCCGACGCTTTTCGATGGCTTCCATCAAATCCTCCATCTTCTTCGCACCCTGAAGACGGATGATTTTCTCCTTCACCTTCTTCGAAGAGTAGATGGTAGCCAGTTTCTCGCGCAGATCTCTCTTGGCCTTGGTGTCGGTCTCAATGACCTCCAGCGCATTGTAGAGCGTAGTGGCCTCCTCTTCGCTGAAGTACACCAGGTCCGACAGTTTGTTGTACACCGCCGTTGTCTGCTTCAGTGCCACATAGTGGCAGTCGTCAATGAAGATGAAGCCCACAGCCTTGAGTTTCACGATGTAGCGCTCAATGGTACGCACCGAGACATCCAGTTTTTGGGCCAGTTCTGTCTTGCACCATTTCTTCTTACTGTTAGTGAGCAACAGCAACATCTTCAGTTCTTTCATGTGCCAATTGTTTTTTCGCTCAAACCTTATCGCTCAACCTTCAACGCATCACCTCATCATATGCCATCTTGATCTGCTTCATAGCCTGCTCCACGGTGCTTCGGGGACACCCCATGTTGATACGCATGAATCCCGTACCCTCGTCGCCAAACATACTGCCACTGTTGAGAGCCAGATGTGCCCCGTCGGCATAGAAGTACTCCAGTCTGCGCTGTGCTATCTGGTTGGGAGTTAGCGCCTCACCTTCTTCGTGCTTGTAGTGAGTAGCCTTTGCCTCGAGCACATCGAGAAGCGCCTTGTTGTTGAGGAATACGAGGAAACTTGCCTCAGGCTGTATAGCCTTTATGAGAGGACAGTTATCCTTCAGGAATTCAGTCATATAGGCAATGTTGCCCTCTACATACTCTAGCATACGCTTACGCCACTCGTCACCCTCCTTGCTGTAGGCGGATGTCACACAGTCGTAGGCAAAGGCATTTCCGAGGTCCATGTCCGTGCCTTCGATGTATGAGAAGTAGCGATCGCGCACTTCGGGATTGTACACAATGGCCTGCGAAGCCACTACGCCAGGCATGTTGAAAGTCTTGGTAGCGGCTTGTAGCGTGATGCTGTTCATGCGAGCCTTCTCGCTCACCGAGGCAAAAGGTATGTGCTTGCGTCCACCCAGCAACATGTCGCAGTGTATCTCGTCGCTCACCACCAGCGTGCCAGTTTCGTAGCATATCTCGGCCACCTCTTCCAGGGTTTCCCTGCTCCAGCATAAGCCGGCAGGGTTGTGAGGGTTACAGAGTATCATCAGTTTGCATCCCTTCACATCTTTGCGCAGTTGGTCGAGGTCCATCTCAAAAGACTCGCCCGTCCACTTCAGCGGACTGTCCACTATCACTCTGTCTGTGGCCTCGGGTACGAGGTGGAATGGGTGGTATACGGGTTGCTGTATGAGCACCTTATCACCCTTCTCCGTGAATACTTGCAAAGCCAGAAATATACCACATACCACTCCAGGTACATAGTTTACCTCTTTGCGCTCTACCTTCTGTCCGTAGTGCTCTAGGTTCCATTGGCATATGGCGTCCCAGTATCGGTCGTGACTGCAGATATAGCCCAGTACGGGGTGCTCATGCAGTCGTTTCTCTATGGCCTGAATGATGAAGGGTGGGGTAGCAAAGTCCATGTCGGCCACCCACATAGGCAGGAGATCCTCCCGTCCCCACATCGTCTTCAAGAATTTCCACTTCATAGAGTCCGAACCTCTACGGTCTATCTGCTGATCAAAATTATATTCCATATTTTCAATTCGTTATTACATTTTATTGAGTCAAAGTTAATCATTTTTGCTGAAATAACATTATTAATTTATTTTATTTTAATGGATTTCTTGCAAATTTAGCATATAAGTCGTAACTTTACGCCGAAATTTACTATCTATTAATCAATAAAATCAAGGTATGAAAAACAAACTCACACTTGGCGCTTTGCTTCTCGCATCCGCTATGTCTGTTTCAGCCCAGAAGCCTATGAATGCCCCCAAGGGCGGTAAGGCTATCAGCGATGAACTGCTGGGTATCTTCTTTGAGGATATCAGTTCGGCTACCGATGGTGGTCTGAATGCCAACCTCGTTCAGAACGGTTCGTTCGAGTATAATCCTTCTATCCGCGACGGTTGGGGCCCCGGCACAAGCTGGAATTTCCAGCGTCCTGGCCACTCTGCAGGTTACATCAACTTTGGCACAAAGGATCCCATCCATCCCAACAACCCCACCTATATGCGTATCTACGCAGAGCGTATCGGTCACTATTATGACTTCGATGGTTGGACAGGTGTAGGTATGGCCAACAATGGCTACAATGGTATGAACATCAAGGGTGGTGCCAGCTACGACTTCAGCATCTGGATGCGTAATGTCAGCGGTGCTTCCAAGAAGCCTATCCGCGTAGTTCTTGTTCAGCCCGGTCGTCAAGCCAAGGTGTTGGCAGAGACCACAATCGAGGTAAGCGACAAGAACTGGAAGAAGTACACTGCCGTGCTGAAGGCCAGCGATGACTGTAAGAACGGTCAGCTCCAGCTCCTGATGCTTGAGAAGGGTGAGCTTGATGTAGATATGGTAAGCCTTGTTCCCCAGGATACCTATCATGGTCATGGCATTCGTAAGGATCTTGCCGAGGCTCTTGAGGCTCTGAATCCCAAGTTTATGCGTTTCCCCGGTGGCTGTGTGGCTCACGGTGGTGGCGACGGTTTCTGGGACACCTATCGTTGGAAAGAGACCATTGGTCCCAAGGAACAGCGCAAGGGTCTGAAGAATACCTGGGGCTATGGACAGTCCATGGAGGTAGGTTACTTTGAGTATTTCCAGCTGTGTGAGGACATGGGTATGCAACCTCTTCCCATCCTTCCTTGTGGTGTAAGCTGTCAGGGTGTAAACGGTGGTTGGAGCATGCGTACACAAGCTCAGGAGGTAGTACCTATGAGCGAAATGCAGGAGTGGGCTGACGAGGCTCTCGACCTCATCGAGTGGGCCAACGGTCCTGTCACCAGCAAGTGGGGCGCTCTGCGTGCCGCTGCCGGCCATCCCGAACCCTTCAACTTGAAGTATCTGGGTATTGGTAACGAGGAGAAGATCACTCCCGAGTTCATGGAGCGCTTCAAGTTCATCTACGATCAGGTTACCAAGAAGTATCCCGAGATCGTCATTGTAGGTACTGCAGGTCCCGGTTCACATCCCGGCAATGCCGACTATGAGAATTCTTGGAAGTTTGCTGAGGAGATCGGTCTGCCCATCATGGATGAGCACTACTATGACTCACGCCAGATGTTCATCGACTCTCGTCAGTACGACAACGACTTCTACAAAACCAAGAAGACCAAGGTATACCTGGGCGAGTATTCAGTACAGGATCGTAGCCACGGTCAGATGAATCACTGGGGCGATGCTCTTGCAGAAGCTATCTATCTGATGCATGTAGAGCGCAATGCTGACAAGGTTGTCATGACTTCTTACGCACCTCTTTTCGCATACCGTCACAATACCAACTGGAACCCCGACATGATCTACTTCGACAATGAGCGTCCCTACTTCACCTGCTCATACTATGTACAGCAGATGTTCGGTCAGTCAAGTGGTCAGTACTATTATGGCGACTGTGTGAAGTTCGCTGGTGGCGAGGATGAGTTCAAGAATCATCTTCTAGGCCAGAGCGTAGTGCTCAATGTCAAGAACCGTCAGCTCTTTGTCAAGGTTGCCAACATGACCGACAAGGCTACTTCTGCCACCATCAACCTCGGTCGCTTCTCTGTTAAGCCCAATGCCGTTAAGACCACTCTCAGTGGTGAGCTCAATGCAGAGAACAACTACGACAAGCATCCCATTGATCCCGTTAAGGAGAATGTGAAAGCAAGCAAGAAGATGAATGTAGAGATTCCCGCTCACACTCTCATCATGTACACTATCAACCTCTAATCCCCTTACATCTTTTATATAATAAAGGCCAGGCAGTCACCTCGATTGCCTGGCTTTTTTGTTGGTTATAATTTAGGAGGTATGACATTTCCCCCTTTATTTTAATGCACTATTTCTCTATTGCACGATGAAAGTCATTTGCGCTTTAGGTTTGCTTCACGCTATTTTTAATATTAACTTTTAATTTTTCACTTAGAATGGCAGATAGCTCGCATCACACGACGCAAGCTGTCCTTTCTTCCTCTTTTCTTTTCTGACTTTAGAAGCCAACTCTCGTGATGGTCTTCTTTGTGAGGCTTTCGTGCTTGCACGCCTCGTTGATGGCGTTGATGTCCAGATCCTCGGTCTCTGAGAGTACATTGTCGATGAGTTGCTTGCGGGCAATGTTCTCAATCTGTCCTCCGCTGAAGGCATAGGCGGTGGCAAGGCCGAGCGCTTCATCGTCGGTGAGCTCGGGCAACATCGCTTTCCATATGTGCTTGCTCTCGTTTGGCGTGGGCTTGTCAAACTTGATCTTATAGAGGAAACGACGCTCGAAGGCATCGTCGAGTGAGCCCGTGAGGTTGGTAGTGGCGATCATGATGCCGTCCATCTGCTCCATCTCCTGAAGGATGATGTTCTGCATGGCGTTCTCCATCTTGTCCACGCTGTTGGTCGCACCCTCTGCACGCTTGTTGAGCACGGCGTCAGCCTCGTTGAAGAGGAGGATGGGCGCAACGCTGTTGTCTCGCGCCAGCGCCTTGTAGTGAGTAAACACATCCTTGATGTTCTTCTCGGTCTCGCCCACCCACTTCGAGCGGATGTTGGGCACATCTACGAGCATGATGTCACGGCCTGTGAGGCGGGCCAGTTGCAGTACTGTCTCCGTCTTGCCTGTGCCCGGACCACCGTAGAAGAGGCAGGTGAAGCCTGTGCGCATACCCTTGTCCTTCAACTTCTGCTGTACGTGTGCCATACGCTCCTTGCCGAGCAACGACTTCAACTGCTCTACTTGGTGCGTTACGACATCGTTGTAGTAGAGCTCCTTGGGCGTGATGTCCTCGTGGTGGGTGAGGTGGGCGCGATTGTCCGGTTTCAACTTCAACTTCAGTTCGCTCAACACCTCACGCTTGGCATAGTCTGTAAGTCGCCAGTGGTGTGGGTCGGCCTGTCCTTCGCAGAAGGCGTGTTCCACGAGTTTAATTTTCATCAGTATGTGCTCTCCGTTAATGAGTGCCATCTCGTGGCAGTGAAGCGCACCTTTGTAAAAGTAGTCGGTGAGGTCACTGCGACCTATCATGTCGTCGTTGTTGTTGACGAAGAGACGGGTCATTACGAGGAAGAGTTTCAGCAGATCGTTCTTGATGCCGATAGATGCCAGGTGTCCGGTCAGTTCCAGCTGAGGATTGCTCTTGATGAGCTCATCGAAACTTTGGTAGAGTTCATTGTCCTGGATCTCATCTCTCTCGCACAAATCGAGCAGGTCGTCGATGTGGTCGTAGAACTCCTGCGCCGTCAGATTGTCGATGCGCTCCTTCTCGGGCAATGTGCCCTTGCGCAGGCACTCTATCGTCTTGTTTGGCACACGGTAGGTGAGGTCTCCATCGCGGTCTCTCTTGCGCACGATTGCACCGCGACGCACGAGATTGTCGATGTTGTCCACAAGGGTCAGTATCTTCACGATTCTTGCATCAAAGTGGCTCGCGATGTCTCTCAAGCCGATGTGTGGATCATGGCACTGGTCAACGAACACGGCCAGCAACAGTGCATCAATCTCATTGTCAATGTTGAGGCGCTTCTTCAGTTCCTTGATGTAAGGACTGGCAGGCGATACCAACTGTCGCTCACCCTTCTTCATTTGAATGGTGAGCCCCTCACCGGAGGTCAACTCCACGATCTCTCCTATCAGTTCCAATACCTCCATCTTCTTAATCTGTGTTGAATTCTTTTCCATAGCCGTATTTCTCTTTTTTTACCGAACAAGTATAGGGCTATTTTTCCATACTTCCAAAAAAATCATCCATCTTTTTTCGATTTTTTCTCCATGCCTATCTTCATCCCTTTCTCACACTATTAGGATACCTCTCTTACCCTCCTTATCGTGCATTCGTGCAATAGTGTGTTAATTATTTGTTTTTTACGCGCGCGCAAGCGCGTACCGTACATATATTATATATCTTGTATATCATATATCTTTGATACATTTCTATCTATATATATAAACATCGCCTCCCCAGAACATTTCGTTAGGAGAGGAGTCTCATTGCAAATTGAGGTAAAAGAGGATGATGGGCGTTTAGTGGAAGATTTGTCTCAGCCCATTAGGGATTAGGGATCTTTTGGGTTAAGGATTGATGTATTATTTCTGTTCTCTTTTTTGGTAATATCAATTATTATTCGTATAGTTGTCAAGTTGAATCATATTTTATATTACTATGGACGCAATTGACCTATTAAGGGAAGCCTACGAGAAAATTTATGGTGTTGGCAGCTGTGACGCTCAATCCGACATCCCTGACACTAATTCATTTGGAACTCCCTACAGCAGTGGTATGAAGTATCTTACAGAAGGTTTTTCGGGGCATGTGGCTTACTGCATTAAGGATGGCTATGTGTATTCTGGCATTACACCTAACTGTAATTCTATCTTTAACATTCAAGGCAACCATGTCTATAGGGGCATCACACGCGGTGGTATACCTGCATATACCATCGGTCCAGACGGTCATATCTGGGAAGGCATGTTTGCATCAGGCAACTGTATAGGTCGTATTGCAGACGGATTTGTACACCTTGGAGGATATAATGCCTGCAGTTCTTCATTTAAGATTCAAGATGCTTAATATTTTTTACCCTTGTCACTCTGTCGTTTAGGTATAGATAAGTATTTGGCCCGTAGATTTTCTGCGGGTTTTTCTTTCATCGTGCAATCGTGCAATCGTGCAGTTGATAAAATAGGGAAGCCTTCCTTTCTTCTGCTCAAGACATTGAGGTTAGGATAAGAAGACTAAAAGGTTATAAGTCAAATGGCTTAATTTTTATCTTTTAATTTTTAATCCTAAATTCTAAATTCTTTTGTCATTTCACCTTTATGGGGATGCCACTAACCATGAGAATGACCTGCTGTGCCAGAGAGGCTACATACTGGTTGGTCCAGCCAAGGAGGTCGGTGAAACGACGCTGAAGGTCGTTGGGGGATGTCCCACCCATACCTATCTCGTTGGTAACGAGGATGATGGTGGCGTTGGGGATGGCGTTGAGTAGGTCGATCTCATGATGAATAGTCTCAAGCAGTTGGTCGGTGGTCCAGTCTTGGTGGTCGAAAAACCAGTTGGTGGTCCAGAGTGTGAGGCAGTCCACCAGCACCACCTTTCCCGAAAGGGGATGGGTAGAGAGATGGAGAGGTTCCTCTATGTTGGTCCATTCCGGTCCGCGACGCTTCTGATGACGCCTTACACGATCGCGAAACTCGTCATCCCATATACGAGAGGTGGCGAGATAGGTGGGGGTGGGGGAAAGTTGAAGCGCGAGTTGTTCGGCATACTGGCTCTTGCCAGAGCGCTGACCGCCGGTGATGAGGATGAGCATTTGTCGAATTGAGAATTGTAAAATGAAAATTGAAGCGTGCCTGAGTAAACTCGAGGCAAAACTTCAAAATAATGTATCGTAAACAAAAGTACGGGATTTATTTGAAAGGACAAAATCTTTTAGTTATCTTTGCATGGTAAATGTAAGAAAGGATGACGAATATGACTAAAAGAGAGACTTACGAGGCACTGTTGCCAGAGATTTGCTCCGTAGTTGAGGACGAGTCGGATATGATTGCCAACATGGCCAATGTAGCCTCTATGCTTCATGAGGCATTCGGTTTCTGGTGGACAGGTTTCTATCGTGTGATGAAGCCTGCCGATGCCGATCAGGAACTGCTCGTGCTGGGTCCCTTCCAGGGCCCTCTGGCTTGTACGCGCATCAAGTATGGTCGCGGTGTGTGTGGCACCTCATGGAAGGAAGAGCGCACGGTGGTGGTGCCCAATGTACACGAGTTTCCCGGTCATATAGCTTGCAGTAGTCTGTCGAACAGTGAGATTGTTGTGCCCGTGTTCGATAAGGGCAAAATGATAGCCGAACTGGATATTGATAGTAAGGAATTTTCAACCTTCGACGATACCGACAAGGAGTTTCTTGAGAAGATATGCAGTTTGCTCACGAAGAACTCGGACTAATCGATGTCGTCGTGAATCAGCGCGCTAGACGGTATGTGTTTCGCGCCACTGACGATGGGCGTATCAAGATGACGGTACCGGCCCGTACTTCAGAGAAAGATTGGTGGAAGGCAGTAAATGACATGTATCCGCGACTGCTCACACTCATCAAGAAGAAAGGGAAGAGGAAGAGAATCGATGCGTCATTTAGGATAGATCAACCAGACTTCCGTATGGCCTTGCGTGAAGGTATAGTACCTCGCGTACAGGCAAGGATGAGCGAGGGTACATTGGATGTGGTGTATCCAAAAGGTACGGATTTCGGAAGGAAAGACTTGCAAGAATGGCTCGTGAAAGTGGCAGAAGAAGCTTTGCGTCATCAAGCCAAGAGAGTACTACCAGGACGACTGATGGCACTGGCCGGACAGTTGGGCTTGACGGTGAAGAGTGTTACGGTGAGAAACTCGCACGGCAGGTGGGGAAGTTGTAGTTCGAAGCACACGATCAATCTCTCAATGTACCTCGTGTTGTTGCCCACGCACCTACAGCGCTATGTGATGCTACACGAATTGACCCATCTCCTGCATATGGACCACAGCCCCGCCTTCTGGGCACAGCTCGATGCCTTCTGCGGTTGCTCGAGCAAGGCGTTGAGGAAGGAGATGGCGAAGTATGATACGAGAATTGTTTAGTGTATAGCGTTGAGCGTAAGGCGTTGAGAGTTGACTTGTGTATAAAGAGGTCTCGCGAAGTATCGCGAGAAATGGAACGGCGGAGCGAATATTACTCTCACCACTCATCTTTTATCTTTCATCGTTCACCACTCACCGCTCATCGTTCATCGTTCATCATTTATCGCTTAAACCTTATTTGTGAGATAAGTGATGAAGGTGCGTATGATATCGATGGCTTGCAGATTGCTACCGCCCTGGGGAACGATGATGTCGGCAAAGCGCTTGGTAGGCTCGATGAACTCTTCGTGCATAGGTTTGAGCACGGCTTGATAACGGTCGATGACCATCTGTGCCGTTCGGCCACGCTCCACGGTGTCGCGCTGAATGTTGCGGATGAGACGCTCGTCGGCGTCGGCATCGATGAAGATCTTAAGGTCCATCAGTTCGCGCAGTTCAGGGCTCCAGAGAGCCATGATGCCCTCGATGATGATCACCTCACATGGCTCCACATGTACGGTCTCGGGGAGGCGATTGGAGAGGATGTAACTATAGGTAGGCTGTTCGATGGCCTCGCCACGGCGTAGCTGTCTGATCTGCTTGATGAGTAGTTCCCAATCGAAGGCATCAGGATGGTCGAAATTAATGCGCTTACGCTCTTCAGGCGTCAGATCCGTCGTGTCGTTGTAGTAAGAATCCTGTGGGATGAGAGCAACCAGTCCTGTGGGGAGTGCTTCCATGATTTTGCGTACTACGGTGGTCTTCCCAGAGCCCGTTCCGCCTGCTATACCTACGATATACATATATATAATGTGTTTTTTAGGGTTCAATTGCACAAAGTTACATTTTTTTTCGTATATTTGCACGCATTTTAGAGTAAATAGTTTTAGTTATAAGGTAAAATAAGCCTTTCAGGGCAATAAAACATCAAAAAATTATGCTTAGAATAGCAGTTCAATCCAAGGGACGACTCAACGAAGACACCATGTCCCTGCTTGCAGAGGCTGGCATCAAGGTGAGCAGTAGTAAGCGCACACTTCTGGTGCAGAGCTCCAACTTCCCCGTAGAGATACTTTACTTGCGCGACGATGATATCCCACAGAGTGTGGCTACCGGTGTAGCCGACTTGGGCATCGTGGGCCAGAACGAATATGAGGAGCGTGGCTACCAGTGTGAGGTGGTTCGCCCATTAGGTTTCAGTAAGTGCCGTTTGAGTCTGGCTGTACCCAAGGCTGTGGACTACCAGGGCGTGGAGTGGTTCGAGGGCAAGAAGATTGCCACCAGCTACCCTGTCATCCTTGAGAAATTCCTCAAAGAAAAGGGCATCAACAGTGAGATACATGTCATCACCGGTAGTGTGGAGATCAGTCCGGGTATCGGTTTGAGCGACGCTATCTTCGACATCGTGTCGAGCGGTAGTACACTCGTTAGCAACAACTTGCGCGAAGTGGAGGTGGTGATGAAGAGCGAGGCTCTGCTCATCGGCGACCCCAAGCTCTCTGCAGAGAAGCGTGAGATACTCAACGAACTCCTCTTCCGCATCGAGGCTGTAAAGAATGCCGAGGACAAGAAGTATGTGCTGATGAATGTACCCAGCGACCGTCTGCAGGAAGTGATCGATGTGTTGCCCGGTGCCAAGAGTCCTACCGTGATGCCTCTCGCCACAGAGGGCTGGAACAGCGTACATACGGTAATCGACGAGAAGAGTTTCTGGGAGATTATCAGCAAGTTGAAGGAGTTGGGCGCACAAGGTATCCTTGTGATTCCTATCGAAAAGATGATACTGTAATGAAAGTGACAAGATATCCCGAAAGGGAACAGTATACGGCTCTCATGGCTCGTCCTGCCAAGGAGGCAAGCGAACTGAATGCTGTGGTGGCCGGTGTGCTGAAGGATATTCGAGAGCGTGGCGACGAGGCTGTGCGCGAGTATGAGGCACGCTTCGACAAGGTGGATCTGACCGTTCTGCAAGTGTCAGAGGAAGAGATGGCCCAGGCAGAGACCTTGGTGAGCGATGAACTCAAGCAAGCTCTCGAGCATGCACATCGCAACATCGAGGCTTTCCACCGCAGTCAGCAATTTGAGGGCGTGAGCCTGGAGGTACAGCAGGGCGTCACCTGTAGTCAGAAGGCTGTGGCCATAGAGCGTGTAGGCCTATACATACCCGGAGGTACAGCTCCCCTTTTCAGCACTGTGCTGATGTTGGCCACACCGGCCAAGATAGCCGGTTGTGAGGAGATAGTGCTCTGCACGCCTCCTGCCCGTGATGGTAGTGTCAATCCTGCTATCCTCGTTTCGGCCCGCATAGCCGGTGTGAGCAAGATTTTCAAGATTGGCGGTGTGCAGGCTATCGGTGCGATGGCCTACGGAACGGCTTCCGTACCCAAGGTCTACAAGATATTCGGTCCGGGTAACCAATATGTGATGTGTGCCAAGCAGCATGTTTCCTTGCACGATGTGGCCATAGATATGCCTGCCGGTCCGAGCGAAGTGTGTGTGCTTGCCGATGAGACAAGCAATCCCTCTTTCGTGGCTTCCGACTTGCTCTCGCAAGCCGAGCACGGCGTGGATTCACAAGTGATACTTATCACCACGAGTGAGGATCTGGCCAACAAGGTTTCGGAGGAGGTGGAGCGTCAACTTAATGAGTTGCCTCGAATGGACATAGCGCGTAAGGCTTTGGAATACAGTCATCTCTTCGTGGTTCACAACGACGAGGAGATGATGGAACTCTCCAACCTCTATGCACCCGAGCACCTCATCATTGAGACTAAGAACTATCGCGAACTGGCACTCAAGGTACGCAATGCGGGTAGTGTGTTCATGGGTTCGTATACACCCGAGAGTGCCGGTGACTATGCAAGTGGCACCAACCATACCCTGCCCACAAGTGGCTATGCCACTGCCTATAGCGGTGTGAACCTCGACAGTTTTGTGCGTAAGATCACCTTCCAGGAGATTACGCCCGAAGGTGTGCTCGGCATAGCCCGTACCGTTGAACTGATGGCCGAGAACGAGTTGCTCGATGCGCATTGCAATGCCATGCGTGTGAGAAGGTTGGCCGTAGAGAACGGTGAGCGTTGAGCGTGTAGCATTTTGCTCCGCTTTGCTCTGCAAGCGTCTTGTAAACGAGCTGAATGATAGGTGTTTTCATCATGCATAGTGCATTCGTGCGCAGAGACAGAGATAGAATAGAAAGTTGAGAACTGAAAATTAGAATTGATGTCCGAATTTAATTTGCAATCCTTGGTGCGCCCCAACATTTGGGCACTCCAACCCTATAGTTGTGCTCGCGACGAGTTTAAGGGTCGTGAGGCAAGTGTTTTTCTTGATGCCAACGAAAATCCTTACAACGGCCCCTTCAACCGATATCCCGATCCCTTACAGGATGAGGTGAAGGAGAAACTGTCGCGTGTAAAGGGCGTGTCACCCAAGAATATGTTCCTGGGCAATGGTAGCGACGAGGCTATTGACTTGGTGTTCAGAATATTCTGCCAGCCTCATGTTGACAATGTGGTGGCTATCGAACCAACCTACGGTATGTATCGTGTGTGTGCTGATATCAACGATGTGACCTACCGTCCAGTGATGCTCGATGAGGGTTATCAGCTCAATGCAGACAAGTTGCTTGAGGCTACGGATATGCACACGAAGATTATCTTCCTCTGCTCTCCCAACAATCCTTCGGGCAATCTGCTCAACCGTGATGAGGTGGTGAAGGTACTGACCCGCTACCAGGGTATCGTGGTGGTTGACGAGGCTTATTCGGAGTTTAGCGAAGAGGATCCTTTCCGCCACAGTCTCGATCAGTATCCTAATCTCGTGGTGCTCAACACCTTCAGCAAGGCTTGGGGCTGTGCGGGCATCCGTCTTGGTATTGCCTATGCTTCGACAGAGATCATCGGTTTGTTCAATCGTGTGAAGTACCCCTACAATGTAAATGTCCTCACTCAGCAGAAGGCTCTCGAAGTGTTGGCTGATGTAAGCAAGGTGCAAAAGTGGGTGGTGGACATCAAGAAGGAGCGTGCAAGCATGATTCCCGCCTTTGCTGATCTGCCTGTCTGCGAGAAAGTATATCCTACCGATGCCAACTTCTTCCTGGCTAAAGTAAAGGATGCAAATGCAATATACAACTATTTGATAGACAACGGTATCGTAGTGAGAAATCGTAACAGGGTGGCGCTCTGTGGCAACTGTCTACGCATCACTATCGGTACACCACAGGAAAACTGTGCATTGCTTTCGGCAATGAGAAAGTTGAGATAATTTTTTTGAGATGAAAAAAGCATTATTCATAGACCGCGACGGTACGATACTGCTCGAACCCGAAGATGAGCAGGTGGACAGTTTTGAGAAGTTCCACTTTGTGCCTGGCGTCATTGGCGCATTGAGTTTCTTGCGTCAGCACACCGACTTTGAGTTTGTGATGGTTAGCAACCAGGACGGTCTGGGCACAGACAGTTATCCCGAGGACGACTTCTGGCCTACACACAACCTCATGCTTGAGACGCTGAAGGGCGAGGGTATCGAGTTTGACGACATACTCATCGACCGCTCTTTCCCCGAAGACAATCTTCCTACTCGCAAACCCGGAACGGGTATGCTCGGTGCTTATATGACGGGCGAGTACGACTTGAGTCAGTCGTTTGTGATTGGTGACAGGCAGACTGATGCCAAGTTGGCCGACAATCTGGGTGCGAATGCGCTTATTCTGTCCGACGAACTGGATTGGCATAAGATTACCGAACTCATCTATGCCGGCGAACGCAAAGCGGAAGTGGTGCGTACTACGAAAGAAACTGACATCTGTGTGCGTGTCAACCTGGACGGTCACGGTCATAGCGATATTGAGACGGGCTTGGGATTTTTCGACCATATGTTGGAACAGATTGCCAAGCATGGCGCCATTGATCTTTATATCAAGTGCAAGGGTGACCTGCATGTAGATGAGCACCACACCATAGAGGATACGGCCCTGGCTCTGGGCGAGTGTCTGCGTAAAGCTCTGGGCGATAAGCGTGGCATTGAGCGCTACGGCTACTGTCTGCCTATGGACGATTGTCTTTGTCAGGTGGCCTTAGATTTCGGTGGTCGTCCTTGGCTGGTATGGGATGCGGAGTTTCATCGTGAGAGGGTGGGCGAGATGCCTACCGAGATGTTCCTGCATTTCTTCAAGAGTTTGAGCGACTCGGCTCTGATGAATCTGAATATCAAGGCCGAAGGGCAGAATGAGCATCATAAGATTGAAGGCATCTTCAAGGCTCTTGCTCGCGCTATCCGAATGGCTGTGAAGCGCGACATCAACCACTTTGTACTGCCAAGTAGCAAAGGTGTGCTGTAGAAATAATCAATTACCCTAAATATGCAACTTCCTTCCACACTTCTCTCACAGGCCGTTGAGGAGATGAGTAAGTTACCTGGCATCGGTAGCAAGACTGCTCTTCGCCTTGTGCTTCATCTCCTACGACGAGATGAGGAGCAGGTGATTGCCTTGGCTAGTGCATTGACCAAACTGCGCAGTGAGGTGAAGTATTGCAAGACTTGCCACAATATCAGCGATACGGATACCTGTAGCATTTGTGCTGATGCAAGGAGAGACGGAAGCATTGTGTGCGTGGTGGAGAACATACAGGATGTGATGGCCATTGAAAATACCCAGCAGTTTCGCGGACTCTATCATGTGCTGGGCGGTGTGATTTCGCCTATCGATGGTATCGGGCCATCCGACCTTCACATTCAGTCGCTTGTGGAGCGTGTTGACTCGGGTACTGTGAAGGAGGTGATCCTGGCTCTCTCACCTACGATGGAAGGTGATGCAACCAACTTCTTCATATTCAGGAAACTGGCAGACAAGGGTATCACGATAAGCGTGATAGCACGAGGTGTGGCGCAGAACGATGAACTGCAGTATGCCGACGAGGTGACACTGGGCCGAAGCATCGTGAACCGTACTCCTTTCCGCAGTTGACAGGAGATGCAGTGGTACTTGTAAAAATAAAAATATTCGGTGAAAAGGACAATAATTAGCGCCTTATACCGTTTTTTATAATGAAATAGAACACAAAGATGAATAAGATAGACAGAGCCTTGAATCTGATCTTCGTGAGCGAACTTCTGTGTATGGCATGCGTGGTTCTGCTGTTTGAGGTGATTCGCCCTGAATGGATGGGTGTCTGCTTCAATCCTGACGACCGTACCGTATGTACCGTGATGGAGACTGTGAGCGTGCTGGGCAGTTTGGCTGGCGTATATGGTGCGCTCAAACTTTTCTCCATACCCTCGGTAACAATGAAGTTGACCAAGGATGTCGATTCGTATATGATTTGGGCGCTGTATAGGGCTTTGATGCTCTTTGCTCCGATGTATCTCTGTCTGTTCACTTACTATCTCTTCGTGAGCACCAATGTGGTGGCTTTCCTGGGTATTGGCGCCATCTGCCTGCTTTTCATTTGGCCTACCCGTAGCAGAAGAGAGCGTGAAATGAACCGTTTCACCGAACAAAATTGACTGTATGACGCTGGATATCATCATAGTTAGCTATAATGTAAAGTATTATCTGGAGCAATGTCTCTGTGCTGTGGAACGAGGCATCGCGGGACTGGATGCTGAAGTGTGGGTGGTAGACAATAATTCCAGCGATGGATCGGTGGATTATCTCGAATCCAAATTTCCTTGGGTACACTTTATACGGGGCAAAGAGAATGTAGGTTTCTCCCGTGCCAACAATCAGGCTATCAGGATGTCGAAGGGCAAGTATGTGTTGCTTCTCAATCCCGATACGCTTGTCACAGACAAGACTATCAGGGAGTGTGTTCACCTTCTCGATGAGAATCCAGAGATTGGTTCGGTGGGCGTCTCTATGTTCAATGCCGACGGCACCTATGCCCGGGAGAGCAAGCGTGCCGTTCCTACTGCCAAGGTTTCTTTCTACAAGATGTCGGGTCTTGGTACGCTTTTCCCCAAGCATCGTGAGTTTGCCAAGTATCATATGGGCTACCTTGATGCCAACGAGCCCAACGAGATTGAGATTATCAGTGGTGCCTACAACATGATGCGCAGAAAAGCACTCGATGAAGTGGGACTTTTGGACGAGACTTTCTTCATGTACGGTGAGGATATTGACCTCAGTTACAGGATGTTGAAGGGTGGCTGGAAGAACTGGTACCTGCCTACCCCTATGCTTCACTACAAGGGTGAGAGCGCACATCCCAGTACCATCCGTTATGTGAATGTGTTCTATCAGGCAATGATCATCTTCTACGACAAGCATTTTGGTGGAAGATTCAGTTTGTCGGCCTGGCTTATCCGCATTGCCGTTTATTTCAAGGCTCTGCTCACGCTGTTTGTTCATTTCTTCCGTTTCTGTAAGAAGAAATTGGTGCCTTCCAAAGGTCCCGTATATGCCTGTCTGCTATGCGAAGATGTGGCCAAGGAGAGAATGACGGCATTGCTCGCGAAGAGTCATATCCTTGTCACCGAAGATGCCTCGAAGTCCGAATTTGTTGTATTCCAGAAGAGTCAGTACAGTTATGATGAGATGCTCGAACGGCTGATTCATCAGGAGGGCAAGAAGCGAATGGCTTTGGGAATTTATGACGATGAACGCGATATAATTATCCTCCCCAGAGAGGTGATTTGTGGCTGATACTATACGAAGTGGCAACTATTTGAGTTTGGCTAATACGATGAGTGTACGACTGCGTGCTTTGGAACCTGAAGACCTCTCTGCTCTCTATGAGATAGAGAACGAGATGGATGTGTGGGACTGCGGGACAGCCAACACCCCCATATCTATGTTCACCCTTCGTCAGTATATTGCCAACTGTAAAAACGATATCTTTGAGGATGGGCAGGTGAGGCTGGTTGTCGATGTGGATGGCGAACTGGTTGGTCTTGTGGATCTTACTAATTTCCAGCCTCTTCATCGCAGGGCAGAGGTGGGTATCGTGATTGTCTCTGCCAAGCGACATTGTGGATTGGGGAAGGAAGCCTTGAGACTTTTGGAGGACTATGCCCGTCGTATTCTCGGTTTGCATCAGCTCTATGCCGTTGTGGCTTCAAGCAACATTGTGGCTCGCCGACTCTTTACCTGTAGCAACTATGTGGAGGCTCAAAAACTGAAGGATTGGCTCTTCTCACCTTCGGGAGAGGTGCAAGATGCCTGTCTATTTCAGTGTTTTCTGCGTTAATCTATTTTTTTTAAGGTAATTATTTGCTGATTTTGGTAGTTATTAGTAACTTTGTACGATTAAACTAATATTCTACCACAATGCCAAAGATATCAGTACGAGGCCACGAGATGCCTGAGTCGCCTATCCGTAAGTTAGCCCCTTTAGCTTTTCAAGCAAAGGAGCGTGGCGTTCATGTATATCATCTTAACATCGGTCAGCCTGACCTTCCAACGCCTCAATCGGCCATTGATGCTATCCGCAACATCGACCGTAAGATATTGGAATATAGTCCTTCGCAGGGCTATTTGAGTTATCGCAAGAAGCTGGTAGGCTATTATGCAAAGTATAACATCAACCTTGATGCAGACGATATCATTGTGACCAGCGGTGGTAGCGAGGCTGTGCTCTTCAGTTTTATGGCTTGTCTCAATCCTGGCGATGAGATCATTGTGCCCGAGCCTGCTTATGCCAACTATATGGCTTTTGCCATTTCTGCCGGTGCTGTGATCCGTACCATTGCCACTACCATTGAGGAAGGCTTTTCTCTGCCCAAGGTTGAGAAGTTTGAGGAACTCATCAACGAGCGCACCCGTGCCATCCTCATCTGCAACCCCAATAATCCCACAGGCTACTTGTATACCCGTAGGGAGATGAACCAGATACGCGACTTGGTGAAGAAGTATGACTTGTACCTCTTCTCTGATGAGGTGTATCGTGAGTTCATCTATACTGGTTCTCCCTACATCTCAGCCTGCCACTTGGAGGGCATTGAGAACAACGTAGTGCTGATTGACTCTGTGTCAAAGCGTTACTCAGAGTGCGGCATACGTATTGGTGCTCTTATCACCAAGAACAAGGAGGTGAGAAAGGCTGTGATG
>JAZQQX010000090.1:0-6413 GCA_045629325.1 Bacteroidaceae bacterium | reverse complement strand
TGTAACATTCAGTAATTCAACATTTTACACAACGATTACTAACTTTGGGGTATTATTTTCTTATAAAACTTTCTTACGCACGCACGATATAGGGTTTTTAGAGAAAAAAATACCCCAAAGTTACCCTGCTGAATGTAAGGCGCTAATATTCAACCATTTAAGAGGGTATCTTTTATTGAAAAAAGTTACCCTAAAAGTTACCCTCATAGGAAATTTGTAACTTTTGCCCTCCTTTCTTCTACTGAATTCGTTTACAGCCGTGCCTGTGTCAAAACCCGGTACAGCCTCCTTTTCATCTCCCTCTGCTTGCCCCGGCAGACCATGTCCGGCATCCCTTTTTCCCTAAAATCAGATGTTTTCACCTGAATTTCTTTGCACGAATGGCAGAAAAAAGCTAAATTCGCAAAAAGTTCATGCCCATATAGGCGTGGGTGCAAAGAAATCATGGAAAACAAGATGCCAGAAGATATGAAAACATTCTCAACAATTTATAAAAAAAAGCGAACCCACGCTGTGGCGCAGGTTCCAGATAATCTACGGCTTATAGCCTTGTTGTGAATAGTCTCACAAATCATATCGTTGGCAAAGGTAAAGAATAATTCTGATAACAACAAATAAAAAATAAAAAAAATGAGCAAGATAGTAGGATTTGATCTTGGCACGAACTCTATTGGTACTGCTATTCGAAACACACAGCTGGGAGATAACCTGAGCGAACAGCTTGAATATTATTCAGTTGACATCTTTGATTCTGGAGTAGGAAATAAGAAAGGAAAAGAATATTCCTATGCGGCAGAAAGAAGCAAGGGTGTGCGACAGCGTAGGCTTTATGATGTACGCAGGCGTCGCAGATGGGAGACCTTGAAATATCTTATCAGCATAGATCAGGGCTACTGCCCTCTTTCCTTGCCCGAACTTGAAGAGTGGATGACCTATGACAAAAGCAAGGAGCTTGCTCGAAAATATCCTATTGACAATCAGGAGTTCATGAGCTGGATACGAATGGACTTTGACGGAGATGGCGTAAGTGATTGTACTCCATACGAGTTGCGTTATCAGCTAGTACATAGACAGTATGACTTCTCTGACATCACAGAGAGGTATCGTTTTGGCAGAGCCATCTTCCATATCTGTCAGCATAGAGGCTTTAGAAGTAGCAAGGGAGAGACGCTTGCCGACCAGGATGTAGATGATAATATAGACATCTCTAAGGAGATGAAAAAGTCCGAGGAGAAGAAGTCCGGCAAACTGACCTCCTATATGAGTGAGCACGGTTGTAAGACAGTAGGCGAAGCACTTTACTTGCTAAATAAAGACGGGGATCGCATCCGCAATAGTGAGTACCAAGTGGTGCGTTCGTTGCTCAAGGACGAGATCAAAGAGATATTTGCTTATCAGGATGGTCTTGACATAGACTCTGACCTCTATCTTCATCTGACAAGCGAGAAGAAGAAGGAGGGATGCATTTTCTACAAGAATCCTCTTCGATCACAAAAGGGATTGGTAGGAAAATGTACGCTTGAGCCAAGCAAGCGAAGGGCTCCTATCAGTCACCCTGATTATGAAAAGTATAGAGCACTCTGCTTTATTGCCAACATTCGAATTCGCCAGAGTGTCAATGACGAATGGCAACCCCTCTCACCGGAAATCAAGCGTGAGATATACAAGAGATGCTTCATATCGAAGGTTCGCTCTGATTTTGAATTTCAGCGCATACGCGAGGAAATAGAACGGCTTACTGCCTGTTCCTATCATTTTGAACCAAACAAACAAGGCACGATCAACTATAAAGACAACCAAAGCGTAGCGGGATGTCCGGTTATCGGAAGACTCGTTCAGTTGTTAGGCGACGACTGGGAAAATGTATGTATAGAAGGAACAAAGGAACGAAACAGGCATAGCAAGACTGCTCCCATCCGACACTGTGTATCCTATACTGCTGAAGATATTTGGCATGTATGCTTCACTGCCGATGAGAAAGACGATGTGGAGCACTTTGCTTCAAACTCGCTTCAATGGGATGATGAAAAGGTGTCAAATCTCGTGAGGATGTGGGGTAAGATCAAGCAAGGGTATGGAATGCTCAGTCTTAAGGCTATTCGCAACATCAATCGCATGCTCGAATATGGTTTGGATAACGCAGACGCTGTCTTTATGGCCAAAATACCTGAAATTGTAGGCTTGGACCGATGGGAAGCCAATGATAATGATGTACGAAGTATCATTGACACTTACCTCACCGACATTAAAGGCCAACAGCAATTTGACCGTCTTGTATGCACCGCAGTCAATGCGCTGATAGCAAACTATAAAAGTCTGCCAGAGCAGCATGTCTTTGCTTACAAGGATGTAAGCTACAAACTTCAGGAAAGCGACCTTCAGGATGTGGATGCTGCCATCATCGATGTGGTAGGTAAGCGCACCTGGGAATTGATGAGCAGCGATGAGCAGGAGCCCATCATCAACAAGGTAAGGGAAAAATACCAGGAATTCTTTGCATCAAGCAAGCGTGAGTTCTGCAAAGCAAAGCGACTTGCCGACTACCTCTCAGCGTATCTATGTGAGATTGAGGGCTTTGATGTAGAGAAGCTGAGCAAGCTGTATCACCCCAGCATGTCAGAGTTTCCTGCACCCAATCATGGTGGAGAGGACAGGTCTGACTGGCAACTTGGTAGCCCAAGATTGGGTGGCATACGCAATCCTGTGGCTCTCCGCACACTGCATGTGCTTCGTCGCAAAGTCAACACAATGCTCAAGTCACGCATGATTGACCCAGAGACAACGCGAATTGTAATTGAGACGACGAGGGAAATCAACGATGCCAACATGAGATGGGCCATCGCTCAGTACCAAAAGAAGCGCGAAGAAGAAAACGCTGTAATAGAGGAATTGCTGAAGGAATTCTTCCCCGAAGGGAACATCTCAGAAAGCGACTACGACAAGGCTAATAGCTTCATGATGCAAAAGAAGAAGAAAGATGCCGATGAAATAGATGATGAGTATCCCTATGAAGAGCATAGGATGTTCCCCTTCACAGGCGTCAAGGACAAGGTGGACAAAGATCGCAAGTCGCTCATAAAGAAATACAAGCTATGGAAGGAGCAAGGTGGAATATGCCTCTACACTGGTGCCGTTATCAACTTTTGCGATCTTTTCGGTGGCAGTAGCTATGACATCGAGCATACTCTGCCACGCAGCAAGTCGTTTGATGACTCTCAGGCCAACCTTACTGTGTGCGAACAGCACTATAACCGTGCAATCAAGGGAAACAAGCTTCCATGCGAGCTTCCCAACTACGAGAAGGAAGCCATCATTGAAGGTAGGCATTACAGTGCCATTCTTCCCCGACTTCAAGCTTGGGAGAAGCGAGTAGAGAAACTGCAAGACAATGTGAACTTCTGGAAGGCACAAACACGCCGAGCCCAAGACAAGGGACGCAAAGATGATTGCATCCGCCAGCGTCACCTGTGGCAGATGGAGCTCGACTACTGGAAGGACAAGTTGTCACGATTCAAAATGAAGGAGATTCCTCAGGGGTTCCGCCATCGCCAGATAGCAGATACGGGTATCATATCTCGTTATGCAGTTCTATACCTGAAGACTGTTTTCCAGCATGTGGAAGTGCAGAAAGGTGAGGTCACAGCCACATTCCGCAAGATACTCGGACTTCAAAATATAGAGGAGAAGAAAGACAGAAGTCTTCATTCTCATCATGCTATCGATGCCGCAGTGCTCACTCTCATCCCTGTGGCAGCAAAAAGAGAGCAGATGCTAAAACTCTTCTATGAGAGAGAGGAAGCAGTAGAGGGTACAACTGATTACAATCGCATAAATAGGGAATTGGCTGTCGAACTGCAGTCATGCCATCTTGGTAGCTCGCCAGAATCTATTGCCGATACCATAAACGAAAGTATCTTAGTCAACATCATAAGCAAAGAAAAGACGCTGATACCTTCATGTAAGAAAGTAAGGAGCCGTGGCAAATTGGTAAAATATAAAGATGCTTCGGGTGGATTAAAGGATAAGAAGAGCACAGGTGATTCCATAAGAGGTTCACTCCATAAGGATAGCATCTATGGAGCAATAGTCTACCCTAAAACTGATAGAGAAGGCAAACCGATCGTAGAAGCTGGTAAATATACCTATGACGATTATACTCCTCGTATGGTTGTAAGAGTAAACATCAATGACTTCAAGAAGATAGAGGATTTCGATAATATCGTTGACTTCACACTTCGCACAAGACTAAAAGAGGAGATGGAGAGAAGGCTGAAGGATGGCAAATCCTTTTCTGCGGCATTGTCTGAAGGTCTTTGGCAGATAGACAAAGCTGGTCGTGAGATTAGAAATGGAAAGAGCCCCATTCGTCATGTACGCTGTTTCGTAAAGGCTGGTAGAGGTTTCCTTACCTATGACAAATCACTTCAGATTAAGCCTCAGACACATCTTAGCGAGAAATCCCTTTTGCACTTGCCTAATAGAGATCATAAGGCGCATGTGTCTGTCGTGAATGATGAAAACTGCCTCATGCTTCTCTATGCCTGTGTGTCAAAAGGCAATGTCAAGCGCGCTGCGAGAATATTGAACGCCTTTGAAGTGTCGAAATTAAAAAATATCTCTGCCAACATATCCAGATTAGCAGACATAGGAAAAGAGAACTACTATACAACATTACAAAAGAAGAAGGACATATACAATATATATGCTTGTTTGCAACCGGGCACACGCGTATTGAAGTGGGAAGACAGTTTTGAGGAATTGTACGAGATGTCTGATGCAGATTTGTCAAAGAGACTATTCTTTGTTAAAAAGTTCAACAATACTGGAACTAATGAGAAACCAAGTTTCAGAATTTTTGTCCAGTCACACATAGATGCAATGGAGAACACTATTTCATACGCACCGCAAGATTTTAAGTTCTTGATTGAAGGCATCGACTTCAACATGGACATGTTAGGCAAGATATCATTTGTGGAATAATCATGATCAAGAAGACCCTCTATTTCGGCAATCCTGCCTACCTCTGCCTTCGGCAAGAACAGCTTGTGATACAGCAGCCGGAGGTGGAGAAGAATGACTCCATACCTGAGCCTCTCAAGAGGGAGTGTGAGCGTACCATCCCGATAGAGGACATCGGAGTGGTGGTGCTCGACAACCGGCGCATCACCATCACCTCTGGCGCCATATCGGCCTTGCTAGGCAACAATGTGGCTGTGGTGACTTGCAACGAGCGGGGTATGCCCGAGGGGTTGATCATGCCACTGGAGGGTAACACTCTTCAGCACGAGCGTTTCACGAGTCAGATAGAGGCTTCACTACCTCTGCGCAAGCAACTGTGGGCACAGACGGTGAGGCAGAAGATAGCCAACCAGGAGTGCGTGTTGCGCACCTACACATCGGCTGTTGAGACCAACTGCATGCGTGTGTGGGCCGGCGATGTGCGTAGTGGCGACCCCGACAATCTGGAGGCACGGGCTGCGGCCTATTACTGGAAGAACATCTTCCCTGATCAGCCCAACTTCGTTCGCGACAGAGAGGGTGAGGCTCCCAACAACTTGCTCAACTACGGCTATGCCATACTCCGTGCCGTGATAGCTCGCTGTCTGGTGGCAAGTGGGTTGCTCCCTACATTGGGCATACATCATCACAACCGCTACAATGCCTACTGTCTGGCCGACGACATCATGGAGCCGTACCGCCCGTATGTGGACGAGCTGGTGTTGCAGATACGGGAGCAGTACGACGATGTCACGCAACTTACGCGCGACCTCAAGGCGCAGCTCCTCCAGATACCGGCACTCGATGTAGAGGTGGAGGGCAAGCGCAGTCCGCTAATGATAGCAGCCGGCATCACCACGGCATCGCTGGCCAGGTGCTACAGGGGCGAAGGTCGCACCATAGCTTATCCCACGATGACGAGATGATAACATCATTGAGCCGATTGAGCGAATATCGTGTTATGTGGATACTTGTATTCTTCGACCTCCCCACGCAGACTAAGAAGGACAAGAAGGCCTATCATGACTTTCGCGACAAACTGAAGCGCGACGGCTTCACCATGTTTCAGTTCTCCATCTATGTGCGTCACTGTGCCAGCCGTGAAAATATGGATGTACATGTAAAGCGAGTCCGAAGCTACATTCCCGAGTATGGCAAGGTGGGCATCCTGTACATCACCGACAAGCAATTTGGAGAGATGGAAGTGTTCTACGGTCGGAAGGCAGAGAAGCCCAAACCGGTAGCCATTCAGCTCGAACTTTTTTAAATGGTACTCTCTAGAAACAAGAAATCCCGCCTTTCGAGCGGGATTTCTCTTTCTCACAAACATTTTTTTCTTTTGTGAATATACCTCATATCTTGCAAACAATCAGGCAATTACACATGGTCTATTGTTTGTGATATAGGGTCGATAC
>JAZQQX010000089.1:0-14813 GCA_045629325.1 Bacteroidaceae bacterium | reverse complement strand
AATATCAGGCAATTACGAAAATGAATCAATGAAAATGAATCAGGGGGTCTGACCCCATGATTCACTTTTCGGCACCAAAAATGACACGCAAATGACAAAGAAAGTATTATTCATCATCGCTCTTCTTCTGCTCGTGAGTTGTCACACACAGCGAAGCGCAGTTGAGGAGAAAAAGACCGAGGTGGACTCTGTGGAGAAAAAGAGGGAAATGGTTACTATCCACCTTTCCGACTCCATACTCCAGGAGTGCATCTTCAAGGCAGACAGCATAGCCCTGGTGGCACAAGCCGACAGCTCCGTGCAGATTGTAGCAAAGAATGCCACATTTGCATCTCGCAAGAGTATGATCAAGTAGAGAAAGAGCAAGGTCTCCATTGAGGACACCACCTCGCTACACATCCGGGACACGACATTCGTAGAGAATAAAGTGGATAAACAGGCCGTATATGAGCCTCCCGATATCAGGACCTTTCTATTGTTCTTTGCACTACTCTTCCTCGTCTACCTCGTCTTCGAAAGGAGATGAGGTAGATGTGTTTTAGACAACACCTGAGCTGAACGGATGATTATCATCACCTCTTTTCTCCACACTTTTTCAAATTCGGGGACTGGTACAGAATTTGAAGTTTCTCCACACTTTTTCTCCACACTTTTTCAAATTCCTTAACCTACTTTCGTCGCGTAGGCGAAAGTCCACGAATTTCTTGCTCCTCGGCCTTGCAACATACCCGCTTAACCACTTTGCCATCTGGAGTGAAATTATATAAACAATCGGGCGGCCTATTTATTTTATCACAATGCATTTTTTTTCACGGCTGGGGATTTGTACGGCATAAGTTGCAGAAATTATGGCCGATAGTTTGCAATGTGAAGGAAAATGTTTAACTTTGTAACAAAAGAAATCAAATGAGGCTCCTACTCTCCATACTGTTGTCCCTACTCTGCGTGTCGGCCTTCCCCAAGGGCTGGGAGAAGGTGGGCATGAAGTCCGAGATCACGCAGGTACAGCCGATGACGGGACTGGTGCTATGGCCACACGAGGCGAGGAGGCTCAACGAGACCTACGGCAAGGCCATACAACTGGAATTCTCGTACTGTCTGCCCTGCAAGGTGGTGCGGGGATGCAAGGAGGATGGGAGCATCGAGTATGACTGGAGATGGTTTGACGCCATACTGGACGATGTGGCCAGCCGTGGGCACCAGCTGATAGCTCGTTTCCGCTACGAATACCCAGGCAACAGGGATGTGGACGGAAAGACCAGAGGCATGACGGCCGTACCGCAGTATATCAAGGACAGGGAGGACTACAAGGAGACCTACAACGATGTGCCGGGCGACGGACCGACCTACTATGCCGACTGGAGCAACGGGGAGTTGCAGAGATTTACCAAGCAATTCTATACGGACTTTGCCACCCGATATGCCGACGATCCGCGCATTGCCTTTGTGGAGGTGGGCTTCGGCCACTGGTCGGAGTATCACATCTATGGCACGAATCTGCATCTGGGCAAGAATTTCCCCTCAAAGGCTTTCCAAAGGGAGTTTTTCCTGCATCTCGGAAAGGTGATGGGGAGGATGCCCTATGTGGTCGGGATAGACGCCGCAGACAGCCGCTACTCGCCTTTCGTGAGCGACGAAGGACTGATGGGGCTAACGTTCGGCCTGTTTGACGACTCATTCATGCACGAGAGACACGAGGGGGGATACAACGAGAGGAACTGGATCGCCATAGGCAAGCAGACGCGCTGGCAGACCGGTGCCTGCGGAGGCGAGGTGAGCTACTACAAGGAGACGGACCAGAAGGGATTCCTCAATCCGGCTGGCATGTATGGGCATAAGTGGGAAGAACAGGCGGAGAAGTACCATATATCGTTCATGATAGCCAACGACGCGCCAAGAGGTCCTCACGGCACAGCCGAGCGCTTCCGTGAGGCTGGCATGCATACCGGCTACCGCTTCTGCGTGACAAGCTGTGAGACGAACGGCAAAGCCACTCGCATCACGGTGTGCAACAAGGGCAACGCCCCACTCTACCGCGATGCGTACTTCGCCATCGGCCAGGTGCGCTCAGACGCATCCCTGAAGGGCCTGCTGCCCGGCAAAGAACTCGTCCTCACGATACCCGCCCCACTGCCGAGAGACAAGAACGGGCAGGCCATCACACTCCCCAAGATCGTCTCTCCCTCGATACTGCCCAGCCAGGAGATACAGTATGAGTGCAACGAATAGGCGAAGCGAAGATCAACCATGAGAATAACAGCCGTCACAGAAAATACAAAACAAAACAAGATAACGAAAAGCCCTCCTAAATCTGTTTGGATGATTTAGGGGGGCATATATGTGGTGTATGAATGAATGTGCCTGGCGGGGATTACTTCTCCTCCTTAAACACGGCATTGCCCTGGGCATCGAGGAAGATGAGGGTGGTGTCGTAGCCTTCGGGGGTGTAGTAGAGGATCATGCCCTCGGGGCGTTGCCAGAGGGTGCCTTGCTCGGTGAGTACGCCCTTACCCATGCGGTGTGTGAGGGAGTCCTGCCATACGAGGAGGTTGTTGGTCTGGGGGGTGACGGTCATGCGGAACACGGTACGGGTCTTGCGGGTGTAGGCCACCTGCACATAGGCGTTGTAGCCGAAGAGGGGACCTTCGAAGATGTACTGATTCTGCGAACCTTGCTTGCGCTTGAGTTTCCACTGACCGCTCTTCTGCATACGATCGGTCACATCGTCGATGTTGCCTTCGATACTAATACCAAAGAAGTCGAGATGTTTCTTGATACCTGCCTCGTCCTCTAAACGGGCACGGGCTTCGTCTGACAATTGTGCCTGCATGGTGCATGAGAGGAGACCGAAGAGGCACAGGGTTAAGATCTTTTTCATAATATGATGTATTTATGTGTGGGTATCTTACTTAAATTGCAGCGATTCGCGGATGCTCTCGGCATCTTTGAGGAGCTCTTCCTTGCCCTGGGGAACGAAGGCTTTGATATAGTAGATGTTGCCTTCGTGCTCGGTGACGGAGTACCAGCCGGCAAAATACTCTCCGCCCTTGGTGAAATAGACCTTGGTGGTGGTGAAGGTGCGACCGTTGATGTACGAGGGCTGTGGATCGTCGGCATCGAACTCGTCGAACACCAGTTCGCCTGCCTGATAGAGCGAGGCCATACCTTCGCCGATATTCTTACAATCGTCATCACGGGAGCGGAACACATTGACATATACATCCTCGTTCTCCACCTCGATGCCGTAGCCACCTTCATCGTCGTAGTTGGTCACCTCGTAGGCACCGCTGGCGGGCAACTTGAAGCGCATCTCATCGTTCTCCGCCCATTGCTCTGCCTGGGGATTGGCTGTCACAGCGATGCTGTCGGATGACTGACCACCATCCTCCTCCTCACGGCTCTGCTTGGGTCCACACGACATCATCGCAACTCCCATGAGCATCAGGCTCCACTTTATAGTATGTTTCATCTTACTCAATAAAACGATTAACAAAATATTGACACACCGAAGAGAAGGCACAACCATACATCGGCGTGATGTTGCAAATTTACATATTTCGGATGAATTGAGCAAGAAATATGGGATGAAACAGAAATAAACGAAAATAAACCACAGAGAACGATTAATCGGTTAAAGGTTTAATAGTTTAATAGTTTAATGGTTTAAAGGTTTAAAGGTTTTTGTTAGGGTACAATAAATAATATGCTAAATATTATATAATGTAAAAATAATTTTGCAACTTTGCACAAAGAAACATATTACCCTATAACACAAATCTATCTTATGCTAAAGAAATTATGGCTCCAAGGAGTAGCCAAGTGCCTCATGGTGGTGGCATTGCTCGTTGGTTCGCACCTCAATGCGGGTGCTTTTACAGGTAGTGATCTGGCAAGTGGTCAGAAGTATTACCTCTTCAACATCTACCAGTCCAAGTTCCTGGGTGCAGACAACAAACTGCAGGCACCCAACATTGGCACGCCCGTTGCTTTCACAGCGAGCGCAACAGGTTTCACCATCGATGGCACAACCTACACCGCAACAAAGAACGATGCCGGGTACTATCAGCTCAAGAACGGTAGCAACTTCTATGCCTTTGAGGACAAGGTGGCTGACACTGAAAACCCTGATGATGAGAATCGCGCCATGTACATGGGAGGTGGCGTGACTTGTCAAAATACAACCAACGATACCGACCGTAGCTACTGGCAACTCATCTCCGAAACAGAGTATGCTGAGTGGCAGGCCAAGAAGAAGTTCACCGTAGCCAGCCTGAATGTGGACGGTATGCCAGCTTCTGTTAAAGTTTATAATATCTATACTGTGAATTTGAACCCAGACGCAACTGGTGCAGATGGTGCAACTGCAATTGGTAACAGGTTAAGAGCGTCAGGATTTGATGTTGTAGGTGTAAGTGAAGATTTTGACTATCATAACCAATTGTGGAACGCAGCGTGGAATAATGGACAAGATGTTCATTATAATGCAGGTACTCATCGCGGAAAACTGCAGGATGCTGCAAATGCTGCAGGAGTATTATCAAAATATTTAGGTAAAAATCCTATCATTGACTCTGACGGTCTTTGCTTCTTCTATAGAGTGGGCATTGTGGACCAGAGTACAATAGAGTCTTCAGAGACTTTTGTTCAGTGGAACGACCACTATGGATATGACGATCATGGTGCAGACGGTCTTATCAAGAAAGGCTATCGCTTCTATGTGGTGAAGCTTGCTGATGGCACAGAGGTAGATGTATATTCTATGCACATGGATGCTGAGTCGAGTGCCGAGGACAATGCAGCCCGTGCGAAACAGCTCACACAGCTTGCAAATGCTATCAAGGCTACAAACAATAAGCGTCCTATCATCATCATTGGTGACTCTAACTGCCGTTACACTCGCGATAAGGTGAAGAGTAACCTTATTGATGCTATCAATGCCGACGAGCGTTTCACTATCCGCGACCCATGGATACAGTATGGTCGTGATGGTAAGTATCCTGCTTATCCTTCGAGTTCGATCATGGCAAGTACAGAAGGTTACTTGAGCGGCGAGGTGGTAGATAAGATTTGGTATGTAAACAATACCGAAAGCAACATCCGTATCGTAGCAGAGACATACGCACAGGACCTTTCGTTTGTAGATGAAGCAGGTTCTCCTCTCTGCGACCACAAACCTTGCGTGGTTACCTTCTCATATCATGAATATGATGCAGCAATAGACGATCAGCCCGTCGATGAGAAAGAAGACGATAGTGCAGTTTATCTTCGCAACCGTGGAACTGGCCGTTTCCTCAAGTCGGGAGGCGCATGGGGTACTCACTCTATAGTTGGCAACTACCCTATCGACTTTAATTTGGAATCAAACAATGGCAAATATGCATTGCGTTGTGAGGCAGGCTATGTTTCATGCGAAGGCGATAATGTCCAGACATTTGTTGACGGACCTGATGGTGAAGCTCGCAGCGTAAAGGACTGGGAACTCATTGAGCAAGATGGCTTCTATGTATTTGCACACAATGGTCGCGCACTTTCTGCAAACGACCCATATTTCTTCAACGATGATCCCAATTACCGTTGGGTAATCCTTGATGCTCTCAATCCTACAGATAAGCTTCAGCAGTGGGAGGTTCTGACAAAAGACCAGATGATGGAGGAACTCAATAAAGCTAATAAGACTAACCCAGTCAATGCAAGTTGGCTGATGGGCAACCCCAATTTTGATAGAAACCTCACAACTGCAAAGTGGAATAATAATATTAGTAGTAGCGCTACTCGTATGACATCCAATCTTGCTGATGGTAAGAATGATGGAACTGCTGATGACAACTTCGTGGCTGAAGCTTATGTTAATACAACGAACAGCTGGTCAACTCCATCCACCACATGGGACATCAATCAGACCATCACCAATATCCCTAACGGTTGGTATCGTGTTTCGGCCCAGGCATTCCAGCGTATAAGCAATAGCAATACTACAACTGCCACTATCCAATTGTATGCTAACAATGAAGCACAGCAAGTGGAGCTGATGTACAATTTGAAGAAAGAAACAACAAATGCAATTGGTAGCAAGAAGGATGGAAACTATTACTATCCTAACAACATGTCTGAAGCTTCACAGTACTTCCTCAAAGGATACTACCAGAACTCTGTTTGGGTAAATGTTACAGATGGATCTCTAAAGGTCGGTATCCGTAAGACTTCTGATACAGGCAAGTCTAATACAGCCTGGTGTTGCTTCGATAACTTCCAGCTCTACTACTTCGGTGACGAAAAACCTGCAGAAGCTTTTGGTGCAAATGTTATCGCAGAAACTCGCAAAGCAGAAATGGTAGATGGCGCTTTGACCCTTTCCGGTACATGGCGCGAAGCTGACATGGCAGAGCTTTCTACAAAGATTAGCGAAAACCCATCTCTCCTTCTCGATGCAACAAACGCAACTCTCGTGGCTCAGCCAGAGGTTGTTACAGTAAATGCACCTGCTAACATGATGATCAAGGTAGCTGATGCTGCTGATGTTGCTAACACCCAGAATGTGATTGCTAACGGAAAGTGTGCTAACTTCGTGCTCACAGATAAGGCCGACTTCGCTCCACAGCAGACATTCACAGCAACGGCTACTCACTATACCCGCACCAACACCCAGGGCCTGAATACAGTTTGTATGCCCTTCGACTTAAAGGCTACTGATTTCCCCGAGGGTTGTACGGTATATACATACAGCGGTCAGAGCGAAGGTACGGCTTACTTTGAGGAAGCAAACGGTGAAATAACCGCAGGTACTCCCATTCTCGTTGATGACAAGACCACGGAAACAGGCAACAATGCAAAGTGGGAAATGATGCTCGCCAATCGCAATGTAATTGCAGAGGTTGGTGGCAATACAGCAGCAGGTGAGGCAGAAGGCCTTAATGGTGCATTCGTTAACCGTGAACTTGGAGAAAACTACTTCAAGCTCAACTCTGCTGGTACTAAATTCGTAAAGAGTACATCAACAAGCACTATCAGTCCATTCCGCTTCTATCTTAAAGAAGATGCAACATCTGAAGTAAAATCTATCATGCTTAGTCTTGACGGTGTAGAAACAAGTCTGGATGAGGTAATCAATGATCCTATGACAAAGATTGAGTCGTATGACTTGAATGGCCGAAAGATCCTCACAATCACCCGTCCCGGATTGTATATAAAGAATGGTAAGAAAGTGGTAGTAAAATAAAACAAATAAGATATAATGATGAAAAAGATATATAAAAAACCCACCATCTCTTTTGCTGATCTTGAGTTAGAAGAACTCATAGCCATGAGTGTAGAAATAAATGGAGATGAAGAAGACGATGGCAACTCCAGCAAGGTTAAGGGTCAGTCACTCAACCTTTGGGATGAAGAGTGGTAATCGGACAAGGTAATACTTATTATACATATAATATAATGCGGATGGAAGTTGGTTTCTATCCGCATTTGTTTTTATGATATATGCCTTATTTGTGACACAGGCATTCATTGTAGGGGCAAAGATTGAAAAATAACAGAGAGCATTTGGAGGTGTGACAAAAAGTAACTACCTTTGTCACAGGTAAAAAGAATGGCTTGGGCGTGGACCATAAGCCAATATAAGGATAAAAAGATGAAAGTACCCTCAATAAATGCTTTGGGTAAGATGATGGAACTGGTGAGAACCAGTGTCTTCCCCGAATACTACGACAAGGACGAAAGTACGGAGATCGTGCTCTATGCCACGCTTCTGAAGGAGATGGCTTCGGTGGTAGATGACAAGGAACAGCAGGAGCAGAAGGCTCGTGCGTTCTGCGACAGTCTGCCGGAGATAAGCAGACTCCTCCACACCGATGTGGAGGCTGCCATGCTCAACGACCCTGCCGTGGAGAGCCATGCAGAGGTGGTGCTGTGCTACCCCATGACGGAGGTGATGATACACTACCGCACGGCTCACGCGCTGTTGCAACTGGGTGTGCCTCTCATACCGCGTATGCTGACGGAGATGGCTCATAGCAGGACGGGAGTGGACATCCACCCCGGGGCTACCATCGGGGAGTACTTCTGCATAGACCACGGAACGGGCGTGGTGATAGGTGCCACAAGCATCATCGGCAACAGGGTGATGATATACCAGGGTGTGACGCTGGGTGCAAAGAACTTCCAGCACGATGAGCATGGACTGCCCATGAATGTGCCTCGCCACCCTATCATAGAGGACAATGTGACGATATACTCCAACGCTTCCGTACTGGGTCGCATTCGCATTGGTCACGATGCGGTGATAGGCGGTAATGTGTGGATCACGCACGATGTGCCTGCACATACTCGCATACAGCAAAGTGAACTAAAACAAATTGAAAATTGAAAATTAAAGCGAGCGTGAGCAAGCTCGAGGCGTAGCCTCAAAATTAAAAAAAAGAAACTAGAATGAACGGAATAAACGGAATGAATAATTAAACACCCGGATGTGTTGTTCTGTTTTTCTTGTCACGCGCTCAGCATGACCTTAAAAATATATTCCGTTCATTCCGTTTATTCTAGTTTTTATTAATCATTTTCGTTTATTTTCGTTCATTTTTGTTTCAAATATATTCCGTTCATTCTAGTTTAATTCTATTTTTTATTTTCGTTCATTTTCGTTCATTTTTGTTTCACCTCTAATTAGGGAAGATGATGGCTCGGTCACGCAAGAGGGCATCGCGGGTCCATTCTTCGGGAACGAAGCGCCAATGATTGAGCAAGGTGGGTGTGACTGTACCTTGCTTGCGGATGAGTTCCATGAAATAGTAACGGAGGTCGTTCTCGCTACTCTTCACTACCCTCTTGTGCAACTCCTCATGAGGGATGCCGGCTCCGCGCGTAAGTAACTCACCTCCTCCATTGCCACGATAACTGTTGATGGCAACCGTGTAATACTCATCGAGACGGAAGGGTGTGCCGTCGGCAAGGGTGGTGATGACGATGCGCTCACCAACTGGCTTGGTGACATCGACCGTATAAAGGATGCCGGCTGCGCACTCCATGTTGTAGGCCAGATTCTTCAGCCCCAGACGGATACCACCATCGAGCACCTTATCGAACAGAAGGCAATGGTCGGATGAAGAATGCATCTGGTCGGACCACAGTCCGTAGGACATCTCAAGGAAATTCTTGATCTCAAGACCGGACAGGCGCATGGTGTAAAGGAAATTCTCATACTTATAGAGTGAGAACATATCGCTCACGCGCAGAGGTCCACGAAGGATATGGGAGTCGAAACTGACGGGCGCAGCAAAGGAGATCTGCGCACCGGTGAGCTGCAACTGCATGGTGTGGATGAAGTCGATGAAGAGCGAAGGACCGAAGAAGGCATCGCGCTCATGGAGGTCGACGGTGAGCGTACCGATGGGTTGGTCGAGCCAGGAGGTGAGTTCCTGGCGCTCATCGGAGAACTGCATCTCAAAGAGATGGGTGGCAGGGGCATCGGAGAGGGAGACGCGGTGGAGCGACCCCTTGACATCCTTGCTCACAACCTTACCGTCGGAAACACGGAGCGTGATGTCGGCCTCAACGACACTCGTGGCCAGACTGGAGGGACCCATGCAGACTACCTTGCTACCATCGGCAGAGGTGATCTCATTGATGGCCTGACGATGGTCGTGGCCATAGAGGATGAGGTCGAAACCGGGAACTTCACGGGCTACCTGCAGGGTGGCATTCTCACGATAGTCGGAGGTGACGATACCGTTGTCGTAACCACTATGGAAGAGACCAACGAGAAGGTCGGGATGCTCTTGCTCCTGAATGATCTTGACCCAACGGCGGGCACTCTCGGTCATCTCCTCAAAACGAAGACCGGACCACAGTTGCTCGGGCAACCAGTTGGGTATGGCGGGTGTGAGGAGGCCGAGGATAGCGATGCGCACACCTTCGCGCTCTATCACTTCATAAGGTTTGAGATAGGGTTGGTTGGTGGACTTGTCTATCACATTGGCACCCAACATAGGGAAGCGGAGTTGCTTTATCCAACGGTCATATACGGCATGGCCTGTCTCCACATCGTGATTGCCCAAAGCGCCAGCCACATAACCCATCTCATTCATCACAGAGGCTATGAGATGTGGGGAGGTGGTGTTGATATAATTGTAATAGTAGGCTGTGGGCTGACCTTGCAAGCAGTCGCCTCCGTCGGTCAGGATGAGACGGTCGCCCAACTTCTTGCGAAGGGACTGACTGTATGCATATACGGCAGACAGACCGCCGGGTGTGGTGCGATGATTGAGAAAATCGTAAGTGAACACTGCACCATGTACATCGCTGGTATGCAACCATTTAAGGTGTATAGTGCGGGGACGGGAAGACAGGGACAGTGAACTCAACATAAATAGCAGAAAAAGGATTTTGTTTTTCACGATAACTGTAAGTTTTTCGTATTTCGTGACAAAGTTACGAAAAATAGTTGTAAATTTGCATAAGCAAATCAAAGAAAAATGAGTATATCGTCTACGATAAATGCAATCAAAAGTGAGTTGCCAGTAGGAACAGAACTGGTGGCGGTATCTAAATATCACCCTGCAGAGGCTATCCAAGAGGCATACGATGCGGGACAGAGAATCTTCGGAGAGAGTCATGTGCAGGAACTGGAACTCAAGCACGAGGCTCTACCCAAGGATATCGAATGGCACTTCATAGGGCATCTGCAAACCAACAAGGTGAAGTATATGGCACCTTATGTGTCGCTCATACATGCTGTGGACAGTCTCAAACTGATGCAGGAGATAGAGAAGCAGGCGGGCAAAAACGACAGGGTGATACGAATACTCCTGCAACTGCATGTGGCACAGGAGGAAACAAAGTTTGGACTGACCTGCGAAGAGGCATGGCAACTACTGGAGGAGGGGCTGTGGAAGGAGATGCACCATGTAGAGATAGCAGGCGTGATGTGCATGGCATCCAATGTGGACGACGAGAGCCAGATAGCCAACGAGTTTGAGCAGGCTCACACCTTCTTCCTCAAGGCCAAAGAAACTTTCTTCGCTGACATGCCCTCATTCAAGGAATGCTCCATGGGTATGAGCGACGACTACCCTATTGCCATAAAGCATGGTAGCACACTCGTGAGAGTGGGTAGCAAGATATTTGGCCAGCGCGTGTATTAGCAAAGAGAAGAGAGAGCCAAACGAACAACTACCAGATAGAGATATCCTACCATCAATTAGCCGTTTCTTCTACAGGCACATCAACAATGGGAGTAACGGAGATGGAGGTGATGCGACGCTCGGGGGAGAAACTTGCTGACACCTTGTAGTTGACAACCATGGCGCTATCGAGCGAGGAGCGATTGATGGTGGCAGTGGCCGTTGAATAGAGATTGTAGGTCAGGGCATCGCTACCAGAAACGCTACGCTTGTTGATGTTGGTGCCACCCAACTGGAAATGTACGCCCAGGACATCGTCCTTGTGGATGTTTTGCTTGTAGTACTCAACCACATTCTCACCCGTCGACTCCGTCATGCCACAGAAATTGACAGAACCACGGGTCAACTCGTCGATGCGGGAGGCATCGCGGGCCGTCATGGCTGAAAGGAAATTGTCGACTGCACCACGAAGGATGCTGGTCTCCTCGGGCGTGACGACAAGGCGCAACTGCTGATTGCGCGCATCGGTGGCATCGCTCATGAAGATACCCTCGGGGTGCTGTGCAAGATAACTGGTATAGGACTCTAATGTGTTGGCTGTCAATGCATCGGTCCAGTCCAGCGAGTCGATGCGACGCTCACATACCACGCGATAGGGAGAGGAGGGATGTTTCTCAATGAAAGCGAGCAACTCGGGACGACTTCCCTGAGCAGCCTCCTTGAAGAACATCTCGTGCTCAACCTTCATGCTGTGGTATCTGTCACGCACTTCGTCAATATATTTACTGTCAGGAAAACGAACAATAAAGTCTTCATAGAACAGCAGATCGGTGCAGTTCTCCAAACGATTGTAGGCACGCTGCTCGAGTGCACGGGCACGACGCAAGTCGGCTATCACCAAGTAGATAGCACCCACAATGAAGGGGGCTAAAACACAGAGAACAACAATACGGCGAGGAGACAGATGGAACCACTGACGGGGATCCATGCGACGGAAGCGTGAAACATTAGTTTCAACCTCATCTTCAAGTCCTTCTACAACATCCAATTCATGACCTTCTGCATCCGAAACTGACTCGGCGGAAATGACTCCTCCACACTCCGTACATTTATCAACGGTAGAACTTATATATTTGCCACAATGGGGACACTTAACAACTGCCATAGATACGATTGTTTATATTCAATACAAAATTAGTGAAAATATCCTTCGTAAAACTAATTTGGTCAGTATTTTTTTTTGAGATATGAAAAAAAAGGTGTAATTTTGGACTTGTTATATTACATACCAAGACGAAAACACAAATTAATCTTACTTATAATGAAAAAAATTAAGCAATGTTTGCGTAGCATCGGTCTGGCCGTTCTGGCTACCGGTATGCTCGCCACCTCTACTCCTGCCATGGCCAAAGGCGAGAGTTTCAAGGTGGGTAACAAGACTTTCCTGCTCAACGGAAAGCCTTTCGTAGTGAAAGCGGCGGAGGTGCACTACCCCCGTATACCTCGTCCCTACTGGGATCAGCGTATCAAGATGTGCAAGGCACTGGGCATGAATACGCTCTGCGTATATGTGTTCTGGAACATCCACGAGCAGAAGATGGACGAGTTCAACTTCACCGACAACAACGATCTCCGTGCATTTGTTCAGCTGGCTCAGAAGAACGGCATGTATGTCATCGTTCGCCCCGGTCCATATGTATGTGCCGAGTGGGAGATGGGCGGTCTGCCCTGGTGGCTGCTGAAGAAGCAGGATATCCGTCTGCGCGAGCAGGATCCCTTCTTCATGGAGCGTCTGCGCGTGTTTGAGAAGAAGGTGGGCGAACAGATTGGCGACCTCACCATCGAGAAGGGCGGACCTATCATCATGGTACAGGTGGAGAACGAATATGGCTCGTATGGTGAGGACAAGCCTTACATCAGCGAGGTGCGCGACATCATCCGTGAGAGTGGTTTCGACAAGGTGGAGCTCTTCCAGTGTGACTGGAGTAGCAACTTCACAAAGAATGGTCTGGACGACCTGACATGGACCATGAACTTCGGTACGGGTGCCAACATCGACAACGAGTTTCGCAAGCTGAAGCAGTTGCGCCCCGAATCGCCTCTTATGTGCTCTGAGTTCTGGAGTGGATGGTTTGACAAATGGGGTGGACGCCATGAGACCCGTGGTGCACAGGCTATGGTTGACGGTATGCGCGACATGCTGGACCGTGGCATCTCCTTCTCTCTCTACATGACTCACGGAGGTACCAACTGGGGTCACTGGGCTGGTGCCAACTCTCCCGGTTTTGCTCCCGATGTGACTTCGTACGACTACGATGCGCCCATCAACGAGGCTGGACAGACTACGCCCAAGTACTTCGAACTGCGTGAGATGATGGCGAAGTACAATGACGGCAAGAAGCTCCCTGCCATTCCAAAGGAGTTCCCCGTCATCTCTATCCCTCGACTCGACTTCAAGGAGGTGGCTCCTCTCTACGACAATCTGCCCAAACCTACTACCGAGCGTGGCGCATTGCAGACTTTCGAGACTCTGGATCAGGGTTGGGGATGCTTGCTCTACCGTACTCGCATTGCACAGAATATCGAATCGGAAAGTGTGCTTAAGGTGACCGAGGCTCACGACTACGCACAGGTGTTCATCAACAAGAAGTATATTGGCAAGATTGACCGTATCAACCGTGAGAGCACACTCAACCTCCCCGCCATGAAGCAGGGCGATGTGCTGGACATCTATGTAGAGGCTCTTGGCCGTATCAATTTTGGCCGTGCCATCAAGGACTTCAAGGGTATCACCGAGAAGGTGGAACTGACCTACAACATGTCGGACAACTCACAGGTGAACATCAACCTCAAGAGCTGGGACATCTACTGTCTGCCCGATGACTACAAGACACAGACTGAGATGAAGTATGTGCCCGTGACTGAGCAGAACAAGGGTGTGCGTGGTAACTACCGTGCTACCTTTACATTAAATAAGGTGGGCGACACCTTCATCAACATGGAGCATTTTGGCAAGGGACAGGTTTATGTCAATGGTCATGCCATTGGCCGTTTCTGGCAGATTGGTCCTCAGCAGACACTCTATATGCCTGGCTGTTGGTTGAAGAAGGGCGTGAACGAGATCATTGTTACTGATGTTGTCGGTCCTAAGGAGGCATGGGTAGAAGGTCTGGAGAAGCCTATCATCGACAAACTGAATCTTGCTGGTCCTCAGACTCACAGACTGGAGGGTCAGAAGCTTGACCTCTCGGGCGAGAAGGCTGTTCACAGCGGTAGCCTGAAGAAGGGTAACGGATGGCAGGAAGTGAAGTTTGACAAGCCCGTAAGTGGCCGTTACTTCTGCATCGAGGCTCTCAACAGCCACTGGGACCGTGAGTACTGCTGTATAGCAGAGTTGTATCTCCTCGATGCCAACGGAAAGCGTCTCTCGCGCGAGCCTTGGTCTATCGCTTATGCTGACGATGAGGATGTAAGTAGCGGTAACAAGAACGGCGACAAGATATTCGACCTTCAGGAGAGTACTTACTGGAGCACAAATCAGGGCGTGAAGTTCCCTCACCACATCGTGATCGACCTCAACCAGGATCAGACCATTACTGGTTTCCAAATTCTCCCCCGTATGGGGAGCGGAGCTCCTGAAAGCATCAAGGACTATAAGATCTATGTGAAGAGTTCTGAATTCAAGTATTGATTTCAGCAGAA
>JAZQQX010000088.1:0-5385 GCA_045629325.1 Bacteroidaceae bacterium | reverse complement strand
TCTCAGCTTCGAGGGCATGTTTGCCAATGCCGGCCTCTGCTCCCGTACAGAGTCAGAGGACAGCGTCTATTGGGAACCCGCGCCCAAGGAATATCCCACATCCGATGAGGACTCCCATTTGTCGGTTGCAGAAGGCTGCGAGTAAGCGAGAGCAGAGCGATGCTTGCATCAGCTTTGCCGAGCGGGAGCAGGCTAGAGCGAAGTTCAAGGCTGCGAGTAAGTGAGAGCAGGAAAGGGCAAAGCCTCAGACTGACAACATCCAGATTCTCACTCCCCCATACAGCATCCCCAACCGGGATGCTTTTTTCTTTGTAAAAAAGTCAACCATCCACGCACATACTTTTGTAAACGTGCAAAAGTAAAACACTAAAAACAAGCGACATTATGAAGAATTTTGAGATTATGTTTTGCCGGTTCAGGGAATAGTCTTAACTTCGTTCTGCAAAGAGAGTCTTTTTTTTGAAAAACAAAGAAAATACAGGTTAGTGGTTAGTCTTTTCACCGCCTGAAAGGTATAAGGGGTAAAGGATGTGACTGAAAGATGAAAAACGAAGAGATAAAAAGGCTGTTCGTGCAGCACTATCCCAAGATGTACCGCGTGGCGCGCACCATGCTGTACGATGAACAGGAGAGCAAGGATGTGGTCAGCGACATCTTTGAGCGCCTGCTCAGTGGGGACACCATGCTGCTGCCTGAAACAGAGGAACGCTACCTGCTGACAAGCGTTCGCAACCAGTGCATCAAACGCCTACGACACGAAGAGGTAAAGCGTTTGATGGCAGAGGGTTATGCCGATTATCAGGAAGACAATGAGGAGGACGAACGTCTGGATGAGGTTATCGACTTTGCCCAGCGCTCCCTCTCCGAACAGGAACGCCGCATCTTCGACCTGCGGTTCACCATGGGATGCAGCTACGAGGAGATTGCCTCGGCCGAGGGCATCAGCAAGGTGGCCGTATGGAAACATCTGTCACATCTTACCAACATCATCAAAGAACATTTTAATCCGAACAAGAAATGAAACCTTCAGACGATAAGAAAACACGGTTCCTGGACATGCAGCAGCATCCGGAGAACTACACCGACGATCAGCTCGAAGCCATGATGGCAGAACTCGACCAGCCTGTCGATGCAGAGGCTGCCTGGGAGGAGTTCAGCAAGAAGAACATAGCAGCGAACACTCCTGCCGAGACACCCACTAAGTCCCCAAAACACAGTGCCTTGCGCTGGTGGTGGACCGCTGCCGCCGTTATTGCCATTGCATTCGGCGTGTGGGCAGTCATGTCCTCTCCAAACAAGGTAGCAGACAGGCAGTTGGCAGAGAATACAGACAAGGAAACGGTGTCTGTTTCCAACGAAAAAAACATTGACGACAAGCCGCAATCCACTACGACACTTGCAGACAACATGAAACTAAACAACGAAGAGCAGTTTCTCGCCCAAAATACAGAAAGGAGCAAAGACAAGCCCGTCCCCAAGCCTGCTGACGATGGGGCAGGACATGATGCCGAGGATAAATCCACGAAAGAGCTGGCAGAAGAGGCCTCCGCAGAAGAAGTCATCACCCTAACCGATCCTCCCATTCACATCATCACTGGAGGTCAGGGCAACATGGTAGCCGGTGGTTTAAACGGTACGGGCGCTGCGTATAATGGTTTTGGCAGCTCATCTTCGGCCACTCTCAACTACGGCGAAGACCACATCTACGAGGTTCCCGAACAGATGCCGTCTTTCCCTGGAGGCGATGAGGCACTGTATCAATGGGTATACGACCACATGCAATATCCGGAAGAGTGCAAGGATCAGGGTGTACAAGCCCGAGTGATGGTGCAGATGGTGATTGGGAAAGATGGTTCGATAGAATCTGCCCAGGCTACCCGTTCTCCCCACGAAGCCTTGTCGAAAGAGGCCATCCGTCTCGTCAAGTCCATGCCGAAATGGGAACCAGGACGCCACAACGGCAGAATCGTCCGCTCCTACTTTAACCTGCCCATAGCGTTCAGAATCCAATAATTTCACTAATAGACACTTTTCCAATTATGAAAATCATAAAACTTCTTTCCATACTCATCCTTTCCTTCATTGCCACTCATCTTATGGCACAGCAGAAGGACATCATCCTGAAGCGCGACAAGGGTTCCATTACCTTTACCGTGGATGAGAACCTGTCCGTCATCAATTCCTATCCTAAATACCTGGGTGATGGCAAATGGTTGGCCAGAGCGCTGGCCAATGACAAGAATCTGACGAATCCCGAAGAGGGACTGGTAGCCAGCAGTTTCCAGAACGACCGCATGGCCTACGGTGGTCAGGACCTGCTCTTCAGCACCATCGTGCGGAGCTTTGCCGAACATCGTCCGCTGGTGCTCTCGCCCGACATGGTGTGGCTGGTCATTGCCCAGGGCTTCAGCCACTATGTCAACCAGCATGCCGAGGAACTGCGCGACAAGTTGGTCAGCCATCAGGGCAAACAGTCTCTTGTAGTCGAGACAAGTGAGGACCTGCTTTCCGGCGACCCCAACTGGGAAGGCATCTTTGCCGGCTTTGAGACGCAGATTGCAGAGAGCAGCAAGGGCGGCATTGCCCAGACCATCACGGCCGACTTCACCACCAGCGGTCCTACCGAGCGCATCGCCTCGCAGATCACACTGATGGACGTGATGAAGGAGTATTTCGAGTACATCGTGATAGGTGTCTCCTGTGGCATCCCCAGCATCACCCTCCAGGGCACACCTGAGGACTGGCAGAAGGTGCACGACAAGGCCATGGCACTGGAGGCCTACGACATGAGGTGGTGGACACGCGACCTTGACCCCATCCTCACCGAGTTCGTGCGTGCCGCCGAAGGCCATCCCAACCAATCCTACTGGCAGGACATGGTGATGAAGATGACGCCCGAGCGCCTTCGTGGCGGTGGGTGTAGTCTGGACAAACCCACCATGCTGGATGGCTGGTTCCTCCATCTCTTCCCCTTCGACAAGGAGGGCAAGCGCATCTCCTTAACCATTCCGCACAACAAGCAGATGCTCAGTGAGATAGTGGATGTGCCCTTCCGCTACATCTTCATACACGAGGACGGCAGAACCACCGAGACACCCATGCGCCTCTATGCCGGATTCGTCGGTATGAAGGAGGACCTCATGACCAGGGCGCTCGTTCCGCAGATCGGTTGGATGGTGCGCATCAGCGAGGGGCAGGATCTCCGTGCACAGGAGATGGAAATGAAAGCCAACAAGGATGGAGGACAGGGGCTGGATCTCCGCATCAGCAGAGTGCCTGAGGCACTGAGGAGCATCAAGTCCCTCAACCGCCTGTCCCTCACCTTCATCGGCCACATCGAGTTGCCCGAGTGGATGGACGATATCCGTATCAATCAGTTCCAGATAGAGGGTGGCGAACTAACCGCCCAGGAGAAGGAAGCCCTGCAGAAGCGCTTCCCTCAGCTGAGGTTCGGCTTTGTGAAAGTAGTGGATGAAGTGGAAGTCATCACCATGACTGATGAAGTGATGCTCGACTCGAAGTTACTGGCTGCCGATGCAGCCGCCACCGATGACAACCACATCTATAATTACCCCGACCAGATGCCCTCCTTCCCCGGCGGCGAAGAGGCACTCTATCAATGGATATACGACCACACGCAATACCCCGCCGAATGCAAGGAGCAGGGCATACAAGGCCGTGCGATGGCCAAATTCGTGGTGGAAAAGGACGGTTCGATAGGTCAGATCAGCATCACCCGTTCGCCCCACAATGCCCTTTCAGATGAAGCCATCCGCCTCCTCAAGTCCATGCCCAAGTGGAAGCCAGCGCAGCACAACGGCAAAACCGTCCGTTCTTACTACCACCTTCCCGTGATGTTCAGTATAGCGAAATGAGAGAACATTAACCTCCTTATATTTATACAATTCAAACATAATGCCCCATGAAGATCACATTGATTGAGAAATTCCTGAAGATTGTTGCAAACCTCAGTTTGTCAGGCATGCTTTTCAGTGCGCTGATAGCAAAAGGTACACTGGAATCAGATACGGAAATGTGTGTTCCCTTAGCCCTGGTTCAATTGATTGGCGGTTCATTCGTCTCACTCGTCACCTGGGCCGCACTGACCTTGTTGGTAGATATTTCCCGTAGGTTGAAGGCATAAAATAGAACATACAAAACACTAAAAACAAGCGACATTATGAAGAATTCCGTGATTATGTTTTGCCGGTTCAGGGAATAGTTTTATCTTTGCCGTTGAAAAGCAAGGACGAGATCAGATGGATGATTTACTTCTTTCAATCAATGCCAATGGGTTCTCTACGGAGGTCATACAGCAAATAGATAAGTTTGTTAACGAAATAGAAAATGGGTCAAGAGACTTTCCTCAATTTAATCAACCAGAGCATGCAGGAGTCTGCTCGGCTGGTCCGCTCCTCATTGGGGCGCTCACCGTATGTAACTACACGCGAGAAGGCCTTGCAGCAGGTTGCCATGCTTCAGGCAGCCAAGGAACGTGCAAGCGAGAGCAAAGTCAAATAGATTTGTTCTCTGCCGAACGTAGCCGTTTCTCGAATCAGATTCAAGGTACGCCAACAAACTGGGAAATAGACCAGGAACAAGAATTTCAACTGCAAAAGTGGGCAGAAGCCAAAGGTGTATGGATACCTGAGGCAGAGAGGTGGCTTACAGAAAACTATGGTTCCATGATAGCTCAAGGGGCTGAAGCAAAAGTGTTTTATAACACAGGAGATACTGCCGTCACGAAACTACGCACCTCCATCTATGCAACCCTCGGTAGAGCACTTGAGGCCATCGCCCTTCACAACTATCTGTTTCCAGAGACTATCATGCGAGTCATCGGTTTTACCCGTGATACAGACGGACTATTCCGAATCATTCTCACCCAGCCCTACATCGGTTGTTTGCGACTTGCCACGAAAAAGGAAATCGACGCAATGGTTTCTGCAAAAGGATTTACAGATAATGGTGACAGTACAGAAGTCAACTACATCTCCGACCGTCTTGTTCTGGAAGACATGCATCCTGCAAACGTCTTTGTCGAAGAATTTACACGAAAGCCTGTGTGCATAGACTGTATTGTCAAGTTCAAGAGATAATTGGGAAGTATCTTGAAACATATCAGCAACAGCTATACTCCCCATACAGCATCCCCTTACCGGGATGCTTTTTTTGTGTGTCTATCGGCACAGGCCATTCACCAGCTCGTCCAGGTCTGTGCCGCTGCCATCCTGGCCAGTCAGTTTGCGGTAGAGGCGGCGACGGAGGTTGCAGAAGACTGAACACAGTCCCCTATACTCCCAGCACCTCACCCTCCCGTGAGGTGCTTTTGTTTTGCCAAAACCTTTCAAAGCAATAGTTACAGGGTAAAACGACGATATATAG
>JAZQQX010000087.1:0-10506 GCA_045629325.1 Bacteroidaceae bacterium | reverse complement strand
TGGGACTACCAGGGTAATGCTGACACTACCCCAGTACGTAACAAGGAGCGTCTTGACTATGAGATAATCAAGGTACAAACAAGTAATTACAAGAACTAAAAATGGCTAAAATATCATTCACAATTAGATACTGGAAGCAGAATGGTCCTAAGGATAAGGGTCACTTCGATACCCACGAATTGAAGAATATTCCAGATGACACTTCATTCCTCGAGGCTCTCGATATCATGAACGAGGAGCTTATCAACGAGGGTAAGGAGCCTTTCGTGTTCGACCACGACTGCCGCGAGGGTATCTGCGGTATGTGCTCACTCTACATCAACGGTACACCTCATGGTAAGACCGAGCGTGGCGCTACTACCTGCCAGCTCTATATGCGTAAGTTCAACGATGGCGACACCATCACCGTTGAGCCCTGGCGCTCTGCAGGTTTCCCTGTCATCAAGGACTGTATGGTAGACCGTACCGCTTTCGACAAGATCATCCAGGCAGGTGGTTACACCAGCGTTCGTACCGGTCAGGCACAGGATGCCAACGCTATCCTCATCTCTAAGGAGGCTGCCGACGAGGCTATGGACTGCGCTACTTGCATCGGTTGCGGTGCTTGTGTAGCAGCTTGTAAGAACGGTTCTGCTATGCTCTTCGTATCATCTAAGGTAAGCCAGTTGGCTCTCCTCCCCCAGGGTCAGGTAGAGGCTGCTAAGCGTGCCAAGGCAATGGTTGCCAAGATGGACGAGCTGGGCTTCGGTAACTGTACCAACACCCGTGCTTGCGAGGCAGTATGCCCCAAGTGTGAGAGCATTGCCAACATCGCCCGCCTCAACCGTGAGTTCATCTGGGCTAAGCTGAAGGACTAAGGTCGGCGAAGCCAACCGTCCTAAAGCGGCTAAGCTGAAGGACTAAGGTCGGCGTAAGCCAACCGTCCTAAAGCGGCTAAGCTGAAGGACTAATGGTCGGCGAAGCCAACCGTCCTAAAGCGGCTAAGCTGAAGGACTAAGGTCGGCGTAAGCCAACCGCCCTAAAGCGGCTAAGCTGAAGGACTAAGGTCGTAAGTACCTTATATAATAAAAAGGATTCCTCTGCCTGCAAGGGTAGGAGAATCCTTTTATTTTCTTCTAACCCTTCATGTGATGGGCTAATGTGTTGCAAATCTGTGTGTTAATAGTAACCGACCCTTCACCAACCCTTCACCTGCCTTTCACCAAAAAACAAAAGAATGCAACTTTTGTGGCAAGAAACCTGCAATATTTTGCGTGCCTTTGCGTATATATAGGTAGAACGACTGAAAATGGAGCGGCAGAAGGACGATAGACAATGGCTGGAGGCAGTTCGTGGCGGAAGCGACGAGGCTTGCCGGGAGCTCGTGCAACGCTATGGCGGCATGGTCTTTACCGTCATTGCCCGGATGGTCCCCCAGCGCGAGGATGCCGAGGAACTCTACCAGGATGTATGGGTCAAGGCCTTCGGGAACATCCGTTTGTACGATTCACAGAAATCCTCGCTGGCCACCTGGCTGGAGCACATTGCCTACACCTCGGCCGTCAGTCATCTGCGCAAGCGGCATCACTATGTCTGCTACCTGGACGAACAGTTGGAGAAGCTGGATGTCGGTGAAGCGGAAGACGAGATGATGCAGAGCGAGGAAGACGCCATCATAGACCGTCTGCTGGAGGCTGTCCACCTTCTGCCCGTAGAGGAACAGTCCCTCATCTCCATGTTCTACTACGACGAACTGTCGCTCAAGGAAATAGCCTTCGTCACCGACTCCCTGCCCAGCACCGTGGCATCGAGACTGTGTCGCATCAGGAATAAGTTGTACAAATTAATTAATAAGGAGGGTAAGCGATGAGAGAGATTGAGAAAATGCAGCATAGGGACAAGGCTCTGCGTGAAGCCGTCCGTCGCAGCCAGGCAGAATTGCCCCCAATGCCGGCAGACCTGAACGACCGACTCTTTGGTCGTCTTGAGGCAACCCGACCGAAGCCTCGTTATCTCCGTAGGGCCGGCATCGTTGCTGCCGTGGCAGCCCTTTTCCTATTGGTGTTCTTTGTGGGTAGACAGAAGGACGAAGGTAAACCGCAACTGGCTAAGAAAATTGATGTGCCCGGCGTTCCTTCAGCTACAACCGAATCAACTGCTTCCAGTAAAGAGTCCGGCGAAAGTCCGACGGATACCACCCTGCTGCCTCCTGCCGTGCTTCCCGCCCCTCATGTTGACATTGCAAGACCCGTTCTTCGGGAGAAAACCCTTGCACAGGCGGAGCCTGCCGATGAACAGGCGGTGAGTGCACCATCAGACCTCGCGGTAACCGCCAAAGAACCCATAGAGCCCGTCATGGATACTCGTCTGGAAACACCCTCCGCCGTTCGTTCCGAAGGTACCCTTCATCGCATATCCGATTGGGAATCCTTGGCCCAGTACTATGTGGCGACTGTAGATGAAGTACCTCGTTACCTGGGGTGGTACGAGGAGTTTGACAACTTCCTTTTGCGTAACCTCATCTATCCCGAGGCCGCATTGAGGGATAATGCCCAGGGTGAGGTGTTCGTCTTGGGTATAGTTGAGGTGGATGGCAACCTCTCCGATTGCAGGACGCTGACAGAACCGCATCCTGCCTTGGGCGACGAAGTGCTTCGGGTCGTGAAACACATGCGCTTCACCCCGGCACAAAAGGACGGCAAGGCCGTACGATCCTATTATGGTTTCTGTATTGACGCCGAGATTGGTCCCAACGGCGGCGTCTTCAAGCCCCGTCACACCGGATATAATACTTTAGCCGACATTTCATCATTCGTCCGATAACTCCTATTAACTCCCGTTAACTCCTTAGTAGTAAACAAGTATAAATTTGAATAACACCATGAAGCGGATTCTATCAACAATCACCCTCTGCCTGCTGGCCTGCCTGGCCGTATTGGCCCAGTACAAGGGCGTATCTGTCCTCGACCTTGAACTGAGGAATTCGGAGAACATCACCCATGTCAACATCTATATGGCAGACAAGTACTTTCACTTTGCCGACCGTGCCAAGCCCGTGGCGCAGGTGCCTGTCAAGGATGGCCGCATACACTACGAGGTGATGCTGGACCGTCTCGCCGGCGTCCGTTTCCGCTGTGTGGATGCCGACGGCAAGGAAGAGAGCAGGAGGCATTCCATCTTCGTCGTACCCGGGCAGAGCTATTCCCTGAGCCTGTTCCCAGACCTGATAGCCAACAGCGACGGCGACATCTTCAACCGCGGTTGCAGGAAAGAACGGTGCTTGAATGTCGTGCGCCAGAAGACCCGCTGGAAATCGCCCTACCTGCCCAAGATCAAGGGGAATGTGTGGCAGGAGCCCCAGCAGGAAGATAATGGCAGTACCGGCTTGGATATACGCGAGGTATATTTCGGTGACCAAGAAACCGTTGTGAGAGTCTATCATAACGAGGGGTACAGCAACCTGCTGGACAAGGAAGACTACCTGATCGACGAGGCCGGCAACCACTACAAGCTACTGCGTCCCATCCTGGGAGGATTTCACTACGACCAGGATGTTGAGGTAGGTGTCTATGGTGGCTATTATGCCTTTGAACCCCTGCCCAAGGACACAAAGCGCTTTGACCTTTGCAATTACTATCATGGCAAAATTAGGAATATCCACCCGGCTACCAAGCCTGGCAAGCCCAACTTCAGCATCACTGTCACCGATGCCCCGGAGATTGAAGGGACGGGGTGGATCCTGCGTCTGCGCGACGACCTGCAGTCATTCCATTACACCCAGATAGCCGACCTCCCCGTTGACAAAAACGGCCGGCTTACCTACGAGTTCTACCTGGACAAACCTTGTATGATGGATCTCCTGTCCACTTCGCCCGACGGTCGTGCCGGTGACATCCACATCTGGATTCCTGCCGTTCCCGGATGCCATGCCGACGTCACCGCCAAGAAGCGCGGTTACGAATGGACCGGCACTGGGTTCTACAAGGAAGTGGACGAGGCCAGCGCCTATGCCGATAGCGTCAGGCAGAACCGCAGCCGACAGGAGTACATACCCCTGCTTCGCCGCTATCTCTACAATCACGCCCAGGAGCAGGGCTGCCTCTTCTACTATTACCGAACCGACCTGCTGCCCATTTCAGAGGTCAAGGAGATATTGCCCAAGGACGCTCTGGCCACCCCCTTCGGACAGCTGTTCACGGGGAGGGATGGGCGATAAAAGTCAATTATTGATAAATAAATGTTTAATTGGTGGAAATTAATGTTTAAAAAATAATATCGCATCGGTACTAATCTTCAATTTTAAATTTATGAAAAGAATATTATCCGTAATCATCCTCTCCCTGTTGACCAGCCTGACCGTGCTGGCACAGGATCGTCCCGAGCCCTTCACCATCATGGGCTACAGCGAGCAGAACGATAAGGAGCTGAGTGAAAAAATGTTTGAAGGCACACGCATGCATTTTCTGGAAATGCCCTCCATGATGGGGGAGTTGTCACTCTGCTACAGCCTTGTTGACCAGCATCTCATCGCCAAAAGGATGTACCGCTCCATTACCGAGAGACGTGGCTATCCTCTTGACTCCATCCGTTCTGAGGTCCATCGTCTGCCCGTGGCCGACAATGTGGAGGAACTCATCAACGACATGCTTGGTGCTGCCGTGGGTTGTGCTGCGCCCAAGGCCTACGATGACGGCAGCATTACGCGTGACGGCACTACGCTTTACTTGTTCTGTGGCGAACAGAAGGCCAAGATAAGCGGCCACGGCGAGCGTTGCAAACGGCTCTCCGACCTGCTGTATGAGATCTACAAGGCCGTCAGGGAGGAGTCCTCGGAACAACTCAAGGCCCTCGTTCCCCGTATCGAGGCCATGAGGCGTGAGTTCCGTGGCATACGCTATCCGGCCGACTACTACACCCCTCAGACGCAGCATTTCACCAAGGTGCCACAGGGCTATGTTGAGGAAACAGCCGTACTGTCCTTCTTCCGCATGGCCATCAACCTGAATGACACCGTGGTGACCGCGAAGCATGATCGTGACAGCTCTGACGCGGCACGCAAGAAGAGCGATGCCCACGTCAGTCGGCTCCTTGCCCAGTACGGCAAGGGGTGGGAGGAACTGGCCCACCGCCTTTACGTGGAGACCCACATCCTGGACGAGATGCGTCATCCCCTCACCATCGAAGTCGTATCCGAAGACCAGCCCGTTACGCTGGATTGCGGCGGTGGATTCACCATCAAGATGCCCGAATCCCAGATCGCACCCGAACGGCTCGCCAAGTACCTTGACGATCTCGACCGTCTGATGTCCGACGATACCCGGATTCCCCTCGCAAAACACTACCTTTACGACAAGGAGAAGGGCTGGAGATAGGAAAAGACTGCCTTATCCCGCAAAAAATGACGCCTGCATTTGGGCGCTTCGCCATGTTTCCCTACTTTTGCCGTCAAATTCAAAACACACAACGCCATGAAACGAATCCTCACAACCATTACCCTCTGCCTGCTGGCGGCCACAAGCGTCTATTCACAACATACGGAAGCCGGAGAGCCCGATATCAAGGTGGGGCGACTTACCACCATGTCGCCCATACATGGGAACGGCTGGGAGCAGAAATTGGTGGATATCTACCGCTTCGAGGGCGACGGACGGACATCTGCCGATGATTACAATGTGACGCACAAGGCACCCTGCCACAAGAGTCTCTACATCAACCACGGCGAGATCTACCCTCAGCATAGTTTTGCCATAGAGCCGGAGGAATCGTCGCTGATAAGCTTCGAGTATGCCGATTGGCCTAAGCTTGAATTCAAGGCCACGCCCGTCAAGGTTCCCCAGGAACTGGCGGACTCCCTCTACCTGCTCAACTGGATGGCCGTCTACAGTTCTGCCTATCAGGAGGAGCAGCACATGTTCCTCGATGGTGGCTATGCGCTCTTTGTGCATGGGGACAATGCTGCCGAGGTTCACACCCCGTGCCAGTCGGCCGACGAGCACCTTGCCTTGCTCATCAAGACCTTCGGCGAGATCAATCGTACCTTGTACCAGCAGAAGTACGATCAACTTCCTTCCTTCATCCCCACCGTCAACCGTCTCCTGGCCCACTTCCGCCAGCTCCTGCCCCGGGACGTGTACCGCAGGATGAAGTCCTTGGCTCTCCCCACCCGGATAAACGTCACGCTTCCCAAGAAAGATGGCCGCCCCATGACGCAGGAAGAGGCTTGGGAATACATCAAGTCCAATCACCTGATTCCTAATCCGTAAATCCGCACCGTTCAGCGGCTCTGCCGATGCTCTTCGTAAGCTCTAAGGTAAGCCAGTTCGCACTGCTTCCTCAGGGCCAGGTAGAGGCAGCCAAGCGTGCCAAGGCCATGGTGGCCAAGATGGACGAGCTGGGCTTCGGTAACTGTACCAACACCCGTGCCTGCGAGGCAGTCTGCCCCAAGTGCGAGTCTATCGCCAACATCGCCCGCCTCAACCGTGAGTTCATCTGGGCTAAGCTGAAGGACTAATGGTCGGCGAAGCCAACCGTCCCTAAAGCGGCTAAGCTGAAGGACTAATGGCCCCCTCTAACTCCCCGAGGGGAGGATATAGATAGGAGTCTGGAAATAAGGTCGTTTTATATTCTCTTTCTCTCACCTCTCCACTCTCCACTCTCCACTCTCAACCCTCCACGCTCAATCCTCCACGCTCATCGCTCCACTCTCATCGCTCAACGCTCAACGCTCATCGCTCATCGCTCAACCCCTCCCCTGCCATATACATAGGGTGGTGCGGGTCGGTAGATGGATTTGTAAGATAGCCTCGTGCCACCAATTCGTGAAGGCGCTCGCTGGCGCGTTTCGGGGTCAGTTCGAGTCGCGAGGAAAGTATCTTGGTAGAGATGGCCTTTCCTTTGTTTTCCGGGTCGGCGAAATACTGTCGCACCGTGTCTACCACCAGTTGCCAGTCATCGTTGACATTCTTTTTGTTTCGTGTGCGTCGGAAGGTGCTGTTCTGTCTTAGTTCCTTCAATAGTAGCTTGTCGGGCCTATATTCCACGCTCTTCACCCCTATACTGCCTCCTCTCACATCTTCCGGGGCCTTGATATGGTCCGGGCAACTGAGCGTCATTCGGAAGCCTCCAAGGCCGTTTATTTGCACAAATTTGCCTTGAGCCAGTTCCTCGCCCACGATGTCTGTGAAATTTTCCAGTACAGCCCTGAGCGATGGGGTGTCCAGTTTGGTACGCCTGGAGAGCAGTTCCAGCATATCCTCCATACTTTCCTTTCCGTTGTCGGCAAGACGGGCGTGCATATACTTCCCTCCTTTGGGAGAGGCCGAAGGATTGTGGTAGAGTTCGTAGTGGCAAGTGTGTTTGTTCATATTGTATTTCGGTTGTTCGGTTGTCCGGTTGTCTGGTTATTCGATTGTCCGGTACCATATAACCGTCCAACCGAAAAAGGGCATAAAGCCCGACCTAAAACCGTTGCATATTTCTATTGATGTTCAAAGTAACGACTTTTTGTCAAGACATCCAAATTTTACAAAAAAAAGTTTGATTTTGTAGTTTCACAGTTTCACAATTTTGGAGGAGGTAGTTGCAGTGTTGGTCACACTGCAACTACTTGATAGAGATTGCCCTCACGATTGTGCACACGCTTCACTCCCATCTGTAGCAGAGTGTGGCCAAACTTCTGAGGATTGGAGGCACGCATCGCAGTGGGGTTGTGTCGCTGGAGTCGGGTGAAGATGGTCATGGCGGAGAGTTCCTGGCAAGGCTCATCGCTCTCGGGGATACGATAACACTGGCGGAACACATCCTCTTCGGGTTGCACATGGTAGAAACCGAGGTTGTCGTGCTCCACTTCGCGCTCCTCATCGTGAGTGAGGTAACAGCGTTCACCACGAAGCAGTTCGGCCTTGAGTTGGGCATAGAGCTGAGCATGGTCGATGGGTGACTTGTCGATCTCCTTCTCCACATTTACACAGAGGAAGCGACGACTGCCGGTAGGGTCCCAGAGGAGCTGGTTGCTGTTGCTAGTACCGATGAAGGAGGCCATGCGAGGGAGCATCACAAACTGGTTGGTGTACAGTCTGCGGTATTGGCAGGTCTTCATCTGGGTCACATTCTTCAGTTTGGCCATCTTGCCAGCCCCTATCTGGTCAAACTCGTCGAGGTTGATCAGGGCCATGGTGCCCAATCGCTGTTCCACATGGTTGCCTCTGGTTACATCCAGCGAGTCGGTGTAGTAGAATTCCAGTTCGGGAGGCAGTAGGGAGCGACAGAAGGTACTCTTGCCCAGTCCCTGCTCCTGACTAACGAGGATAGGCACCAAGGCATTGGCACACAGTTCGGCACGCCCCATCCACTGTGAGGCCATGCCCAGCATCCAGCGATGGAAACCGTTGACAAAGGTGAGGCTCTGCGAGATGCGATGTGCCAGGGGAGTGACACGGTCCTGACCGTCCCACTCGGGAAGCGTCTCCATGTAGTGCATCATGGGATGATGGTCGGGGATGAAGTCGCTGTTGAGGAAACGCTTCACATCAGCCTCAGAGCACTCAATGTCCTCAGCCTTTATCATTATATATAAGGTATTGAGTTCACGCTTGCCCAGCACCTTGAAAGCCTCACCGGAGCCCTTCTTGCGAAACTCAGGCAAGGCGGTCAGAGTGTTGTAGCGTATCTCATAGTGCGCCATGATGAAGTCCTGGATCTCATTGGAGAGACTGGCGCTCAGGACGGGGTTTTCTTGGGTGTTTTTCATGATATTTAGATAAGTTAAGGATTGATTTGGAACTATTTCCGAGTACAAAGTTACAACATTTTTCTTCGATTTCCAAATGTTTGAAAATCAATCTGATGAAGTCAATTCTCCCCACAATCTACCCTTCCTTCCATTCTTCATTTCGTGCAAATACATGTGTATGTCTGAATAGCATACCTTTGTATTCCAATCCACCCTCACCCGTATTCCATTCCGCCTCCCTCTGTATCACATAGAAAAATTGCCCATACCCACTGCCCACATCCTTAGGCTATGCTTGCGGTTCTCTTTTTCTTCTGCCTGTCACTCCTTTTTCCCCTCTTCTTTTCCCCGGCTCTGTGAAAGCGTGAAACTGTGAAACTACAAAATCAAACTTTTTTTTGGAGTGGGAGAAAGATTATACAAATTATGCAAATAAAATTATTAAAAAAAAATAATCTGTATAATTTTGCCTCCTCCCGTCATGCAAAGCCCCTTTGCAATTTGCAATTCACAATTCATAATTTGTACTTCGTACTCTGTCGCTCTGTGTCCCTTCTCTTATTCTGCTTCGATGAATATCTTCCCCCAACAAAGCTACGCTTTGAGGTTTTGCCGAGGAACAAGCTGATTTTTATCATTTATTTTTGGTCAATTCATTGGAACTTACTATTTTTGCAAGGTCGTATGCATTTGTATGCATAAGGCAGACCTATATGCCTATAAGAAACACATAAACAACATCACTATATGAAGAGATTTCTACTTACGCTTGCGGTGCTCATGGCGAGCATCACAGGAGCTTTTGCCACGGTGTATTCCGGCAGTTGCGGAGACAATTTAACCTATACCCTCGATACCTCGACGGGTGTGCTGAAGATTGAGGGTACAGGGGCGATGAGTGATTATTCTAGAAACTATACTAATAACGGGACATATGTTACTAATGCACCATGGGGTAGCCACTACAAGATTTTTAATTCTGTGAATGTCTCTAAAGGTGTGACGAGCATAGGAGATTATGCTTTCTATGGCTGTTCCTACCTGACATCCATTATCATCCCAGAAGGTGTGACGAGCATAGGGCAAGAAGCTTTCTATAGTTGCTCCTATCTACCCTTTGTCACCCTCCCATCGAGCGTGACGAGCATAGGAGATAATGCGTTCTATGAATGCACTAGATTAACCTCCGTCACCCTCTCAGAGGGTGTGGCAAGCATAGGATCTTCTGCTTTCCGAGGTTGCTCCTCCCTGACCTCCATCACCATTCCTAGTAGTGTGACGAGCATGGGTAACCATGCTTTCGCATATTGCTCCTCCATGGCCTCTGTCAGTATCCCCAATAGTGTGACAAGTATCGGAGATTATGCTTTCTGGAATTGCTCCTCCTTGACCTCTATCACCATCCCCGAGAGTGTGACGAGCATAGGATCTTCTGCTTTCCATGGTACACCATGGTATACTAACCAGTCAGATGGAGTTATATATGCAGGACTAGTGGCATACAAATATAAAGGTACCATGCCAGGCAACACGAGTGCAGTCTTAAAGGATGGCACCAAGGGAATTGCATGTTCCGCTTTTTCTAATTGCTCCTCTCTGACCTCCATCACTATTCCTAGTAGTGTGACGAGCATAGGATCTTCTGCTTTCTCTTATTGTATTTAGAGCCCTCAAAACAACCATAAACAACGAAAAACACATAGAGATAATCAGCTGATTATCAATAGATATTAGATTTTAACACTTCGGACTTGCTATTTGGTGGTTCCCGATTTTCCGCTTACCTTTGCAACGTA
>JAZQQX010000086.1:0-23633 GCA_045629325.1 Bacteroidaceae bacterium | reverse complement strand
AGGTGGAAGTCGTAGGGAGGGAAGATGAACTTGTTGGTCCAACCGTCAAACTCCTTCAGTCGCTCATCAGCACTGACAGCCGTCTCGAGTACGCGCTGAACGGTGGTACCTACGGCACACACCTTGTGGCCCGTCTCCTTGGCCTTGTTGATGACATTGCAAGCCTGTGCATCCACATGCATCTCCTCGCTGTCCATCTTGTGCTTGGTGAGGTCCTCCACATCAATCTCGCGGAAGTTGCCCAGACCGCAGTGCATGGTAACAAATGCAAACTCCACACCCTTTATCTCCAGACGCTTCATCAGCGACTTGCTGAAGTGCAGACCGGCAGTGGGAGCCGTCACTGCACCCTCCTTCTCCGCAAATACACACTGGAAGTCCTCCAGATCCTGCTCTTCGGCAGGGCGCTTGATGATCTGCTTGGGCAGGGGAGCCTCGCCGAGGGCATAGATGGCACGCTTGAACTCATCGTGAGGACCATCGTAGAGGAAACGCAAGGTACGGCCACGACTGGTGGTGTTGTCGATAACCTCGGCCACCATAGAGTCGTCCTCACCGAAATAGAGTTTGTTGCCGATACGAATCTTACGGGCAGGGTCCACGAGTACATCCCAGAGACGCAAATCCTCGTTCAACTCACGAAGCAGGAATACCTCAATCTTGGCACCCGTCTTCTCCTTGTTGCCATAGAGTCGTGCGGGAAACACCTTGGTGTCGTTGAAGACGAATACATCCTTGTCGTCGAAGAAGTTGAGGATGTCGCAGAAGTGCTCATGATGCTCAATGGTGCCACTCTTCGTGTGTACCACCATCAGGTGGCAGTCGTCACGGAAACGGGGTGGATACTGTGCAATGCGCTCCTCGGGGAGTTTGAACTTGAATTGTGAGAGTTTCATATTTCGTTTGTTTGTTTTTTTATTCGTTGGGTACTGCTATGTCTTGCTTGTCGAGCCATTCGAGAAAATCGGCCACCTGCATACACTGCTCCACGCGTATGTCGCCCACGCGGGTACGGCGTAGCGCTATGAGGTGCGCCCCGCTCTGGAGAGCCTCTCCGATATCGCGGGCCAGGGCGCGTATGTAGGTACCCTTACTGCATACGATGCGAAGGGTGAGTTGCATCTGCTCGGGGTCGAAGGAAAGCACCTCTAGTTCGTCGATAACCAGTATCTTGGCCTTGAGTTGCACCTCCTGTCCCTTGCGTGCCAACTTATAGGCACGGTCACCGTCGACCTTGCAGGCAGAGAAGGCAGGGGGCACCTGCTCTATGCGACCACGGAATCGTGGTAGCACCTTGTCGATGAGTGCCCGGGTGATGTGAGCCGTGGGGTATGTGGCATCAATCTCCTTCTCCAGGTCGAAACTGGGTGTGGTGGCTCCGAGTTGGAGCGTAGCCACATACTCCTTGGTGTGAGCCTGCAGTTCGTCGATGCGCTTGGTGGCCTTGCCTGTGCACACTGTGACCACGCCTGTAGCCAGAGGGTCGAGTGTGCCGGCGTGGCCCACCTTCAGTTTCTTGACCTTCAACTTTCTGCACAGGAGCCAGCGTACCTTCGCCACCACATCAAACGATGTCCAGCGATAGGGCTTGTCAAAGTATAGTATTTCGCCTGAAATGAAGTCCACTATGTTTGTATATATGTATGTCTGAAATCTGTGATTCGTGTGATGAGAGAGAGGAGCAATTAAGCCAGGATGAGCATCAGTGCTCCTACAATGGCACAGTAGATGCCGAAATAGATGAGTTTGCACTTCTTCACCATCGCAATCATCCACTTGCAGGCCAGGCATCCACTGATGAAGGCCGATACGAAACCGATGATGAGGGGAAGGGTGTCGGGGGTGGCCTGTGCGGGATGGCTGGCCAGATACTCAGCACTGGGTGCAAAGATATGCTTGAAGTCGAGCAGTGCCTCACCCAGGATGGGCGGGATGACCATCAGGAAGGAGAACTGGGCCAACTTCTGCTTGCTGTTGCCCAGGAGCAGACCGGTGGCAATGGTGCTACCACTTCGGCTCAAGCCCGGCAGTACGGCACAAGCCTGTGCCACACCGATGATGAAGGCGTGCAAGGGTGAGATGTTCTCCTTCTCCTTGGGTTTGTAGTAGTAGGTGAGTATGAGCAGGAATGCCGTGAGGAGCAGACATCCGCCTACTATCTTCACGAGCAGTGCCTCATTGCCTTCGTAGATACTCTCAATACTGTCCTTGAAGCAGAAGCCTACGATGCCTACGGGAATCATGGAGATGAGGATGTTGACGACATAGCGTGTCTCGTCGTTCCATTGCATCTTGAAGAAGCCTTGGAAGAGCCATGCCACCTCTTTCCAGAGGATGACCAGGGTGGAAAGGACGGTGGCCACATGTACCACGATATCAAAGGTCAGTCCGCCAGCCTCGGGGTCCACACCCAGGAGCATCTTGCCTATCTCCAGGTGTCCGCTACTGCTTACGGGCAGATATTCGGTGAGTCCTTGTACGAGTCCAAGGAGCAGTGCTTGCAGTTCGTTCATCGTATAGAAACTATTAGAAACAATAAGAGAAACTATATGGTTAATGTAGAAGGTGCTTGCCGGCTATCTTTTCAGACCGTAGCCTTGCCCTCTGCCTCTTCCTTGCTCTCCTCTTCAGCCACCTCAACCTTCTTGGGTGCGTGCATGATGCCGTACACGATGAAGCAGAAACCGAAGAAGCATACAGCGGGAGCCACCTTGATGCGACGCACGCTGAAGATATCGGGATTGAATGCCTCCTCCGTGCTACCACCGCCCGACATCAGGATGAAACCGATGATGACAATGGCCACGCCAATGGCTACGAGGACGAAATTTTTCTTGTCGAATGCAAAATTGTTCTTTTTCATATCTTGTTTTTATGTTAATCTTTTTGGGTTCTTGCGGAAAACCGCAAGGAACGGTTTTGAGGTCGCTTCGCTTTTCGGTTATTTTAGATTTCGAGTCGTCGAATCGTTGAGTTATCGAGTCATCGAACCATTTTAATAATTCAACTTATGCTCCTTCATCTTCAGGAAATGATTGACGCAGACGAATGTGCTCAACAACAGCAGGAAGATGCCTGTCAGCATCACGATGATAGCCATGAGCACCACATCGGACGGGGTGATGCAGAGCGAGAAGAACTCATCGTAGTCGGCGAGGCACTGGGTGAGCACCACGAGGATGCCTATGGCCACGATGCCCGCGATGACGCCTATCCACAGACTGCGCATCATGAACGGACGGCGGATAAACCACCAGTCGGCTCCCACCAGTTTCATGGTGTGGATGTGGAAACGGCGTGCGTAGATGCTCATGCGGACAAAGTTGTGGATGAGCGTGAGCAGTATGATGAGTAGCGCAACGCTCAAGGTGAGCAGTACCACGGTGATCCTTCTCACATTCTTGTTGAGATTGTCCATCATGTCCTTCTCGTAGTTCACCTCGCTTATGAGGGGATACTTGGCAGTCAGTTCCCTTGTGATGCGTTTCAGCGAGTCGCTGTTGGCATAGTCGGGCTGTATGTCGATCTCCATCTCGCTGTAATAGGGATTGAAGCCCAGGAAGTCTTCCGGGTTGCCACCGATGACGGCTGTCTGCTGTTGCAGTACCTCGCTGGCAGTGATTAGGCGCACCTCCTTGACGAAGCGCTCCGACTGGAGACTGTGTTGCATGTTGGCCGTCTGCGATGCCAGGTTTGAGTCTGTGCCAAGCATGGCATCGTTGCCTCCGCCCAGCGTCAGCGTCATGATAAAGTTGTCGTGCAAGAAAGCATTGATGTTTCGGGCAGACTGCACGGTAAGCACGGTGATGCCTACGAGGAGCAGGGTCAGTATGCAACTGATGGTGCTGGTGAATGCCTGAAACTTGATTCTGGTCTTCTTGTTCTTCATTGTTTGGTCGATGTGTCCTTGTTGGTAGAGAAAATGTGTGCGGGTCAGCCCACCTCCACACCCTTCAGCGTGGCACTGCTACTCTCTGTCACCTTGACGCGCACGGTGTCGCCAATGTGGTGGTTGGCACGGTCGATGATGACCACCTTGTTTTGCTCCGTCCTGCCGAAGAGCTGGTCCTTTGAACGCTTGCTCACGCCCTCTATCAGGATGTCGTATTCCTTGCCTATGCAACGCTGGTTGGCCTGTGCGGAGAGTTCGTTTTGCAAGGCTATCAGTTCGTTGAGTCGGCGTATCTTCACCTCTTCCTCTATGTCGTCGGGGAAATGCTTGCTGGCATAGGTGCCGGGACGCTCGGAGTACTTGAACATGAATGCGCTGTCGTACTGGCACTCGCGCATGAGCGAGAGCGAGAGTTGGTGGTCCTCCTCCGTCTCCGAACAGTATCCTACGAAGATATCCGTGGTGAGTGCACAGTCGGGTACGATACGGCGTATGGCCTCCACCCTGCTCAGGTACCACTCGCGTGTGTACTTGCGATTCATCAGTCCCAGTATGCGGTCCGAACCGCTCTGCACGGGCAGGTGTATGTGCTTGCACACATTGGGCTCCTCTGCAATGACGCGCAAGGTCTCGTCGCTCATGTCCTTGGGATGGCTCGTGGTGAAGCGTATACGCATGTCGGGCACCTCGCGGGCCACCCTTCTCAGCAGTTCGGGGAACGACACAAAGCGCTCCTCCTCTCCCGGTGAGGTTGGGAGGGGAGCCTTGTAGCTGTTCACATTCTGTCCGAGCAGGGTCACCTCCTTGAATCCGCGGTCGTGCAGGTCGCGCACCTCGCGCAGTACGCTCTCCACATCCCTGCTACGCTCCCTGCCACGGGTGTAGGGCACGATGCAGTAGTGGCAGAAGTTGTTGCAACCACGCATGATGCTTACGAATCCGCCGATGTGAGTTCCGCAGATGCGCTGGGGCACCACATCGCGATAGGTCTCCGTGAGCGACAGTTCCACATCGATGGCCTTGTGTCCCAGTTCGGCCTGTGCCGTGAGGTCGGGTAGCGACATGTATGAGTCGGGTCCGCACACGATGTCCACATTGTGCTCATTGAGCAGTTGATCCTTCACGCGCTCTGCCATACAGCCGAGCACGCCGAGTATCATCTTGTGTCCCTTGCGCTGTTCGCTGTGCAGGAATTCTAGTCGGCTCAATATCTTCTGCTCTGCATTGTCGCGTACGCTACAGGTGTTCAGGAATACAGCATCGGCCTCGTCCAGATTCTCGCAGAGCTCGTAGCCCGCCATGCCCATCACGGAGGCCACCACTTCGCTGTCTGCCACATTCATCTGGCATCCGTAGGTCTCTATCAGTAGTTTCTTCATTTCTTTTCTTGCTTCTGTTGGATGATCCTCTCCTCCGGTCACTTTATTCTTTTCTCTTTTTCTATATAACAAACATTGTTCTGTATGACCAACATTGTTATTTTCCCCCCTTTGTTCTCATTCCCCTCGGGGGTGGGGGACTGCCCCGTACGCCTACGCGCTTGCGCACACGCACGACAAAATTCGCTCGCAAAGATACTATAATTCGCCCGATTTTGCAAATTTCTGCCCGTGAATATGTCTTGCGCGTTAAAAAGCGTTAAAATAACTGCAAAAATCCGGGCAAATGTTTGCAGGTTGCGAGAAAAGGACTACCTTTGCAGTACATTAGATTTTTTCATAGTTAAGGTTTAGTTTTATTATGAGCAGTTGCCTGTGAAGGTAGCTGCTTTTTTTTGTGCCAGATTATGCGGTTTGGCCGAAAATCTGTCCTCACCTTCTTGTACAAAATAGCCATGGAAAGCACATTTTTCGCATATATGTGCAATAATCGCAAAAATTATTGTAATTAATATATAAGGTATTGTGAATATTTTGTAACTTTGCACCCGATTTTTTGAGAACTGCAAAAAAGACTTAGAGAATTATAATCAGATTTTTTAGAAAATTATAATAAGATAGAAAGCATATTATGGACTTCAACAAGATTACGGCAGCCGAGGCTGCTTCCTTGATTCAGAATGGCGACACCATTGGTTTGAGTGGTTTTACTCCCGCAGGTGCTCCCAAGAGTATCCCCGCAGCTATCGCAGAGAAGGCAGAGGCAGAGCACGCTGCAGGCCGTCCCTTCAAGATTAGCATCTTCACGGGTGCCAGCACCGGTCAGAGTTGCGATGGTGCACTTGCTAATGCACAGGCCATCGACTACCGTGCTCCCTACACTACCAATGGCGATTTCCGCAAGCGTGTCAACAACAATGAGATGCGCTACTCCGACCTCAACCTCTCCAACATGGCCACCCAGATCCGTCAGGGTTACCTAGGCGAGGTGACCTGGGCCATCCTCGAGGCTTGCGCCATCGAGAAGGTAGGTAGCAAGGCTCGCATCTACCTCACCGCTGCCGGTGGTATCTCTCCCACCGTTGCCCGTCTGGCCAAGAAGGGTATCTTCGTGGAGGTCAACGCCTTCCACAGCCCCAAGAGCATGGGTATGCACGATGTATATGAGATTGAGGACCACCCCTTCCGTAAGCCCATCAACATCTGCAAGGCAAGCGACCGTATCGGTAAGCCTTATGTAGAGGTAGATGCCGACCGCGTCCTCGGTGTACTGGAGTGCAACATCCCCGACGAGGCTCGTGCCTTCAAGGATGCCGACCCCATCACCACACAGATCGGTCAGAATGTAGCCGACTTCCTGCTCTACAACCTCAAGCAGGGTCTCATTCCCTCAAGTTTCCTCAACCTGCAGAGTGGTGTAGGTAGCGGTGCCAACGCAGTGCTCGGTGCACTGGGTCAGTGCCCCGAGGTGCCCAACTTCAACATCTACACCGAGGTGCTCCAGGATGCACCCGTAGGACTGATGAAGCAGGGTCGCGTGCTCAGCGCCTCTACCTGTTCGCTCACCGTCACCAACGAGTGTCTGATGGATATCTACGACAATATGGACTTCTTCAAGGACAAGCTCGTTGTTCGTCCTTCAGAGATCAGCAACTGTCCCGAGGTCATCGCCCGTATCGGCGTATGCGCCCTCAACACCGCCATCGAGTGCGACCTCTACGGTCATGTCAACTCCACCAAGATCTGCGGTACCAAGATGATGAACGGTATCGGTGGTTCGGCCGACTTCGCAGCCAACGCTTACCTCTCTATCTTCACCTGTGGCAGTACCACCAAGGGTGGTGCCATCTCGAGTATCGTTCCCTTCGCAAGCCACATCGACCACACCAACCATTACATCGATGCCGTCATCACCGAGTATGGCGTGGCCGACCTGCGTCACAAGAGCGACATGCAGAAGGCCGAGGCACTCATCGCAGTGGCTCATCCCGACTATCAGCCCATGCTCCGCGACTATCTCAAGTTCGCAAGCAAGAAGGGTGGTCACACCCAGCATGAGCTCGCTGCAGCCTTTGCTATGCACGACACCTTCCTCCGCAAGGGTGACATGCGTCTGACCGACCTGGCAGAGTACATCAAGTAATATAGGAATCACAACTCCTTATTATATTTATGCATCCGCAACTTCAAATCATTGAGGTTGCGGATGTTTTCTTTTCCCGAATCCCCTAAACATATCAAAAAAACGTATTTGGGGCGAACGTTTCTCCCACTTGTGTGTATGCTATAATGAGAGCGCCCTCGAAGACAATTCACAATTCATAATTCACAATTGGAAGCGCAGTCACGAACGACTAAACGACCAGTTTACCAAACGACAAAAAGGAAATGAAAAGGATTATTGTTATAGCTATCACACTGATATGTAGTTTGCTGACCTTTGCACTGCAGACGGAGGACAAGACCGTCAAAGCCGAGACGATACAGAGCTTCATAGCAAAGAGCCACCCTGCCGAATGGTACAAGGAACAGGCAGAGGTTTGGCAGAAGAGGGTGGACGAAAACCCGAAAGATGAGTGGGCATGGCGCAACCTGTTTCTTGCCACTTACTATCACGACCAGAAGAGCGGCAATCTGAATGCAACGGACGGGAAGCCCCTTCCCACCACCCTGGTGCTGGGCAGGATGAAGGAGGCCATCCCCGACAGCTACACCTATCACCTCATGAATACCCGCATGGGTGGAGCAGCTTCAGGAAGTCTGGCCCGTGCCATCGAACTCATTCCTGACAATGCCTACGGTGGCGACCTTTCCTTCCTGGCTGCCCGAGCCTGGCTCAACGTAAGCATTGTCAATGAGGATCAGATGAAGCAGGCCTTCACCATGGCCTATCGCAAGCAGGCTGTGCCCGAGCGCATCATGCGCTACAACTGGAACATGCTGCAGAGCATGGAAGAGGGTGCCATCTACTTCGGCAATGGTGACAACTGCCTGATACCTGGCAAGATGATGCAGGAGGCAATGGGTCTGCGCCAGGACGTGACCATCCTGGCCATCTCCTTCCTTTTCAATAAGGAATACCGCGATGATTTGTGGAAGAAACTGAACATCAAGCCTTTCGAATTCAAAGAAGACTTCAGCGACTATGGACAGTACGGTGAGGATTGGGGAAAGCACTTCGAGTCCGATGTCATCATGCACATCATCAGAGAGACCGGTCGTCCTTGCTACTTTTTCCCTGACATTAAAACTCCTGCTGCGCTTAACCAGGAGAACCTCTACAACGAAGGTCTGCTGCTGAAGTGGAGCGAACAGCCCTACGACAACTTTGCCGTGGCGATGAAGAATGTTCATGAAGTCTATCATCTGGAATATCTGGCAGAGCCCAATCTGATCTATACCGATTGGGAGACCAGCGACATGTTCGACATGAATTATGTGCACCTGCTTGCCCATCTCGTATCAAAGTCCGTCAAAAAAGGCCGTAATATTGAAGGTGAAGTCTTGTTCCGTCTGCTCTATCAAGCCATCTTGATGAACCATACCGACAAGGAACACAAGCGGGAACTGATCAAGGAATTGCATGAGAGCAGCGGCCAGCTCTATTCGCTCGATGAAATGCTAGAAGGATTAGAGAGATGATTTTACCCATGTTGTTTCGTTCTCTACGCGCGCTCACCGACGAACAGTTGATGGCGCGCATCTCCGGCCAGGATGACGAGCGTGCCTACGATGAGCTTTATCGCAGGCATGCCCGCCGGCTCATGGGCTTCTTCCTGCGCCAGTTGGGATACGACGAAGCCCTGGCTGCCGACTTCACCCAAGAAGCCTTCCTTCGTGTCTGGGCCAATCGTAATACTTTCTATACGGAAAGAGGCTCTGTATCATTTTACCCTTCGGCAAAAGTCCCTATAAGAGAAAAAGGCTCCCTCCCCGTGACTGGGAGGGAGGGGGGAGAGGCTTCCTTCTCCACCTGGCTTTATAGCATAGCCTATAATCTTTGTAAGAATCACTTCCGGCATATCTCCTATGAGCAGGCCTACGAGCAGGAAGTAATACTCAGCGGACATGACGCCGAGGATAATGCCTTTGACCTTCAGTTGGATAGGCAGACCTTCGACCTGGCTCTGCAATCTCTTCTGGCAGAGCTTCCTCCTGCCTCTCGCCTCCTCTTCTCCCTGCGTTTTGAGGAAGATCTCAGTATCCCACAGATAGCCTCTATAATAGGTATACCGGAAGGAACTGTGAAGTCCCGCCTTCACAACCTCATGCAGATACTGAGAAAGAACCTCATAGCTGTGAAACCTTAACACCCTTATAACCTCAAAACCATATAACCTCAAATATGTCTAACTTCGAAGATATACTCCGCGACTCAGCAACTCGTCTTTCCACAGAGGAGAACAAGCACCTATGTGTCCCCCGCAATCCCATACAACGTAACCCTCGCACCTATTGGGGCTGGGTTGCTACCCCTATTGCTGCTGCAGCTGGCGTAATCATGGGTATGTTCCTGCCCATCCTCTCGGGCAAGGCCGACGAAGCCATCAGCCTGGCTCAAACGCCCGACACCATCCGCATCACCGAGCGTGTGAAAGATACCGTCTATATCTCCCAGGTCGTTGAAAAAGAAAAAGTTGTGGAGAAGATTAAGTACGTGAAGCAACCCATCGAGGTCTCATCTACCGACAAGGTCCCCGGCTCAAGCCTTCCGGCCGGCACTCGCGACCTTTCACAGCAAGATGCTCCCACCTGTACTTCCATCCAGTGCGATGGTATCAACTACTCCTTGCTGGTGTCTCATTAAAGAAAGTATAGCCTTCTCTTTTTTATCGGCATATACTTCAAGCCATCACTGGATGATCTTGCGTCCATTTTTGACTGCTATCCCCTTGTGATGGCTTGTGATGCGCTGTCCAGTGAGGCTGAATAGTGCCTTATCTTTTTGTTTTTCTGTGAGGCCTACCATGGCGTCCACGTATCCCTCGTTGCCATAATAGCCCTTGATGATGGCATCGCGCAGTTCCGGCTGTGTCCATGTTCCGTTCGCGCGGTCTGCTCCATCCGATAGTCCCATCCAGTAGAAGCAGGTGATGCCCTTTGCCTTGGCGCGACTGGTGAAGTAAGTGGCAAAGTCCAGCAACTTCTGACGCTGTGTGGCGTCGTTGTAGTCCAGTCCTTCGGCATCCGAACCCCATTCGCCAATGATGACAGGCGTGTCGTGCTTCTTGATAAGATAGGTGTTCAGATTGGTGAGCATTTTGTCGATGTCCGTCTTCTGCGAGTTTCCCCAGTTGTTGGTATTCCAGTAGCTATGCACTTGGAAAATCAGATGTCCCTCGGTCACATCGGCGGGAAGGACCATTTGCTTCAGGGGGTCTTGCAGGTGTGTGTTCCATGTTCCTGCTCCACAGCAGGCAGCATAGGTGTTGACGATGAGGTTGCGCTCAGCGTTCTTTCCACCTGTGGCTCGCACGGCTGTCACAAAATCCTGGGCGTAGGCATTCACGGCATTGTAGGCATCCTTTGCATCGGCTGCATTGTAGTTTCCTGGAGCTCCGAAAGAGGCGAAGCACCAGGAGTGATGTTTGTCCGTCATCTCATTGTAGCCCTCAAACAGAAGATGGTCGTCATAGTCTTTAAACTCTTTGGCGATGGCTGTCCAGAGACGGGTATAGCGCTCCTGATACTGGTCGTGGCTTTCCATGCTGGCGATGATCCATGCCGTGGAGGCATTGCCAGTGTCATGGTGAACATTCAAGATGCAGTACATACCCTCTTCCATGGCATAGTCCACCACTTGCTTCACACGTCTCATCCAGGCGGCATTGACGGTGTAGCCGGTCCATTTTGTCATGTCCCATTTCAGCCCGTTATTGTTCAGTGTACCGTAGTGCGGATACCAAGTCACGGGTATGCGCACAGCATTGAATCCGGCCTCCTTGAAAGCATGTAGCAGTGCGCGTGTCGCAGGTGCCTGTCCCCATGCCTTTTCATAGTCCGTTGGAGTGCGGCTTGTCCATTGTTCAATCCACATATTGGCCACATCGCCACTATTAGAATCCATGCTATTACCTATGTTCCATCCGACTCTCATGTTGGCTACGGCCATTTTGGCCTCCTCCATATTTTGAGCTTGTGCCCAGGGAGTCAGCAGAAGGCATATCAGATACCCCATCCATCTCTTCCGTATCTTCATTTTCATCTTATTCTTTATGGTATAAATGTGTAGTTTGATTTTACATTGCGAATTTACAGAGAATATTTCAAGTATCCAAGTATTTATGTTTCTCCTTGCTGTGCCCAAAGCAAAATCTCCCAAATTAGAGAAAAATGCAGTCCCAAGACAAAAAGGAGGCCGCAGCAACTTTATATGCAAGTGGTGCGTAAAAGGAGAGAGGTGCACCGATATTTGTCAGTAGCACCTCTCTTTTGTATTAGCCATTCGCTAGTATTTGGCTGCCATGCGATATGGTTGTTACTTGATAACTTTCTTGCCCTGAATGATGTAAACACCCTTCTGTGCCTTGTTCACGCGACGGCCGCTAAGGTCGTAGATGGCACGAGTGGCAGGAGCAGATGCTGAGTGGATGCCAGCGCCGATGTTGTCGGGCACCTTGCTGCTCTCGTAGTAGAGGGTAAAGTTATCGAGCTTAAACCAACCAGCAGCCTGCTCGGTGCGGGGCGCTCCGGTGTAGCTGTCGATATTGTTGGTGCGGAAACCGATGGTTGCCTCACCGCTTTCATCTACTGCAAAATGCAGACTGAGGGTACGCAGCAAAATGTCGTTGGTATAGGCATCGTGGTTGGCAAAGTTAAGGAACTCATAGCCTTCCTCCTCATCGAGGGCAGTACCGTCGTAGTAAGCCTTGGAAGCACGAACCATGTCTTCGCAGAGCGCACTGTCTGCCAAGGTCATGAAGTCGTAGTCGTTCTCATAGCCATACATGCAGATAACATCTTGAGCGAAGATACGCTGAGTGGTGTGGTTGGTGCCACTCCAGTCAGTGTTGCGAGCCATGACATCAGCTGTCAGTACATAGGTACCAGGATTGAGGCCGGTAATCTTCTGTGAGAGTTCCACCTCAGGAATTGAGGCGTTCCAGATGCCCCATACGTGAGTGCCGTCGGTATACTGATGGTTGTAGACAACACCATTCTCCTCGACGTTGATATTGTCGCCCTGGTTTACAGCACACCAAGCAGTAACACCTTGAGCACGGATCTCATCGGGAGTGCTTACCTCTACGCCATTCAACTTCAGTGTCCAGCCATAAGGCACGTTGTCGATACCACCGCTGTTGGGATCCATCTGGTTGCGCAGATCCTCGAAGCTGCGGTTCACGATGAACTCGCTCATGTCAGCACCCTCGTCAGCGCCGCTGTGGAGGCAATCCTGGTAAGCCTGCTCCAGGGCAGCCACAACGTCCTCAATCTGCTCGGCAGTGTACTCGCCATCATAGTAGTTGTCGCGTACGTCCTGAATGGCCTGTTCGAAGTCGTTGGTGCCTTTGTAGCCGTTGTCGATGCAGCTTTCCAGACGACCCTCAGCCTTCTCAATGGCGCTCTCCAGTGTCTTGTATGCCTCAACCTGAGTATTAGCCAAAGCAATTAGATCATTGAGTTCTACGATAGCCTTATCCAGGTCGCTGTCGTCAATATTGTTGAACTTCTCCTTGTAGTTCTTGTCCATAGGCAGCTCAGCCATTTCCTCGAGTGAAGCGGACAGAAATTCATAGACAGCCTGCTGATCCTCCTGAATGAAGCCTTCCTTGTAGATGGTGAAGTTGTCGGTCTTGAACCAACCATCGCCACCAGCACCGTTAGCGCCATCACGCAGTGCTGCGGCATAGTCGCCGTTGGTGCGGATACCGAAGGTCAGGGTGCCATCGTAAACATAGGCACGAACACTGATCTCTTGCATTTCACGGTCGGTGGTAGGCTCTACCAAGTCCGCATACTCCTTCAGTTCTCCGGGCAGGATGCCCTCGGCATAGTCATATTCGCTGGCAAAGAGTGTGCTGTTGTAGTTACCGAAGACACGCTGGGTGGTGCGACGGCTACCGTTGCCGTTGGCACCTACCATCAAACCACAGGTAATAGTGTAGGTACCATTGTCCAAGCCGGTGATAGTCTGGCTCAGTTCATATTCGGGCACGCTACCGTTCCACAGACCGAAGCTGTTGTTGCCGTCCTTGTAGCCTTCGCTGTCATCGTTGACGCCATGCCATGCGGTGATGCCTGCAGCGCGCACCTCATCAGCCGTGTTGGCGGGCTTGCCGTTGATGGTAACGTTCCAGCCAGCAGGAGCACTTGCTACACCGCCAGTGCCGATGCCACCCTGTGATGAAAGGTCTTCGAAGCTCATATTCACGCCGTTGGTGATATAGCCCAGCCCCATCTGGTAGTCATTGCAAGCTTTCTTGAGAGCAGCAGCAGTGGTGCGAACTTCCTCGGCATCGGTCTTGCTGTTGAATACCTCGATGGCCTTCTCGATCTCGCTGTCCAGGTCGCTGGTCTCCTCCTGCAGAAGGAGGGCAGCCTCAATCTGAGCATACAGTTCCTTCTTAGCAGCGATGATGGCGCTGGCAGCCTCCAGGTCACCTTCCTCCATCAGCTTCTCGGCAGCTTCCAACGAAAGTTTGAAACCTGCCTCATAGTCACTACCATCATTGCAGTAGTTGCTCTTGGCGAAGTCGGTGATCTCCTTCCATGATGCACCCATCTGGTTGTAAGCATCGATATCCTCCTCGGCTACGAAGCCCCAATTGCAGCTGGTAGAGTCTGCCATCTGCTTGTACTCAAAGCCGGTCTCCTCATCGTAAGTCATGATGGGCAGACCGTCCTCATCCAAAGCCACGCCGCCGTAAAAGTCGGGGTACCAACCATTGGTAGGTTCGTTGGCGATGGGGTAGGTACCGCCTGCATTGAGGTGGAGCAGCACGCCAATAGAGAGTGTGTGCTGATGGCCCTCAGCCACGCGTAGTTTGTAGAATCCATCGGTGATACCTGGCGTCACCTCAAAGTAGGGTACTTCGTCAAACTGCTGCATAGCGCGTACATTATTTGTACCGCTGGGGATGCCCAAATAGGTGTAGCTGGCACCCTCTTCACCCTGAACGGTAGTTTCGCTCGTCACGAAGTACCAGAGACTCTTCTCCTCGTCATACTGTGCGGTGAGGCGTACGCCATACTCGGTGTTGAATGCAGAGCGGTCCTGCATCACCAAGGCGTTGTCCCAGGTGGTACGGCACATGTACCCTATGGGGTTAGCCAGATTGACCAGTATGTAGGTTTTACCACTGGTGAGTTCCTGCATGGGATACTTGGGGTAGCTGATGGCATGTGACAGACCTGTCACCAGCAGTAGCATCAAGCACATCATGCATTTCTTGAAGTAATTGTTCTTCATAAGATTTTTGAGTTTGGATTGGTTAATCATTTATTGGATTACTGATTGTTAAATATAAGTCTGTAAAAACAGTACAAGAAGATATATAAAGTATGGATTGTTTTACTGTACGAGCACCTTGCGGCCCTGCACGATGTTGATGCCGTGGCTGGGCTGGGCCTGTGTTATTCCACTTAGGTTGTAGGTGGTGTCTGTGGGTATGACAGAGGCAGTAGGCACTGCTATGCCTACTGCCTCGTTGAGTGATTTTACAAGTGTCTCTATATCCTTCACAAAGCCCACGTAGCTGATGACGGATTTGCCCTTGGCATCGGTCGAGGTCAGTCCGAATACTGTCTCTCCAGTCTCCTCATAGCCTTTCACCTCGTCGATCTTCCATGCCACGAGGATGCGACCATCCGGGAGTGTTTGGATGACATCGGGATTGACGATGTTGACCCACTTGCCGTTGATGTGCCAAAGCTGGGAGTCGGTCTTGGTCTTCGATACGTTGGTAGCTACGGCCACGAAGTATCTTGTGCCGGGCTCCATGTAGCACTTCTCCTTGAAGCGCAGTGCGATGTTCTGTGCACCGGTCTTGGTGATGGTGATAGTGTTGTCCTTAGTGTTATACTTGATGTCCGACTCGCCGAGGCGATCCGATACTCGGTTTCGGTACCAGTTGTAGGCCTTCCAAGTGTAGAGGTTGGTGGGGATGCTCACATCCACGCTCACCTGCTGGCTGTACTCCTTGCCTGTGGCATCGGTGTAGCATACATTGATATTCGTCTTGCCTTCCTTGCTGCCGGCCTCCACGATGCCATTCTTGAAGGTGGCAATCTCGCTGTCCTCGCTTTCGCCTGTGGTCTCCAAGGACACGAATTCTGAGTTGCCAGTCTTGAAGGTTGCCTTCACATTGATAGTCTGTGACTGTCCGCAGTAGAGACTGACCTGAGTGGGCGTAACCTCGATGCCGGTTGCAATGGCTGCCTCGTCAATGGTGGGATTCTGGTTATCGAGCTTCACCTCGATACGCTTGCCGTTGTAGGTGACATCCTTGCTGAAGCGTACGGACTGACGGATACCGAGTCCCATCTTCTTTTCCTTGTCTACCAATACCAGGCGGAAGGTACGCTTTTGGAGCATGCCTTCGAAGCTGCCCTGACGGTCACCGATGGTGAGGGTTTGACGAGCCTCATCCCACTCGAAGGGTATCTCGCTGAACTTGCCCTGCTCATAGTTGTAGTTGTCGCGCTCGTCCTCGTAGAGGGTGAAGCTGCCGTCGGTGCCGGGATAGATACGCACCTCCAGCTTGTCCCAGTTGCTCTGCTCGGAGTACTGTACCTTGGGTCCCCAGGGCAAGATGGTTCCGGCAGGCACGTAGAGGGGCAGCATGGAGAGGTCCACCTTGCGGTCGATGGTCTGTCCGCCCTGCAGGGTCTCACCTGTCCAGACGTCATACCAGCTGTTGCATCCCTTCTTCTCGCTCTTAATCTCGGGCAGATAAACCTTACGGTTGTCGACCTTCTGCTTCACGATGGGTGCTACCAAGATGTTCTGACCAAACATGAACTGATCCTTCAGCATATGCGTATTGCTATCCTCGGGATAGGCGATACCCATGGCACGGAGGAAGGACTGGTCGTCGGCATGTACGCGGCGGGCCGTACTATATATATAAGGTAAAAGGGCATAGCGCAGGTTGATGGCACGGGCTATGGCGTCGTAGTAGCTGTCGCCCTCCTTGCCAAACTTGTAGATGGCACGGTCAGTACCCGAACCGTGGCTGCGCATGATGGTGCAGAAGGCACCGAACTGAATCCAACGCACATAGAGCTCTGCATCCTCGATGCTGCCGAAGAAGCCGCCGATGTCGCTGTTCCAGCTGGGAATACCACAGGAAGAGTAGTTCAGGGCAGCAGGAATCTGGTTGGCCAGTGTCTGCCAGTTGGTGTTGATGTCGCCGCTCCAGGTACCTGCACCATAGCGCTGCATGCCCAGGAATCCGGAACGTGTCATGATCATCACACGCTTGGCATCCGTCTCCTGGCTGTGCTGTGCACGATGGCCCTCATACACGCCGCTGGCATGCATCAAGGGGAAGACATTGCGTACGGAGCGCCAGGTGTGCTCGCTCTCCAGAGAATGTGGATTGAGTGTGGCATTGTCCTTATCCTGCTTCTGCAGGACGATGAAGTCGCTTGTCTGTTCCCAGTCCTCGCCGCTCTGGTAATGGTCGGGCTCGCTGGAGTCCACCCAGTAGGCATCCACGCCCTTGCTGACCAGTCCTTCGTAGAGGCACTTCCAGTAGTAGTCGCGTGCCGACTGCTGGTAGGGGCTGTACACACCCACGCCCTCGTTGTTGGGCCAGGTGGAGGACATGACCTTGCCGTTCTGCAGCATTAGTTGGTTGGTCTCCTTATAGTGAGCAAACTGCTTGGTATCGCGACCGAAGTTGGCCCAGATACTGATGAGCAGATGACCACCGCCATCGTGTATGCCCTTGATCATCTGGGGATAGTCGTTCTTGAATTCAGGGTTCAGGAACTCCATGGCGTTCCACTGGTTGTTGCCACCCCAGTACTGCCAATCCTGTACCACGCAGTCGATGGGTACGTTGAGCTGGCGATATTGCTGCAGTACGCCCAGCGTCTCCTTGGCGCTGTAGTAGCGCTCGCGGCTCTGGAAGTAGCCGTAGGTCCAGAGAGGTACCATGGTAGCCTTGCCCGTAAGCTGGCGTACACGGCGCTGCACATCGTCGCCTTTCTTGGGGTCGCCCACCAGTAGGTAGTAGTCCACGGCATGGGCAGCCTCGGTGGTGAAGGTGGCGCCGTTGGTGGCATTGTCGCTGAAGTCGCATGGGCCGTAGAGGTCCCAGTAGAGACCGTAGCCACGGGTGGAGTGGAAGAAGGGCATCCAGACGCTCATGTTGTTCTGCACCATGTGCGAGTAGGATGTGTTGCGGTGGTTCAGGTTGCCGTCCTGTACCTGTCCGAAGCCGTAGATGGCCTCGTCATTGGAAAGCTTGAACGACTGTGATACATTGTATGGGTCCACCTTGTGGTTGGTGCGTTTGGTGAAAACGGGCCTGGTGCGCTCCTTGAGTAGCAGGGTGCCATCGGTGCGGTAGAAACTCAGCATACCAGTTGCCTTGCTGCAGACCACCATGACATTCTTGCTCATCAGTGTATCCTGCTTATCGCCCTCTCGAAGTTTGGCGCAATCAGCTTGCGGTGTCATCGTCACCACCAGTTTGGGATCGGTCAGTGCTTGTGGATCGGCCGTCTGGTACTTGGTGATGCGTACGATGTCATCGCTGTAAAACTTGACTTCGGTCTTTACACCCGAGGCCTCCCGAGTGTAGTCCTGTGCCAGCAATGCTCCGCTCAAGGGCAGCATGGCCAGCAGTAGAGATAATCTTTTCATACTCTTTCGCATTTTTGGGTTAGAAAACTTTCTGCGAAGTTAGTCATAAAGATATATATTTATACAATATAATTGTTGAAAGTCTCACGATACAAATGTTGAAACTTGCTCAATTTATTGATTTTCAACGCCGTCGGCCGTTTTGCTACCTTTGCTTTGCTGAGCGGAATGGTTGCGGACGTACTCCATGGGCGTACATCCCCATTCGGCCTGGAAGCAGCGGCTCATGTGGCTCGACGAGCTGAATCCCGTCTGCTCGGCAACCTCTGTCACGCTCAGGTCGCCCTTCATCAGCAGCGATGCCGCCTTCTGGAGTCGAATGCTGCGGATGAACAGACTCGGCGTCTTGTCCATCAACTCCGTCATGCGCTTGTAGAGTCCTGTTCGCTCCATGCACATGTCCCGGCTCAATTGCTCTACGTTGTATCCCCTCGTACCGATGTTCTTTTCCACCAGTTCCACGGCTCTGTGCACGAATTCATCCACTTCGCCGTCTTCACCCTTGCTCGTTTCTGCCGCCTCGACCATGTTCGATGCCTCCATGTCGAAGCGTTCGATGAGCGTCTGCAGGCGAGTCAGCAGGATCTGCTCCTCATACTTCACCTTCAGTGCACGGCGGTAGCGGCGATGGACGCCATAAGCCACCAGGGCAATCAGAAGCAGGAAACCGGCAAGGAACATGGAGATGGCAGGCAGGCTGAACCACCAGGGCGACTCGATAAGGATGTCGAGCAGATGCTGATTGGCCTCAGAGTCCATTCCCGCCTTGACGGCCAGGTGATATCGGCCAGGCTTGAGGTCTTCGAACTGGATGTGCAGGACGCCATCCTTGTCCACTGATTCGTTGCCGTATGTTGCCTCAATCCACGGTGCCCCATCCTCAGACTCTTCGTCCCTATACATCTTATAATAATATAAGGTGGACAGGGGAACGGGGTAGTTCAGGGCGGAATATTCCAGCAGGAGCGTGTTCTGGTCGGACGGAAGGACGAGTTCATGGGTAAAGGCTTCGCTCATTGGCATGCGTGGGTCGCCCATGCGTAGTTTCGTGCCGCAGACCGTTACGCCGACAAGCAGTGGGCGGAGGGTCTGGGGGATGAAAGATTCATCGAGGAAGGAGGGATGGGCGTAAAGAATGCCGTCGCTGTATGAGCCCAGCCAGAGGCCGCCTTGCGAGTCGCAGAACACGGTGTTCATGTGTTCCGTTGACAGAGGCTTGCCATCCAGGTTGATCTGGTTGATTTCGGACACCTGCCAGTTTCCCAGGTCAATCTGCCTCATTTGGGTCTCACTGGTCACGAAGGCATGCCTGGTTGTTGTTCCTGGCATGGAGGGAGCAATGCAGATGGTATGTAGGATCTCTGGAGAGCGAAACAGCGTCTGCCACTGTCGGGTGGCAGTATTGAAGGCGAGGCAGATGCCTCCGCCATTGCCATCCCTCAGCTGGTAGAAGCAGCCATTGTTGTCCTTCACCACCAGCGACGAGCTGCCATAAAGGCTGGCCTCTTCTACGCTGAGTGCCGGGGCTTCATAGCGTTTCTTGCCCGTCACGGCATCATAGCAGATCACGCTTGAGTTGCTGAAGAAGGCATAAACCCCGTCGTCCGTCTCGTCTATATCCTGCAGGCTGCCTTTGTCCTTGGGTAGGGCTATTTCCAGAGGCACTCCGTCGGTGCGCTTCATTTTGCCTTGGTTGGTGATGAGCCATAGATGGTGCTTGGAATCAACGAAAAGGTCTTCCACCGGTTCTGCCACATCTAGCGAATGGAAGATGCTGTCAATATTCTCGACATAGGAGAAATATTTCAGGTCAAAGCACCGCACGCGCTGGAAGTCCTTCACCCATAGCAGGTTGCGCCTGTCCACATATACATGGTAGGCTCCTAGATAGCCAGGCAGTTTGCGACTCTCTCCTTGAGTGGGATAGATGTATCTGAAGCTGGTTCCGTCATATACATTGATGCATTTCTGAGTGGTTATTGCCATTCTCCCATCTGGCAGCTGCAGTATGTGCTGTATGCTGTTGTCGCTCAGTCCATTTTGGATGTCAATCTTGCGAAACAGCTGCTCGTCCAACTGTGCAAAGGTGCTGGAGCAGGAGAGCAGGAGGGATAGGATGAGGAATATCCGTATGGCTTGGCAATGCATACTTGGGGGTGGTAATAGATGTGCGATTATAACTGCAAAATTCGTGTTTTTTTCCGACATGTGCAATTAAAAGAGGGCAAAAATCCGATTTGTGCAACATTTTGGCAAAATAGTATCATTGCCTATGAGAAATAATGAGTACTTTTGCGCAGCGCAAGCGATAATTCATAATTCACAATTCATAATTCATAATTCATAAGTAATAAACGATTCAAATAAGAGATATAGAACCATGAAGAAGATTACACTGCTTTCCCTTCTGCTTTTTCTCCTGCAAGGACTGACTGCTCGCGCTGACGTGAAACTGGAGGCTGAGAATGCAAACTATGCTAATTGCGATGTCGTCACGGGAAGTAAATACTCGGGAAGGAAGGCACTGAAGATGACCGAGGGAAATGCCCGTGTCAGCTTCTCGTTCAGTAGCGAAAGCCGGCAGAAGTACATTGTCTATGTAGGCGGTGAAGGCTTGGGTGGCGAGAAGGTGGTGAACTGCATCGTGAACGGCACCAACGCCTCCTTCCGGCTTAATGCCTATACCGAGGTGGAAGTGGGAACCTACATCATGAAGCAGGGCAATAACACCATAGAGATTACCCCCAACTGGACCTGGTTTGCCATCGACTATATACGATTGGAGAGTAGTAGTGAACGTGCCGTTCCCTTCGAAATATCTACCTCGCCGGTCGATCCAAAGGCCACCACGGCCTGTCGTGCCATGTACTCTTTTCTGCTGGACAACTTCGGTAAGCGCACCATTTCGGGCATGATGACGGGCGAGATGGGGTCAAGCAGCAGCAATGTGAAGCTGCATGCCGATGTCAAGGCTGTCTACACGGCATCGGGCAAGTATCCTGCCCTGATTGGTTTTGACTTCATGAACGCCACCTCCACCAACTCCTGGGACAAGGACTATACGCGCAGTGCCATCAATCTAGCCAAGGACACCTGGCGTCGGGGTGGACTGCCTAACTTCACCTGGCACTGGCGCGACCCGAACCACAATACCAGCGAGTTTTATACCAGTGGTACGGACATGCGAATCACGGATGCCTTGAATGCTGACGGCAGCTGGAACACCTCCTCCACGCTCTACATGAACATAATCAAAGATATTGACATCGTGGCTGACTACTTCCTGGAACTTCAGCGCGAGGGCATGGCATGCACTTTCCGCCCACTTCACGAGGCAAGTGGCGGATGGTTTTGGTGGGGACGCGAGGGAGCTGGGCCTTTCAAGAAACTCTATCAGTTGATATACAAGGAAATGACAGAGGTAAAGGGCGTCCACAATGTTATTTGGATATGGAACGCCGACGTGAACGACAAGGACTGGAATCCTGGCGAAGACTTCTATGACGTCATCTCGGCCGACATCTACAACGCCGACTTCGACTACTCCAGCAACTATCCTGTCTTTGACAAACTCTGTACACTCTCAGCTGGCCACAAGATCATCGCCCTTTCGGAGAACGGCCCCATTCCCGACATTGAACAATGCGAGGAAGAGGATGCCATGTGGTCATGGTGGATGCCATGGTACAACACCTGGAACGGCAAGTTCGTCAGCAAGACCAGTCGTGAGGAGTGGCGCAAAGTGATGTCCGACCCACGCGTCATTACCCTCGACCAACTCTCCGCTGGATGGGAGGCCTACACCTCCATCTCTGCCCCCTTACGTCAAGCCTTCACGTGCCATCTGCTTTTCACCCTCGATGGCCGACTCCTGCAGGATGTTCACTCAAGGGGCCTCTTCATCAAGGATAATAGGAAAGTGATGCTTTCGCGATGATTACTCCTCACCCATAAACATGGGGTCCCATGCGGGAAGGCGGATGGGCTTCTGCTTGAGGAGGTTGAGTTGCTCGGGTGTGAGGTATTTCTTGTTGACTACCACACGGAACATGTACTCGTTGAACCACTCATCGGTCATGATGAGATGGCCGGAGAAACCATACGAGGCACCCCAGCTGTTCTCTACCTTCCACTTGGTGGGCTTGCCGTTCTTGTCCAGGTCGACTGCCATGAGTGTCATGGCATGGCTCGAACCGCTGTCGAAGGACTGGATGCGCTGCTTCTTGTTCATGCCGAAGGTGGTGCCGAAAATACTCTCGTAGTCGTAGTTCTTGATGTCGAGCAGTCCGTTGTCGCGATTGAGTTGCTTGCCCACATCGCATGAGAAGTACATCTGCGCACTGTCCTTCAGCGAGGCGATGCAGAGAGGCTTGAGGTCCTCGATATCAAGGTTGAGATAGAGCCAGTTGTGACCATCGTACACATGGCGGTCGTAGTCAATCTCGTACACCTTATTGTATTCGCGTGAGGGGTCGTTCATCAGCATCACATAGTCGGCATTGAGGTCCTCCTTGTCGCACACGGCCTTGTAGAACTCCAGGGGAGTGTAGGTCTTGGCCTCGCCCATCAGTTTGCCCTCGGCATCGCGGGGAGCCCAGGTGAACTGTGTGGGAGGCACGCCGTAGGCCAGGGTCAGCATGTGGTACACGGTCTTGAGCATCTCCACCTTCTCGGCCTCGAGTTGTTTCTGGCTGGCACCCTTCTCGGCCTTCTCGCGCAACTGTACGCCATACTCGCGCAACTTACGCTTCAGGTGACCGCAAAACTCATTGGTGCTGTTGCTCACGAGCGTCTCTGCCATCACATCCTGGGGCACGAGACCGTACTTCGTCACGAGGTCGGCCACACCCGTGTAGGTGCCGCCGTCGGAGAGTGGGTTCTGGAAGAGCCAGCGCACCATTTGGTCGTCCCATCCCTGCTTGCGCGTGTCGATGATGCCCTGCAGGAAGAGGTTGCTCTTCTCCAGCTGATCATAGAAGAAGAGGTGCACCTGGCTGAAGAAAAGGTTGTTGCAACCGAGGCGCTTCATGGCCTGATGGCGCAGCACGTTCAGGCCGGTGAAGAGCCAGCAACGGCCGCTGCTCTGCTGGTCGCTGATGCCCGTGTTTTTCGTCTCAATGCTGAAGTGGGTGTCGGGTGTCTGACGGTTGTCCTGGTTCAGCGTCATCTTCTGGATGGTGGTTCCACCCAGGGCGTTGCGTACAGCCTTGTCGCTGGCGGAGAGCTGCTGAGCCTGGAGCGCCTGCAGCACCTCTGGCGTGATGTTGCTCTGAGCCATCATGCCTGTAGTAGCAGACAGGGCAAGGGTCAGGAGCGAAAGTCCAAGTTTCTTGTTCATAGGTGTGTATTGGTTGTTTTGTTTTTCGATTGCTTGATGGGTCGAACTCTCGGTAACTCGATGGGCCGATGACTCGATAACTCGATTTCTCGATGACACGATAATTCGGTAACTCGATGTTTCGTTTATTTCTCTTCGAGGTATCTGAGCAGCTGCTTCAGTACCTCTTCTGCGGCTTGTTGGGTGTTTTCCTCGCGGCTGCCGTCG
>JAZQQX010000085.1:0-2819 GCA_045629325.1 Bacteroidaceae bacterium | reverse complement strand
CCTCATCAAGCTAAAGCAGTCATAATTCATAATTATACTGGACCATGATTTCCCAACTACTGATATATTCGCTCAAGTCCGCGTTGACACTCACCCTGCTCTATGTGCCCTATACGCTGATGCTACAGAAGGAACGATTCTTCCGTCTGAACCGTATCGTCCTGCTCTGCATCACCGCATTCAGCCTTCTGCTCCCACTGTGCAATGTCAGTTGGATGAGCCTGGACCGCAATCCCATTGTGCAGGCAACCCATCAGCAGATGATAGAGGTAGGCATACCGGTAAGGGTGGCCGACGATGGGATCACCGTGTCCTATCAGTTGGCAGAGGACAGCACCTCGCTTTCGTGGTTTACCGTCCTGGCCATCGTCTTCTTTGTGGGCATGGCCGTCTCGGTGGTGATACGCTGTCTGCAATTGGGCATCCTATCCTATATGATGCGCTACAAGAACCTTTGGACCAAGCGTCAGGAGGATGGCATACGCGTTTGTTGCCGCAAGGGCGGTTTCACCCCCTATAGCTGGATGAAGACCATCTTCATCAGCGAGGAGGACTGGAACGACGGCCGTCGTGAGATTGTGCTTCACGAAACAGGCCACATCCGTGCCCATCATTCGTGGGACATGCTGTTGCTGATGTTTTGCCAGGCCCTGCAGTGGTACAATCCGTTTGCCTGGATGATAGGCAGTTCCCTCTCGGATGTGCATGAATATGAGGCAGATGACTATGTGCTGCGACAGGGCGTTAGCCAGCGTGACTATATGATGATGCTGGTGAAGAAGGTGGCCATGTCGCAAGGCTATTCCTTTGTGAATGGGCTGAACAAGAGCACTTTGAACAAGCGCATCCTAATGATGAAGGAAAGTGTGGCCAGCAATCCCTGGATGCGTGCAAAGTTGCTCTACCTCTTGCCCGTCTGCGCCTTGGTGCTGAGTGCCTTTGCCACACCTAAGATCACGGCACCAGTCGAGAAGGCACTGACGAAGCTGGAGAACCGCAGCCCGGAGAAAGCGAACACCGGGCAGGAGGGTATCGCATCCGAGACTAAAGATGTCAAAGCCGGTGATCGCATCAGTGGACAGGTTGTTGAGTCACCATCCGACGGCACCCCACTCTCAGGCGTCAAGGTCTCACAAGTCACGGCCGACAGCAGGGTGGTGGGTGTTGCAATCACCGATTTCAACGGTCACTTTGAGATGCCGGTTAATGACCCTGAAAATGAACTCGTATTCACGAAGGAAGGATATGAAACCATTCGTTCCGGCATAGCACACAACCTGTATTTGGGGTTGACAAGCACCAGCTACATCAACCCAAATAAAGGGCCTATGTTTGCTGGAGGCGAAATAGCTTTTCAGAAGCACCTCTCCTCAAACCTCTCTTATCCCCGTGAGGCTCAAGCAACAGGTACAACGGGTACCTACCTCGTTTCCCTTATCATCAACGAGGACGGCAACATCAAAGACGTTAATATCCTTCCCAACGCAGATTTCGCACATGATACTGCGTTTATTGTAAAAGGGAATGCGCCATCATTCACAGCTGGTATCAGTCAAGAAAAATCAAACCAGGCACAACTTGCATTGCAGCAGGAAATCTTACGCGTCATCAAGACATTCCCCCGCTTCATTCCTGCTGAGAACGATGGAAAGAAGCTTGATAGCGGGTTCAACTTCAGTATTGCATTCGTCCTGAACTAAATCCAAATTTACACTTTATGAAACGCTTTTGTCTGCTGGCTTTCCTTTGCCTGCAAGCCCTCACCATGTCTGCCGACCATCTGAAAGGTCGTGTCGTTGATGCCGAGACACACGAACCTCTGCCAGATGCAGAGATTACCGTGGAACAGGATTACTGCTCTACCTATGCCACCTTGGCAGATTCCACAGGCCTGTTCTATGTAAAGAACATTATTGCAAGTATCGGCTACGAACAGAACGTGCATTACGTGCTGACCATAAACTACTTCGGTTACCACGAAACCCGAAAGAAGGGGTTGCTGATGGCCGGCAAGGACACGATTGACATTGGTGACATCTTGCTGAAGCCCAGCGAGGAGATGATGAAGGAACTGGAGGTGAAGGGACGCATGCGCCGCTTCTACATGAAGGGCGATACGGTGGTCTATAATCCCGAGGCCTTTCACCTGGAGGAAGGAGCACGCCTACAGGAACTCATCAGGAAACTGCCCGGCGTGAGCGTGCAGGATGGCAAGTTCTACTGGAATGGCAAGCCACTGAAAATGAAGATGAACGGGCAGGATTCCTTTGGTGAAGACCTCTTGGGCATGTTGCCAGCCGAGGCGGCCGAGAAGATAAAGGTCTATGAGAAGAAGAGCGAGGAATCAGAACGTCTGGGAACGGACGACGGACAGGGCGATCAGGTACTGGACGTGGTCATCAAACCAGGTTTCATGGAACAGGTATCCGGTAATGCAGAAGTTGGAGCCTTCAGCAATAAACAGTATGTAGGCACAACCACCCTCTACAAGTTAAGCAATGACAATCCGTGGATGCTTTTCGGACGTTTGGCCGACCATTCAGGTTGGAGCTACACGGGAGGTGGCTTCGGTAGGTTGGGAGGAACTATTGCCGACGAGAACCGCCAGCAAATGAGCCAGTTGGGCTATCAGCATAACTGGGACAGCAAATGGCAGGAGTCAAGGGAGCGTAACAGGTTTGACATCGGGGTGGCTCCCAACCATAACGACAATTATGGAGATTCGTGGAGCAACACAGAAATCTTCATGCAAGGCGCACCCGGCACCTTGGCTACGCCGGGCTCTTCGACCTTCCGCAATACGAAGAACCATCACTACA
>JAZQQX010000084.1:0-8525 GCA_045629325.1 Bacteroidaceae bacterium | reverse complement strand
AACTTTGCTCGTGGTCGCAGACATCTGACCAGGGCTTGCAAACCTATAAGAAACTCAGCGGTACCTACCGTTTCGAACAAAACGAGAAGTTCAGCCTCAACCTCTCTGCCAACTACCAAGGCATTGACTCGGAGTATGGGGGGGCTGAGAATCAGGGGGTCTACCTGCAGGAAGGGAACATCTTCCGCCGTACCCTGCGCGAGCAGTGGAACAAGGATCAGAGCATGGGTATCGTGTCATCTGTATCCTCCCGTCCCAAGAAGCGCATCTATCTCAAGGGCGACTATCGCCTCGGCTACGACAAGGGGAAATTCGAGCAAGAGATGAGAGCAGAGACAAAGACCCCCCAGCCCCTGCATTTTGAGACAAGTCAAAAGCTAGGGGGAGCTGAATACAATAGTACATCAGAGGACGTCCCTAACTTGCTCCCCCTAGCTTTTCAGTTGGCACAAAATGCAGGATCTGTTGGGTCCGACATTTCTCATGGTCAGAAGGATGCCCGCAGCCACAGGGCATCATTTGAGGGACATGTAGGCTTCACTCCCCATCTGCTGAAGGTTACGGCCAACTGGAACAAGACCGCAGGCGGCGACACCAATCATAGTACCTACAATATGTTCACGCCCGATCATGCTGCAGGCAATACTTCGCAATACAGATTCGCAGACAACTCGTATGATCGTAAGAACTTGCAGACAGAGGCTTCATTTATTCTCAAATATGTAGACACGCAGAAGAATAGTGCCGAACTGACAGCCTATTACAGGTATGAATACAACAAGGAGCACTCGGACAGTCCCTTCTTCACCGACACAAGGTTCCTGCCCTCCTCGCGCGACTCTCTTCAGCTGCTCATTGATGCCGAGAACAGCCGATGGACAACAAACAGCGATTCGCGTAGCATCCTCGGTGTGAGGCTCACGCACGAATACCGCCGACTGCCCAGGAAGAAGTACCTGATGCTGACGATGACGGCCAGCGGTGTGGCATCACATCCGGAGATGACCTACAAGCGGGTGGAAGATGAGCGACACATGGACCATCGCTTCCTTTCGTTTGAGAGTGACGAGAAACTGACATGGAACCCCATTGGCCGTGATAGCCTGGAGCGCATGGCGTATGGTTGGACACTTCGTCACAGACTGTCGCAGCGCACGCCTTCGCTCCTGCAGATGATGGAGGTGCGCGATAATCGCGATCCGCTCAACATCTCACTGGGCAATCCCGACCTGCGGCAGATGACGACCAACCTCTTTTCGCTGGGCTTCGACATGTCCAACAAACAGAGATGGCATGATCTGAACCTCTCGGCCTACTACACCACCCACAGCCATGCCGTGGCCATGAGTTCCGTCTATGACCCTCAGACGGGTGTGAGAACAACACGCCCTGTGAATGTGGATGGCAACTATGAACTTGGTGCCACAGCCTATTACGGCTTGCCTTTGGACCGGAAGAAGAGCCTCTGGCTGTCCTTCGACCTCAGTGGAAATTATTACCACAGCGTGGATATGCAGCGATCTTCGACTTCAGGCACACCCGCCATGGAGGCAGATGCCACCCGGTCGATCGTCCACACCCGGCAGATGGTGGGCAAGACCGCTGTGAGGTATGACTTTCATGGTGTCAATCTGAACTATGCCTTCAAGGCCGACCTGCGCAACATCCTCACCCAGAGCCAACCCAGCACCACGGTGGCAGACCTATCCAATCAGTTGGAAATAAGCTATGTGATGCCCTGGAACATTAGCACGAAGGCTACATGCAATGTCATCACTCGCCTGGGCTACACCGACCGTAGCATGAACCGCAGCGTGGTGCTCTGCGGCCTGTCTGCCTCGCGCGACTTCGGCCGCTTCAATGTGGGACTCACCGCCAACGACCTCTTCCACCACAACGACCGCCTGACCTGCGTCCTCAACGAGCAGGGCCGCCTGGAGACCATCAACACGAAGTACCTCCCCTCCTATGTCCTCGCCCATGTGTACTATCGGTGGGAAATAGCAAAAAAGAAACACCCAAAAGATTAAGTATTATTCACTTTTCATTAATACTTAAAACCTCATAACCTTAGTACCTCATAACCTCAAATATGAAACGAATACTCACTATCGCAATTCTCATGCTGACTGCCATCCTATACGTCAGCGCACAAGACACAAACATGGCAAGCGGAAGCATCCGCGACGCCTTTCTGAAAACACCGCTACCCGATGTCAAGCTCACCCTGATGACGGAGGACAGCACCTTCATCAAGGATGTGGAGGTGGTGAAAGCTACCAAGGCCAGCACGGGAGAAATAGAATACACCATGTTTTACACCGCCGTGGAATGTGGCAAGAAATACCTGCTTCGTGGCTCTCAGGAGGGCTACGACGATGCATGGCTGTCGTTCCAGGCACCCATGAGGAAAGGGGCACAATTCGATGCAGGAAACCTGGAACTGCGCAAGGCACGAAATCTCAAGGAAGTGACAGTCACCGCCACCAAGGTGAAGATGTTCTACAAGGGCGACACACTGGTCTATAACGCCGATGCTTTCCAGTTGCCAGACGGCTCCATGCTCGATGATCTCGTTCGCCAGTTGCCCGGTGTGACCCTGAAGGATAACGGCGAGATATTCGTCAACGGCAGGAAGGTGGATGAACTCATCCTCGGTTCGCGTTCCTTCTTCCGAGGCAACTCAAAGGTACTGCTGGAGAACCTACCTTATTATACTGTAAAGGATCTGAAGGTGTACGAGAAGCAGAGCGACCGCAGCAAGGCACTGGGTTTTGACGTAGATCCACGCAAGTATGTGATGGACGTGAACCTGAAGCAGGAATACAACAGGGGTATCATCTCCAATATCGAGGCTGCAGGAGGCTTAAGTACTAGCAAACAAGAAAATTTTGGAGGACAGAAGCTCTCCCCCTTTGGGGGGAGTTGGAGGGGGCTTGGTCGAGGCTTCCTGCTGGGCTTTGCCGAACCCTACCGCTTTACCTTGCTGGGCAACCTGAACAATGTGAACGAGAGCCGTCACATCGGCAAGGAGAACCAGTGGACACCGGCCTCGGCTCCTCAGTCGCTGCTCACCACTCGCAGCGTGGCTGGTGAGTTCAGCTTCCGCTCCACCGACCAGAAGTACGAGGAGAACCTGAATATCGACTACAAGTGGAGCAAGGATGAGAGCGAGGCGCGCAAGCGCAGCGAGCTGTTCCTCAGTGGTGCCACACCCCTCACGCTAACGCAGTCTTCGGCCATGAACAAGGCCAGCAAACTGTCGCTGCACAACAACTTCAAGTTCCTCAAACCACACTTCCTGTACATCGACTTTGACTACAACCGCAGTACGCATTTCGGCAACACGAGCCTACTGACAGAGCAGTTCAACGATACGCTCACCAACCGTCTGCACGACTTCGCCATGAGCCAAGGCAACCAGTGGGACTTTCATACCAACTGGTCGGGAACATTGAAAATCAATCCTAAAAACGAGCAATACATCAACTACTACTTTGACTTCATTCGCACCAAAGAAGCGAATAAGCAGATGAAGCGCTATGATTTCGACTTTTGCAAAACGTGCAAAAGTAAGCCCCATGCTACTCCGCAGCACAATGTGAGTGACTTCTGGAGGAGCAGCACAGAGACCTATACCTGGCTGACATACGGAGTGGATACGAAAAGTAAGAAATGGATACACGTGGATGAAGAATTCAGAACCAAGAACGAACGCACACACGACTGGCTCTACCATCCCGACACCCTCATGCTGCCCTCTCAGCAGGACATGCTCATGGCCATTACCGACATCAGCAATTCCTACGACAGCCATTTCCGCATGCAGCAGTCCATCACAGTGTTCAATATTAGCCAAATAAAATACCTGTCAGGCGAACAGAGCCATGTAGGCATGCGGTACGACTATATGCCCTGGAGACTCAATCTTCGCGTGGGGCCAGAACACCAGTCGCTTGACTATCAGCGTGGTACACTCGATACACTGGCCACTAATACAAGCTGGATATTCCAACCCTCTCTTAGAGGCGAATTGTTCCCTACACACGACCGCAAGCACGAAATCGACTATTCTATCTCCCATACCATGACAGGGCCTTCCATCCACGACCGCATCACCTATCGCGATGATAGTCAGCCCCTGGTGGTGAAGTTGGGTAATCCGAACCTGAAAGGCAACCAGACAACCACCCTAAAGGCCGAGTATTACAACCGGTATGGCGCACACCAACGGATGTACCACATCAGTAGTTCAATCCAGTACCTGCATCGTGCCATAGGTCAGGCCGTCATCTATGCCCCAACCACTGGAGTCTATACCTATCGACCTGAGAATGTGAGCGGAAACTATAACACCAATGTCAAACTGGATTTCTCCCAGAACCTTGACGAAAAACGCTACTGGGAGCTGAAGACTGGTGCCGATGCCAACTATAATCACTCTGTGGATCATACTATGTTAGCCGGTGAGACCATGAGCCACCTCAATCAGGTGAACACCCTCACCCTGCACAACGGTACCTCGGTTCAGTACGACCACAATAAGCTCAACCTCCGTGCATCTTACGACATCAGCTGGCGACGCAGCGAGGGCAAGATGCTCGACTTCGACGTACTCAATGCTTTTGACTACCAGTACGGCCTCTCGGGTCGCTACACCATCCCTGGCATCAACATGACCCTCTCAGCCGATGCCAATATGTACAGCCGCCGTGGCTATGGCTCGTCAGACCTCAATACCGATGACTTCGTGCTCAATGCCTCCCTCTCACAGCCCTTCCTGAAAGGCAAGCTCATCGCTCGTATCGAAGCCTTCGACCTTCTGCACCAGCTCTCCAACACCCAGTATGCCGTTAATGCCCAGGGCCGTACCGTCACCTGGTACCGCTCTCTCCCTCACTATGCCATGCTGCACCTCGTGTACCACTGGAACAAGAACCCAAAGAAGAAATAAAAAGTTAGTAATTAGTTATATGAATACCGTTGCAACACCCCGTCCGCCGTCCGAGAGGATCGCGGACGGTTTTCCAAGGAAACAAACATCCATTCACATACTTTCTTAATATCTAATAATAGAGGGGGTAATATCTAACAATAAATGTTAAATGTGACATCCGGGAAGCATTTTGTACGACTTGGACATAGGGATATTTAATCTTTTAGTTTACTTTTGCCGGTAACAAATCGAAAACATTAGATTACCTGTATATGAGACGCAAGAAGGACGACCACACACTGACCAAGGCTGAGATGGAGATCATGAACATACTCTGGGACGAAGGCAAGGCCATGAGCACGCATGCCATCATCGCCAAGTACCCCGAGCCCCGTCCGGCTTACAGCACCATAGCCACCTTCATGAAGATACTCACCACCAAGGAGTACGTCAGTTTCCGCAAGGGCGAGGAAGGCGACAAGACCTTCTACTTCTATCCCCTCCTGACACGCGTGGAATACACGCGCAAGTTCATGAAAGAGGTGAAGGACTCCTTCTTCGGCGGTTCGCTCAAGTCGCTCATCAGCTTCTTCGCCAAGGAGGAGGAACTCAGCGATGAGGACTTGCAGGACATCCTCTCATTGATCACTGATAAAGAATAAACGTCTATGCTGGAGTACATCTTCAAGTCCGCTCTCTCGCTGGCCATGCTCTACAGTCTTTTCTTCGCCTGTCTGAGCCGCGAGACATTCCACCGTTTCAATCGTGTGGCACTGCTCTTCACGATGATGGCCTCGCTGGTGCTGCCCTTCGTGCATCTCTCCGTCAGCCACCCCACCGCGGTGCAGGAAGCCATGCAGATGCCCACGGAATACCTCACCGAGCTACCTGTCATACAGATTCACTCTGCCCTAATTGGGGAGGGAACGGGGAAAGGGCTTCCTCTCACCTGGGGCCAACTGCTCACCTATATCTATCTCGCTGGAGTGGGCGCGATGCTGCTGTTCCTACTGGTGCAGACTTTCCAGATGTATCGCCTCATGCAGGGCGGACTGCGCCATACCGACAACCAGGGCAACACCGTGATACTCAAGCCATCCGTCCGCTCACCCTTCAGCCTTTTCCGCTGGATCGTGATGAGCGTGGACGACTACGAGCAGCATCGGCAGAGCATCCTCACCCATGAGCAGGAGCACATCCGTCTGGGCCACACCTACGACCTACTCTTGTTGGAAGCCATGCGTATCTTCCAGTGGTTCAATCCCTTCATCTGGCTCCTCGGCCACGACCTGCGAGCCATCCACGAGTACGAGGCCGACGAGGCCGTCATCAATCAAGGCATCGATGCAAAACAATATCAACAACTTCTCGTCCTGAAGGCCGTGGGCAATCGTCTGCAGCCATTTGCCAACACCCTCGGACGAGGTTCACTCAAACAACGCATCATGATGATGTACCAGAAGAAATCCAACCGATGGATGATGCTCAAGGCATTGTTCGTCATCCCCACCATGTGTTTTGCCCTCTATGCCTTCGCCACACCCGAGGCCATGCCCGAGATAAAGAATGTGCTGGAGAAGAAGGTCAGTCTGCCCAGTAAGGCACAGCCCGCTTCCATGCTGGAAGGCGAGATGCAGAGTATGACCGACGCACAGGGCAACTTCACAGAGAACGAAAGCGACCCTGCCGTGGATAATGTCGATGAGGACAACACCGTAAAGGGAGGAGACGAACCCACCGTTCTTCCCCTTGAGCCCACCCAGGAACAGGTTGAATACATTGTCAACAACCTGGAGGAACCCATAGAGGCTCTTGTAGCAGGTCTGGACGGAGAGATCACCATCCTCTTCCATGCCGACCTGGACGGTACAGTCAGCGCACCCAGGTTCTACTCCTGCAATATCACCGACAAGTCCCAGCATCACGCTCCCGTCAAGTATGGTCCCAATGACTTTGACAAACTGGAGGCTGATGCTCCTGTGAATGCCATGGCCGAGGCATGCAAGCGCTGCCTATCGAGCTTCCCCAAATCCCTTGTTGGCACTCGCGTCCAGGGCGAATGGCGCACCTGCACCTTTGGCTTCAGCTATAGACTGGAGGCGCAACCCATTGTTCCCAAGGAACTTAACGCTGGCGACAAGATCAATGGTAGAGTTGTGGAAATGAACACTGGGGGCAAATCCCTCACCGGTGTCCATGTCAATCAGTTGGATGCCAATGGAAAGGTGGTGGCTGCTACCGTCACGGATGCGAATGGCGAATTCCAGATGACGGTGAATGCTCCCAAGAACACACTCCAATTCTCCCTGGGTGGTTATGATACCGCCGAATATGCCATGGACGCAGACATGTACATCGGCCTGGCACGTCAGGAGTAGCATTAAGTAATGATTAAAAAATAACTTCCTAAAGTACATGGTTAACAGGCAACTACAGCTTTGATTGTCTTTTTGGCTATTTTTGTATTGTACTTCAGTTACATAGCCCGCTATGCGCCTTCAGCACAACGCAAAAATATCTCAAAAAATCCTAATCAAATCTTCCGAAGTTATTTTTTTAACCATTACTAAAACATTGACATTCATTTGTATGAAACACTTTTGTCTGCTGGCACTCTTGTGCCTGCAAACCCTCACCATGTCTGCCGACCATCTGAAAGGTCGTGTCGTTGATGCCGAGACACACGAACCTCTGCCAAATGCAGAGATTACCGTGGAACAGGATTACTGCTCTACCTATGCCACCTTGGCAGATTCCACAGGTCTGTTCTATGTAAAGAACATTATTGCAAGTATCGGCTACGAACAGAACGTGCATTACGTGCTGACCATAAACTACTTCGGTTACCACGAAACCCGAAAGAAGGGGTTGCTGATGGCCGGCAAAGACACGATTGACATTGGTGACATCTTGCTGAAGCCCAGCGAGGAGATGATGAAGGAACTGGAGGTGAAGGGACGCATGCGACGTTTCTACATGAAGGGCGATACGGTGGTCTATAATCCCGAGGCCTTTCATCTGGAGGAAGGGGCACGCCTAAAGGAGCTCATCAGGAAACTGCCCGGCGTAAGCGTGCAGGAAGGCAAATTCTATTGGAACGGCAAACCGCTGAAAATGAAAATGAACGGGCAGGATTCCTTTGGCGAAGACCTCTTGGGCATGTTGCCAGCCGAGGCGGCCGAGAAGATAAAGGTCTATGAGAAGAAGAGCGAGGAATCGGAACGTCTGGGAACGGACGACGGACAGGGCGATCAGGTGCTGGACGTGGTCATCAAACCAGGTTTCATGGAACAGGTATCCGGCAATGCAGAAGTTGGAGCCTTCAGCAACAAACAGTATGTTGGCACAACCACCCTCTACAAGTTAAGCAATGACAATCCATGGATGCTTTTCGGACGCATGGCAGACCATTCTGGTTGGTGATACACGGGAGGTGGCTTCGGTAGGTTGGGAGGAACTATTGCCGACGAGAACCGCCAGCAAATGGGCCAGTTGGGCTATCAGCATAACTGGGACAGCAAATGGCAGGAGTCAAGGGAGCGTAATAGGTTTGACATCGGGGTGGCTCCCAACCATAACGACAATTATG
>JAZQQX010000083.1:0-7501 GCA_045629325.1 Bacteroidaceae bacterium | reverse complement strand
TAAACTCCTTATCGTGCGCACGATATAGGGGTTTCGTGAGGGAAAAGTCCCTATAAATAACCTATCTTGTCTAATCTGTTGTAATTCAGTATTATACGAAGTTAACTTTTGAAAATAAAATTCACATGAAAGTTAACCTAGGTGTACCAAAGCACCTACGATTTTTTTATTTTATGAATAATGTGTTTGTAGTGTGAAAAAGTTTTCCTAAATTTGCAATGTCATTGCTCTTGCCGTTGCTGCATAGTTGTCTCTTGGACGATTGTCGGCTGGCATAGAAGGGCGGGACACTACATATTGGAAAAGGCGTCATCAACGCTTTGTACCTTGGCCATTCAGAACCTAGGAAATTCAGAATTAGTTGTCAGGTTACATGCAGAGATGTTGCCCCGGGTGTGGTATATACATATCCGTAGGTGGGCTGAGGGCACTTGGTGTCCCTTCAGCCACCTTTAAGGATGAATTATATACGGATCACGGCGTGGGTACCACTCTGTTCGTCAACAACTAAGGGCAGTTCCTAGGGCCTTGAATGGCTGGCGAGCAGATGAGGGTACCCCGCTTTTTTTGTGTGTGGTAGCAAAGTTAACATTTAAGAGTTCCGTCATGGTACCACCGGGATTTGGAAATCATGACACCCTTGATAAAATGGGCTGGCGGCAAGAGGATGCTGGCTGAAGCTATCGTTGCGCGAATGGGGCACGATTTTAATACATATTTTGAGCCTTTTCTTGGTGGAGCGGCATTGCTGCTTCATATGGAGCCTGAGCATGCAGTATGCTCTGATGTCAACCTGGAGTTGGTTAATTTTTACAATGTTGTGCAAGGTGATGTGGAAGGTCTGATAAACGAGGTGCACGACCATTACTTGCCATTTCACGGGCAGGACTTCTACTATCATGTCAGAGGTCTCGACCGTGATGCCGAGCAATTTGGCCAGATGACCCCAGTTGAACGCGCGGCCAGATTCATTTATCTGAACAAGGCTTGTTTCAATGGTCTTTGGAGAGTCAATCGGCAGGGATTCAACAATGTGCCATGGGGCAGACACGACAACCTCAACTTATGGAACGACAACAACTTGATGGATGTTCATAACTACCTTGCCAACAATGATATACATATCCTTCATGCCGACTATGCTGTGACTGCGCATATGGCCGTAGAGGGTGATCTGGTATATTTCGACCCACCCTACGACGATGAGCGACAGGAGGGTTTTACGGACTATGCAGCCGACGGTTTTACGCGTCGGAATCAAGCCGAACTGCGCGATCTGTGCAATGAGCTGGTGGACAACGGCGTTCAGGTGGCAGTGAGCAACGCTGACACAATGTTTATCCGCGAGCTTTTTGACGATGAGCGGTACCATATCCACGATGATATTGTGGCGAGAAGAAGCATTGGTGCACGAGCAGAGAACAGAGGCAGGGTAAATGAACTGCTAATTATTGGAGGATAGGCTATGAGCAAGTTTAATGATAGTTGGAATGAAGTGTTTAGGCGTTACCCTATTCTTGAGGGAATCGACCATGACGGATATTTTGATATTACTGCAGATGAGATCAAGTCTGTCCGCGAACCCCGTCTGATGGTCAAGCAGGACCATCGTAGAGATCGCCCGGATGTATTTGCGGACAACGGTCTGAACATCCTACCCTTGACTCGTGGAAGTTACAGGATAGCACATATGGAGCTATTCCACAACTTTGAGGCAGACTGGGACAATGCCTCTGACAATGTCATCGTGGTTCCGCCAAGTGATGTGGAATCTATTGATTTTGACCATATAACATCGGAAGCCATCGCCATCAAAAGCATTTTCTGCACCAACATCTTGCAAGATTTTGTGGAAGATGACAGACTTAGGGACACTGTATCCGGGCGTATGGGCAGTGGCATGTTTCAGTTCTCCGTAGATGGTCTTACAGGGCACATCAGAAACGAGATTCAAGTAGAAAATGCACAGATAGAGATTGATGCAGGCTATGAAGGTCGAAATGCTCTGTATCTTCTTGAGGCGAAATGCAATCTGGCCCAGGACTTCCTCGTACGCCAACTATACTACCCCTATCGTTGCTGGGAACAAAAGGTGCACAAACCCGTATGCCCCATTTTCTTCATTTACAGCAATGGTATCTATCATCTGATGGAATATGCGTTTGACGATTCATCGAGCTACAATTCCATCCATCGTGTGAAATATAAAAAGTATAGAATTGCCGGGGAGGAGTGTATTACGGAGGAAACATTGGTAGAAATCAGTCGAACAGTACATCCTGTAGATGAACCCAATGTGCCTTTTCCTCAAGCCGACTCCTTTGAGCGAGTGATGAACCTGTGTGAAGAGATGGCTTTGCGCGGGACGCCTATGACGAAGGAGGACATCTGGCACTTCTTTAGCTTTACGGAGAGACAGTCAGACTATTATGGCAATGCGGGCATCTATCTTGGGTTGCTGGAGAGGGATGGAAGATCGTGTTTTCGCCTTAGCCATGTAGGGCGACAACTCTTCTGCGAAAACCTTTCCCATGTGCAGAGGCACAAGCGCATAGTGGCGCTCATATTGGGGCATGGTGTACTGAATGACTGTTTCCAGGCACGGCTGTGTGCCGGACAGGACTTGGAGGCGAGTCATTATGAGGCAATCATGAGAAGGCACACGGAATGTAAGCTTACAGAACAGCTGTATGGAAGACGATCGGGTACTGTCAAGCACTGGATTCACTGGATTTTCAATCTGACAAACAATTAACTTATGTCCAAGCTCCCTTCCTACTACAAATCGTCCAACCATGACTTCACTCTATTGCAGGGTGATTGCCGGGAACTGCTTGGGCAGTTTGATTTCTTGTTCGACATGATTTTTGCCGACCCACCATATTTTCTAAGTAATGGAGGGATAAGTATGAGCAATGGCAAGCGTGTGTGTGGATAAGGGAGAATGGGATAAGGGCGGAGTCCCCGAACATGTCAACGAATTTAACAGGCAATGGCTAACTGCCTGCCGGGATAAATTGAAGGACAATGGTACGATCTGGGTCAGCGGTACGCACCACAACATCTTCTCCATAGCTGATATTCTCTCTGAACTTGGTTTCAAGATACTTAACATGGTAACCTGGGCCAAGACGGATCCACCAGACAACCTTTCGCATAGAATGCTGACGCATGCCTCTGAATTTATCATCTGGGCCAAAAAGTCAAAGCGTTCTTACCATCATTACAATTTCGAGCTAATGCAACAGTTGAATAATGGTAAGCAGATGACTGATGTATGGTACTTGCCTGCTGTGCAGAAATGGGAGAAATCATGTGGCAAACACCCGACGCAGAAACCACTTGCCCTGCTTGCCCGCATCATACTTGCTTCAAGCAAGGAAAACGACTGGATCCTGGACCCATTCAACGGAAGTGGTACGACAGGGATTGCCTCGTCGCTACTTGGACGGCGCTATCTTGGTATGGAACAGGACGAAGTATTCCTTGCACTTTCCGGTAGAAGACGCTCGGAACTGGACGATCCGTACATAAGAATGGCTTACCAGGAAAAGATTCTGGCCGAATGTCATGTAGCAGAGATGAATAAACAGCGGGACATGGTACTTGTCGCCAGAGTGGGGTCAGAGGTACAATGGGAGTGGATCCTTTCGTCCAAAATGTACAACCTCCCAGTCAGCAAAGTCATTTCAACGCCGAAGCTCCTCAGTGTTGAGTATGTATTGCTTTTTAAAGGCACAGATGCACAAAATGCTCGCTTGTTTCGTGTAGGGAAACTCTGTCCGCAAATACGAACGCGTGAGTACATTGAAAAGATGGCCGGAAGTTTGTATTCGCCCAAGCGAGACAATACCTACTGGTTGCTACATCTGACACATTTCACAGAGTCAGACCTTTCCAGAAAACATTTTGAAAGAAGAAAACTCCTCACTGCGCAAGAAGAGCGTGGTGCCTACTGGTTCCGACACCTTCCTGAAGTCCTGGAAGCATTTGTGTAATCAGAACAAATCGGAATGAGAACCTGTACGAAGTAGCGTCAAGACCTTCACTGCTTCATCCTCCTCCTTGCTGTATATCAGAAGCCAGTCTGGCGAAATATGACATTCTCGCGTACCAGCAAAATCGCCTTTGAGGGCATGATCCTTGTTGGATGCAGGCAATGGGATGTCGTTGGCCAGCTTGAAAATCACCTTGTTAAGTTCCTCCTCCGGCAAGTGTCTCTTCCGGGCAAGTTTTAGGTCCTTCTTGTACTGACCGGTAAAATCGATGCGTCTCATTCTGCAACGGCTTTAAGGTAATCCTCAAATGTGTTGCATCGGGTGAGGTCCTCGCCCCTACGGGCCGATTCAATCACCTTTAATGTCTTTTTTCTGGCAGGTGACTCAATTTCATTGACCTTGAACACGCCCAACGACAAAAGAAACTCCATGGCTTTCTTGGCAATAGCATTTCTTTCGTTGTATGAGATTGAAACCGTTGTCATATGGCTTTTTTTATTAGTTCTATATTTTGCAAAGTTACTTATTCCCAACGACAACGCCAAAAAAAAGAAGACTTTTATGCAGGCCGGATCCACTTTTTTTATATCTTTGCACGATCTAAACGGAAATCACACACACCTATGACACAGAAGGAAGCCGTCATACAAGCTTTGGAGAAACTCGGCGGGGAGGCCTCGCTGAAGGAGATTACTGCCGTGGCATTCACCATCAAGGGGGCTGATTGGGGCAAGGCAAGTGATCCCAGGGCCAACATACGCCGCATCGTCAGGGAGAGTAAGGAGCAAATATGCGTCACTGGAGCTGCTAGGTATGGACTGGTCAGCCATAGGAACCAACTGGAAGAGCTTACCCAGAATATTCTTCTCCTACAGACTGAGAATGAGGCACTCAGGAAAAGGCAGACGGTGGAGGATTTCATAGATGTACTTATATGCTCATGCTTCGAGAATTTCGAACTGGAACCTGATAGGATCATACCTATCCGGTCTGTTCTGCATGACCTTAAATGCAAAGAGGCCGTTGCGAAGATCGATGAGTGGTATAGGAAGAAAACCACGAAAGCTTATGTCAACCACGCTGACCAGCTGAATATCCAATGCGATGTTAAACACCACTAATCTACTCTCTTTCAACTACTACCATGGACAAGGAAACAAAAGAACTACTTGAGGCGTTAGCCAAGGATCGGTCCCTGCAGGTCAACATCAACTGTACAGATGTGAGCTTTATCAAGGTGCCAGAGTCTACTCCCGACCTGGAGCCTCGCATGCCGGCAGCATCGCAAATGTCACGCGAGAGATTCATCGAACTCTATCGTCTCCTAACGGGGGATAACAACTATATCAACCCCACCCTTAGTCTGGACGGCTTCCTCTACTGGTTCGGCATCAATCAAGAACGGCCTGCCAACCTCCAACCCATCGAGTGGCTTGCCCCACATACCAAACAGCAGGCACTCGTACTCGTGAGGAGTATATACGCCCCTGAACTCAACAACAAATCCCTGATGCTCAAGACTGTCAAAGAACATGTTCATCAATGCTTCACTTATAAGGGCGAACCACTGGCTTTATCTAATAATTGTGAGGAGTTTTCCACTGACATAGACAAACTGGAGAATTTCTTCCGACCTTCCTAAGTCAGAAATCAATCATCACAGATTCAACAATTTGACTTCATTTTCACTGATGCTCCCGAGCTCTTCCGATGTGGATGAGCTCGGGAGCTTTCATTTGTCCTTTTCTTCCATTTCCCCTATTCTTGTTACCTTTGCAATGTGAATAAATCACACAGCAACAGGAACACAGGTGGCCACCGTTCGAGTTGAAAATTAAGAATAAAATTAAAAATTAAGTTATGGACACAACGAATTTTCCATTTGAGATGAGAGAAAGCAAATTTGTCCCCGGACATGTTTCTCTCGCTATCAAGGAGGGCAAGGTAACCTATGTTGCCCCTACCGAGAACAAGACCAGCACGAAGTATGGTGAGAAGTACACCATCGCAAGCCTGAATGTGATGATCGCAGTACCTGGCGCTACAAGCAACATCTTCCTCTCATGCAAGGCTCTGGGCGTAGATGCCAAGCTCGTGGAGGAGGGTAAGGTGAAGCAGGGCGATACCATCACCTGCTTGCTCAACCTGGACATCCATTCATTCAATGGCAAGTCCTATCAGGATGTAAACATCAGCGAGATTGAAGTTAAGAATTAAAAGACTCTCTCCCCGCTCTCCCTCTAGGGAGAGTGCCTCGCTAAGCGAGAATTACCAGTCCGCATTATTAACTAAATAACAACTAACAAATCGCTCTCACCCTGAAAACCGGCTTGCCGGGCACCCTCGCTAGAGAGAGAGCGGGGAGAGAGTCTTAAATTGAAAATTATGGAAACAATTGATTTACAGTTAAGAAGGATTGAGGAGAAGCTCCTTGAAAAGTCAGCCACGCTGAAGAAGAAAGAGGTGGCATTGAAGATCATGGCAGACCTGCACTACTGCGTGAAGCACATGGACGCGTCGGAGTATGGCATCGTGTTCGTTCGCAACATCTCTATTGCCTGCGGTCTCCATGAGGGTAAGTACACGAAGCTGGGCAACAGCATAGTGCGCAACACCCAGCGCTCAATGATCATCCGCATGCAGTCGTTCCTCAACGGTCAGCCTGTGGCAGACCCCGACTGCACGAACTTCAACGACACGCTCTTGCCCGGCTCCAACTGGGTGTACATAGACTACTGCTGTTATGTGCGCCGTTGCAAGCACGATGTGACCGTACACTTCAAGTGTGGCAAGCGTGGCAATGTGCCTCACTTCGAGACCGTAACCGAAAAGCTCCGCAAGCTCATTGAGGAGACTGAAGAAATTGCATAGCCCTTCGGGCGTCGAGCATCGAGCGATGAGCGACGAGCGAAAGAAGAGAAACAAAAATAAACGAAAATAAACGAAAATAGAGTTTTTATTAAGGTCATTCGTGACTCCAAATATAAATTTTTTTTGACAATGGCAAAGATTTACAGAAATGTGACCGTAGAGGTCAATGACCCCAGTGGTCGTTTGAAGACAGGTGAGAGAATCACTGTGTCGCTGATGTTCAATGAGGAGAAGAAGAAGTTCTTCGTGGACATCGCAGAAGTGAAGCCCGAGGTGAAGGATGAGGACAAGCCCAAGAAGGAAGTTGTCTACGAGGGCTTCTTCTCGGGAGTAAAGGGCACCATCGGTGCCAATGGCAACCTTCTGGTGAGCATGAACATGAGTCCCAAGAAGATGTGCACCGCCGGTGTGGACAATACCCGCAATGAGATCAACGAGGCTTTTGAGACCGTGGTTGAGAAGGCCGGATTCAAGTAAGTAAGGCCTCACCCCTGGGTGGGCGTTGAAAGTGGAGCGATGAGCGTTGAGCGAATGACACTACACGCCTGCCTTGGGAGGAGCTACATAGCAAATAGAAAAGAGGTGATGTGATATTCATAGTTAAGGTTTGAAGTATGCTTCTTCTGCCCCTT
>JAZQQX010000082.1:0-7258 GCA_045629325.1 Bacteroidaceae bacterium | reverse complement strand
GTCACAGCCAAACTTCAGCGAATCCCGTATCTCAACTTTGAGTGGTTCCGAAGGATGCTTCTCGCTGCCACTGATCATAGCAGAGAGAGCAAGGAGAGGAAGGAGTATCATATCTTGTTATTTTGGAAGCGAGAACTGTTTGCGAGTTGATTTATTTGGTTAAATTCATTGTACTCGTACGGTATAGGTACCCGCCTTGTATTCCCGACTCGCACTCTCGCCGGGCAATGTCACGCTGGCAGTGGTGCCCTTGGGAATGGTGAACGTCCATATCCATTCCTTGCCCTTGTACCTCCACCCGCTCTTGATGGTGCCTGCGGCAGAGTTATACACCGCATTGATGTGGCCCAGCCGGCGGTCGGGCAGGGGACGCATGATGATGTGCCTGAATCCCGGTTGCAGTGGGTCGGAGGCAATGCCGGCAACCGTCTCCCACAGCCATTGGCACACACAGCCGTAGGCATAGTGGTTGAAGCTGTTCATGCCGCTCGGTCCCATACCGTTCTCGTAGGTATAGCTGTTCCATCGTTCCCAGATGGTGGTGGCTCCATTGTCTACCGAATAGAGCCAGCTGGGGTTTTTGCGCTGGAAGAGAAGCTCGTAGGCAATGTCTGTCATTCCGGCAGCGGTGAGGGTGTGCATCAGGATGGAGGTGCCGAGGAAACCCGTCTGCAGACAGTTGCCATGGTCCTTGAAGTTTTGGCGCAGGCGTGTGATGACGCGTTCCTTGGCCTCGCCTTCGAGGATGTCGTTGTGGAGCAGGAAGAGGGCCGGTGTCTGCATGGTGTTCAGGATGGCGGTACGGAAGTTGCCCTCCGCGTCGAGGAACCGGTTGCGGATGTATGTCCGGGCCTCCTCTGCCATCTTCTCGTATCGTGCTGCCTCTTGCATGCGACCCGAGGCCTTTGCCATCTGTGCCATCATGCCGGCATCCATCACCCAGTACGACGCACCGAGGAAGTTCCAGTAAGCCACGGCCTCCGGACGAGGTCCATTGTCGAAGGCACCGCCTCCGCAGGACTCCAACGGTTCGTAGCTTAGCCAGTCGGCCCATTGGTAGTTGCCGTTCTCTGGAGCCAGAGCCTGGTGGTCGTATTTCGTGTCGTTGATGTGCTCGATGAAGCTGACCATCGATGGCCAGCTCTCCTCGATGATGCTTGCGTCGCCAAACTGCTTCCAGGTGGTCCAAGGCACGATGATGCCTGCATCTGCCCATCCCAGACGCATCATCTCGCTATCGCCCGAACCATACTGACCGAAGGGAGCCACACCGGGGAAGCCACCCTTTTCGCTCTGCGAGTCGCGCAGATCCTGTAACCACTTATGGAAGAATCGGTTGGTGTTGGCAAAGAACGATCCCGTAGCTGTGAATACCTGCGTATCGGCCGTCCATCCCAGTCGCTCGTTGCGCTGGGGGCAGTCGGTGGGAACGGACAGGTAGTTGGAACGCTGTCCCCAGACGGTATTCGAGATGAGCTGGTTGATGAGCGGGTTGCCCGTAGTGATGGTGCCTATCTCCATGTCCTGTGTGATGGAGGATACGGGTACGGACCTGAGCTGCTCGATGTTGACATCGTCCGTGGCCGTGATGCTCAGGTAGCGGTAGCCGAAGAAGGTGTATCGGGGCATGTAGTCAACGGCCTTGCCAGATGCTCCGAAGGTGTATTCCATCCTTACGCCATGCTGATCGATGCGGAGGTTCCGGCGATGTACGCTTCCCTCCGGACCGTCCATGCCTCGACGTTCTGCACCATTGCCATCATTGAGCAGCTCGGCCGGCAGACAGGTGAGGCGTGTACCCTCAGCAGCCGCAAAGCGGAACTGGGGCACCGCAGCACAGTTCTGACCGAAATCCACTACCAGGGTCTCGCCCTTGCGTACCACCATCTTCCTGCCTTTGGGGTATTCCCTCTGCACCACGATCCTGCCATGCTCCCCGGGCTTCTGGTTCTCCACCTCTTTCCATATGTATGCACGTACGGGCGTGAGGGCAAGGTCGTGGCGGTGGTACACCTCTGCCCCATTGGTGGGCAGAATCTGTCCCTTGAACTCCGTATTCTCATCGGCTTGCTGCATTTGGCCGACCACAAGATACCCTGGTTGCCGACGTGCATCAAACTCCTCGCCATCAAAGATAGAGGCATGCGTCACACGCCCGGCCATTCCAGCCTTCCAATGGTTAGTATCTGTTCCCAGATAAGCCTTCTCCCCATTGTCGTAGGTCAGTTCCAACACGCCCCGGAAGGCACATCGGGTGCCGTACATGCCGTTGCTTCCTCCGGGTGTGACGATGTTGTCCGACCACCATCCCGGAGTCACCTGAACGGATAGCTCGTTGACAGCATCTGCCTTCCGCTGAAAGGCCTTCGTGATGTCATAGGTGAAGGAACGTTTGGTCTTGAAGCAATTGGTGAAACCTGGTTTCAGTACGTCGTTGCCTATGCGTTCCCCATTGACATACAACTCATAGACGCCAAGACCCGTGGTCATCCATTTGGCACTTACCACCCTTCTCTCATTCTTTATCTCGCTGTAAAACCAGTGTGCCCCGTCTGCCGAACGGGTGTGGTCATCCACGCGTCCCGTCACGATGGGCGCATCTTTCACGGATATCCACATCGACTTCTCCCATGCCGCATCAGGCAGTGCATCGATGGTCTGTGCACGAGCTGCTGTCAGACACGAGAGCAGCAAGAGTGCGAGATATGTTGTGTGTCTCATTGTTCCCTTTACGTAGAGATTATGCATTGTGAATTATGAATTGCGAATTACGGTTGATGCTGTCTTGAGTGCCGACTCTATGTTTGTCCCGCCCTTGCTGACCGCATACACGAACTGCCAGTCGAAGTCGAAGTACTCCTTCATGCTCTGGCCGCTGGCCACGAGTACCCAAAGCGAGGAGAATGCTATGGTCAGTTTTCTTCTCATATTTGTCTTCTTCATTTCATGGTAGGTCGAACTTATTCATTCTCATAGATATGAAACCTCCTATTTTGTAACATATTCAAACCAATCGAAGTCAGCATACCCCTTCTTGTCCGTACCCTGTGCAAAGACACCGAGCATCACACCTGTGAAGCCGCCGATGACTTCGGTAGAGAGGTAGCGGAAATCCATCTTGCAGAGCGTCTCAAAGGACTGTCCATTCTCTGAGACCTGCATATAGTAATAGGCTCCGTCGGAACTGATGCGAAGATAGGCGTTCTTGCCTTTCAAGGTGATCTCTTTTCCGGAATGAGCCAGTTCGCCCAGACGGATATTCGGACGTACAATAAGCTTTCCACTACGTTTCTCCACAGTGACATCATAGTGATTGAGCGGAGCGGCGTATGCCGTGATGCCTGCCTGCGAACCTTCAGTAAGGTGTGAGGCATCGAGCAGGGTTGTGGCAGTAAACGACTTCTCCGTCTGCCGTCTTGCCACGAATGTAGGAGAGGTGGCAGCATCGAGCGGAGTAGTTGTTGGAAGAAGACGAAGCCATCCCTTTCGTGCTGTGAGCGAATAGCATGAATAGTCGGGATTGCCGATGCTCATCCATCCCCATGGCAAACCGATGGCGCTGTAACTCTCAGCAGGTACATTGCGATTCACGTAGTTGAACTCCTCGCGCTCAGGATCCTTTGGCATCGGCACTTGCGGCAAGGTCTTGCACTTCATATTCACCGACAGCGTGCCATTGCCATTCACCACCGGCCAGGCATTCTCGTCCCAACGGACAGGCGCAAGCATCGTCTCGCGACCCATCACATGCAGCAGATAGCCACTTGTACGATAACCCAGACAGATCATCCACCACGAGGAGTCGGGAGCTTGCACAAGGTCGGCATGACCGAGACCCTGTATCTCGCTGCCTTGCATCACCATATTGAAGTGTGAGAGGATGGGATTGGCACGATTTGGCTCGTAAGGCCCAAAGAGACTGCGGCTACGAAGTATATTGACCTGATGCCCATGTTCCGTGCCACCTTCGGCAAGCATCATGTAATAGAATCCATCCTTCTTGTAGATGTGAGGACCCTCGGGATAACGACCGCCAAGACCTGTGCCAAGATGATGAATCTCACCAAGTTGCTTGCCAGTCTCCAAGTCAATCTCGCAAATCTTGATATCGCCTTCCTTCCAAAGGAAGTACGTCTTGTCGCCCTCGAAATAGAGCGTGGGGTCGCACGATCCGATGGCAAAGTCTATCACGATAGGTTCTGACCACTCGCCAGCAGGATCGTTCGTCCATACATAGAAATGGCGGCGCGAAGGAAAGACCGTGGTGACCATGTAGAACCGCTTGTTGCGCTCGTTGTAGCGAATGGTTGTGGCATAGACACCTCCATTTGTCCATCCTAATTCAGCGTTCTGCTGGGAATACAAACCCGACAAGTCAAGCTGTGAACGACGTGTCAAGCAGTTGCCCACTTGCTCCCAATGTATCAAGTCTTTGCTATGAAACACGGGCACTCCAGGGAAGTATTGAAAAGTGGAATTGACCAGATAGAAATCATCGCCAGCACGGCATACCGAAGGGTCGGCATGAAAGCCAGGAAGCACAGGGTTCTTGAATCCTTGAGCAAAAGCAGAGCTTATGGAGAGTAATAGGATGAGCGTTAGAAATGCCTTCTTCATGTTATATTCTTGTTTTTTCATTCTTTGCCATGATACGATGGATGTTCATTGTCTGGATTGATGACAAGTTTCTCCACCACAATTTCTGGGTCGACCATCACTACCTTGAGTGTATGTTTTCCTACAGTCGGAATACTGAGGTCGATGCTTAGCCAACGGAGGTTGTCGAAAATCTCGCTGCGCATACGCTGGCGGAAACCAGAGAGATAGATGTCACTTGCAGGTTGTGGCAGAGGTTTCAGAACCTTCGAGCGAACAATGTTCTCTTTCGTGTATTCGTTGAAAGTATCTACATAACCTTGGCGAGCATCGATTGTCTGCATCTCACTATCATCAATTCGAATGCCGATGCGAAGACCACGGCTTGGGTTGATGTCATTGGTAGGCAGAATGCCAAGGGCGAGCTTGTTTTTGCCTGCCTGCTTGAAGTCAACATCATACTCCAATGTTGCACCATCACCTTGCGGACGACTCTGTGCTGTGACAGGCTCAATGCCCATATTGCCTTTGCCACGACCAACTCCAGGAAGGAAAGTCCACTGGGCATCGTTGGCATTGGTTCTGCGCGTATAGTCGTATGCCATGATAGCAATTTCGTTTGGTTCCACGACTGCCTTATCCTTGTTGTATGGCTCGTTTGCCTTAGGGAGAGTATTATCGTCTGGCATTGACCATTGACGATAACCAATATGCTTATCGAGCATCATACCGTCCCATTTTCCTCCTGCTATTACCTTATTATATTTATAGGTCATCTGCTTGTCACGCTCAAAGAGTGTCTGCATCGTCAGCGTGTCGCCCATCGTGGCAGCAAGGTAAATCTTCGCCACTCCAGCACTTCCCACCGCTGGATATTCCACAAGCTGATAGTAAGCGTCTTGCATCTCGGTGGGCAGTTTCTTACCAAGAGCAAGAGTGCGCTTCTCAAGTTCATCCCAACGCTCATACATCCTTTGTGCCTCACCCGTTTCCACACTATAAATGCCCACACGCTGCACCTCTGGCTTGCGCTCCAGATTCATCTTTGAATACTCAGTCACGATGTCGGCAATCTCTCTGGCATGCTCACCACCGAAGATGCTTCGTGCCCAATCCACCATGTACTGGTCAATCTTGTCGGCAGGATAAGCATCTGGATTCCAGGCATAGCGCATGATGAAGTCTATAGGCATTTCCTTTGGTTTGAGGTCGCCAACATTGATTATCCAGATGCGGTCGATGCCTGTCTGATAGGCGAGATTTAGCTGCTCACGAATCTTTGCTGCCGTAGTGGTATTCACCCAACGGTCATTCCAAGGGCCGCCATTCATGTCTATGTGATAGTACATACCCATGCCACCCGTACGTGAGCGCTCTTTCACAGGACCTGTGCGACGAATGTACCCCCAATTGTTATCGCAGAATAGCAGCGTTACATCGTCAGGCACAGTGAATCCCGCATCGTAGTATCGCTGCACCTCGGTGAAGATTGCCCACATTTGTGGCACTTCGCTTGCAGGCTTCTTATAGACACGCTCTATTATCTCACGCTGTCCATCAACCACATCCCTCAGCGTTTTCATGTTGTCCTCATCATCGCCCTTGCCCATTGCCACGTCGCCATCACCACGCATACCGATGGTGATGAGGTTGTCGTAGTTCTTGTTGCGAGAGAGACCCTCCTCAAAGAATCGATCAATGTTTGTCTTGTTTGTAGCATAATCCCACGCACCGATGCTGTCCTTTCGGTAAACGTATTCCTTATGAGCACGCATCATTGGCTCATGGTGCGATGTTCCCATCACAATGCCATACTCATCAGCAAGTTCAGGCGAGAGAGGATCGTCTTCGTTGAAGCGGCTATCCCACATGGCTGGCCACAAATAGTTGGCTTTTAGACGAAGCAGAAGCTCAAACATCTTGCAGTACATCTTCGAGTTGATGCCGCCAAACTGGTTGTTTGCCCATGTGCCAAACGATGGCCACTCGTCGTTGATGAAGATGCCACGATACTTCACCTTTGGCGAAGGCTGCACCGTGCGACCTGACTGCCAGTAGAGCTTGTCCTTATGAGCAACGGGAGCATCTGCCCACCAGTACCAAGGCGACACGCCGATGCGCTCAGAAATCTCGTAGATGCCATAGATAGTGCCTCGCTTGTCGCTGCCAGCCACAACGAGGTTGCCATCAGCCAGCGTCTCGATGATGTAACTCTCCCATTCATCGCGCACACCATCCACATTCAACTTCTTCTGCTTGATGAGCGAGTCAATCAGCTTACTCTTGCCGATAGTACCAATAATCACGTGTATTCCTTCGCCTTTCGGCAACTTACTGGCAGTTAGTAAAGTGGGGGTGACTCCAGTCACACGATTCACATCTTCACACAAATCATTAGCAGCCCTCAGCACACCTTTCCAGTCATTTGCATCAACTGCAATTGTTGCAGCCTTACCATTGTCGGCAAGGCAGAAATCCTTGTTTTGTGCTAATATGCTGATTGCCGTCATAAGACAAACAATCATAGTTGAAATTCTTTTCATTGTTTTGTGTGGCATAATGCTTACTTATTGCTCAATCCTTCTTGTGTTAAAGGAATAAATTTGATCGTTCCATCGCCGTTAAAATGCATGTATTCTGCACACACGCTGCGACGGCAGTC
>JAZQQX010000081.1:0-8067 GCA_045629325.1 Bacteroidaceae bacterium | reverse complement strand
TTGGCCTCCGACTTGAGAAGTTTCAAATCTTCAGGAAGAGTCTTCTGGGCGGTAGCAGAGCGCAACAAGCGATTAACCTCAGCGGTATCGCGTGACAATGCATAACCGACCATACAGCCGTTAGACTGAGCGGGAACAAGTTGGAAAATGGATGCCAATGGATGTTCCTTGCGAATCTGCTCGTCGTTTGCCGATGTCTGAACATCGGAAGCGGCTTTATCCTTATTTAATTTAGCAACAAGGGCAGCCTTGTCCTTAGCTTCTTCTGCCTTTTCAGCCAACGTATCAACTTCTGCAACTTCTTCAGCAGCAGCTTGCACGGTATCGCTTTCAACTTCGGCCTTGGCATCTAAAGCCAACTTGCCATCCAACGAAGAAAGTACAGGAACGATGACTGACGCATCGTAAGTCTCCCAGAATTCCAAGTTTGCACTACCCTGGAGAAGTTTACGAATACGATCTGGTTCCTTGATACCAGGCATTTCCACCATGATACGTCCCATCTGACCTTCCAGATTCTGGATGTTGGGCTGAGCCACACCAAACTGGTCGATACGGTTGCGCAAGATATTGAAGGCGTTCTCGATGCTTGAGTTAACCTCCTCCTCGAGTACCTTCTGTACCTCAGAGTCGGTGTTGTTGCTCTTCACCTTGCTACCCAATGACTCGGTAGAAGAGAAGACGCGAGCCAACTGATCCTTACCCTTCAGGTCCTGATACTTGCTTACGAAGTCAGAGATCACATTGCCGCCAGTCTTGGCACTCTCCTCAGCAACAGCGATAGCCTGTGCAAAAGCAGAGTCGGTAGCCTCACGGTGGTCAGAGATAGCCTTCAGTACATCGGGCACACCAACCTCCAGGATCACATTCATACCGCCCTCGAGGTCCAGACCGAAGCTCAGACCCATCTCGCGAACAGTACGCATGTTCATCCACAAGAAACCGTTCTTCTCGCTGTCCAGGGTAGTGTCCTGGAACTCCTCAGCTGCAGCATAACCCTTGGTTGCTGCAATCTCATCTACAGTAGCCTTGAAGCTGCGGCTCTTTACCGTGATAGCCAGGTAAAGACAGCAAATCACCGCAAGACAGACTGCGATAAGCTTTACAAATCCTTTGTTTTGCATTTTGTTTAAATTGATTTATATTTATTATTGTTTATACGCGTGTACGCAAATAGTTCGCAAATATACACTTTTTCCCCGAATTACGAGGTATAAAGGCGCATTTATTTGCTATTAACTGCCGATTTTGCTAAAAATCAAGCCAAGAAATGATAGGATAATGGTCGGAAATGCCGATTGAACGGTCAATGCAGGCTTTGTGGCACTCACCCTCGGGAGAGAAGAAAATATGGTCGATTCTGACCCAGAAACCCTTCCCGTTGTATGAAAAAGCCATACCTCTTCCTCCCTCACGAAAGGCATTCTTCATACGGGTGCCTCCCTCACGGCCTGGCACGCACGAACGGCGTCTCACGGCCTGGTAGGCATACGAGACGGGGGTGTCGTTGAAGTCGCCACACACGATGACACGCTCGCCCTGGTGCTCGTCCACGAAGTTGCAGAGTTCGCGGGCCTGCCCTCCACGATAGCGGGCAGACTGCACCATGTGAGAGAGGATGGAGTGTCCGCTCTCCTTGGCCTTCTGATAGACGGGCTTGTCGATGACCTGACCGTATTCCTCTCGCAGTTCCATGGAGAGGTGATTGCTCTCAAGATGATTGTTGACCACCCATATCGTGTCCTCCTCTCCGGCCAGTCTGTACCACCTGCTACCATTCGTCCGGGTGTCGTACGATATGGTATCGGTATCCACGAGATGCAGACGGGTGAACAGTGTCAGTCCCTTCTGGCAGTGATGCTCATACCCCTTGTCTTTCATCTCCTGGATGAAGTCATCCCACCCTCCTCCGGTGATGCCTGCCTCCTGCAGGCAGATGATGTCTGCGTCAAGGTTTTTTACATATTCCTTGGCTTCCTCGCGGTCTTCAGTCTTGCCCATCCCCATCGTGTTCCACGACACCACCTTCAGGCACTTCTCCGAGGGTTCGCCCCCGAGGTTGATCGGACAATAGTCCCTCACGAAACTCCAGCAGACGAGGATGCCCAACAAGGAGAGCAGCGTGTAGCGTATGTGTACCAAGAGCCAGAAGAGCACGAAAAGCAGATTGACGAGCAGAGCCACTGGAAATGTGATACTTATCACTGATATATAGGGATGCTCGTCGCAAGGTACAAGACTGATGAAGCTACAGGCCAGTAGCCACAGTACAGCCACGGCGTTTACCGAAAAGGCAAAACGCCTGACTTGCTTCCAGAGAGCCTTGAAGAAAGACTTTCCCGCACCGCCTTGTACTGCATCACTCATATCGCACAATCCCCTTACCGTCAGTTCATGCCATCAGAAACCTCTGTCGTAATACCCACCCCAGCGGTTGTTGTTCCTGTCAGAATGTTTCCAATACAATATCAGGCCAATAGCGAAGAGCATACCGCCCAGGTGAGCCACATGAGCCACATTGTCGCCTCGTCCGCCCATCGTGCTCAGCAACTCGATGAGTGCATAGCCCGCAATGAGGTATTTGGCCTTGATGGGAACGGGGATGGGGATGATAAACATCTTGTCGTTGGGATAGAGCATGCCGAAGGCCAGCAAGATGCCATACACTGCACCCGAGGCACCCACCGTGGCCCAAGCATCGAGGTAGGAGGAGAGCAGTACGGGGCGGTCAAATCCCTCAAGCATCACCACATCTACCATGTTGCCAGCATTGCCGGAGTAGGGCAACTGCATGATGTCGAGTTGCAGATAGTGTACATACTGCGCTATCTCCTGGCACAGACCCGCACCCACTCCGCACACCACATAGAGCGTGAGGAAACGCTTCTGCCCGAGTGTCTGCTCTATGATCCGGCCAAACATCCACAAGGCGAACATATTGAAGAACACATGCTCCACAGAGGCGTGCATGAACATATAGGTGAACAACTGCCAAGGATGGAAGTTGTCGGCCAGGAGGAAATGCAGGCCCAGCAGATTGCTCAGGTCTATGCCGTTGCGCTCCAGGGCAAGGATAGCCAGATAGAAAAGTATGTTGATGATTAAGAGGTTTTTCGTGATTGGAGGCATCTGATTCATATCTACATCAAGTTGAATTAAACATATCATTACAAAGCACGCAATGCCTTGTTTGCACTGCAAAAGTAAGCAATTTCTTGCATAGAAAGACATTAAAAAGCCCTAATCATGCAGAAAAAGCGACTTTTTTTTAATTTTTTCATTGATTTTCTTTGTCATACAAACAACTTTCCATAAATTTGCCGATGTAAAAAGCATGAAAAATCTATTTATTTAATAACATTAATAAAATTCTATTATGAACAAGACAGATTTGACAAACAAGATTGCTTTAGGCGCAGGTCTGAGCAAGGCTGATGCAAAGAAGGCTATGGACGCTACTCTCGAGGCTATCTCTGAGGCTCTGAAGGCTGGCGACAAGGTAACCCTCGTAGGTTTCGGTACTTTCTCTACTGGTATTCGTCCCGCTCACGAGGGTAAGAACCCCCGTACCGGTGAGGTCCTCAAGATCGCTGAGAAGACCGTTGTTAAGTTCAAGGCTGGTTCTGACCTGATCTAATAACAGTCCGCCGTACTGCAATTACGGAAATACAAAAAGGCTCTTTGTGCACTGCGCAAAGAGCTTTTTTATTGCAAAGATACCATCATGTGCAAAACCGAAAAATCAAAGAACGGGATAAAGTATAATTCACATTGCATAATTCATAATTCATAATTGAGGTGTTGACTTGAGTTTATTGTAAAATACAAATTATAAATCGGTTTCATTTGTTTTATTGCAGTCCATTTTGTAACTTTGTCGGCGAAGAATAGTTAAAAGCCAGATACGGCAAGCGAGACTACCACGAGAATAGACAACAAATACAGCATTACGCATATATGGAGAGAATACTGACACTCGATGCTTTCCGCCAGTTGGCTGGCAAGGTGATGCCGGAAGGAGCGCAGGTGTGGCTCTACGGTTCGAGAGCCCGTGGCGAAGCTCGCGAGGACTCCGACTGGGATATCCTGATTCTGCTGGACAAGCCCACCGTGACCTCTGCCGATGAAGATCAGTATGCCTATCCCTTCGTAGACCTGGGTTGGGACTATGCCTCTGCCGTCAGTCCGCAGATCTATTCCCTTGAGGATTGGAAGCGCCAGTCCTTTACGCCCTTCTATCAGAATGTGGAGCGCGACAAGGTACGCATAGCTTAACACAATTAAATCAAGACACTATGGAAGAACAAGACCGCCAGACGCTCATTGCCCTATATCTTGGAAAGGCAGAAGAGGCACTTTACGATGCAGAAGCATCATACTCGAACCGTCGTTTCAGCAACAGCGCCAACCGTTTGTATTATGCCTTGTTTTATGCTGTGTCAGCCTTGTTCGTCAAGGACGGCATAGCTGTAGGATCACATGCCGGTGCTAAAATAAAGTTTGGCGAGCATTACATCAAGACCGGCATCCTTCCAGCCGATCAAGGCAGAGTATTCTCACAAATGGCAACCCTTCGCGAGAAGTCCGACTACAACTGCTATTATCAGGTAACAGAGGAAGAAATAGCAGAGAAGCTTCCCAAGGTGAAAGCATTGATAGAGGATATAGTCAAGATGGCAAGATCATAAGCTTTTATCTTGCCCCCCCGTACAACCGTTACAATGTGTCTTAACTTCTGATATTACCATCTTTATTAGCTCTTCATCACATCTGCGAGGGCAGAGCCGAGCTCACCTGATATATTCGCTGCGTGGTTTATTCAATTTCTAAATCTTCAAGATCTACTCCATCAAGTAAACTAGCGAATACTATACGACGAGAATGGGGCAACCCATTCACCAGTATAGATCAAAACCGCCTGTAAGTTTCTTGTGCTCCTCGTCAGACAGTTTCTGCCAACCATTGTTGTAGCGGTATGAGCAGAAATGCTGTAGCGAGACGATGCCATCCTGCACGCCTCACGATGAAAGTTTTGGAGGAAAAGCCCTCCCCGACTAATCAAAATGTCGCATGTCGCAAGTGGTAGAGAGCAGACCACTACGAACCAGTGTCGCAAATCGCGACGGTGGTTTCTATTCATTTTGGACATTTGACATTTGACATTTGACAATAGAGCCTCCACCCACAGGGGAGGTTTTATTAATTATAATATTTATAAAATAATAAAATTTATTATTATCATTTTCACCCACCTATCGGTGTGTTGTCAAATGTCAAATGTCAAATGTCAAACATGCCACAGGACCATCGTCTTCTTGCTCCACCAATACACTGTTTGTCTTAAAAAATGTTTATTGCATATTTATTTGATTTTTTCGTGTTAATTTTGTCACAAATAATGAAAAAACCTCGTCTTTATAAGTAGAGGCGCAACAAGAAAGAGACACACGCAGATGAATTCGGCCGAGTTCAAGGAAAGATATATGCCCTTCCACAGGCAACTATACAGGGTGGCCTACGAATTGACGCAGAATCAGCAGGACGCTGAAGATCTGTTGCAGGATGTGTATCTGCGTGTATGGAAAAAACGCGATAAACTGCCACCAGAATCTGCCTGTATGGGCTACCTGACGGTAATGATGCGCAACATCTTCGTGGAGCAACGCCGGCTGAAACGCATCCGTCTCGTGCCCGAAATGGACAGACATGACGAACCTCTCAATGACAGCACGCCTGAATGCATCGCGATGCAAAGAGATGAGAGCGAACGGGCCATATTCCTCATCAAAGAACTGCCTCCTCGAGAACGGATCGTGATGGAGGCAAGGGCCATTGAGGACAAGTCGTACGAGGAGATAGAACGCGACACAGGGCTCACATCAACCTACATCCGGCAACTGATGACAAGGGCAAGAAAGAAACTGAAGGAACAATTTAAGGTGGGTTCTATAAATTCCCACCGATAGAATATTTAATTATTATGGGCTATCGTTTTGTCATATTTTGCTCTCTTTTTGGCTCAAACTGCCATTGTTCTCGGTTGCAATGCCCGCATTGCGCCCTCAACCACTGACACTTTGATCTCAAAAATAAATCCAAAATCTGGCAAAGCCAATTTATAGAACCCACCTTAACAAATAAAAGAATATGGACATAAGGATACCCGAAGGACTGGAAGACAGACTGCTCTCATGCATCGACCAATGGGAGCAAGAGGAACGGGCACACAAGGTCCGCATGCGTCGCCTGTGGTATGCCACGGTGGCTTGCCTCGCAGTGATAATGCTGGGTGGTGTTTCTCTTTATGTAGTGAAAAAGGAAAGTCACACGGCAGAGAGGCACATCACGGGTACGCCGTCAAAGTCGGCCGGGGAAGGCAAACAAGTACCTGCAACCTCAGCAGACGGCATACAACCGATAATATCCTCACCGACGAAGCCCATCGGGGTGGCTGAATACTGTGCCGAACTGGAAGAGGTGAATGTCAGTCCCGACTACGAGTTGGACGAGATAAACATCCAGACGCAACCCGTCTCGGTATCTATGGAAGAAACTGACCCGCAGGAGAAGGGTCAGATATACCTCATCGACCCTGCCAGATACAGCGACGAGGGGGTGCAACTTAATGAAATAATAGTCAACATGTATAATTAAGGAAGTGATATGAAGAGACTTGTGACAATGTGGTTAATGTACACAGTAGCAATGGTTTGCCTGGCACAGAAACAGGAGTTCCCTATACCCGACAAGCTTGCAGAATTCCCCGGTGGCACCGATGCTCTGGCGGTCTTCCTGCAAGAGAATCTACAGTACCCCTCATCGTGCCAAATGAGCAGGGTGGAGGGTCGCGTGACGGTGAGTTTCATCGTGGACAAGGACGGCAATATCAAAAATCCATTTGTCAAGGACTCGCCCGATACGGCTCTCTCTACCGAGGCGCTTCGTGTGGTGAAGATGATGCCTCGCTGGAAACCGGCCTTACTGGCTGGCAAACCCGTCAAGATGCGTTTCTCCCTTCCTGTGAAGTTCTCATTCCCCGCCACCTCGCTGGGCGATATCGATGTCGACGACATAGCCAATAGCAGTATAGGGGCCAAGGAGAACCCAAGAGGGCTGTATAAGTTGCAGAGAACCGTATTTGAGGACGGACGCAAGGATCTCATCACCCCATACTCACAGTATAAGTACTGCACCGAGACCAATACCGTAATGATTACAACAGCCAGGTCCAATCCGCTCAACTTTGCCATAAAGATCACAGAGCCTCGCGAGGGTCGCCTCGACTACACGGGGCGCGAATATACAGATGGCGACACCACCCAGACACGCATCTATGACAGCAACCAGCGCTCCTTCAAACTGCGTTGGTTCCAAAATGAGTCACACTATGCCTCCTACTATCCCTGGCACACCTACTCCACCGAGATCTACGACAGCCGAACGGGTGTGGAACAGGAGGTGAAGCGTATCGTGGAGATGATGAGCATGCATCTCGCGGAGCAGAGCAAGAACCCCTTCGTGGGATGCTGGCACTGCCTGGGCACCATAGGCAAGGTGGACGATATGGACATGTTGGTTGCGCCCTCACAGGACACCTATCAGATATTCGACGAGAAGGACGCCTGTTCGTTCTACAACCTGGGCAAAAGCACTTCCTTGCAGGCAATTGCCATCTTATCCCCCATCAAGTACACCGACGATTTCAAGGGCCTCGTGGAGATGAGTCGACCCAGCAAAGTGGAGTGGCAGGGCAAGGACACCTTCAAGCAGACCTACACCGATCCACAGGGCGAGACTGTCACTCTTCTATGGAAACGCTCCGGTCTGCCTCACAAGGTACAGCATCTGGTATGCACAGACATTCCCTCGATGGAGATAAAGACATCAACGCCAAGCCTTATCCAGTAGCCAGGCAAAAGGCTTCTCATGCAGGGAATCGCAAACGAATACATTCAAAGTGAGCATACGCTTTAATTTTGAATACATTTGAAGTGAACATACACATTTTTTGATTAGATTTTGTAATATATTTGTTGCAACACCCCGTCTGCCGTCCGTGAGGATAGC
>JAZQQX010000080.1:0-22267 GCA_045629325.1 Bacteroidaceae bacterium | reverse complement strand
TTATCTTTGTTCATTTGCAAATCCTATTATGGACTGCAAAATTACAAATTCAAATCGTCGCACATGAAAGATTACTTCTAATAGACTATGTTTCAACTATTTCAAAGATCGATTTGCCCACTTTTACGGGACAGTAGTGATTCTATATAGTTAACTATATATTTTACTACAACTATTACTACATTCCTATTCTAATTATTCTCCTATTTTATTGCTAACCTCTCTGTGATAAAGTTGTTGCCTCTGTACGATCAACCAAAATATAGTCTCTACAGGGGAGGGGGGAGGTTATTTTGCGTAACAAAATTGTTACGCTACGCTCTTTGGTGCTTTTTGCATACATCCTGAACAACCAACCCGCAAAGGTGCATACCGAATGTTGCCGTGATATGACACAGACTGCCGTTCACATGCACTTTATTGTATAGGGTCAGTGTCTCGCTCGTATCGCCCTGATTCTCCAGCAATTCGTCACTAAACACCACCTTAAACTTCTTCTTGGGGAAGGTCTTTCTTTTCTTGAATTTGGTGCGTAGTGCCTTAGCCAAGGGACAGCCATACGCTTTCCAGAACTCATCCACTTTGATCCTGGTGGTATCCAACTTCAGCGCAGCACCCATACTTGAGAACAAGACTGCGCGCGTGTTGGTTGCATTCAGTATAAGGTTGGCTTTATCTTCCAGCGAGTCGATGGCATCAATGATATAGTCGTACTCATCCAGATGGAATCTGTCGTTGGATTCATTGGTGTATTGACCGTCGATGGTTGTGATGTCTGCATTAGGATTGATATCAAGCAGTCTTTCCTTCAAGGCAACTACCTTGCTCTCACCAACCGTCTTGTGTGTGGCAAGCAACTGACGATTGATATTGCTTACAGATACTTTGTCAGCATCAACGATGGTTAGATGGTGAACACCCGTCCTGACAAGGGCCTCTGCACACCAACTTCCCACACCGCCTATACCGAATACAATAACCCTAATATGCGATAATTGGGAGGTCAACTCTTCACCCAACAATCTCTCTGTGCGTGAGAACTGCTCGTTGGAATGAGAGGATTGCTCGTTGGAACCAGAGAACTGCTCGGTGCCTTGAGAAGTCTGCTCGGTGCCTTGAGAAGTCTGCTCGTTTGTTTGAGAGGTCTGTTCGTTGTCGTTGATCATATAGTGCAAAGTAGTATTAATTTCAAGAAAGTAAAAAGGCGGTCGAAAAGACCGCCTCTGCTGTGGAGAATATCGGGCTCGAACCGATGACCTCTTGCATGCCATGCAAGCGCTCTAGCCAGCTGAGCTAATCCCCCATGTTTGATGATGCAAAATTAATTGTTTTTATGAAATTACACAAACTTTTCATTCAATATTTACATCTTTTGCAAAGAAAATGTTTAGAAAAGTTTAAAATGATAGGTTTTAGAGCATAATATGATTTATGATTTTGATATGAATGTAAAATTCACTAAATTTGCATTGTAATATTATAATATAATATTTAGGAAATAAAATACGATGTTTTTTATATGAATAGACATTTATTATTTATACTCTTTGCCCTAATTTCCCTCCATTCATTTGCGCAAGATATAACGGACGAGGATTTCCTTCCACTGCGTCCAGAACATATATATGAATACTCGGAGAGTGGCGTAAGAAGATTACCAAGCAAGATTGGCAGTCGTTCCACTGCTGCACTGGCATGTATGGGTTCACCCAAGGTTCCCGTTATATTGGTGCAGTTTGCCGATCGTCCCTTCTATGCTGCAGGTAAGACAAAGACAGACATCGTCAACACCTACAACCTCTTCTTCAATGGCGATAGCAACGATGAGGTTTATAAAGCCATTGGTAGTAAGGGGTCGGTCAAGACTTATTTTAAAGACCAGAGTCTTGATCAATTCTCACCTGATTTTCAAATCATTGGTCCTGTAACCTTAAACAAGAGCTATAAGTACTACGGTAAGAATAAAGACAAGACAAAGGATACAGGAATACGGGAATTTTATGCGGAAGCATTGACACAGTCGATTGACGAATTTGATATTGATTGGTCTGTTTTTGACAACAATAAGGACGGAAGGGTCGACATGGTGTTTTTCATCCATTCAGGTTGGGGCGAGAATACTGTCATAGAACTGGATCCTGATGCTATCTGGGCCAAAGAGAGTACTACATCTCTATCTGTTCCCAAGAACGATTCGACATCTGTGGTATTTGCCTGTTATGCTGTATGTGCAGAAGCACGCCTGAAATCCTCAACCCAATTTGAAATTGACAAAATGAGTGGCATCTATGGTCCTACTTGCTACAATCCTGACAATCTGAAGGTTGACGGTATAGGTGTCTGCGTACACGAATTGAGTCATGCACTCGGTTTGCCCGATTTCTATGACACCAACAATGAGGCTTTTGGCATGGATATCTGGAGTATCATGGATTATGGCGAATATGCCAATAATGGCTATACCCCAGGCAATTACGATGCCTATGAACGAGACTTTATGGGTTGGCAGAGCCTCGTGGAACTGACCGATACCTGTATCCTTGTGCTACCATGCTTTGAAGACGGTGGAGTGGGCTACAAGATTGTAAATGAGGCCAACGAAGATGAATATTATATCATTGAGAACAGACAACCCAAAGGGTGGGATGAGAAGTTGTGCAAGAAGGGTAGAGGTCTGCAAGTGACTCATGTGGACTACAATGCTGCAAGCTGGAATAATAATTCGGTAAACACTCGTAAAGAGCACCAACGAATGACTATCATTGCAGCCAACAACAATTATACAGGAACAAATGTTTCTCCTGATAACGATACATACTATAAGTGCCTGGAAGGTAATCTATTCCCTTACATCTTGCCTTCTCAATCGCTTACCTCAGCTACCATTCCTGCCCAATATGTGTATGCCGGCACATACATGAACAAGCCCATCTACGACATCACGCAAAATGAGGACGGCACCATCACATTGTATTACCTGAAGGCCAAGGAAGAATATGACAAGGAATTCGAAACATCCATCCGTGAGGCAGATGAATATACCAAGATTGATGTCTATTCGCTGAATGGTATGCATATCTGTACCTGCCTGCCCAACGAGGTCAAGAACCTGACCTATCTTCGTGGACTGTATATATTTAAGTTCGACAACGGCAAGGTACACAAGGTACTATTTAAGTAATCAACATTCACAGCAATCCCCTTCAAAGTAATATATTTCACATTTTTAGGTCATAGAGTTGATATATTTCATGAAAGTATTTTTTATCATTCTTTCTATTTTATATAGCATTGCCTCTCTTGCCGTCCCTGCACGCCATGTCAGGAAGACCATATCATTGGCAGATGGCAATCGTGTAGAGGTGGTGTTGAAGGGTGATGAAAGTTTTCATTATTATGAAGACAACATTGGCAATCGATATGTCCAAGATGATAAGGCAGGGTATCAAAAACTAAATGAATATACATCCTTAAATACCAGAACGACGAGGTTTGCCAACAAAAGGAGAACTGCTCCAAGCACAAGGGCCGAATTTGCCTCGGAAGAAAAATACTCTTTCATAGGTCAGAGGAGAGGACTGGTGATACTTGCAAATTTTAGTGACCGAAAACTAACCTACAAGCAGTCTGATTTCGATGATTACTTTAATAAAGAAGGGTATTCGGAACACGGCAATGCGGGTTCTGTTCATGATTATTTCAGAGACAACAGTTATGGCCAGTTTGACTTGACTTTTGATGTAATCGGTCCTGTTACTTTGAGCAAATCCATTCAGTATTACGGTAAGAACGACATGAATGGTGACGATCTTCATGCAGCAGAGATGGTTGGTGAAGCCGTGAGACTTGCTGACAATGAAGGCGTAGATTTCAGCAAATACGATTGGGACGGAGACGGATATGTAGACCAGGTTTATGTGATATATGCCGGTTATGGTGAGGCGAGCGATGCACCTGCTTTCACCATTTGGCCTCATGAGTTTGAATTAAGTTATGCCAAATACCTTGGTGATGGAAATGGAGCTATTCGCCTTGATGGAGTGACAGTTGACACCTATGCCTGCTCCAATGAACTGTTTGGCAATAGAGGTTCAAAAATGGATGGTATAGGCACCCCCTGTCATGAGTTTAGCCATTGTCTTGGTTTACCCGATTTCTATAACACTAATTATGAAGCCTTTGGCATGAATGTATGGAGTGTGATGGACTATGGCAATTATAATAATGACGGATATTGCCCTGTAGGATACACGAGTTATGAGCGATGGTATTGCGGGTGGCTCGAACCGATAGTCTTGAATGAGCCTTGTGATATTCAGGACATCCCCTCTCTCAATGACAAACCTGTGGCATACATCATCTACAATGACGCTTATAAAGATGAGTATTACATGATAGAAAACCGCCAGAATGATGGTTGGTTTGAGTATGACTGTGGTCACGGATTGTTGATCCTACATGTGGATTACAATAAAACCGAATGGATGAACAATACGGTGAACAATACAGCATCGCACCAGCGAATGACGGTTATCCCCGCTGATAATAAGTTGGATTATTACACAGTATCGAGTTTGAAGGGTGACCTTTGGCCTGGCATTAATAACAACACGGAACTCTCACGAACCTCTACGCCGTCAACCAAACTGTTTCACTACAATGTCGACAAAACGAGGTATATGACCTATTCCTTATATAATATATGTGAGGATTCGGAAAAGAAAACCGTATCGTTTAGATGCGATACGGTGAATCCTGCTGATGTGGATACTGGCATACTGACCTTCCCGGACAACTTCATCAATTCCGGTTTTGGAAAGGATGAAAAGTACAATCTCAATGGTATTAAGTCGCACTCATCTTCCCGTCATAAGAGTATAATCGTAGAGAAGGGCAGGAAATATTTGTATTAAAAAGAAAAGGTAATACTTTTACTGATTATTTACCCCTATCTTCTCTTTTCCTTTATGATACCATGGCGGTAAGCATATAGAAGTTCTTGAAGTTCTGCTATTTGCTTCTGTATCACTCTACCTTTGTCCGTATCTCTCACCATGAGTCTCTTACCGCTCATCTCAACAATCTGCTTGCTACTCTTGATATCAGTTCCCAAACGGATAGCCTCCTTGGTGCTTGTGAAGGGTTCGTGCTGTATCAACTCAAAGCCACGACTATGATAAACCAGGGTATATCCTGCAATACCGGTTGTGTCATGGTATGCCTTGGCAAATCCTCCATCTATCACCATGAGCATTCCATTGGCCTTAATGGGATTCTCTCCCTGTGCTACATGTACAGGTACATGACCGTTTATGATATGCCTGTTATCTCCCTCTACACCAAAGGCATCGAGTATCTGTTCGCAGATGGCAGACTCGTTTCGTAGTGTGTAATAATGACCTTTCTGCTCTACATGAAGCGATTTATCTGCCACCAGATAACGCTCAAGTGTTGTCATGCGCGACTTGTCAAATAGGGGAGAGTCCTTGCCACACCACAGATACCAGAAGAAATCTCTTGCGTAGAGTCGTTCTTCTTTAGGCGTATCTGTATTAAAGGCAGACCTCACAACCATTCCTATCCTGTGCATCAGTTCTTTGCCCTTATATTTCTCTCCGAGAATATCCACTTCCTTGAGCGAGCCATCTTGGTTCAATGGAATGCTTGCATGAAACAGGAGGTTGGAATTGCAGATAGAATACATACAACCATGCTGAAGGAGACATTTCACATGCTTCTGCAACTTGTCACTTACACGGAATGTATGATGCAACTTATCCACCAATTCTCTCTCACTTCTATCCAGGGCATTCGGATTGTTTGGATCGATTGTAGGGAAGTTGCTGTCAATCAGTGAATACTCTCTCCCATTATAAACATAGCATTTTCTTGCCACATCTATGTTAGGCAACAGTTGGGCATTGTCCTTCTCCCATTCAGGGTGTTGCAAAGCCATCTCTGCTTCCAACTTAAATTGGATAACTGTGATAGCCTTGTGCATTCGTGCAATCAGCAGTCTTGACTTTTCTTCATCTTCTCCTTCCTTCATTTCGCATTTCGGGAGGAAGTGAGAACAGTCATCATCGCCATACACTTCCATGGCAAAGGATGCCAAGGGTAGTAGATTGATGCCATATCCATCTTCCAATGTGGCGATATTGCCAAATCTTAGTGACAGGCGCAAGACATTGGCTATACAACAGTCATTGCCAGCTGCAGCACCCATCCACAACGCATCATGGTTGCCCCATTGAATATCAAAATTGGGCGTATTGCACAAGTGGTCCATGATGATGTGGGCACCGGGACCTCTGTCGAAGACATCGCCTAATATATGAAGTTGGTCAACGCTAAGTCGCTGGATCACATATGACAACTCGATAATAAAAGAATCGCTCTGCCCAGTATCCATGATACTTTCAATGATACTGTCCCAATAATTCTGCTTGTTGATATCGTTGGGAGATTCGTGCAACAACTCTTCGATGATATAAGCAAATTCCTGAGGAAGACTCTTTCTAACCTTCGAGCGCGTATATTTACTGCTCACACTTTGGCATACAGCAATGAGTCGAACCAGGGTCTTTCTGTAGAAATCATTGATTCCGGCTGGGTTGTCTTCCTTGATCAACTGCAGTTTCTTCTCTGGGTAATAAATCAAAGTACACAACTCGCGTATCTCATCACGGGACAACTCTGATTCGTACAGTTCCTTAACCTTACGCTTGATATTACCGGAGGCATTGCGGAGAATGTGCAGGAAGGCCTCATTCTCTCCGTGAATATCCGCCATGAAATGTTCAGTTCCCTTTGGGAGGTTCAGTATGGCCTGCAGGTTGATGATCTCCGTACTGGCTGATTCCGTATTTGGAAAGGTCTGTGAAAGCAATTCCAACAAACGAATATCTTTTGTTATATCTTCAGAAAAACTACTTTTCATCGTGTGTATTAGATTATACACGCAAAATTACATCTTTTTTTACTTCTTTCAAAGGCTTTATATCTTTTTCACAATTAACAAAGGCTACAAATAGTTTTTTTTATGTAACTTTGCATAAATAAATTAGGTTATTAATAGTTTCAACATGAAAGATCTAAAAAAAGTTCTTTTTCTGTCTTTGCTTCTTTGCGGGCAGAATGCCGTTTATGCACAAAAGGAAGAACTTATTAAATTTGCCAATTTTGAGCAATGGGTGACTCGCCATATCAAAGAAAGCGCCATCGTTGGTGGTGCTCACAAGATACTGATGGAGGTTGGTCCCGAAACTACTATCGAGAAGAATCAGGCTTATGTCAATCTGGGCGGTTCGCCCTGGGCTACCAGTAATGTTTATGCCAAGGTTTGTGGTGTTGTAAAGACCAACACCAGTGTATATCCCGACACTCATGGATCTGGCAAATGTGCAAAGTTGACCACTCATATTGAAAGTTGCAAGGCTGTTGGTATTGTCAATATTAGCGTGCTTGCTGCAGGCAGCATGTTCACAGGTAAGATGTGTGAACCAATCACCAGTAGCAAGAATCCTATGAGTAAGTTCTCCATGGGTGTACCTTTTAAGAGAAAACCTACTGCATTGAAGTTTGATTATAAGGTGAAACTGACCGGTGAACCTAATCGTAAGAAGATAACGGGCTTTAGCAAGGACAAGGAGGTAAGTGGTCCTGATTATGCTGATGCTATCTGTATTCTTCAGAAGCGTTGGGAGGACGCTGATGGCCAGATTCATGCATTGCGCGTAGGTACCATGTTCCACAGATTTACCAAGTCTGTTGACACATGGCAGGAAGGTAAGTCTTTCAACATTATGTATGGCGATATCACAAAGTCACCTGAATACAAGCCTTATATGGGACTTATTGATGGCGAAAGAACATACTATGCCGAAAACAGCAAAGGAAAGAATGTTCCTATCATTGAGGAAGGTTGGGCAAGTGCTGACGAGACACCGACCCATGTTGTTGTGAAGTTCGACTCAAGTCACGGAGGTGCTTATGTAGGTTCAATAGGCAACACCTTGTGGGTTGACAATGTGAAGTTTGTTTTTTAACTTGAATTCATAGGTATGTGATCAAAATTATTAAGTCACTTACTGAAGCATACTATAAAAAGAATTGATTTCTTACATAAATAATGGATATATTAAGTACACCATATTATTTAGTAGAAGAGAGGTTGCTCCGACGCAACCTCTCTCTTATTCGTGATGTAGCGGAGAAGAGTGGGGTAGAGATTATTCTCGCATTTAAGGCTTTTGCACTCTGGAAAACCTTTCCCATCTTCAGGGAATATATCAACCATACCACTGCCAGTTCTCCTTACGAGGCCTTGCTTGCGCTGAATGAATTTGGTACAAGAGCTCATACTTATTCACCGGCTTATACTGATGATACCTTCGGCACCATATTGGATTGTAGCAGTCACATCACATTCAATAGTTTCTCTCAGTATACTCATTTCTGGCCACAAATAAAAGAATATAAGTCATACCCTATATCAGCAGGCATACGGATTAATCCTGAGCACAGTGAGATTGAGACGGAACTATACAATCCTTGCGCTCCTGGTTCAAGGTTTGGCGTATTGGCATCTCAACTGCCTGATATTCTGCCCGAAGGTATTGACGGTTTTCATTGTCATTGCCACTGTGAGAGCGGAGCTGAAGAACTGAAGACTACATTAGAGATAATAGATGAGAAATTTGGTCCGTGGTTGAGTCAGATCAAATGGCTGAACCTTGGTGGCGGTCACTTGATGACAAGGAAGGACTACAATGTTGATCTCTTGATTGACACATTGTGTAATTTCAGAGAGAAACATCCCAATCTCAATATCATATTGGAGCCTGGTAGTGCTTTTGCATGGCAAACTGGTCCATTGGTGTCTAAAGTGGTGGATATCGTGGAGAATCATGGCATCAAGACGGCTATACTTGATGTCAGTTTCACATGTCATATGCCCGACTGTCTTGAGATGCCCTATCAACCTGCCGTGAGGAATTCAGAGACGCTACCAATGGACTATTATAAGTCAGCCGAACCTCGTGCCAATGATCATATATACAGACTCGGTGGTAACAGTTGTTTGAGCGGTGACTATATGGGCTATTGGAAGTTTGATCATCAGTTGACCATCGGTGAAGAAATCATATTTGAGGATATGATACATTACACAACAGTTAAGACCAATATGTTCAACGGTATTCATCATCCTTCTATTGCAATGTTGAAGTTAAATGGTGAAATTGAGCTTCTTAAACAGTATAAATACGAAGACTATCGCGACCGAATGTGCTAATACTGCATAAAATCAAATTATTTTGAAAAAAATACGCCGGATAGTTTGTTATATTAAAAAAAAGTTGTACCTTTGCACTCGCATTCAGGGGAATGCTACTGAGATTGACTTAATGAGATAAAGATACAGAAGAGGATTTGTAACAACAAATGCGGAAATAGCTCAGTTGGTAGAGCATAACCTTGCCAAGGTTAGGGTCGCGAGTTCGAGTCTCGTTTTCCGCTCTTCTATAAGCCCAGGTGGCGGAATTGGTAGACGCGCACGTTTCAGGTGCGTGTGCCGCAAGGCGTGCAGGTTCGAGTCCTGTTCTGGGCACTAAAGGATATTTATGGCGAGGTGGCGGAATTGGTAGACGCGCTACTTTGAGGTGGTAGTTCCAATTGTGGAGTGTGGGTTCGAGTCCCATCCTCGTCACTAAATATTTGTTGCGGAAATAGCTCAGTTGGTAGAGCATAACCTTGCCAAGGTTAGGGTCGCGAGTTCGAGTCTCGTTTTCCGCTCTTATTTATCTCATTAAAACATTATAGCACTGGTTACAGTGCTATTTTTTTTGTATATATACGAAATGACTTTCTGGGTACAAGACATGTACAGCACAAGCACAATACTAGCACCAATACTTGTACTATAAATTGTCATTGCATTTTCAAAAGTATCATTTAAGGTTGATTTCCAAGTCTGTTTTCATCATTTAATTATATAATAAAATCCCTCGATAGATGACCATCGAGGGATTCGTTTTATAGTAAGCAGTAAGTATCTGTTTTATACGCTATACTTTCCTTTGCTTTATGTACTATCTATACTGTGGATTAGCCCAGGAAGCTAATCAGTACACCTGCAGCAACAGCAGAACCGATAACACCGGCAATGTTACTTGACATACAGTAGTTGAGTACATGGTTCTTGGGATCGTACTGGGTACTGATACCATTACATACACGGCTTGCCATAGGTACGGCAGAAAGACCAGTTGCACCGATAAGTGGATTGATCTTCTTCTTTGCAAAAAGATTCCAAACCTTCACCATGCAGATACCGCTACTGATACTCAAAGCAAATGCCAAGAAACCACCTGCTACAATACCAAGTGTCTGGAAGTTGAGGAATGCATCTACAGTCATGGTTGCACCAACGCAAAGACCCAGGAAGATGGTTGCAGCATTCATGATACCGTTACTTGCAGCATCAAACAAACGGTTGGTGTCGTTACCAATCTCCTTAATCAAGTTACCAAACATCAACATACCTACAAGGCTGACAGCAGTAGGAACGAAGATAGCAACAATAGTAGTTACAGCAATAGGGAAGATGATCTTCAACACACGCATGTTCTTGATCTGTGTCTTGTTAGGATAGAGCTTATCCTGTTCCTTCATATTGATCATCAGTTCCTTGCGTGAGCAGAGCAACTTGACAACGAGGGGAATGATAACAGGAACAAGTGCCATGTAGCTATAAGCAGCAATAGCAATGGGACCAAGAAGATGAGGAGCCAACTTGATGGTGGTAAAGATAGCAGTAGGACCGTCAGCACCACCGATGATACCCAGCGAACCTGCCTCCTGGGGAGTGAAACCGAGAAGGAGTGAACCCAGGAGTACAGCGAAGATACCCATCTGAGCTGCAGCACCAAAGATAGCAAGCTTCAGGTTACGAAGCATAGGACCAAAGTCGGTCAATGCACCAACACCCATAAAGATGATGGGGGGAAGCAAACCGCTCTTGATCAAAGCATAATACAGGTAGTTCATCAAACCCAGATCATGAGCAATCTGAGGAAGACCTACATGATAAATATTATAAGGTACACCTGTGTGAGGATCGCACCAGATGGTACCATCCGAAAGCTTGATTACATTCTCATATTCAACGCCATTGATGGTGGCATTGACAGCACCATATACACCCATCTCACCACCGGGGAAGTTCGCAATAAGTACACCAAATGCGATGGGGATCAGCAATAGTGGTTCGTACTTCTTCACGATACCCAGGTAGAGTAGCACGAAGGCAAGCAGGTACATGATGAGGAAAGTGGGTTGGGCACCGATTGCGCTCAGTGCCGTCATATCCCACAGTTTTGTCAATATCTCTTGCATAATTTATTCTATATTGATTTACTTAGCAATCTTGAAGATAGGATCGTCCTCCTCAACACTATCACCGCTGTTCAAGAGTACGGCAGTAATGACACCATCAAAGTCTGCACGGATAGCATTGAAGGTCTTCATAGCCTCGATATAACCGAGAGTATCACCGGCCTTGACGGCATCACCTACCTTCTTGGGAGACTCTGAGTTATCCTTTACCAGGTAGAATTTACCCTCCAGTGGTGCGAGTACATCCTCACCTTCACCAGCAGGTACGGGAGCTGAACCAGCAGCGGGAGCAGAGGTAGCTGCAGGAGCCTCGTTACCATAAGCGATGTTAACCTCGTAGGTCTGACCATTCACGCTAACCTTGATCTGCTTGGGCATCTCTGCACCAGCAGCAGGAGCGTTCTTCTTAGCCTTACGGTCTGCGAGATCCTTCTCAAAGTCTGCCTTTGCCTTACCGCTCTTATAAGCACGATACTGCTCGGGATGCATAGCAAGTTCGAAGAGTTCCTCGTCATCCTGACCGAGTTCCCAACCGTTCTCCTGCATCTCCTTCTTGAAGTCTTCCAGTTTGTCGGGATAGTAGCTCTGAGGATCCTGGGTTTCAAACTCACGACCTTCTGCCTTTGCCATGTCAACGAGTTCCTGAGCAACGGGACCAGGCAACTGACCACTCTTACCCAGGATCATATCCCAGATATTGTCAGCAATCATGCTCCAGCGAGCCTTGCCCTTCTCCATCTGAATGACATTCATCAGGGCGAGGTTCTTAACATACTGAGAGAAAGGAGTTACGAGGCAAGGATAACCTACCTTGGGCCATACATAGGCAACCTCATCGAAAAGCTTAACGAGAAGCTGGTCTGTGGTGAGCTCAGGCTGATTGTTCTTCACCTTCCACTTGTTCAGGCTCTTGAGGTTGTCCTCAAGGTCGGTCATCAACGAACCCATCATACCACCGGGAAGACCGGGCTTAACGAGCAGAGAGTTGTTGATATGGTTGAGGGCGGGAATGTAGTAACCCAAGAAGTCATCGTACATCTCCTGAATCATGGTACGAGCTTCCATGTAAGCTTCCATGTTGATATCCTTAACCTGGAAACCGGCATCCTTCAACATCTCCTGAACAGCGATGATGTCAGCATGACCAGTACCCCAAGAGAGAGGAGACATACCGGTATCGATATAGTCACAACCTGCCTTGGCAACCTCAAGGATAGAAGCCATGTTGAAACCAGGACCTGCGTGAGAGTGATACTGGATAACAATGTCGCTCTTCAAAGCCTTGATACCCTCAACAATCTTACCGAGGCTAACAGGACGACCGATACCGGCCATATCCTTCAGACAGATCTCGTCTGCACCAGCCTCAATGAAGGTCTTGGCAAGATTTACATAGTACTCCACAGTATGGATGGGGGAGTAGGTGATACACAGAGATGCCTGTGCTATCATGCCTGCCTCCTTTGCATACTGGATTGAAGGGATCACATTGCGAGGGTCGTTGAGACCACAGAAGATACGGGTGATATCAGTACCCTGAACTTTCTTAACCTTATAGAAAAGCTTACGAAGATCCTTGGGACAGGGACTCATACGCAGACCATTGAGTGCACGGTCGAGCATGTGAGTCTGAATACCTGCCTCGTGGAAAGGCTTTGTCCACTCACGGACACTCTTGTTGGGATTCTCTCCGTAAAGCAGATTAACCTGCTCAAAACCACCGCCGTTAGTCTCAACACGGTCAAAGCAACCCATCTTGATGATAGCGGGAGCAACCTTTACAAGCTGATCTACACGGGGCTGATACTTACCAGCACTCTGCCACATGTCGCGGAAGACCAGACTGAACTTAACTTCTCTTTTCATATCTTAAAAATATACCTTTATGTTTATATTTGAGGAATGTTTTTATTCTAAATGCAGAAAAATTGTTGGCAAAACAATTAGATCTTGCGAGCACTTGCTACACGACCCTTACCACCAGTGATCTGACTGACAACCTGATCCAAAATGGCCTTGGTATTAGCATCAATAGCGGTTGTTGCACTTGAAGCCGCAGCCTTCTTGGGGGCAACTTCTTCTTCAGGAGCAATTTTGTTAACTACATTAATCAGAACCTTACCCAGGTTGATTACGATCAAAAGAATTACGAAAACGGTGACCATACCCACAATCATGAGCTGTACACCAATACCTAAATTATCCATATTAATATCTATTGAATCAAAAAATTGTATAATCTATGCAAAGTTACAAAAAAATGTGAAAACTTGATACTTAAAAGATACAAAAAAAGCCCTTTTCTTAATAAAAAGGGCATTTATATTGTAAATTTAAAGATTTTCCGCAAGAACCTCATTACCGTTCCTTGCGTATTTCCTCAAGGCTATTATCATTCCTGTTCTTCTTCGTCAAGGGCAGGGAGATTTACACTGCAGTCTCTTACATACTTCTTCAAGGCTCGTGCCACACCCACCTTCCAGGTGTTGATACTTTCATTTTCGAGCGAGAGTGAAGCCACCAGGCGAACTACATTGTCCAGAGGCATCCTATAGCGAAGCACACCGCTGATGAGTTTGGCGTAGTTCCAATACTCCTTGTTGAACTTGCCTGAAAGTCCTTCCACAGTTGTCTTAAAGCCTCTGTTGTTTTCAAACTGGAAGTCGTAACGCTTCGACCCGTCTGGTTCGATGGCACGGATGATGCGACCTTTGGTTACTCGCTTGGGTATCAAGATGCCTTCATCGTCATCCATCAGTCCTGTGAATATCTCATAGGGTCTGCCGTCACGAAGGCCTACGAAGGCAACCCACTTCTCCTTGTTGTTCTGGAAACGGACCACATCGCATTCCAGCACATCTGGACGGGTAACCATCTCCGTAAGGTCTTCCTCTATCTTCTCAAGATCTGAGATGAAACCTTGTTTCTTCAGGCATTCCAGGAGGGTGAGACTCATCGACTCGTTGGCCTTGCGGGTATATCGTATATCCGTAAAGATCTGGGCCAAGGTCTCCTTCTCGTTTTCGGCTACAAACTTCTTGTTCTCCTCAAGACTCTCTTTGTAAGCGTAGAAGTTGTTGATGTCTTCGGCAGTGTAGTCCGAATATACTTCTTTGTGAACAAAACTCTTGAGTGGCAATCTATCACTTTTGGCCGGTGTATCTGAAGGCCAACCCACCGTAAGGGTAGCAACGGGTACTACCAACTGAGGCAAGTTGAGAATGTCGCAAATGGTTGAGGCTGAATAGATTGTAGTGCCCAGGAAACAAACACCCAGTCCGGCTTCCTCGGCCAGACAACTGAAGGTTTGAGTGTATAGGAGCGCATCGGTTGCCGAGTTCATGAAACTCAAGAAGTTGTCGTAACCGGGTGAGGCATTTCTTTCCTCACACCATCGGGTGGTACGGTTGAAATCTGCACATATGGTCAGCACTACGGGACAGTTGGTCACCATGGGCTGATTGAAATGAGCAGGAGCGAGTTTCTCCTTCATAGCGCTGTCGCGTGTTACGATGACGCTATACAACTGCAGATTGCCCATAGTCTGTGTTCTGGCTGAAGCCTCCAACAAACTGTTCAGGAGTTCCTCAGACACATCACGGGAAGCATACGATCTAACAGACGCTCTGTTGTTAAGAAGCGAGAAAAGCGAGTTGTTCATTTTATTCGATGGGCTTGTGCGACTTTACATTCTTTTCTATCTCTTCAACCTTCTGCTTGAACTTGGCATCGGTGTTCAGCTGGTTTTCAACGGTCTTTACGGAATGTATCACCGTAGTATGATTTCTATTGCCTACCAATGCACCGATCTTGCTGGTTGAGAGTTTGGTATATTTGTGAGCCAGATACATGGATATCTGTCTGACTTCCACGATGTTTGCCTTTCGGCTTGCTGTATAGATGTCTGCCTTCTTCACATTGCAGTATGCGCACACCTGCGACATGATATCCTCCACGGTGATGGGCTTGTTCTCAATGCGTGTGGCATTCTTGACTATTCTCTCTGCGAGGGACAGGTCGATACCGCGGTTGTACACGATGGAGTAGGCCATAAGTGAGGTGACTACACCTTCCAGTTCGCGCACACTCTCGGTGATGTTGGCGCTGATGAAGTCGATTACATTCTTGGGAATCTTCAGTCCGTCACGGCGAATCTTGCTCTCGAGGATGTCGTGTCTGAGTTGCTCATTGGGCTGTCCCAGCTCGGCCAAGAGTCCCCACTTGAATCTGGTGAGCAGTCTCTCCTCCATACCTTGAATGTCTGCTGGGGCACGGTCGCAGGTGAGGATGATCTGCTTGCCATTCTGCTTGAGATGGTTGAAGATGTGGAAGAAGGTGTTCTGGGTCTTGGGCATGCCAATGAACTCATGTATATCATCGATAATCAGCACATCTATCTGCTGATAGAACATGATGAAGTCATTCGTTTTGTTCTTCAGATTGGCATCAACGAACTGAATATGAAACAGATGGGCCGTAACATATAGTACGCGCTTCTCGGGGAAGTTCTCCTTGAGCTTCATACCGATAGCATTGACAAGATGGGTCTTGCCAACACCCGAATGGCCGTATATGAACAGGGGGTTGAAGGTCTTCTGCTTGGGATTGTCTGCGATGGACATACCCACACTTCGTGGAAGCAGGTTGCTTTCTCCTTCAATGAAGTTGTCGAAGTTATATTCGGTCATCAGTCGGGAGTCAAACTCCTCAACGGGCTTCGTTGCCGGACTGTTTGTCTTGCTCGATGGCTGACTGGCTGTGTTGGGTGCGGTAGTAACGGCATTTCCGGCCAATTCCTGCGTGAGGTGATTGGAGCGGTCCACCAATACCTTGTAGAACAACCTAACCTGCGTACCGAAACATTTGAGAATGGCATCTCTGAATAGGGTAGCAAGGTTCTTCTCAATGTATTCGTACACAAACTGGCTGGGCACGCCTATCTTCAACTCTCTCCGAGTATCATCAAAGGACACAAAGGATATGGGTTCTATCCATACCTTAAACTGTTGAGCGTCAATATTTTGACGGATGTACTCAACACATTGGTCCCATTTTTCTTTGTTCGTGATACCGTTCATTAGAGTTGATAATCGTTTCCAACCTCCACTATTTTTGAGTGAAAGCGACTACAAAGTTAGCTAAAAACATTTAGCTTGCCAAATCAATTTTCCTTTATTTCAAAAGAAAAATTTCGGCCCTGTTAATGTGAAAAGTTTAATTGTCCTTCTTTCCGAAAACGGAGAAATGAACATAACGCTTGGGATGTGACTGCATATCAAGCAGTAAGCTGTTTGCGCTGTTGATGGTTGTGTTCAAATTATGATAAAGAAGGGTGTCGTTCATCAACAATCCCAAATTTCCGTCAGGACTCTGCAAGAGGCTTATCAACTGCTGTACATCGGTGATGGTCTGGTTCACCTGGTCCAGTGTCTGCTGCATATTGAGCGATGCCAGATTGTCTGTCATGCGCTCTGCATTCTTACCCACACCGTCAAAGGTCTTCAGCAGGGCTGGGATCTGACTGTTGAGCAACACATTCAGCTGGGCTGTGCTGTTGTTCAGGTTGGAAGTTAGCAGAGTGGCATTCTCGATGGTCTTCTGTATGTTGGGGTCGCTTGCCACACGGTTCAATGTTCCGATGAGCGAATCCACATGTGCCACCACTTGTTCTACCTGGGGCAACATCTCTTCTGCCTTGGCCATAAGGCCACCTGCATCGGTACCCTTGATTGTATCACCGGGCTGAATGGTCACCTTGGGATTGGTACCCATAGTCATATTGAGCGTACATCCACCGAGCATACCTTCTGCGAGCTGGGCTGTGGTACCGAGAGGGATGCGTACATCATTGTCCACACTGATCTCTATCACCACCTCTCCTGGCTTATCATAATCGTAGGAGATGTTACTTACCACACCTATCTGATAACCGTCTGCATAAACGCTACTGCTGTTGGTCAGTCCCTTGGCGTTCTGGAAGGAGATGTAGTATTTGTGATCGGTACCAAAGATACTCATTCCTTTGAGGAAGGTCACACCGAGGTACAATATAATGATGGCGATAATACCTGTCACGCCGATTTTGATTTCTTTTGAAACTTTCATTGTATATATATCGTATTGAGAATGTTTATATTTGATTAAGTATCGACAAAATTCTTAATTTTCAATTTTTAATTCTTAACTTTGAGGCTTCGCCCTCGCTTATTCGCAACCTTGACCTTCGGTCTTCCTCTCTCACGACTCGGCATAGCATTCAAGCAAGCTTAATGCTCTGCTCTCGCTGTTCGCTCGGTTCAATTTTCCATTTTCAATTTTCAATTTTCAATTCGCCCTGTATTGCTTTACAGCATTAAAGATACTCTTGCTGATATTGGTGATACCTTCCTGCGAATTGAGGTAGCGTTCTTCTTCGGGTGTGGAGATATAGCCCACCTCAACGAGGCAACTGGGCATCGAGGTGGCTCTCAGCACCAGAAAACCAGCCTGATAGACACCTCTGTTGTTGCGTTTGGCTGTTGAGACGAACTCCTTCTGGATCTTATCTGCAAGCGATACACTCTGCTTCATGTATTCGTCCTGCATCAACTCAAAGATGATATAGCTCTCGCTTGACTTGGGATTGAAGCCTTCGTATTTCTCCTGATAGTCTTTCTCGAGCATGATGGCTGAGTTCTCTCGCTTGGCCACTTCCAGGTTGCTCGCTGCGCGGTGCATACCCAGGGTGTAGGTTTCTGTTCCCTTCACGGTCTTATTGCCTGCCGAAGCATTCGTGTGGATGCTGATGAAGAGGTCTGCCTTGTTCTGGTTGGCTATCTTGGCACGATTGTCCAGTTCCACAAAGACATCGGTCTTACGGGTATATACCACCTTCACATCTTTCATGTTGTCTTCCACGAGTTTGCCGAGTGCAAGGGCCACCTTCAGATTGATGTCCTTCTCCTTGCTTATGGCACCCACAGCACCGGGATCCTTACCGCCATGACCGGCATCGATAACGAGCACAAAGGGTTTAGCAAACGCTAGCAACGGGAGTATATATAAATATATAATAAGGTGTAATCTTTTCATCTTATGCGCATATTTTAGTGCAAAGGTACGAAATCAAGAGCAGAATGCCAAATCTATATCTTGAATTTATGACTTTATCTGCCTATTTGAACAATTTCGCATAGGTTTCGGCATTGAAATGTGTCGTTTACTTTTTGAAAGAGAAACTATTGATTTTAGAAATAACATCATACTTACAAATGACAATATTGACATAAAGCAAGAAATATTGCACAATTACTGTCATATTGCTTTGCCAATACAAGAAATTTATGTACCTTTGTATGCAGAATTCAAATTTCGGTTAAATTTAACTGATTATTTATGGGCAAAAAAGTTATACTCCGTCTTAGTGACGGAACTGAGTTCTGCGGAACATCCTTTGGTTACGAAAAGCCTGTTGCTGGCGAGGTTGTGTTCAATACTGCCATGATGGGCTACCCCGAAAGTCTTACTGATCCTTCTTATGCCGGCCAGCTCATGGCTTTGACCTATCCTCTGGTGGGTAACTACGGTGTACCCGATTTTACCATTGAGGACAATGGACTTGCTACATTCATGGAGAGCGACAGGATTTATGCTTCTGCCATCATCGTGAGCGATTATAGCGAGGAGTTTAGTCACTGGAACGGCAAGGAGACTTTGTCCGACTGGCTCAAGCGGGAGAAGGTGCCTGGCATCACGGGTATCGATACGCGCGAACTGACCAAGGTGCTGCGTGAGCATGGTGTGATGATGGGCCAGATCTTGTTTGAGGGTATGGAGACTCCGGAGGCTCAATATGAGGGTGTCAACTTTGTTGCCCAGGTGAGTTGCAAGGAGATCATCCACTATGCTCCTCTTTCTACGCCTATCCACAAGAAAGTGGTTTTGGTGGATTGTGGTGTGAAGCACAACATCATTCGCAGTCTCCTGACGAGGGGCGTAGAGGTGATAAGGGTTCCTTGGGACTACGACTTCAACGCTTTGGACTCGGACGGTCAGTTGGGTTTCGACGGACTGTTCCTTGCCAACGGTCCTGGTGATCCTGACACTTGCTCAAGTGCTGTTGAGAATATCAGGAAGTTCATGCAGAATGAGATTGCTCGATGCTCATCGGAGGGCAACATGGCTTCCATCCGTCCCATCATGGGTATTTGTATGGGTAATCAGTTGCTTTCTAAGGCTGCTGGGGCTACGATCTACAAACTGAAATATGGTCACCGCAGTCACAACCAGCCGGTTCGTCTGGTGGGCACCAACCAGTGTTTCGTCACAACGCAGAATCATGGTTATGCGGTTGATAGCACCACGCTTTCGGCCGACTGGGAACCGTTGTTCGTCAACATGAACGACAATAGCAACGAGGGTGTAAGGCACAAGTCTTATCCTTGGTTCTCTGCGCAGTTCCATCCTGAGGCTTGTGCGGGTCCTGTCGATACTTACTTTATGTTCGATGACTTTGTTAAACTCTTGGTTGAGGGTGCATCGGCAAAGGACTTGAATATCAATAGAAAAGATATTTGCACAACGGACACGAAGAACATCTCCAAGGGTCAGAAGGTTCTGCTGTTGGGTTCGGGTGCGCTGAAGATTGGTGAGGCTGGTGAGTTCGACTATTCGGGTTCGCAGGCGCTCAAGGCTCTGAAGGAGGAGGGCATCGAGACTATCTTGATCAACCCCAACATTGCTACCGTGCAGACGAGCGAGGGTGTGGCCGATAAGATTTACTTCCTTCCCGTTACGCCATATTTCGTGGAGAGGGTCATCGAGAAGGAGCGCCCACAGGGTATCTTGCTTGCCTTTGGTGGTCAGACGGCGCTCAACTGTGGCGTGTCGCTCTACGAGAACAAGATTCTTGAGAAATACAATGTGAAGGTGCTGGGTACGCCTGTACAGGCTATCATCGACACTGAGGACCGCGAACTGTTTGTGCAGAAGCTCGATGAGATTGATGTCAAGACCATCAAGAGTCATGCGTGCGAGAATATTGAGGAGGCTCGCCGTGCTGCAAGCGAGTTGGGCTATCCGGTCATCATCCGTGCCGCCTATGCTTTGGGCGGACTGGGCAGTGGTTTCTGCGACGATGAGGAGGAGCTGAATAAGATTGCTGAGAAGGCGTTCTCTTTCTCTCCGCAGGTGCTGGTTGAGAAGAGTCTGAAGGGATGGAAGGAGATTGAGTATGAGGTGGTGCGTGATAGGTTTGACAACTGTATCACGGTCTGCAACATGGAGAATTTCGATCCTCTGGGCATCCATACGGGTGAGAGTATCGTTGTGGCTCCTTCCCAGACGCTCACCAACAGCGAGTACCACAAACTGCGTGCCTTGAGCATTAAGATTGTGCGTCATATTGGTATCGTGGGCGAGTGTAATGTGCAGTATGCCTTCGATCCTGATAGTGAGGACTATCGCGTTATTGAGGTTAACGCACGACTTTCACGAAGTAGTGCATTGGCCTCAAAAGCAACGGGTTACCCTCTTGCTTTTGTTGCTGCCAAACTGGGTCTCGGCTACGGACTTTTCGACCTCAAGAATTCTGTCACGAAGACCACCTCTGCGTTCTTCGAACCTGCACTCGACTATGTGGTTTGTAAGATTCCCAGATGGGATTTGGGTAAGTTCCGTGGTGTGGACAGGGAACTGGGTTCGTCTATGAAGAGCGTCGGTGAGGTTATGGCTATCGGTCGTAACTTTGAGGAGGCTATCCAGAAGGGACTTCGTATGATCGGGCAGGGTATGCATGGTTTTGTGGGTAACAAGGAACTGAAGATTGACAATCTTGAGGAGGCCTTGAAGCAACCCACTGACAAGCGTATCTTCCTCATCGAGAAGGCGTTCTTTGCTGATTATACGGTTGACCAGATTCATGCGCTGACCAAGATTGACAAGTGGTTCCTCCAGAAACTGCGTCACATCTACCATATCAACCAGCAGATGCGTATCAGTAGCATCGACAATATCGGTACTGACCTTCTGCGCACGGCCAAGGTTTATGGATTCACCGACTTCCAGGTGGCGCGTGCCTTGGGTATGGAGAAGGCTATGGACATCGAGGATGCGATGCTGATTGTGAGGGAGAAGCGCCTGAAGGAGGGCATCATGCCTTATGTGAAGCAGATTGACACTTTGGCTGCGGAGTATCCTGCACAGACCAACTACCTTTACCTTACTTATAGTGCTGTGGCTCACGACATCATATTTGAGAATGACAGTCGCAGTATTGTGGTATTGGGTAGTGGTGCCTATCGTATTGGTTCGAGTGTGGAGTTTGACTGGTGTGGCGTTCAGGCGCTCAACACCATTCGTCAGGAGGGCTATCGTAGCATCATGATCAACTACAACCCGGAGACGGTTAGTACGGACTATGATATGTGCGATCGTCTTTATTTTGATGAACTTACCTTTGAGCGTGTGCTTGATATCATCGCGCTGGAGCAACCCAAGGGTGTGATTGTGAGCACGGGTGGTCAGATACCCAACAATCTGGCTGTGAAGCTCGATGCGCAGCAGGTGCCCATTCTTGGTACTACAGCCAAGAGCATCGACAATGCTGAGGACCGTGATAAGTTCTCGGCCATGCTCGATAGGATAGGGGTGGACCAGCCTCGTTGGAGTGCCCTTACCAGCATGGACGATGTGAATGCGTTCATTGAGGAGGTGGGCTTCCCTGTGCTTGTCCGTCCTTCTTATGTGCTCTCGGGTGCTGCCATGAATGTATGTTCCAATCAGGAGGAGTTGGAGCGATTCCTCTTGATGGCGGCCAATGTGAGCAAGAAGCATCCTGTGGTCATCAGTAAGTTCATGCAGAATACCAAGGAGGTGGAGATGGATGCTGTGG
>JAZQQX010000079.1:0-57597 GCA_045629325.1 Bacteroidaceae bacterium | reverse complement strand
AGTACCTTCACCAACTCGAAGCATGTAAACCTTATCGCCAATTCTTGCATCCTGCCAATCCCAGATGCTCCATGACAAACAGAATGCAGGATCATGGAACTGCTTCATGCAATCCTCAAAGTCCTTGATCTTGAAGTTGGAAATGGCAGTATTCCAGCGAAGCATATATGCCTTTGGTTCTGGTGCATCGTACCACTGCATATCAATGATGTCACCATAGAGCTTCATAATCTTATCGCCAATTGACATACCTTCTGTTTCCTCGGCAAACTTCTTTGGCTGAAGATTGTATGTGTAGCGGATAGCAGGAATCTTGATAACCTCCTCATCGAGATCGAGGAAACTTGCCATTATTTCGATGCGCTTTCCCCACTCATCGTTCATGGCATCCTCACTGAGGTCTGCAACATCAGATGTCTTATTACCATCTGCATCAGAGCAAGTGATAACAGCCTCTGGATGCAGTTTCTTTACCGTACGAAGATACTCAAAGCACATGTGAACATCCATTCCGCTGGCATTCCATCCGAGGAACACGCTTGTATCGCCATCTTTCAATGTGCTGATTTTTACACCACCGATAGACTGGCCATCAATATAGCAAAGTACTTCTTCCTTTTCAGGAGCGTCCTCTTCTGTATCGAAAACCATTTCCTTGATACACTCTGATACACCTTCAGGGAATGTGCTGATTACTTCTCTGAAACACTTGTCGTTGTCAATAGCAGGAACTGCTGAGATATAGAATTTGTTTCCCATGTTGTTTGGAATTTGTATGTTGTTATTCTTATTGATTAACTTTTTGACTTACAGGTTGTCATACACCTGATAAGGGAAGTTCTTTAGGACACATGGCTTCTCTGCATCGTACACTCGCATACTATACTTGAATGCCCATTCGAATACGAGTTCTGCCACCTCTTGATATGCTTCAGGTTCCAGTTCCTTCAACATATCGAAGTCACTCTTGTCATAGGAGCCGGAAGTGACAATCTTCTTCATCTTGCAGAAAGCATCATTAGATATGCGTAGGAGGAAAGAACTTTTGACCTCCTCGCCATCAACATCAAGGTAGAAATCCTGATCGACATCTTTGTACTTGACATATTTGTCGGCTGCTTCAATCAATTCAGTTGGCATTTCCTCGCACAAATAAGCCTCCAGACAGGAATTATCATCGAGGTCTGGGTAAAGGTCGTTCAACTCATCCACATATATGGACTCCATCAGTTCCTCGCTTAATTCCTGAAGTTCACACATTTCGACAGGATAGCCGCCATGCTTCTCCAGTACCTCTGCCACTTCTTTGAGCTCATCTTCATTAAAGTTCTTCTCGTGCATAGCACTTTGTACAAACTCACCATCCTTGTATATTTCATATGGGAAATAGATGGTAACTGATTCGCTCATGTTTTTCTTGTTCTTCTTCATAGTCATTTGTTTTTGATTACGATGCAAAGGTATTGGATTTATCGTAGATAACTCTGCACGTTTTATTCACACTTGGATTTTTGAAGATGTTCTTTTATCATTGACATAGCTTTTTCATGCTTTTGAACCAGATTTTCATAGCCAAAAGCCTTGCCACGAGCAATGTTGTGTGCCAGATCGTTCAGTTTTACATTGATGGCAGTCTCGTTACCTGAATCAATGATACGCTTTACATATTCGTAATAATCTGTTCCTTTCTCATGCGTTAGAAGCTTCAGGGCATCGACAATCTCAGAAGGAACATCTTCGTCTTCCAAGTCTTCAAAGTCCCAGTCGGTATCTTCAACTACGTCATGCAGGAAGCCGACACACTTTTCAGCATCTGTCTTACCCATACTACCGACAATCAAAGGATGTAGGATAACAGCGTTTCCGTCTCTGTCACGCTGACCTTCATGTGCTTCTGTTGCGATACGAATGCATTTCTCAACAGTGTCCTGGGTAATAGGATCATCATTTGTTGAACGCTTTACTGAGATTTTGAAAAACAAAATCGGTATTTCTAATTTGAACTCCATATTATATTTGATTAAAGATTATCTAATGATTCTCCTGTTCGCTCCATTATATTAGTAGCTAAGCCATCACCCATTTGTACGATAGTAACCAGAGGGTACAACTTTTTTGCAGCATCATAATTCTTTTGTTCTTCATAGCTATTCATGTTTACACCCCAAGGTCCCATGTGCCAACGAATAGCAAGCATTTCTGCATCAGACAATTCCATTCCACTACACAAAGCCAGCACTAAAGACTTCTCGCCATGTCCCATTGGAAAGTCTTTAAAAGATAGTTTATAACCTTCGCAATCTTCCCAATCGCCCAAGGAGGTTTTATATTTTCGTGAGGTCTTCTTGTAAATATCTGCTTTACAAATGTCATGAAGCAGACAAGCGATGATTATGCTGTCCCGATCGACTTCTTTTTCTAAGTATGGTTCAATAGTTTTCATACCTTCCCAGACAATCATGGCCGATTTACAGGTATTCAATGAGTGCAAAGTAAGACCACCTGCAATATTCAAATGATGACATGATGATGCCGGAGCAGTAAAGAATCCAGACTTTTCCAAATCAGTCAACATGTCTTCAACTCCATTACGCTCAGTTGAACGTAACAGTTTTGCAAACTCTTCCTTGTTTTTTTTGATGTCGATACGCATTCTTTATTATCAAGTATTGATATGGTTAGAAAAAATGGGCTGCCGTGCTTTATGTAGGAATCTGGCTTTCCCATCCGACAAGACTTCTTTTATCCCAGAGGGACTTGCCAATGGGTGCTTCACACACCATTAGAGATTTGTACTTAGTGTGTACCTTCGCGCCTAACAACAATTGCTCGTTGCCTTAGTAGCTGTCAATTCAGTTCACTGTTCTCCCAGCTTGCACGGCTACGCCTTTTTAGCCCAAGTTATTATATGTTGTTGTCTTTTTCTTTCTGGACTATTTCCATATCATCAAATTCACTTACTTTGAAGTGAAGAATTGGATGTGATGTTCCTGTTAAGAGCCAACCTTTCTCTTCATCTTTATTATACTTGATTAGGTCATTTCTTTCTTCCCCAGGTTTTATACGTCCATTATGGAAGTCCATAAATGTGACATCTTTGATGCCGACCTTCTTTGCATAATCAAACCATGCATCCAACTCTGATGGCGCATCGGCTGAATTATTCAGTCGATCTTCAAAGCATATCCATGCCTCAGGCTGACCTAACGCTTTGCAGATGAGTTTGCATTGAATCGGAACGATGTAGGCTTCAGAAACAATGTCATCTATATGCCAGTTTATCATGTAGTCATTGATACACGTTTCCACATCCCAATATCCATCATGTAGTGTCATCCAGAAAGACCATGGTGCCCACTCGCCAAAATGGATTTCTATATCATCTGCCCATTCTTCATTTGCATCGATAAAAGGTTCACCTTCAGCATAAGGCATTTTCTCCCATTCTGGTTTCAGTTGATTGAAAACCTTGGTTGCATACTCTTTTGCCTTCTCGAAGTTAGAAGACTCATGGAAATCGTTCTTAATCAGAAAGTTGATATAACATCCCATAGTTGAAAAATAAAAAGATGGTGCAAAATTAACTCGACATTGTCTCAAATCGTGGTACAAGGAGTAAAAATTTACTCCTCACCACAGATTTCTACATGCTGAACCTCTCTGGCTTCATCAAATTTAGCCTTCATCGTAGGGTTGTTACGAGTGAGCTTCTTGATGATAAGAGCCTCTGCCTTGTCGTTGGCAAGACGCAGGTTGTTCTCAGAACCGATGAGAGCATCCTTAATCTTCTGAAGGTGTTGGATGGACTTGTCGATTTCATCAATGGCAGTCTTGAACTTCTCGCTTGCAAGGCGATAGTTCTTGCCAAACTTATCCTGAAAATCAAGCAACTGATTCTCAAAGTTGGTAACATCGATTGACTGACTCTGTGCTATCGCCAGCTGCTGCTTATACTCCAGACTCTTCTTTGAAGTCTGTACCAAGAGGGAGATAATAGGCAGGAAGAACTGAGGGCGAATGACATACATCTTGTCGTACTTGTATGAAACATCGACAATACCACCATTGTAGAGTTCGTTCTCAGGCTCCAGAAGTGATACGAGCACCGCAAACTCACAGCCTTTAGCCCTACGGTCAGCATCCAGTTTCTTGAAGAAGTCCTCGTTCTTGTGCTTGGTTGCAGTCTCATCAGCTTCGTTCTTCATCTCGAACATGATAGACACATATTCTGTACCATCAGGAGCGAAGTCACGGAAGATGAAGTCACCCTTGCTGCCGCCAGATGCGTCATTATCCTTCTCGAAGTATGCGTTAGGCATCATCGTGCGCATAGTCTGGTTGAACTGGGTAGAGCAATGAATCTCCAGAGTCTCACCAATCATCTTGGTTGACATACGAGTCTTCAAGTCCTTGTAGTAGTCAACCTGCTCCTGGGCAGTCTTCAGTTTCAGTTCATACTGCTCCTTGATGGTATTCTCATGGATAGCAGCAGCCTGTTTGCTCAGTTCGGCATTTGCCTTCAACTGTGCAATCTCTGCATCTTTGCCCTGGATATTCTCCTGAGCCTTTCGCTGTTCCTCCATCACAGCAATCTTCATCTTGCTGTCAGACTCACTGATAGCAGACTGAAGTTTGGCAATCTCCTTATCCTTGTCAGCGAGTGCAAGAGTCAACTCGGTTGCCTTCTTCTCTTCTACAGAGCCAAGTTCGCTTTTGAGTTTCGCAATCTCAGCCTCCTTCTGAGTCAGGGCAATGTCCTTCTTGCTCAACTCTGTCTGGTATGCCTTCTCAGCCTTGGCAGCGGCCAGTTGTTCCTCTGCCTTATAACGGTCATGCAATTCTGCAATACGACGGTCAACCTCTGCATTGAACTCTGCGTTCTTAATCTGGTTAACGATTGAAGCGTAGTCTGCTTCGTTAGCGGTAAACTTTTCTCCGCACTTAGGGCAAATCAGTTCTGTCATATTTTAATATTATTAGTTATACTTGATTTTATGAAATGAATATATCATGAGAATGAAACTTCCTTACTAAGCAGCCAGGTACAAGATAGTTTGCAAGGTCTTTCCAGTTTGACAGTATGGACCAAACTTTCTTTCAAGGCTTCCGTATGAATTAGCCAAACTTGCGATGTCCGCCACATTGTTAATCCCCATTCGACGACATTTATTCATCACACGTGTGCCAATCATTCCTTTTCTGAAAATTTCAATCAAAGAAGTGTTCATTCCAATCTTCATATCAATTGTGTATTAAGTTAAACATTTATTTACTTCCGATGGTGCAAAGATACATACTTTGTTGTTAGTAAGTCTGCACTAAATGTTCATACTTCGTTTCTGGTGTATCATCAGGAAAGAAGTCGCTTCAATTCTGCATACTTATCAGGATTCTCCATATCAGTCCAGCTGTATTTTTGGGGCTTGTTCTCATTGAACTTATTATCCTTATCTCTTTCGTAAACGAGAATCTGGCGCATATCAACAAGTACGAGCACTTCTACTGCACCCCACTTTGCATAAGATCGACCTTGAACAAAGTTGTCATGAATCTCTTTTTGAGTTTTCATGTGTTTCTTAACCTCAATAGCAACCTTAGCTTCAATATCATCATTCTTCTCTACTATGTGAAGGCAGAAGTCAGGACGCTTATCAGAAGAGTGGTTGGTCTTAGTACGACCTGCGTTAAATTCTACCTCTGCCTTGAAATCGATACCATTCTTCCATCCCATCTGTTCCAAAAGAGGAATAAGAAGTTTTTCTGAAACATCCTTTTCAAGTTCAATTGTAACGTCACCAATCTTTGTTGGCTCATACAACTTTGGCAGAACAGAAGTATCAAATCCCTTCCTTTCAAGGATTCTCTTAATCTCGTTATAATCCTCGCTCTTAACAGACCAACCGCTGACATCCTGGAAGTTTTTGCTTACAAAGTTTCCCTTCTTATCTCGGTTTGTGAAGTATTCGCTTTTCTTGAAATCTTCAAATTTAACAGCTTTATTTTCTGGAATCGTAATTTTGTTACCAATATAGGTGTTCGAATAATAATGGAAGAAAGGGTCTACAACTCCATTCTGTTGTGCAATCCAAACAGAGTTAAGTGCCTTGACCGGAGACTTTTCATAGAACAAGAGAATATCACCCTTTTCAGTAAGTTCATTAGCTTGCCAGAAGCCATGTTCCATTGTCTTTTCACCCTCTCCATAGTTGCCCACAAGAATCCATGCCTGACCAGGAATCTCTGGCATATTAGCAGAACTTTCGTTGTCAATCTCTTCCTTTATCATTGGCAGTTCGTAGTCATAAAGGAAAGCACAGAACTCAGACGCAGATTCGATCTCATTGTCTATGGCAAAATTGTTTAGAACAATACACATATCGAGGTAATAGAACCATCTATCCTTGTAGTTAGCTCTATTAGGAATTTCAGGCAATTCCAAATCATACTTCTCTGCCAACTTCTTAAGATATATAAACTGCATTACGAAGAGATTAGGAATGAAGAATGCAGGCATATATGAATATAGCATCATTGAAGCAAAAGTATTATCGCTCAATATTGCTTTAAAATTTGCCTGAGGAATATCTGCCATTGACATTTGTGCATCATCAGTAGTTAGATAATGGGTCAATGTCATAAAGAAATTCACACATTCGTCGCCAGTCTTAGGCAAATTTTCTTCTGTAAGAGAATTGCAAAGCAAATCGTCATAGTAGCCAAATGCCTCTACGAGTCTTTGTTCTTCCTTGTTGCTTGTATTCTTAAAGAACTCAGGATTAAAGCGTTTTGCTATTGCATATACTTCATCCATCGTACATTCTGAACTGCAAATCTTTTCAAAGAGTGCGATTGCCTCTTTGCCTGATTCGCTTTCTTTGTAACGTTTCCAGTTAATCTGTGAAATCTTTTTCATAGTTGATAGGAGTAAAAGTTAATAATTCTACTATGCGACGTAATAGTAAGTTTGATTCAAGTATATAGGTTCTGGTATTATATATTCATTTTCCTCGTACTGAGTCAATTCAAATAGTTCTTCTATTAGGAAATCTTTAATGGATCGTGGGAATATGCGTTTAGCATTATTCTTACCACTAATAAAGTTTTTACCTTTTTTACAGTGTTCATCATACCGCTTATTATATCTTTTGATTTTACAGGTGCAAAGGTAGTTGGTTTTCGTAACATATCTCTGCACGTTTTATTCACACTTTGATCTAAGCGGCATTTTGAAAGAAAAAGGTGCCGAGAAAAATTCTCGACACCCTTTTTTTCACGCAGCCTTACAGGATCATTAAAGAGGCCAGGCTTCGATTGCCTTCTCTGCAATCCACTGATTTCTCTTTTCAATGGTCTGCTCGTTGAAGATGTCCAATCCACGTGTTACGATAGCACTGGTATCAATCTCAGACGCTCTCTCTTTCATCGCATTTCTTTTGCGTTGCCAGTCAGCCTTTTTATCTGCAGACTTAAGTTTTTCGCGAAGAAGCACGAAGTTTCCTAATGTCCTAGTGAGACGCTCACGATCTTCATTAGAATAAGATGCGCTAGCCCATGATGAATTATCTTTCTCTGGCATAATCTGTTCAACAATGAAGTCAGAATAGCCATTGGTATACTCGCTATCAACGAAAGACTCATTAAGCTTTGATTCAAGCATGTAAAGCAATACGTTTGCATTTCTCTTCTGATCTTCGTTCATGATGGCAGTTGTGAGTTCTTCATCGGATGGCATAAGGAGAGCACCACGTGCAGCCGCATTATTTACATATGCCTTGAATCCCTCATATGTATTCACACCCTGACCTATAAGGTTCTCTGAGAACATGTCGCTATAGTTGTTGTTCTTTGACTTGCAGAAAGTTCTTCTTACGAGGTAAGTCTCCATATAGCCGAATAGTTTCTGTCTCTCGCGAGAATCAGTTTGGCTCTTGAGGATATAAAGAATGTAAGGAGTCATCGTCCATGCATCCTGAGCATACATCAAACCAACAAGTCGCTCGATGCCAGGGAAACGTGTGAGAGCATCTTCAAGCGCATCCTTCTTGAATGTTTCCATGTAAAGTTTTGCGCAATCAATAACATCTTCTATCATGGAATCGATAGACAGGTTATTCTTTTCAATTAAGCTCTTGAATTTCTCAAAGAGTCCATCCTGCTTACGATAGCTCTTGATTTCTGTAGCAGTCAGGTTCTTCTTAATCTCAGGTTCCTGCATCTTGATAAGCATGTAACGATAGAAGAAGTTCTTGATATGATTGCTTTCAAGACGGCCAAGCACAATATCATCATTCCAGTAAGAGAGATTCTTGCCCTCGAATACCTTCTTCCAAGTGCGCTCATACTCCTCTATTCGAGTTTCATCATAGAGGTAATTCTTCAACATTTCACCAGTTGTTAGCTTGATACCAGTACAGTTGATAGTCTCAAAGATCTTTTGAGCGTTCTCGTCCTTCTCGACCTCGATACATACAAGACGAACGTAAGTGATAACTGTGTTGTAAAGATTCTCAGGGGTAACACGATAATCCTCATCCTCACCATTGCGAGATTTATAGATTCTGTTTGCAAAATATGCAAATGCCTGGGCCATGTTTGTGTCATTAATGGCATCTCGGTTAAGCACGTCAGCATTGATAAGCTGCGTATATGTAGCCATATCATTGTGATTAGGAACAAGGATTGGTTTGGTCTCGCCAAGCAAGCTCTGCTGCATGAAGTTCTGATAGAAGAAATCATTGCGCCCCAAGCTAAGGTACAATGCCTTCATAAAAAGAACAATTGTGGAAAGACGCTGCTGTCCATCGATTACATCGAGATGCTGCCCACCTACAAATTTCCCCTTCTTAAGGATAATAGAACCCATAAAATATGTTTCAGGCTCTTCACCCTCATTCACTGCCATAGTAATCTCGGCAATGTCATTGTAGAACTTTTCCCAGTTAGCTTCACCCCAAACATATGGACGCTGGAAGTAAGGGATTTTTAGAGTGCGGTTTGCAAGAAATACCTGATTAATAGAAACTTCATCTACTTTCATAGTCTTTTCTCTTATTTTAAATTAAACATTAATTTTGTTTTCTGGTGCAAAGGTACTGCCTTCTTTTTGAACACCTCTGCATGTTTTGTTCATACTTTGATTTTACAGAATCTAACCATGTCGGTTTTGATTTTCGATGCAAAGATAGTCACTTATTTTCATGCTGCTCTGCACGTTTTATTCATACTTTGATTTTGACCAAAAAATCTGGCTGTCAGACCCTCTGCCATTTGTGAGAAGATAATTGTAATACATAATAACAATGTCAGCTATCTGTAAAGCGCAAGAATGCAAGAGGTTATTAGTCTGTACTGATTCCAAATATTGATTTGTGTCTTTGCGATTTGAAGACGTTGTGGTACTTTCTGTGTGCGCATAACCATGACATATATTTAATATGTTCAAAAGATTGCTACCTGCTACTTTGTTTATAATCGGAATCAACTGTTTGTATTGATATGCTCCACTTTTACTGTCAAGACCTGCAAGCAATCTGGCACAACCGACAAAATTTGTTTCTCCCATTGGGTTCTTTATGTCATCAGGGAGAAGACCAAAATGTATCATTGACTTGATTATACTCTCAATGATTTTGCGAAGGTTGACAAAATTGCATCTTCTGCTTTCTTTGTTTTCATATAGAGATATGAGAATATCTTCCATAGTCGATACATCTTCTCTCACGAAACCAAAAGATGTTAACGCACTTAATTTGTCAAATAGTTCTTTATGAACACCCTCACGGATTTTAGTTCTGTCAATACTAGATGTCTGCATTTTAACACGATGAAACAACTGATCGGCATCCTCTTCCATTGAGTAATAAGGGCGTTCCCATTGTGCATCATATTTAAGTCTGTCTTTTACTACTAAATCTTCAAACACAGAAGGATCTGTATTTGAAAAAATATACCATGGCATTACAATATCGTACTTTGCACAAATAGATGTGATGTCGCAAAATACCTGAGGCAAGAATTTTTGGGGTTTGGGTCTATCACCTTTCCCTAATTTACATTTAGGATTCATTATGATAGCTGCCCATCCCTTCACATTACCATTGAGCGCATTAAACGCATCTTCCCAACAATTAAAAACTTGCAGGTCTAAATCAAATTCTTTGGCTTTCTCTTTAAATTTATCGATAACGAACAAATCTTCTTCAAGCCACATTACCTTTGTAAGACTTTCCATATTTTATGTATTATATGAATCATTCATTTCTTTAACACGATTTGCTATAGTCTCACGTAGAAGGTCTGGTGATGTAACTATTACATCGGGACCAAAAGATAAGATTAGCGAGATGAGTTCTCTGTTAGGCTTTACTTTAAGTTCAACACAGACCCTATCTTCCGTATCATTTTCTTTTATATGTTTCTGTGACCAGTGTAACGGTTTTGTCTTGATGTAAGGATAACGCCTCTTGCTAATCATTAAGCGAACAACTTCAACAGGAGAATCTGTTACTGAAACTCCTACTATATCATCAAAGTATTCGTCAAAATCTTCTTCTGTATCAATGAAAGGCTTTGATAAGTGCTCAACCGATACTATCCTGTCTATAGCATAATTAAATAGAACATCTTTGTCTTCTGGCTTTCCTATCAGAAACCATCTGTTGTTGTATTGTTTCAGATGATACGGATGTACATAAGAAACCTGTTCTTCTGCTCTATATGGCTTGTAGGAGAGTTTTATCGGGTATTTATTTGCAATAGCATCCGAAAGTGACTTTATATGTTCCAACCCTTCAAGGTCTGCATTGCTCTCGAATGACATTATATTACCCACACCTGCAACACTACCGTTTTCAATTGCCATAAGGCATATCTTTAACCAGTCAAACTGGGGCGTTCCTTCATATTGATTAACAGCTTCTATAGCTGCATCTAGTTTTTGCTTGATTTCATTATTTTCTTCAAAAAGAGAAAGGTTGAACGTAATGTCTTTATATCTATACACTCGTTCTTTACCACGATACTCATTGCATAACACAGCATTATAAGGTGGTTCCTGAATTTGTTTTAAATCTTTACGAATTGTACGTTCTTCAACATCCAATGTTGCCATTAATTCCAGGAGTGTATGACCTTGATGATATTTTAGCAATTCGTTGAGTTTTTTTATGCGGAGTATCTTTTTCATATGAGATCTTTCCTTTCAAAGTTTGGTTGTCTAACGAGATCGCCAACAGGAACCTGTAGAATCTCAGAGATTCGGAGAAGTATCTCCAGTGAAGGCTGAGTGGTATTTGTACACCACTTGCTGATTACGGCAGGATCCTTACCTAACTCACCAGCGAGCCACTTTGCGGTTTTTCCTTGCTCAACGAGAGCAATCTTTATACGATTAAGTTTTCTGTCTTCCATCGTCTTTAAGGATTTTGTTGGTACAAAAATACTAAATTAAAACGACAAACTTGCACAAAACCATCAAAATCTTGCAAAATCAATGCAATTTATTGTTGATTTATTCAATTTTAAGCCTATAAATGGCAAAATAAGATGTTATAACGTCATCTATGTTACACATCTTATAAAAATTAGAGTACAACCAAACCTCAAAATTATCGGCTGAGTTTTATCTTAAGGGGGTGTTCTGAAATCCCTTCTTTTTTCTATGCACAATATGAAAGGATGGAATTTTTGTTTAGGAAGCTCTGGAAGAACGACGGTATCATATCCCTCAAAATAATATGTTAACAGAATGTTAATTCGATGTTAACAAATCTTAATTGTGGTTTTTCAAAAATTTCTCTATTAATTGGTGGTTCCCATACACAAAATTCACGATGTTTCCCACTTACAAATCCACTGGAAATATTTGGGAACATTCAAACTGGCAGGACCCCTTTTTATACTGATTATCAGCACTATACAGAATACAAGAATACTCATGGCATAATCATTCGGTTATACCCTTTTTTTTGAAAACATGCTAAACTCTCGCTATCTTAAGAATATCAGATTCTAATTTATCGAATGTGGTTTCTGCATATCGCTCTGTCATTCTTACCGAGGTATGACCAAGCATTTGCTGAACAGAAGTAATAGGAATTCCTCTTGACAACATTATCGTAGCAAATGTATGACGGGCAGTATGAAAAGTAACAGCCTTACGAATACCAAGTTCATTGCAAAGGGCACGCAAAGACTTATTAGCAGTTGCATTTGACGCGATATGAGGATGAGGTAAGCTGCCGAAGAGAAATATAGGCACACGCACCTCTATACCTGTTTTAACAGTCGTATAAATAAGCCATACCCTACCCCGAATAATTTGAAAATTCGATTCATCAAGTAATTGATAATCTGAAAAACGAAGTCCTGTACGACAGCAAAAAAGAAATGCATCGCGAATCTCTGGATATAGACTCGAACTTGCAATTTGATTGATTTCCGACTCTGTCAAAAAAACATGTTCCTTCTTCTCACTTTTTGGCATTTTATATCTTAAAAAAGGATTCTCATTTATCAAACCAGCATGTACAGCCTCACCAATTAATGTGCGAAAATTGCGCATCTCTTTGTGTACTGTATTATTACTAATACGACTTTTACGGAGCCATTCTTCAAAATCCTTAAGAAAGAGATGATCAATATCTAAAAGAGAAACTTTTCTAAACTGTTGGATCTTATTAACGGTTTGACGGAGGTTTTGTTTTGTTCGGACTTTCCTATTACTTCTCTCTATTTCCCGTAGAGCAAAAGAAGAAAAATCCGTCATGTCTCTTTTTTCCCTCCAAGATGCTCTCAAATGATTTAGAGTGGGCTCGATACCATGCTTCCAAAGATTGAGCTCAATAGACTCTAATTTCATTATTAATTCAATAATAATGCCATTAAGTTCAGTAGCATGTGGATGATTAATCACAATCCCATCAAATTGATCCTTTGCAACAAAAACGTTCGTACTGAAATAAGCCTTACGACCTGATTGATAAGCCTCAACTTGAATTAAGCCCAAGCCCATCTTGTTTAATCTATTTGCCCTATTGAAAACGCAACGATACTTGATCTTCATGTTTTTTAAACAAAGATAAACCAAGAATTTGAATTATAGAATAGAAAAACCAGAAATCTTATATAATAAGAAAGATATAGCAAGATAGTATAAAAAAACACCTGTCTGCAAATGCAGACAGGTGCAATTATAATAATTAAGTAGGACTATACTGTTTAGAATACGCCCTGAGCCATCATTGCCTTAGCAACCTTCATAAAGCCTGCTACATTAGCACCCTTTACATAGTTTACATAGCCATCAGCTTCGGTACCGTACTTAACACAGTTCTCGTGGATGTTCTCCATGATCCAGAGCAACTTAGCATCAACTTCCTCTGAAGTCCAAGAGAGACGCTGGCTGTTCTGAGCCATCTCAAGACCAGATACTGATACACCACCTGCGTTAGAAGCCTTACCGGGGCAATACAGGATCTTAGCATCCTGGAATACCTTGATAGCATCGGGAGTAGTAGGCATGTTTGCACCTTCTGCAACAGCGATACAGCCGTTAGCAACAAGAGCCTTAGCCTGCTCTTCGTTCAACTCGTTCTGAGTAGCACAGGGAAGAGCAATATCAGCAACCTCATTCCAAGGCTTAGCACCAGCTACATACTTAGCGTTGGGATACTCCTCAACATACTCCTTGATACGACCACGCTGTACCTGCTTGAGGTCGAAAATATAGTCAAGCTTAGCCCGATCGATACCATCGGGATCATAGATATACCCGTCAGAGTCAGACATGGTCATAACCTTACCACCGAGCTGAAGTACCTTCTCTGCAGCATACTGAGCAACATTACCAGAACCAGAGATCAGAACCTTCTTACCCTCAATGCTATCGCCCTTAGTCTTCAGCATTGCACGGAGGAAATATACAGTACCATAACCGGTAGCCTCAGGACGGATAAGGGAACCACCGAACTCAAGACCCTTACCAGTAAGAACGCCCTGGAACTGACGACAGTACTTCTTATATGCACCAAACATATAACCTACCTCACGACCACCTACACCGATGTCACCAGCGGGAACATCACAGTCGGGACCAATGTGACGATAGAGCTCAAGCATAAATGCCTGGCAGAAACGCATAACCTCAGCAGAAGACTTACCACGGGGGCTGAAGTCAGAACCACCCTTTGCACCACCCATAGCAAGAGTTGTCAATGAGTTCTTGAAAGTCTGCTCAAATGCGAGGAACTTCAAAATACCAAGGTTTACTGACTTATGGAAACGGATACCACCCTTGTAAGGACCAATAGCATTGTTGTGCTGGATACGATAACCCATATTGGTCTGGATGTTACCCTTATCATCTTGCCATGTTACACGGAACTGGTATACACGATCGGGAATACAAAGACGCTCGATGAGATTAACCTTATCAAACTCGGGATGCTTGTTGTACTCCTCCTCGATGGTGCCAAGTACTTCTTCTACTGCCTGATGATACTCAGGTTCATTGGGGAATCTTCTCTTAAGATCCTCAAGGACTTTTTTTGCGTCCATAATCTTTTTACTCTTTTTAGTTCATTTAATGAGGTAAAAACCTCTTTACTGTCTCATTTTCGCAACAAAGTTACAAAAATAATTTCAATCTGCAAACAAATCCCCTATTTTTTATAACATTTTGTTAGATTTTTCAATATTTACATGTTAGAATAACATTTTGATACATTATTATTATTAAATAAGGAAGTAGAGACGATAATTCTTAAACCGTACAGATGGCCAACAAATATTGAAATACAACAAGCTTACACAATAACAACATGTAATAATGTTTTAATGTTTGCATTGAAAAATTACTGCATTTAAGTTTGTTGAATGAAATATAATTTATATATTTGCAAGATAAAACCAAGATCAAAAAATAGGCGAAAACGATTTGTAAACTATATTGTAATATTCTAAAATCATTTATATATTAAATAAATTAACATAAATATTTAATAATGAGTACAGTAATCAGTATACTTCATGACAAAGGAGGTGTTGCTAAAACTACAACAAGTATGAATTTAGGAACAGCACTTTGGTTGATGGGAAAAAAAGTTCTAATGATCGATGCAGACAAACAATGTAACCTCACTATGATACTTGACAGAACTGCAATATTTGAACATCCAGAAGGTACACTATACGAATGGATGCGGAGAGAGCAAGACACCCCACCAATCTACACAAGGTATGAAGGATTAGATTTCATACCAAGTAGCAGACAAATGGCCGGACTTGAAAATGAGCTGGTCAACAAAAAAGCAAGAGAAAGAATACTTAGTCGATTATTAGACAGTATAGATGTTACCGGAGAAAAAGTAAGAGACGAATATGATTATATCATCATAGACTGTGGTCCTGGATGTGATACCATGGTAAATACCAATGCACTATTGGCAAGTGACGGCATAATCGTACCTATGTTCCCGGAAAGTTTATCACTACATGGCGTGCCAACAATCAAGCAAGCAATAAAGGAAATAAACGAAGAATTGGACGGCAATGTGCACATAATTGGCTATTTATTAACACGTTACAACTCTACAAAGCGTCTTCATAAAGACATAATGAAAGAATGCCAAAATGAAGAAATTATGGGTGGTCCCCTACTCCCTATCAAGATACGAGAATGTGTGAGGTGTGCAGAAAGTGTAGCTAACGAAATGAGCCTATTTGAGTACGAATCTACATCAACAGCAGCTGACGACTACATGAGACTGGCAGAATACCTATGTGGCATACAAAAAAGGAACAAAAAGTCTACGCCTGAGGCATGGGGCAAAAAAGCAAATGCCGCATATGAGCAATTACTAAAGGAAAGAGAGAATTAACTACTAAAAGGAACATCATATGGCAACAAGAAAAGTAAAACCCAATATAGCAGGTATGATGCAAAATGCATCTGAAAATGTACAACCTCGTCCACACCACCCTACTCCAGAGGAAATACACGAGGAACTGAACGAAACCCTCTCCCCTACCCTACCTAACGCCCAAGAAGTCAAAAAAGGTAGACCATTTGCAGGTCGCACACTACAAACAAGAGGAGGAAAGCAAGTTGCATTTGACAAAGAAGACGACGAAGCACTCTATTTAGCAAGTTACAGAACAGGACATTCACAAAAAGACATCATACGAACAGCTGTACATGAATTTTTACGCAAATATTATGATGGAACAACACTGAACGAAACAGCACAAGCTATGATTGACGAATATGTAAAGCAAACAAGTATATAAAAATACTTACATATCAAATGTTATTAACTATATAATACATTACTACATTTATTAATTAAATAATGCCAGCATGAATAAATGTTGGCATTACTATTTTTAAGCTTTTACGCATGTATATATGTACAGTTTTATTTATGTAGATATCTTACTATGTTATAATGTAGAAATGGATTATTTTATCAATGTAGCAATGTGTTATTTGAAAATTTTATTAATTTACTAATGCACGATGTAATAGAAAATATGAAAAATAGCAAAATAAACATGAAAACAAAATAATCAAATTTTGAATAAACTGACGGGCTTTAAACATTTATAAAGAAAAACATTCATATATTTCTGCAATATGTAATGTCTGCATTGTTGCATTAGGACATGTATTAATGTTAATATAAATAAAAAGAATCATTTCACAAAATATAAAAAATATAATTAAGGATATTACTGGATATAAAATGAATCCTATAACACATAAATAATATAGTGATACGCAAAATAATGTCAAATCACAAGTAAGACTAACCTATGCCATAAGCATGACTTAACTAAATAACTATATATGGATGTAAGACTTCAAAATAATATATTTGAAAATTCATATATCAGAAAGCAAACCATAACATTAAGAACTTCTCTATTAAAATAGATTTCTAAATTCATAATATGTATCATGTGAATAAGTAATTAGCAATTCGAAAGAATAAAAGAGTTCAAAATAATAAGATACGCAAACACTAACCATATCAATGATAAAACTTGTAAATACAATGATAAAATAATGTTAACTATGAAACAGTAAACAACCATTATACAAAATAGTGAGAAATATAAAATAAACATGCACCAGGAGCTTCAAAGATCAAAAACAATCATATAAGCACAGAAATAAATTAAAACGCTTAGAATGAAAACAAATAGGGTAGAAAACAAAAGAATCATTGAAGATAAGGAAAGAAAACAAAACTACTCATATGATTAAAATCAAGATCAACAAGCTAATGTTACTGTTCTCCACAAGAGATGTTCCTAAAATTCGAAGAATACACCCAAAAGTTCACTAATAATGTTACCAAAGTACACAAGAAAACTTCCTAAAGTCCGCAAAAAAGTAAATGTAACATGTTGATATATAAAATGTTATAAGGAATGGTATATAATATATAATAAGATAAAATTTAAAGAAGAAGAAATCAATCAAAAAAATAATAAGTGTATCTTTATTAAATAGGGATTGATGTAAATTATTGATATTTAAATAAATACAATAATACATTAACGAACTATAGGAAGACTTTTAGCGAAAATGTTGAATATTATTTGTGTAGAATAGGAACACATTTAGCGAATATTGGTAACATTAATGACTTTGTTGCTATTTTCATAAATTTATTATCTAAAATTTGTAGTTTAGCCTATATTCATGAATCAATTATTAGATTTACATCACATCTATATTTTTGCTCTAATTTATGAGTAGGGAACTCTGATGAACACCTGTTAATTCCTGGATCAATGAATAGGGTAGGGGAAAAATGTTACTATTCTCCACAAAATATAATGGTATTTATATTAAATTTCTAATTTAGATATATTGAATTAATTATTTGGTTTTTAATTATATAGTCTATTAAATTTATTTGAAAATTAATTTTAATTGAAGGAGCCATGTTTTGGCCTTTTCAGAATGACTTTTAGCGAAGATTGCGAACATTTTTTATTAAATTCAGTGTATATTATACTTAAGTCTATATCGTAATTAGCGGACTTTGGGAACAATTTATGGAATTTCTATCCACGCATTTACTGTTTTGGCGAAGATCTGGAACATGTTTTGCGGACTTTAGGAACAAATTGTCGTATCAGGAGGCTATAGCTAGAATAATAAATATTACCTTTTTGCGGAGAAAGTGAACATTTTACATCTCGAAACAAACGGTTTTAGCGAACTTTGAGAACATTATTTCTGTTTATTCGTATAAAATTAGAATTTTAGCACATTTTTATATCATTGTTACATTTAAATACTTTAATATTAGACAGAGAAGCATAGAAAGTTTCTTTTTAATTAAAATCTTTATTACGCAGATTTATAATAACTTACAATCGTATAATTAGAGTATTTTAGGAAAAACAATTAGCGGACTTTGGGAACATTTATATATTAGATAAATGAAAACAGCTTTATTTAATAAGGTTCGCGTACATTATTTATTATATTATGATTTATTTTAATCATTTAGAGTTGTCCTGCGTAGATAGTTCTGACTTCATTAATTGGAGGATTGTGTGTATTTTCTTTTGCTTATGAGTTGAACAATTATTAGCGACTTGATGGAATATCTTTTAGATTGTTTGTTGAACATATTCTGGAGTATATCAAGAACAAGCTTTAGATTTAATTTAGAACACATTTTAGAGTTAGTACAGAACACATTTTAGCGGACTCTGGGAACATTGTTTTGTTCGCGTCTGGAACATTTTTATAAAAATACATGAGTTTTCTTTTGTATTTGTTTGTTACTGTGAATTTTTATAATTACTTTTGCCATCAGATTATAAAAGATAATAAAGATAGTAACTCTTTCTACATTATGGCCAAAAAGGAGAAAGCAACAGTTTCAAAGAAAAAGAATCCTCTTGTTAGTAGAACCAACGAGGTTGTACAGTCCTTTAGTGAAAATGGAGCACCGGAGTTCGTGAAGAACCCTGTACTTTACACTCAGGTTCGTGGCAACTTCTCATTGACACAGACTAATTTGATGATCGCTATTGTGACTCAGCTTCAAGATCGAATTAACGAGCAGATAGGAACGGGTAACCTACAAGGTTCACTATTTCGCCCTGAAGACTTCACTGGCAACTTGCTTCAGTTGGAGATTCCATTGAAGGATTTGGGCATCAGTCCTAAGAAATACGGTGAATTGGAAGCTGCAAAAGAGGGGTTGTTGCACATGGACATGACTTATCGCCGTTACGATGAGAAAGAGAAGCGTGAGTATTTGGACACTGTAAATATCTTCCATAAGATATCAATTCCTGTTGTTGATGAGAAAGCAGATGGCACAAAGATAGCATACAAAGGCGGTTCTCGTCGTGCAGGTTTTATGAAAATAGAGATGGTAGATGAGTGTGCTCGTGACATTTTGAACCTTCGTTTGGGATATATTGAGCAATTGAAGGATATTGCCCAGCTTTGTCGCAGTCCTCGCACTCCTCGTCTTTATATGTATTTGAGTGCTTTCCGCAAGTATGGCGGTTGTACGATGAACTATATTGATTTGAAAGAATTTTTTGGTCTTTTGAAGTTCAATCAAGATCACAAGAAGATTATTTCCAATCAGTATAAGTATTTTGCAGCCTTCCACCGCGATGTTCTTGATCCTGCACAAAAAGAGATGAAGAAGTTGAGTGACGAGAACAAGGTGGAATTTTACTTTGAATATGAACCTATATATCCAAGAGGTGTGACCCGTGGAGATCCAGAAAGTATAAAGTTCAAGATCATTGAAGGTCAGTTTGGCAAATACTATAAACAACAGCGAAGAGAGGGTAGGGTACATAGTGATCTGATTAGTCGTTATAAACTTCAACCAGACGAATGGGAAAAGCTTGAGCCCCTGCTTCAAGGTATTGATATTTCAGATGAATTAGAAAGAATTGATACATTGATTGAAGAGAAGAAGCCCAAAGTAGTGCATGCATATGTTACCAAAGTCCTCTACAATTATTTGACGGAGCGCCAGGTGGATCATGAGGATGAGTATGCTGCTTTTGAGGAAACTCCTCAGCGTCCATTGCGTCCACGCATCAATGATGCACAGCGTCGATGCTATAATCGCTGGATGGATTTGTGTCACGAACGCGTGGGTGATCAGTTCTTCAATACATTTATGGATCCCAAATATAGTGATATTTGGATGGTAGATACCCAGAAGAAATGTGTATATGTAGCAGTGCCGTCAAAGTTTGTTCGTGAGAAATGGGAAGAAAATGCAGGGTTAATTAGTACTCCATTCTTTACCGTTTTTGGGCCTGAAGCAAGTTATGCTTTTGTTGAAAAGGACCTTTCAGAGTATGAATAAAGGTACTTCCGCTCATAAAAATTCGGGGAATAATACATTAATACATGTACTAATGCTGTAATTTTGTTTCCCTCAAAGTATATAATTTGATTTGTAAATCTCATATTAAGATTGAAAATGGCTACATATAAATGTCCCGTTTGTGGTAAAAACATCGAAGTTGGTGCTCGTTTTTGTTCTTGGTGTGGTGCCTCACTTTCATTCATTGACACTCATAATGGTGAAAGTGAAGATGAAAAACATCACGAATGGCCAGAAGAAGAAAAATCCGTTTCTTTTACAATTTATGATGCTAATGATAATTCCTTAAATGGTGAAAGTGAATATCCAATGAACCAGATTGATCGGACAGGATGGCGTGCAAAGCACTATGTTATTCTTTTTTTGATGTTGCTTTTCACTACCGGTGTACTTTATTTCCTTCTTTATTATAAAGTCGGCTCTGCTGAAATTCGAATGCCTAATTACGAGAATGTGATTCAGAAGCAGAATACTCGTCAAGAAAGAAGAGATGAAAAAATTAAAGCACAACAGCAGGAAGAAGAAAGAATAAAAGAAGAATTACGCCGTGCCGAAGAACAGGCTGCACTCGAAGCTGCAGAGCGAGAGAGAGAATTGGAAATGGAAGACGAAGATCTGATAGACTTTGATGTTATAGAAGAGCGCCTTCAGGAATTCTTTGAGTAGGATGATTAATATGTAGAAAAAGATTTAATTTAACTTTATCTTATATAAATAAGGCCCTTGTCCAACTGTAGAAAGAGGACAAGGGCTTTGTTATTTGTTTTATTTGTTTTTTTGTCTATTGTCTAATCTGTTCTGTTCCGTTCTATTCTATCTATTCTATCTATTCTATTTTCCCTGTTGGAAAACTCGAACATAGTCAATCTCATATCTCATAGGGAATGCATCTGCAATGGGTTTACCACCATTAATTCCTCCTATGGCCAGATTGAGTAGGATGTATTGCGATGCATGAAATGGATTCTCATTATTTCCGATGCTTCCGTTGATGGTTTTGCTCAAATCTATTTCGTTGAGAAGTTCATCGTCGAGATACAGACGGATATAGTTTTCGTTCCAATCCATGGTCCATATATGGAACTTTTCATTCCAATAAGGATCTTTCTCTGCAAAATGAGTGTACGGTACCTTCTTCGAGTTCCAAACAGCCTGGTATCTTTGGTTATTTCCCCATGTTGCGTTTGCAAGAATGCAAGGTTTTCCATTTACATGATAATATTCCATGATATCAATCTCGCCATTCGAAGGCCATTCGTATTTATCGCCGAGTGTCCAAATGGCAGGCCACGATCCAATCACAGCCGGAATTCTTGCCCTTACCTCCATTCTTCCGTAGAGAAAGGAGAACGAGCCTCTTGTATTAACACTTGCAGATGAGTATTGGGCATAGGGTCTGTTGCGTTTCCAGTCTCGGCTACCTTCTTGAAATCTGGGATTAGGTATGCTGTCAAGTCTTCCTTCAATCACCAGGAGTCCATCCTGTCGATAGGCATTCTCTTCTTGGTACCATTGATGTTCCTCATTTCTCACAAAACCCCGTTCTGGTTTCCAAACTTGATTGTCGAGTTTGCCAGATCCATCAAATTCATCATGCCAAATCAGTTTCCAGTCAGTATTATTGGTTGGAACAAGGGCTGTAGGTTTGATATTAGTTACTTCCTCTTGTGCTTGTGTAGTTATGGATGATGCACAAAAAAGTAGCAGTGCAGGAATGATTCTCTTCATTTTTGGTGGGTGTATTATTGTTATTGGTATATTTTTTTGCTTTTGACACGAATTTGATTTGTGCGACAAGGCAGATAATAGCTTTATAATCAGAGTTCTAGTTGAATAGCTTTATAATCAGAGTTTTAGAGGGTTATAATTCACTCATTTTGTAACCCATTCGTTTCAGCCAAACAGCATAACCCATGATGTAAAGTTGATGCAGACAAGTCACATAAGCCTGGAATGCTTCTTTTGTTCCCGGTTCGATAGGTTGATGTCGTAGCGTGTTATTGGTGCGTGATGCACATTCACCAACCAGTTTCTCCATCTCATCATATTCCTTGCCTTTCAGACCAAGAACATCCTCGCGCACATATTCGTCCATATAGTCAAAGCCCCTCTTGTCGCGGATGTATGTATACAGATTGTCCACCATGCCATAAGTCTCCCAATCCTTATCCCAGAAACTGGCAACAGCCATTCCGGTATACATCATCCATCCAAGTGACACATTGGGGTAGTGGGTATATTCTCTTATACCATCAGGCATGTACGCCTGTGCAATGTCAAGCCATTTCTCTTCGATGTCTGGAGCATCAGGCATACGCTCGTCCAGTTCACCTTGAGCAAAGAGGTATTTATAAAGGTCGTCTTTGACCAGTTCTTCTATGGGATTATTCATAAAATTCTATATATCTATTCTGAATATTTTGGCAAATGTATGTCTCAATTGTTATTTCACCACTTTGCGCGTTTGTCCATTATTATATTTAATAAGGTATATGCCATGAGTTGTGGAGTTTCTGGGCATTGATCTTCCTGACAGGTCCATCATTTGTTCAGTCACCTTTTCCCTTATCTCTGTACTGTTGTCATTCCATCCGTTGGTACAGTCAAAGTGAGTCTTAATATACTTTGCACCCTCCAGGGCATCAATCTCTCCCCATCCATATTCGTTGTTAGGGTAGGGGAGTGCAGGGTCATATCGCTTACTTGTCTCGCGTATCACTTCCATCACTTGCTGTGGAGTAAGGGAAGGGCAGAGTTCTAACCAAAGCGCCACAATACCACCAACGACAGGTGATGACATGGAAGTTCCACTGTTGCAGTTCCACGAATACTCTCGGCCGTTGAACTTAAAGTGCTTTACATCCCAATCCACATCATTAGCCAATGGATTTTTCTCAATGTAGTAACTGCTATAGCTTGAAATGACATTACAGGCAGGAGCCATAACATCCGGTTTCGTTAGTCCTTGCATTGTTGGTCCAACACTGCTGTATTCCCATCTTCTTCCATCATCTCCCATGTTGTAATCTTTCCATTTCCCATAGAAGTTGTGTGCCCCCGTACGGTAGGCCGTTCCTCCTACGGCTATCACGCAAGGTGCAGCGGCAGGGAAGTTAATGTTGTGGGTTGAAACAGCATTCTGATATTCGGGACAAGAGTTCTCGTCTTTGAACAGTCCACCAGAGGCAAAACACTCAACATCATTGTCTTTCCCCTGGAGCACGATTCTTATTCTATGACTGTTTCCATTACCTAAATACTTTTGAGTCAGTATTTTGATGTAAAGTTCTGTTGCCCATTCATCCGAGTTGTAGCAAGAAGGATAACTGGCCATGAGGAGAAGGTAATCCTCTTCCCCGATGTGTAGGGTGTCTCTCCACAAACTATCCTCCATCATACAAATCTCGTCTGTACTCACACGCTTTGTGTAGAAAGGGACAGCAGGTTTACCCTTTGTGCTAAAATGTAATGAAATATCAGTCTTCTCTTTATGTCTTATGGTGTAATATCCAGCCTCACTATTGCTATAGATAAACGAACTGATAGAGTCGATACCTATGGGTTTGTGAAGATAGGTTTTATTTACAGAACTATTACCTGCCGAAGCAACGACAATTTTTCCGGGACCGGTCATTTCATCGAGTACCTCATAGAGCAATTGGCAGTCTCCATACAGATCCTCGTGTGCTCCCTCACTGAAAGAAATGACACAAGGTTTGCCCACACTTTCCGCGTAGTCAAAGATATACTGAAAGCCCATCATGTCGGTTGCTGTGGTATATTTGTACTGGTCAGCATCGCTGATGAATTCAGCATCTCCACCTACGGCATTCGACACCAGACAAAGTTCTGCTTCAGGAGCCATGCCAATGTATGGAGAATCATATCCACTACCAGCGGCAATGCCGGCAGTATGTACTCCATGAGTCATCTTTAGACCATCAGTAGCATGTGCTTTGCTGAGTATACTAATAGAGTCGGTATAGTCTCTCCCCACGAAGAGTGAACTTCCAATAGTATCCGTATCCAGCATGTCCCAGAACGCTTTGATGCGATACCTCTTCATGTCCCTGCTATAGAAATTGGGGTGGGTGAGGTCAAAACCGATGTCCTGTATGCCCATAATGACCCCTTTTCCGGAGAGTCCATCCTTCCAGGGCAAAGACTCTTCTCCGGTTGCTCTGCCTTCTGTCAAGGAAGATTTCGGTTCGTTTGCCTGCACAACAGGTTGGTACAGTCCCTTCCAAAGTTGAGTCACCCCCAAGATAGTTGCCGTTGTGTCCACACATACTTGGCAAGGTTGCCCCGCTTCAATTCGCAGTATTTCAGGATATTGTGTCAGTTCTCGCAGTTTTCTCATGGGTATGCTCGTGGCATAGATGTCACCCCAATTCTTCCAGGTCTTACAGCCGTTCTCTATGAGTACATCAGGGTTCGTACATTTCACGAGAGCCATCACTTGCATGTCGTTGCCCCGTGAAGTGCTACGCGTATTCTTCTTTGGATTTTGGAAAACCGCTCTTTTGAGCATTGGCGAAAGTTTCCCCAGCTGTGTATCTTGTGCCATAAGTTGTGAACAGCAAAGCACCATGCAGAGCATGAGCAAAGGCAATCTGCTCCTCAAAGCCCATGTTGCCATACTGCCCTCATGAGGCTTGAGACAAGTCTTGACCTTGTGTGCCCACAACGAGAGTTGGCACTTTTTTATATATAAGGTGTGGTAATTCCGCTTCATAACTTGACAAAGTTAATACAAAGTCTTTGTATTACAAAATATAATTCTTAACTTTGCCATAGAAACACAACATTTTAATCCGAATGACAGATAGAATCATCAAATTGTCCAAGATTGCAGACCCTACTCGTGGTAATCTTACAGTGGTGGAGCAATTGAAAGATGTACCCTTTGATGTCAAGCGCGTCTATTGGACCTACGATGTGCCAAGCGGTGAGAGTCGTGGCGGTCATGCCCACAAACAGTTGAAACAACTCATCGTTGCCATGAGCGGTTCCTTCATTGTCAACCTCGACGATGGGAAAGGTCATCGGGAGTCCTATTATCTCAATCATCCCTGGGAGGGCTTGGTAGTCGACACCGAAGTGTGGCGTACGCTCGATGACTTCTCCACTGGAGCCGTATGTATGGTTCTGGCTTCCGAATTATATGATCCAGATGACTACATCTACGATTATGACGAGTTCGTGAGATATGTGAATCGAAACGAATAGTTCATCTGTCGTTTCACAATTCAGGTAAAGTTTTTCAAAACGGAAACCATCTTCCCAAAGTCCTCTACAAGCGACAACATGTTTACCATTAAGCGATATACATCAGCAGACGAGCGCACATGGAATGCCTATGTGGCAACAGCGCGTAATGCCACTTTCCTTTTCAATAGGGGATACATGGACTACCATGCCGATCGCTTCAAGGACCATTCCCTGCTTTTCTATGTGGGCAACAAACTTCACTCTTTGTTGCCTGCCCATGAGAATGGCGAACATTTCTGCACGCATCGTGGTTTGACCTATGGTGGCCTTATCATGAATATGGATGTGACCTCTGCAGATGTTGTGCAGTTGTTTGTTGAACTCAATGACTATCTGCGTGCACATGGTTTCCGTCATGTGCTTTACAAACCCGTTCCATGGGTCTATCATCAAGTGCCATCCGAGGAAGATCTCTATCCACTCTTTTGGCAATGTCACGCCCGTGTTACCTCTCGCGATGTAGGTACAGCCGTTGCTTTGCAACAGCACATCCGTTGGCGTCGCCTTCGTCGTCGTTCGCTCAAACATGCGCAGGAGGCAAGTGTTGTAGTGGAGAGGAGTGAGGATTTTGCATCGTTTTGGCAGATTCTCATCGATAATTTACAGTCCAACTATGGCGTTTCGCCGGTGCACAGTCTGGATGAGATCGAACTGCTCCACAGTCGTTTTCCCCAGCAGTTGGTGCTCTATACAGCCAAGCTCGATGGTGAAGTCATAGGCGGTTTGGTGGTTTACCTCTCTCCGCAGGTTGTCCATGCACAATATAGTTCTGCCACACCTCAAGGCAAGGAACTTGGCGCTATGGATGCCCTGTATGACTATGTGATGTACCACGAATATCCCCAGTATCAGTATCTTGACTTCGGTCGTTCGACCGAAGGCGATGGAAGCATCCTCAATGCAACGCTGGTATCGCAGAAGGAAGGATTTGCAGGTCGCACCATTTGTTACGACACTTACGAATGGGACCTGTAGAACATCGTTTCTCTCTTTGTTTCCTATGTAGAACTTTGTAAAAAATAAAACCGAGAACATGTTTGGCGTGTTCTCGGTTCTTATATAGAGTCCTTGTATATACTTTTTCAAAAAAGAGTATGATTCATCTTACGATAAATTTTCTTCCCTTGCTGATTCTTATATTCTTTTTGTTGGATGCGGGTCGTCCGTTTAAGTCATACTCTGCAGTTTGTACCTTATCGCTGTTCGTCTGCATTATCGCATCCTCCTCTTTTTCTGTAAGGTTGTATATATCTGCAATTTCCTCACTTGAAAGCACATAGTTGTATACGCGGAAGTCGTCTACGAATCCTTTCAGCAGAGGATCGTTGATGAACTGGCTTCTACCGATGTAGTTGCACACACCGTTGATGTCGGAAGGCTTGATGGTGAAGTTCTCCTTCGAAGCCTTCAGTTCGCCATTGACATAGATCTGTGCTGTGCCATTGTCGCCACTGATGGTTACGGCTATGTGCTTGAGTCCCGTAGTCAGTGGACTGCAGTCGAGAGCCTGCTCCTCACCCTTGTTCTTCATCACAAAGCGCATTTTGCTACCATTGGAAGGAGTGAGGAACATATATTGGTCTTCTCCATTACCGAAGTCAAATATTCTTTCCCATGTGCCTCGGGTGTCGTATCGACGCACCCAGCAACAGATGGTCATATTGTCATGATGACCAATGGTGCTTGGCAGTTGCACGAAAGTATTTCCTGCACTCAGGTCCACGGAAGTTTCTCCGTGTTTTTTGTTCGTGTCCTTATCGCTGAATTTCAACTCGTCAGCAGTAGCAACGGCATGGTTGGCGTTGGGCGTCTTGTCATAGAGATCCTCTTCGAAGTCAATCTCGCAGACGAGCGCCTTCTCGCCCGTTGAACCCGCTTCTATCGCTTCGCTCTTCTCACTTCTGTTCAGCGCTCCGTCGGTGCTTCTCACGGCATACATATAGAGTTTGCCATCTTCGGCAGAGTTGTCCACGAAGGAAGTCCCTGTGATGTCGCGACCTATTGTGTTCCAGTCCTCCGCACCCTTCTCCGTGCGTAGAATATCATATCCCTTGATATCCTCATCCTCCACGGCTTTCCATGTAAGCACCACACTTGCGGGCTGTGCCGTAGCTTTGAGTTCGGTAGGGATGGCAGGTGCTTCACGATCATATTCGGCATTGGCGTCAATGAATCGCCACATCAGTTTGTCATCCCCCTCTTTGAAGGTAGCCTGTGTCACATTTCCTGTTCCCGTGGAAGTGCTGTTGCAACTCAGTGCCAGGTTGCTGTGTCGGCTTCTGATGTAGAACCATCCGTCGCCAGCATACTGCAGGTACCACTGTTCGTTGCTGCCAAATCCACCGGGGAAACTACCCACCTGTCCGCCATTGTCCAGGCTCCAGTTCAGGATGTCCATCAGTATCTTGTCGTTGCCGGCCATGCGTATCTCATAGTAACTGTAGTCGCCTCCTATGCGGTTGTCCACAGGTTTCACGGTCCACTGCGTGAAACCGTTGTTAGCCTCCTTGGCAGGTTTTATCGTCTGTTGCAGTTGCTTCCACGATGAACCCGGATCAGTGGCAAATCCCAGATACTTTCCTTTGCCGGAACGGTTACAGTATTTGCTTACTATACGATAGGTACCGTTGATGTAGGGTTGTACATCCTCTCCACTTTGTATGTCAAACACCACCTCGGCGTTGGTCTGCCCAGTCTGATAGCCCGTTCCGCCGGGTATCTCCATCACAAAATGGCGCATAGGGCCCTGTCCGTTGTAGAACACATCACGGTCCACCGACACAAATTCGTAGTTGGTCGTAGTAGCCTGTCGTTCACTGCTTCCTATGAAGCCCTGCACGCTACCGTCCGTCTGGCGGTACACTGTGGCAGAAGTCCAGTTCTTGCGATGCTCTCCGTAGGCTAGTCTGTCGCCGGGGTTACCCTGATAGGTAGCCTTCATCAGCTGTGCACGCGCACGCTCTGCCGTACCCCACCATATAGCCGTCTGCATGCCATATTCCACGCCCACCATGGCTTCCATCGTGTTGTGAAGTTCATCGTTGGTGGCATGATGACCGGCACTCACCAGTTTCTGGTAGAAAGAGGCATAGTTGTCAAACGAGCCGGCCAACTGATGTGTGTTGCCTTCGTCGAGGTAAGCCTTAAGGTAGTTCCACCATTCATACGCCTTGTCATCGTTGAGTGTGTTTCCGCCACACAGTCTCACATCAGCATACTTTTCCTTGTAGGCCTCGTTAGTCTTCATCAGCTTACACATCTCCAGGAAGTCAGCCTTGCGATGCTTGAATGTAGGCAAGGCATGCCATTCGTAGTCGGGCTCGTTGAGCGGACTGATGCTCACCAGTCGGGTCAGTCCCTTCGACTTGTAGTAGTCGGCCGTCATGTCAAACAGTTTCACCCAGTGTTCTGCGCGTTCTGCCGATGTCGTGCACTCATCGTTGTACCACTCATCGAGCGAGGCATGGTCGCAGTTCATATTGTAGGTGATGTCGGCCTTGCAGTATTTCTTCACGATGGAGATGCGCTTGTCCAGGTTTTTCTGTTGGTCTGCACTAAACTTACCGCTCTCCACGCTGTGGGTGGGCTGGAACGACAGACGCATGATGTCCACCACCTCCTTGCCACTGAAGGCAATGCCTCTTCTCACATTATCCTCGCTCAGCCAAGCCAGGTCAAATCCCCATTCGATAGGCGTAGGCTTGCCTTTGTCGGTATAGCCGAAGAGCAGTTGTGCATCCGGTTTCTTATAGGGTATCTGGTAGCTTGCGTTGCTGGTTGTCTGAGCCTGTGCCACAGATGCCAGAGAAAGGAGGAGGGGTAGGAGGGTGATTTTCATGCGTTCAAATATAATATTAAGGTATAAGAGTTGCATGTTGAACTTATTCTTCGGTCATCTCCTTAAACAAGAAAACCTAAGTCCTGAGACTTAGGCTTCTGTTGTCAAAAGAGAGGTGCCTGGCGGATTCGAACCGCCGTAGACGGTTTTGCAGACCGGTGACTAAGCCACTCATCCAAGGCACCATTGCTCAAATGCGATGCAAAGGTACGACAAACTTTTCATTCTTGCAAGTGTTTGCCTATATTTTTTTTACAGCGATGCTTAAACGAACACTTTGTCGTACCTCTGCTTCGTATTTGCGGGATTTGTGAGAAGAATCTCTCCCCGGGTCTTTTTTATTTGAAGATCAACTGTGAGAAGTTGTACAGACCGTACTTCCACACTACGAAGTCGTGCTGACCCTCGGGATACTGTATCAGTGTACAAGGAATCTCGTTCTTGTCGCAGAATGCCTTCAGGCGAGAGCTGTTGAACATCAGACCATCACGGCTGCCGCAAACCATCCACAGCAACTTATTCTCCTTCTTGGTCTTAGCCACATCGGGGATGAGTTGCTCAGGTTGCTTGGTGTTGGGTGCAGATGAGAATCCGCCAACGAAGGCAAACTTCTCGAGGTTGCCCAGACCGAAGTTGAGCGACTGTCCACCACCCATTGACAGACCAGCCACAGCGCGGTGAGCCTTGTCGGTGTAGGTGCTATAGTGACTCTCTACATAGGGGATGAGGTCGTCGATGAGGTCGCGCTCAAAGATCTCAAATCCTTTGGTCATCTCAGGACCATAGATGTTGCCTTCGGGCTTGTCGTTGGGTAGTGCGCGTCCGTTGGGCATCACGATGATCATGGGCTCAGCCTTCTTCTGTGCATAGAGGTTGTCCATGATGATGTTGGGCACACCCTGCATCCATTCCTTGTGGTCGCCACCGATACCGTGAAGCAGATACAGCACGGGGTATTTCTTTGACTTGTCATACTTGGGAGGAAGGTAAACGGTGATCTTGCGGGTAGTGCCAACCGTCTTCGACTGATATTCGGCCTCGGTGATCGTACCGCGCTCTATGCCTGCAGTCTCCTTGTCAAAACCGTCAGTTGCAGGTACATAGTCATTGAATTTTACATCAATCTGTTGCATACCGCCGAAGCCACCCATGCCACCGGGACGACCGCCACCCATACGGGGAGCACCTTGTCCACCACCGGGAAAACCACCACCAGGCATCTGTGCACTTGCTCCCATTGAGAGAGCCAAGAGTGCCATGAGACAAATCTTTTTCATACTTCTTTTTTTGTGTTTTTTGTTTATAGGTTATATCGTTACAAAGTTAGCATTTTTTTGCTGGAATTCCAAACATTTAAGGCAGAAAATCATGACTTTCTTCGTTTATGTCAGACGCTCTCCTTGTCAGTGCTTCTCCTGTGCCACTATAGGTGACCAGCGTTAGCCATTATACATGGCTTGCCTTCGTCATGCTTATGACTAAGCGTTGCCACGCTACATGTGAAATCCGTATAGTACGATGGTGTGTGAGCAGAGGTACAGAGGTACGCTCCGAATAATCTTGTTTCAAGAAAATTCTCGCGCACGCTGTAAAATATGTGGCATTTCTTCTTTTTTAGTTTTCTTCTTAAGATAAAGAAAAGGGTGTGGGGAAGGGAACTCCCTTCTTCTTTTGCTTTTTCTTCTTCACTTTTTGTCCTTTTAGAGGACTTTGCGAACACTTTTAGAGGACTTTGTGAACATTGTTGGAGGGCTTAATGAACATTTTCTTAAGGTCTTATGAACATTTACCTCATCTCGCTTTGCCGATAACAACTTGATTTACATATGCTTGAGGTAGCGGGCAAGGCGCTCACCCAGACCTATCGTGTAGCCTTCGCTACGGAAGACGACACGATTGAAGGTGTCGGCTATGACAAAGGTGGGAGCTGTGCCGGCAAGATGGAGTTCGCGGGTCAGTTCGTCGTAGATGGCGCCAGTGGCGTCAATACCGAAATGAGTGTTGTGGGGTAGGGTGGGCAGACCCTCCAACTGGAATCGCTCTGCATCGGAAGCCGAGCGGAAGAGCAGTACAAGATGACCTCCCCATGCCTCGATCTGCTCCTTCACTATAGCGATGTCGCGCAGGGTGTGGTTGGTGGGTTCGTTGCTCGGAGCGATGATACCCAGGATGTAATATCCGCGTCCTGTAGTAGAGAGGATGGACTTCATGCTGAGGTTTCGTTCATCCTCGTTCTGCCAACGCGCAACAGAGGTCAAAGTGTTCGCGATCTCCTCTAATTGCAGAGGGAAGTAGCGTGCCTCGCTGTTGAGACTGCCTATCACCTGCAGGCCCTCCTCGGGTTGGCGTATGGTTAGAGACATAACGAGTTGACTATCAGCCTTTAGCGGTGCACATTCGAGGTGTACCAGTACACTTCCGTCGGCCATGCGAGTACCCGAGATGAGGAGGTAGTCTCCCTCATCGAGTGTCTGCGGTGTGCTCAGGGTGGTTTGCCATGTGCCTTCATCGGGGTAGTTCATCAGATGAGCACTACCGTTCTTGATGTGTGAGAGCGTGAAGTGCGTGTAGTATTTGGGATCGGCATTCCACGACAGAGGAGTCCAACTTACCTTCAACTGTCCCGTGGCGGTGGTCTGTTCCTCATCCGTTGGTGCGAATGTCACATCCTGCCAGTTTTCCGCCAGATATTGCACCTTGCCTGTGACAGGATCGATGCGTGAGGGGAAACCCAGTGTGCGACAAAGCACCACGAAGAAGATGTCGCGCGAACGACTGTCAGTCACCTTGTGACGCCACACTCCAGAGGGGAGCATGCGCAAGTGCTGGGGATTGCTATCTTCTTCAATTACAATGTTTTGCTTTACCCATTCCATGACGGATTGCGGACCATCCTGTGCCAGCGAGAGTAACAAGTCGGCTGGCATCTCTCGAAGCAGATAACTGCGATAGGCCGTGAGCATCTCATTGGCTACGCGAGGGCAGAGGATATAGTGCTGGTAAATTTGTTCATCCCATTGGGAGATGTTTTTGCGGAGAAGGTGAACAATTTCGGGTGTGCTGTCAGCCGTCTCTGCATCGCCATAGATACGGTGATCGCGAAGCACCTCCAGACTCACATCGCGCAGGTCCTTGGCCGAGAGCGACTCGAGCAGTTGGATGGCGCTGAGATCCTTCCATTCCTTCAAAAACTGCTGAATGTTGGCATAGTTGCCCCTTGAGGCTTGGATGAGAGGTGTCACACGGTCGGCAGGTAGGCCCATCTGTTCTGCCCAGGCTTTAGCCTTTGCCTCGTTGGGGAAGGTAGCCTCATAAGCCTGACGCATCTTGTCCTCCTCTGCCAGACGCTCAGCATTGCGAGTGCGTTGCTCGTCAGTCATTGAGGGTACGGTGTTTCGCTCTGAGGGAGGCACAATCTCAAGGTCCATGCTGTAAGTGTCGCCTGCCCGATGAGAGAGAGGAACCACGAGGGTGTCGGTCTCGGTCATCGTACAGCGCTCAAATCCATATTTCTCCCCATCCGTGGCCCATACCACGAGGTCGCCCAGGCCTGCCTCGATGGATGAGAGTCCCTGATCGTCAGCCGTTTTAGCGGAGAAGGTGAAGAATTCGGCATAGTTGTATATCTTATATTCCACTCTGGCTCCGGCCACGGCCTGGCCTTCGGCATCGACCACCTTGATGTGGCGTCTGCTCACGGGTGCATAACCCGAGGTGACGGCTATCTCCGTGTAGCAAGCCGTGCGTTCCATCACATCTTCCGGTCCGTCGTATGGGCCAAAAGCCTTGGTGTGCATGAGCATACTGCGAGAGGCAGGGGCGTTGAACCAGCCGAGGTCGAGCACGGGTTCGGGTTCGCAGGCACCCAGGAAGTGCCATGTGCCATCTACCCACGCCTCCACCCAGGCGTGATTGTCGTCGGTGTGAGCCCAGCGTGGGGTATAGACCTGACGGGCAGGGATGCCTACCGAGCGCAAGGCCGAAACAAGCAGTGTGGACTCTTCGCCACATCGGCCATAGGCCGTACGGATAGTGGCCAGCGGACTGCTGGTGCGCTCATCGCTTGGCGTGTAGGTGACATGCTCGTGGCACCAGTGGTTGACCTCCAGCACAGCCTCTTCCATGGTCATGCCCTCAAGGCGCGATTTGAGTTCGTTGTAGAACACTACGCGCGAACTGTCCATATTCTCGTTGTTCACACGCACGGGTAGCACGAAATGCTTCCATTCCCTCTCAGGTATGCTCTTACCCCAGGGCATCTCCTCGCGTGCAAGCAAGGCATACTCTATGTTTTCTACCCAGAAGTCGCGTGTATAGTCCACGCTGTCGGGGAGTGGCATACTGGCGTAGAGGAAGCGGAGTGCGTCTTCTACTTCTTCATCGTGACTCTTCGGTGTGCTACATGCACCCAATACTGTGAGTGCGAGGGCAAGGTAGAGATATTTTTTCATAAAGTGTTATCTGTAGTTGTCAATTAACCATGAACTTTAGTAAGTTATTCATTGCTTGATTTCCCGGCAGATGGCGCTTACCACTTCTGCACTGGTAACGGAATCACCCGGATGGCGGGCCGAACTGTGTATCTCTGTGCAACCCGTAGCGCGGAGTATATGGCCTGCATTGCTTGGGTTCACCCCCGAACCGGGCATGATGATGATACGGCCCTGGGCTTGCTGGTGGAGGAGCTGAAGTAGGGGGATGCCCGCTTCGGCTGTGGGTTGCTGTCCGGAGGTGAGGAGGCGGTGACATCCCAGAGCGATGATGTCCTCGAGTGCCTGTCTCGGGTGGTGACACACATCGAAGGCACGATGGAATGTGATCTCCATGCCTTGGGCTGATTGTACTAATTTTTGACAATGAGCGACATCGATATCTCCCTCCTCGGTCAGCGCTCCTATCACTACGCCATCTACGCCCAATGATTTGCACAGGGCCACCTGCTCCTGCATCAGGGCAAAGTCGTCCTCGGTGTAAACGAAACCGCCTTCCTTACAACGGATGAGTACATTCAAACGGATGCCTTCTATGGCCCTCGCCTCGCGGATCTCCTCCGCTGAAGGTGTGAGTCCGTCGAGGTCGAGACGGGTACACAGTTCGATGCGATCTGCACCTCCTTGTGCTGCAGCGCGCGCACTCTCGATGTTGGATGCGCAGACTTCCAATATGGCGTTATTTTGCATAGGTGAATTTAAAAATAATGTCCGGTTCGTTGTCGTTGAGATGTTCTTCCCAGTGGATGTAGGTGCCACTCTTCTCCTTCTTGAAGGGCACCTTCTGTCCGTCGTTCAGACAGACGATCTCCTTCAGTTGGGTCTTGGCGGGCAGGGTGATACCCTTCAGTTTGCCATCGAGCACATGGATGTATCTCACATTGTCCTTTATCGTCTCTTCCCAGTCGCCCTCCACATTTCCGCCGGTAGTGCCGTAGATGCTCTCTCCGTACTTGTGAAGCCACTGGCCTATCTCACGGAGGCGCTCAAGGGCTGTGGCAGGCAGTTCTCCATTGGGTTGCGGACCGATGTTGAGCAGTAGGTTGGCACCCTTGCCAGCCGTCTGTACGAGGAGTTGTATGAGTTCGCGTGACGACTTATAGTCCTGATCCACAATCTTATAGCCCCACATGCCGTTCATCGTCTGACAGGTTTCGAGCGGTAGGCGACTGATGTCCTGAGTGGAGTAGCCGGCCTTGTTCTCGCCTGGCACATCGCGCTCAAATATCTGTATGTCCTCACCCGCATTGATGTTCTCGTGATGGTTGTTGCCCACGAGGCAGGCAGGTTGCAGACGGTGTATGAGGTCGTACTGCTCGCGCAGGTGCCAGTCGAAGGGTATGGAGTCCTCGTCGTGATCCCACACGCCGTCAAACCATATAGCACCTATCTTACCGTAGCGCGTGAGAAGTTCGGTGAGTTGCTGTTTCATGAAACCGAGATACTGACCGTAGTTGGGCTTGAGATCACGGTGTGTGCCGTGCCCTGTGCGACCGAGTGGATAGTCGGCTCTGCGCCAGTCCAGATGGCTGTAGTAGAGATGGAGCCGTATGTCCTGCTCGTGGCAGGCATCAGCCAGTTCCTTGATCACATCACGACGGAAGGGCGTGGCTTTCACAATGTTGTAGTCCGAAGCCTCCGTGTCCCACATCGAGAAACTGTCGTGATGACGCGAGGTGAAGGTGATGTATCTGGCTCCGCTCTCCTTGATGGCCTTCACCCACTCCTGGGCATCGAAGCGGATGGGGTAGAAGCCCGTTGAAGCCTTGGCATACTCCTGCCAGTCGAGGTTGGCATTGTGCATGTACCACTCGCCCTGGGCAAACATGCTGTAGATACCCCAGTGCAGGAAGATGCCAAACTTCATATCGGCAAACTCCTTCCTCGAAGCCATATTTGCTTCGCTTGGCACATAGGGCTGTGCCCATGCAAGGGAGGGTATGAGGCAGGTCAGTAACAAGTATTTTTTTAGGTTTTTCATATGGGAAATCATGATTTGCTGTGCTTGGATTTCGGGTGAAAGGATGAATCTAAAACTACATCTGTAGATGCTATGTTTGTAAATATAAAATCAAGTCAACAGTTCCAGCCCAACGATACCGACGAGTATGAGAAGGGCAAAAAACATTCGTAGGAGAGAGGCAGATTCGCCAAAGAAACAAATGCCGATGAGGAAGGTGCCAACAGCCCCTATGCCTGTCCAGATGATATAAGCCGTGCTTACGGGGATGCTTTTCTGTGCAAAATAGAGGAACACCCCGCTCAAGGCCATGCTGATGCTGGCCAGGGTGATGAAGGTCCAGAAGTGGTCGGGATAGCGCTCTGACAACTTGAAGCCGAGTGGCCATCCCACTTCAAACAAGGAGGCTATAATGAGGAGTATCCATGCCATAGGCGGGGAGGGTAGGGGGGTAACTGGTGTTCTGGGTGTGTGTCTTTTTACGGTGTGTAGGTTGTTTCCGGCAAACCAGTCTGCACGGGTGCAAACCTATTGTGAGGCAAAGGTACAAAAAAAGCCAATACAAAGCCATTCTTTCGCAAGGTTTTGTTGGTGGGTAAAAAAATAATGTGTAATTTTGTCCCGTTATACGCGTGGAAGTGGGCTTCTGGCATGTAGCAAATGAGCCGTTTGCCAACACGCATTAACACCGTTTGTCTGAAAGTTAGTAATAAAAAAACAGATAGAAATCAATGAAAAAGACATTAATGTTGGGCCTTGTGCTGGCTATGGCTGGTATGGCCCATGCACAGAAGCCTGTAAAGGTGGAGGGCGTCATCGAAGGCGCTCCCGCAGAGATGAAGGTGAATGTTGACTTCCAGAAGGTAGGTCAGTATGGTGAGTTCGTGGAGAAGATCACACTCGATGTGAAGAAGGGTAAGTTCAGTTTCACGAAGGACCTCGAAGGTATCGTGAAGGCATGGGTGGAGCCCGTCAATGAGACTTGCGCCATGCCTTGCAACATCCTCCTCGTTCCCGGAGAGAACCTGAAGTTGACCATGAAGGGCGAAGAGTTCTTCTGCAACGGATCGAAGATCTACAAGGAGTTCAACGCTGCCGACCAGGCCCTCACTCCTCTGAGCAAGGCTTACAGTGCATACTATGAGCATGCGCTCAAGCAGTTGGAGAATACACCCAAGGAGGAACAGCAGGCCGTAGTTACGAAACTCAACGACACACTCACCCAGAAGCGTCTGGCTTATGTGGAGGGTATGCAGAAATATGCCAGCGCTCACAAGAACGAGGAGGGTGCCGTGCTTTTCCTGGCCGACCTCTTCAGCAACGCTGATTCGCTGGCTACCCTTTCGGCTCCTATCAAGGATGGTCGCGTAGGTAAGCACTTGCAGGACCGCATTGATTATACCGCACGAGTTCTGGCTCAGCGCCAGAAGGAGGCAGAAGAGGCTCAGGCTAAGCTCGATGCTATGACGGGTTCGCCTGCCAAGGATTTTACATTGAAAAACCTTGACGGCAACGACCTCTCGCTCTCTTCACTTCGTGGCAAGTATGTAGTACTCGACTTCTGGGGTTCGTGGTGTGGATGGTGCATCAAGGGTATTCCCGATATGAAGAAGTACTATGAGAAATATGCTGGCAAGTTTGAGATACTCGGTATCGACTGCAATGATACCGACGAGGCTTGGCGCAAGGCTGTGAAGCAGTATGAGTTGCCTTGGTTGCATGTGTACAATCCTCGCACCAGCACTGTCCTTACCGACTATGCCATCCAGGGTTTCCCCACCAAGATTGTGATTGACCCTCAGGGCAATGTGGCTAAGATCATCGTAGGTGAGGATCCCGAGTTCTACACCTATCTCGACAGCCTCTTCCAGGATAAGTAGTGACAAGTGGTGGGGCGTAGGCTCCAGACTTTGAATATATGTGACACGCGCGTTAAACTTTTGTTTGGTGCGCGTGTCATAATTTTTAGATGGGCGTGTTGTGGCAGGTTCATCCACCTTAATCTTTTTGGCAGACAACTAATTAATTTATACAATTAACCTAATTATCTTTAGTATCCTATGAGAAAAAACATCTGTTTGGCAGCTATGGCGCTCATGTCGCTTGCTGCATCGGCTCAGGTGGCAGAGGACTTTAAGCCCGCAACCACCAACCAGGAGGGTAAGCAGTATCCTATGGTCAACTCACAGCGTATGGTTCGTGCTCAGATCTCTGCACCTCAGGCCAACAGCGTGAAGCTCGACATCGGTGGTGTGAAGTACGAGATGAAGAAGGACGACCGCGGTGTGTGGACCGGTGAGTCTGCTCCTCAGGACGAGGGTTTCCACTACTATCAGTTGGAGATCGACGGTGCAAGCGTGCCCGATCCCGGTAGCAAGTACTATTATGGTGCAAGCCGTTGGGGTAGTGGTATCGATATTCCAGCTGCCGACGAGGAGTTCTATACTGTGAAGAATGTGCCTCAGGGTTCGATCAACGAGGTTTACTATTGGTCAACCGTAACCGAGAGCATGCGTCATGGCTATGTATATCTGCCCGCAGAGTATTATACCAACCCCACCAAGAAGTTCCCCGTGCTCTACCTCCAGCATGGTATGGGTGAGAACGAGACTGGTTGGAGCGCACAGGGTAAGACTGGTATCATCATGGACAACCTCATCGCTGCAGGCAAGGCTGTTCCCTTCATCATCTATATGGACAATGGTCTGAACGCTCGTCCCGCTGGTCAGCAGGCTCAGGGTGGTTTCGGTGGCTTTGGCGGTTTCGGCCAGGGCGGTCAGCGTCCTCAGGGTCAGGGTGCTCCTCAGGGAGGCTTCGGTCAGGGTGGCCAGCGTCCTCAGGGCCAAGGTGCTCCTCAGGGTGGTTTCGGCCAGGGTGGCCAGCGTCCTCAGGGTCAGGGCCAAGGTCAGGGCCAGCGTCCCCGTGGTGGCTTTGGTGGCTTCAACATGGGTGGTGCATTCCAGGATGTGCTCTTGAAGGACATCATCCCTATGGTTGAGAAGAAGTATCGCGTGATTGCCGACACTGAGCATCGTGCTATGGCTGGTCTGTCGATGGGTGGTATGCAGACTCACTCTATCACATTGGCCAACCCCACCACTTTTGCTTATGTAGGTATGTTCAGCGGTGGTACATTCAATGTCAACGAACTTCAGGATGCTGCTGACTTCAAGAAGACCAACAAGGTGCTCTTCATGAGCTGTGGTGGCAAGGAGAATATGGGTGTTGACAAGGCTGCTCAGGATCTCAAGGGTATCGGCATCAACGCATTCTCTTATGTATCGCCTGAGACCGCTCACGAGTGGCAGACCTGGCGTCGTAGCCTCTATCAGTTCGCTCAGCTCATCTTCAAGAAGTAAGAGCCATTAACTTTCGTATGCCTCAGCATCGTGGCACTTCGATGTCATGTTAGTCCGGGCATCGTTTAAGGAAAATAAGAAACCACCGTTCTTTGGGACAATCCCTGAGAACGGTGGTTCTTCCTTTTATATGATATATTGTTATTTCAGATGAGAAAATCGCTCTCTCTCTCTGAACTTCTCTTTATGATTTAGAAGTTGCCTGAGAGTACCTCCTCGATCATCACGAGCATACCGTTGATGTGTTGCAGGAGGGGCTCGCTGAGTATCTTGGTGTTGATGTTGAGTACCTGGGTCTCAAGATGCTCATTCTGGAGTCCCTTGGTAGCCTCCAGGAAGTTGGAGAAGGGCACTACGCCGTCGGGGTTGCTGTGCATGAGCTTCACGGTGTACTTGGGCGACCAACCGTGGCAGAGGTTCTGGCGATCCATAAGGCTGAGCAGAAGTTCGAGGTGGTCGGGATGTGCCTCCAGATAGTCGAGGTTGAGCACATCGCCCAGGTTGTTGCCGAGCATCTTCAGCATCACATCGATGATACCTTCCTTGTTGGCACGGATAGCCTGAGGTACACCCGTCTTCAGTGCCTTGGCGGTGAAGAAGTCCTCATAGTTCATGTGTGCCACCTCCTGGGGATAACTGTTGAACATACTGTTGATAACGAAGGGGATAACGGTAGCCATACCCATCTTCTTGCCTTCCTTGTACTCTTCCATGTAGGTCTCAAAGGTGCGACGCAGGTCGTAGGGACCGTCACCGCAGAACACCTTTGTGAGGTGGAGGCGCTTCTGGGTAGCTTCATCGAGCTCCTGTACGCGACGGAGGCTGGCCAGTGATACAGAGCCACCCTGAGAGTAACCGAGGATGTAGGTCTTGTAGTTGCTCTCGAGAGGCAGTTTCTTAGCCTGGGCATAGTCGAGCAGGGTGAGCAGCGCATCTACGCTCGTACGGCCGTGTACCTCGTGGTTGAGGTAGAGGTCGGGATGCTTGGCAGACGAACCCAGACCGATGTAGTCGGGCATGATACAGAGCGACCCTGTTGCTGCCATGATACCCTCTACGGAGGTGTACTTGGTGGGAACGAGCATAAAACCGATGTGGGTGCCGTGGTTGATGAGCATCACATTCTTGATACGCTTCAGGAGGGGATACACGATGAGCGCAGAGCAGGTCACGGGCTTATTGTCCTGGTCGAGTGTCTCGTACTCCACGCGTACGGTCTTGTAGAGTGCAGGCACGATGGCACGGGTACCGTTGAGCGAAGGTTGCTCGTTGTACGACTGGTTGTACGACTGCTCTATCTGCTTGCAGAGCTCCTCGTCGGCCACACCTTCTACCTGACTGATAGCATCTGCGAAGAGTTCCTCGCCGCTTATCTCGTTCTCGTCTATCACTTTGAAGTTCATCTTCTCTACAGGTGCATTCTGCTCCTGTACCATCTGGCTTGCCTCTTCCTGACTGCACGAGGCCAAACCTGTTGCCAGCAATGTTGCCAGCACAACATACATTTTACTTTTCATAATTTTTACTTGTAGTTTATGGTTTTGTCTGTTTTGTCTTTCTCTGTTTGTTTCTGTTTTTTATTCGTAGCATCGCTTTCGTCTTTCGTGCGAGAGCCTCCGTAGCTTTGCGTTCGTCTTTCGTGCCAAAGGCCTTCGTCGCATCGCGCATGCTTGCTATTTTGGCACAAAATTACAAAAAATGTGCAAATATTCCAAATATACAGTATTAATTGTGATTCATTTCAACTAAAATCATTCATTTTTTCGCTTATCTATTCGCCTTATTTTCCGGATTATAGTTATCTTTGCGATTGTGAATCCGTTGAAGCGGTTTTCTTCTCATGAAAAATACATTAAATATATATATATTATGAAGAAAGCATTATTATTTGTCGGAGCTTTGCTTTTTGGCATGAGCTCTATGGCACAGACGGCAGAGGAGGTTTCTGCAATGTCGGCCGATCAGTTGCCTGCTGTATTGGCTAAGGCCAAGACTGAGGCCGTCTATACTGCTGTGGCTCGTCGCTACTCTTCTCTGGGTGATGCCACAAAGGCTGCAGAGGTGCAGGAGAGCTTGCTCAAGAAGTTCCCCAACGGCACTACGGCTCGCAATCAGACGGTGTCCGAACTCTATCAGCTTAAGACGGGAGCAGAGGCCGAGAAGTTCTACAAGACTTGGATCAAGCGTTTCGATCCTGCCAAGATGACTTGGAACATTGTGTACGACTATGCGGCCTACTCCGTGGCTTATGTCTATGCTGAAGAGGCCAATGCGCCTAAGGCTGTGGAGTATATCAACAAGACTACCGACCCCGTATGGTCGTGCTCGTCAAAGATCACCGTGGCTCAGATGCTTGCCAAAAAGGGTTGCAAGAAGGAGGCCGACGATCTTGTTCTGGCTACTGTGGCTCAGGCCGAGAAGGTGTATGCCGAACCCACTACCAATGCCAATGCTAAGGCCGAACTGGGTATCGTGTTCCGCAGTTATGCGCATCAGCTCTATGCTGAGGGTAAGACCAAGGAGGCTTTGGCTCAGTACGACAAGGTGGTGCCTTCGCTCCGCGATGCCACTTATGCGCGTTTGCTGGCAGAGAATGGCAAACTGATGCAGGCTTACAGTCTGGTGGACGGTATGCTGTATCAGGGTGAGAACACCGCTGAGACGGACGAGACGCTTAAGTTTGTGTGGCAGAAGGTGGATGGCAACCTGGATGGCTTTGAGGATCACATCAGCGATGTGCGTAAGTATCGTCTCGCACTGATCCGTCGTGAGGTGGCCAAGTCTATCATCAAGGAGAAGGCTCCCGAGTTTGCCATTAAGGACATCAATGGCAATGTGGTACGCCTTTCCGACCTCAAGGGCAAGACCGTTGTGCTCGACTTCTGGGCCACATGGTGCGGTCCTTGCAAGCGCTCTCTTCCTGCCATGAAGAAGACGGTCGAGAAGTACAAGAACGACCCCGATGTGGTGTTCCTCTTTGCTCACACCTGGGAGCGTGTAAGCCCCGAGCAGGCTGCCAAGGATGCCAAGGAGTATCTTGACACCAATGGCTACGGCGAGTTCCGTCTGCTTATGGATACCAAGGATCCTGACACCAAGACCAACAAGGCTGTCACTGCCTATGGCGTGACGGGTATTCCTGCCAAGTTCATCATCGATGGCAATGGCGACATCCGCTTCAAGATTGCCGGTTTCGGCGGTACCGACGACGATGCTGTTGCCGAACTATCGCAGATGATCGACATGTGTAAAAGCAATAAATAAAAATCGTTCCTCGCCTTTCTTGGCGAGGTCTTAACCATCCACTAACCAAATGAATATCAAAAACATCCTCCTCGCACTCTGTGTGGCATGCCTGGGCGTGCTGAGTGCATCGGCACAGTCCAAGTCGACCACCACGATGGTCAACCCTCTCACCTACACCGACATTCCCGACAATGATGTGATTCGTGTAGGCGACGACTTCTACATGATCAGCACCACCATGTTCTTCTGCCCCGGTGCTCCCATCATGCACTCCAAGGACCTTGTGCACTGGCGTATTGTGAGCTATATCTACGACTATCTGGCCGACGACGACATCTACAACCTGCGCAATGGCAAGAATGCCTACGGCAAGGGTCAGTGGGCCACCACACTGCGCTATGTCAACGGCACCTACTATGCGCTCTTCATTGCCAACGATCAGCACAAGACTTATGTTTACCGTACCGACGACATCACCAAGAGCAACTGGGAGCGCAATGAGATCCCCGGTGCTTTCTTCCACGATGCCAGTCTGCTCTTCGACAACGACGGGCGTGTATATGTGGTTTACGGCAATGGTGAACTCCACATCACGGAGCTCACTCCCGACCTCCGTTCTATCAAGCAAGGTGGTGTCGATCAGATACTTATCAGCACACCCCGCCAGGGCTTCGGTCTGCGTGCCGAGGGTGCTCACATGTACCACATTGGCGACTACTACTACTGTATTGTGATCGATTGGCCCAGCGGTAAGCCCCGTACCGAGCGTTGCTTCCGTAGCAAGACGCTTCTGGGCGAGTATGAGTCGAAGGAGATCCTCCAGGGTGCTTTCGACGGTCGTGGCGACGGTGTGGCTCAGGGTGCTATCTTCGACACACCCAAGGGCGACTGGTACAGCGTGATGTTCCAGGATCATGGTGGCGTGGGTCGTGTACCTACCTTGCAACCTGTCACCTGGACCGATGGATGGCCCATGTTGGGCGACAATGGCAAGCCCGTGAAGCAGTTTGAGGTGAACCTGGCTCCTTTTGGCGAGGACCATGTGTGGGCAAGCGATGAGTTCAAGTATAAGAGCAATGCCGACCTCGATCTCGTATGGCAGTGGAACCACAAGCCTATCGATGCCGATTGGTCTGTTATAGCTCGCAAGGGCTGGCTCCGCCTCACCACCAGTCAGTTGGCCACCAATGTGCTCGATGCACGCAACACGCTCTGTCAGCGTACCGTGGGTCCTCGTTGCAAGAACGAGGTGTTGCTCGATGCCTCAGGCATGAAGCCTGGTGACTATGCCGGTCTGTGTGCATTCCAGAGCAATCACTGCGAGGTGGGTGTAGAGGTGGCCGACGATGGCAGTCGCTATGTCGTAGCCAAGAATGGTGCACCCCGAGGTGGTGTGAAGGAGATCATGCGCGAGCCCCTCAAGGGTAAGAAGGTGTATCTGCGCATCAACTATGTCTTCACTCCCCAAGCCGACGACACATGTGGTCCCGACAAGGCAATGATGAGCTATTCGTTCGATGGTAAGAAGTGGATTGACATCGACTATCAGCTTCAGATGCGTTTCACTCTCGATTTCTTCATCGGTTACAAGGCTGCCCTCTTCAACTATTCCACCAAGACTGTGGGTGGCTATGCCGACTTCGACTATTTCCGCCAGTGGCAGTACTAAGAGTAAGAGGTCCTATATAGAGACGGGGCTTGGTCATACCTATGATCAAGCCCCGTCTTGCTTATGACTAAATCTTAATTTTTAACTTTTAATTTTTAACTATTAACTTTTAATTTTTTCTCCACACGATATAGTTCTCGTACTCCGTTTGCTGGCTGGTCGGTGTGCCCATCATCATGACCTTGTCCGTTGTGGCATCGTAGGCATAGCAGAGAGCCTCTCCGCCCACGAGGGCAATGGCTTCCTGGCAACCCATATCTACGAGGGCCTGACTGAAATCGTGGTAGGACTCGCGGTCACGGCAGATGACCACTGTGAGGTTGTCGCCCATGATGCACAGTGCCTTGCGGAGTGCCTTTCCTTTTACGGGAATCTCTATCAGTTCGCCTCCGCTCACGAGAGAGTAGTGTCTGAAGAAGTCACCGTTCTCCTCTATGGCGCGCTCAAAGTCGGGCGTGTCCTGAGCCCTTCCCAGTGTCACGCTACCGCCTATGATGGAGCAGTATCCCAGTTTGGAGTGTCCCTTGGCTATCAGTTCGCCATGGTGTATGAAGGCACCGGCAGGCAGTCCGTTGTCGCTACGGATATCAGCCGCCTGTGTGGCGAAAAGCAGGTCGGGGTCGTTGGCATTGGGCCGACCTATGCAGAGCTCCATCCTTGCGCCCTCCATCGTAAAGAGCATGAGGGGGATATCGTTGATCAGGGTGTCCTGCACCAGCATCTCGCCCTGCTTAGCGGGAGCTTCATTGGATGCCGACATTTCCTGGCGATCTGCCTGGAGCGTGTCCACCTGTACGGTCATCGAGGAGGCCGTGTCCCTTGCCATGGATGCATCCACCCGGGTAGGAGGTTCTGCGTAGAAGAAGTTGCCCATAACAAAGATGAAGAAGCAGATGAGAGCTATGATGATCAGTACCAGGGCCATGATGACACAACCCTTCTTGCTCTTCTTCCTTTGATTAGGGTCGGGATGCTCTGAGGAGGCATCGTTTGCAGGGTCGTCGATGTGGTCCTGCTCGTTTGTGGGAGAATAGTTGCTTTCTTTCAGAACCGACACCATGGTGCTTTCCGTGAACTGAATCTGGGTGCCTACAAGACGAATCTCATCGTCTTTGATGTTGTCGTTTGTCTTATTCTTTTCGCTCATTTCTCTTTGGTATTATTCTTTGAGTAAGTAATTGATCAAATTATCATGAAAATCATTTTGCTGAAACATACATAAAATAAATTTGATTACTTACTTATTATCATGCTACAATTTATGTTTTTGATTACTCATCCATCACAGATTTCGCTCCATGAAGGCTTTGAGTGCCTTGAGTGCGTCGGCTGGGATGTTGCTCACTTTCACCTTCTCCATCATCGGGGTGCGAAGCCAGATGTGGCGCTCGGGAATGTTGATGTTGCAGATATACTCTGTGTTGATCATGTGACTCCGGCCTATACGGATGAAGTTGTTGCTGTATGCACCTAATTGCTGTTGGCAGAGTTCCTCCATATGGCCCAACTTGAAGGGTAAGACCTCCGCCTTGCCATTGGAGAGCGTCACCTCACAATAGTTACCATCAGCCTTGATGCAGATGATATCGCTTGCGCAGAAGCGAAACAGCTCTGTTGAGTTTCTTGCTATGAGTTCCTGTTGCATATCGATTGCTTGATGCCACAAAGATAGTCTATTTTCCCAATAAGTTCAACATTTTCCGCACAAAATGTATGAATTATTATGTTTGCTGTACGAGAAGCGTCCTTCCACCATTCCGATATATTTTGCAGGCATACCCATCTTTTTCTCCTCATAACATTTGCTTTTCTTCCCTTTTTTCCCTTATTTTGCAATACATTAGTCCACACCCTCCCCTCCGGCTTTGCCGGGCCCTCTCCCTAGAGGGAGAGCGGGGAGAGAGTCTTTTATTTATTAAATATGATAATCTACTTCTCCGGTACAGGCAACAGCCTCCGTGTGGCCCAGAGTCTGGCCCACACGCTACAAGACGAACTGTACGACATAGAGTCGTCCGTTCCCATGAGACCCATTCAGCATGGCGAAACCCTTGGTGTCATCTTCCCTGTCTATGCGTGGGGACTGCCCGCCATCGTGGAGCAGTTTCTCACCATGCACATCGTGCCCCTTATCAAGGGCGAGACGGCAGGAGAGCGCTACCTGTGGGCGGTGATGACCTGTGGCGACGATATGGGATATACGGACCGTGTGCTCGCCAAGGTGCTCGGGCGTGGGGTCGATGCCACCTTCTCCGTGCAGATGCCCAACACCTATGTCTGCCTCCCCGGCTTCGATGTAGATCCGCAGGAACTCGCCCAGCAGAAGGTGCGCACCACCGATGAACGCTTGCCCCATATCGCCCAGCTCATCCGTGAGCAGGCCACGGTGTGTGAGGTGACGCGTGGTGCCACTCCATGGATCAAGACCTACCTCCTGCGCCCGTTCTTCAACAAGTATCTCGTCACCTCCAAGTACTTCAAGGCCACCGACGCCTGTGCCTCGTGCGGACTCTGTGCCAAGCAATGCCCCATGCACGACATCGCCATGAGCGAAGGCAAGCCCCAATGGTGCCAATCCACCTGCACCGGATGCCTGCGATGCTATCATCAATGTCCCCAGCGAGCCATAGAGTGGGGTAGCTTCACCAAGCAGAAGGGACAGAAGCGATAGAAGGAAACCCCATTTTACACAAACGCAGTTAACCCTCAACCCTCAACTAATCCTCTCAATATGTCAGCAAATACAAGGGATTTGGTTCAGTTGAGGGTTGTACAAACCCTCAACAGGGGTAAAACCCGCGTAAATACTGGGATTCCGAATGTTTTAGTGGAGGGTGAAGGGTTTCCGTGTTGTAGAGACTTGGGAACATGTTTGGCACACAAGACGAGTAAGTTTTCTTCTGGCTTTTACAAAATCTCTTCAAACATGGGAAGCAGAATTGCCCTGTGTGTGTTGTAACTTTGCATCACAGAGACGGGGATATAATTGGCGTCTCAATATAGTCTGAGACCATCTTTTCCCTAAAGCCTTCACTTCGCGTGGGGCTTTTTTTTGAAAAAAGTTTTCACATGGGAAGCGGATTTTCCCAGAGTGGGCCGTAACTTTGCGATGTAAAATGGATGATATGGCAAATCTATGCCATAGAACATGAAGCTGGTATATTTATGTAATGAGTATTGTTATGGCAAAATTACCTACGAACAAAGAGGAACTTTTCAAGATGATAGACAGGCATGTGAGGGTGGCTCAACGCAAGGAGCTGGCTTTTGCAGAGGACTTGTCTGATTACCATTGGGGACTGGGACTGTGGATCAGGAACAGGTTTGTCTATCCGTCGAATGGCGAGGTGGGGAGGCTTCTCGGCGAGGGAGGTGTGTACGGACCGGCGGATGTCGTCTCGGAGGAGATTCTCCGGGCTTATCAGAGGTATCTATACGAGAGGTATGATACGCCCAAGGCGTATGAGGTGAGGTGCACGGAGATGGGTGACGAGAGTGACTACCACATACGGTATTTCCACACACGGGAGGAGGCACAGGCTCTCATCGATGCACGCGATCCGCAGGACTGCCTGTATGAGACTTGGTATGTGGCGTGGGTGAACCTAGTGAACCTAAAATAAAGAAGATATGATACACACGAAAGAAGAGATTGCACAATATAGAAGGAAACTCTACGAGTGCTTGAGGAATATGAAGGATAGTGACGGCACATATTGCCTCACAAAAGAGCAAGCGCTAAAAATAACTTTTGACACTACAGATGGCACAATGGATGACATCATGCAATATCACACGCCACAGGAGCTTGCGGACTTGTGGACGATGTAGTGTGTCTTTACAATCGAAATGTTGATTGTAACTTTTTGATTCGAGCTTTTCCCTCCTTTTCGTTGCAGAAGCAAAAGCCTTATTCATAAAAATTATATATTTCGCTTGCGATGAAAAGAGAAATATACTAACTTTGCACACGAATTAGTGATTTGATAATGAGATATTTAATTAACCAAAACTAAAGTCGTGAGCGATATGAATATGGATGGAAATGTGGGTGTATGTCTGTATGACATCAAGGTGATGAAGAGAGAGAACAAACAGGATGTGGAGGTGTGTCTGTCGGAGTACAAGGACAAGGTGCTTCTGATAGTCAATACTGCTACTGCGTGTGGGCTGACACCTCAATATGAGGCTCTGGAGAAGCTCTACCGCCAATACAAGGAGTCAGGTTTTGAGATACTGGACTTCCCCTGCAACCAGTTTATGCAACAGGCTAAGGAGGATGATGAGGGCATCAGCGCATTTTGTACCTTGAAGTACGACACTACCTTCCCTCGATTTAAGAAGATAGAGGTGAACGGACCCAACGAGGCTCCTCTCTACACCTACCTGAAGCGCGAGGCTTCGGAGCGCGAGGGTAAGGGCAATATGCTGATGGGGCTTATCATCTCGCTCTCCTCACGCCTCAACGGCAAGAGTGGCAAGTCGAGCGATATCAAGTGGAACTTTGAGAAGTTCCTCGTCAACCGCGAGGGAAAGGTGGTGAAGCGCTTCGCCCCAACCGTCACTCCCGAGCAGATAGAGAAGGAGATAGAGAGGCTGCTTTAAGAGTGAATAATAGGCTTTAAGATTGAATAATAGGATGAAAAGATGTTTGTTGGCCTTGTGCCTTATAATGAATGTGGTGTGTATGATGGCGCAGAAGAATATGTATGGCTTCAGTGTACAGGATGCTGAGGGGAAGAGTGTGAAACTGTCGGACTACAAGGGCAAGGTGGTGCTCATAGTGAATACGGCAAGCCGATGTGGCTTCACGCCACAGTATGAGGAACTGGAAGCGATGTATAGCGAGCTCCGTGCACAGGGTTTTGAGATACTGGACTTCCCCTGCAACCAGTTTGGCCAGCAGGCTCCCGAGAGCGATGAGGAGTATGTGAGCTTCTGCCAGTTGAACTACCACACGGAATTTAAGCAGTTCCACAAAATCGATGTGAACGGCGATCAGCAGATACCTCTCTTCAAGTGGCTCAAGGAGAAGAAGGGATTTGAGGGCTTTGACAAGAGTCACCGACTGACCTCCGTGCTCGAGGGCATGTTTGACAAGAGCAATCCCGGATGGCGCAACACATCGGACATCAAGTGGAATTTCACCAAGTTTCTCGTGGACCGCAAGGGTAGGGTAGTGGCACGCTTCGAGCCTACAGCCACATCTCAGCAGATGATGCCCGAGATAGAGAAGGCGATCAAGGCAAAGCCTTGAAGTGAAAAGCGAAAAGTGAAAAGCGAAAAATACTTAATACTATAAATACATAAGGCGAAGCGTCTTGAGGGTGATAAATACGGGTGCAGTTCTCTCACTTAGGGTGGGGGAACTGCTCTGCTTTTGCTGGAGTTTCGGAGTTTCGTTGTCCGGAGCATGTATTTTTGCCAATATCATTTTGCAATGTCGCAAAAAGTATGTAATTTTGCGCCTCGTATAGATTATACATTATTAAATTTAATAAATGCTTATGAGAAAATTTTTACTCACTTTGGTTGCACTCCTGAGTGTAACATTAGGTTTTGCCCAGACCGAACTGCTCAAGAATGGCGGTTTTGAGACCTGGAACGGCGATGTGCCTGCTGAATGGCATTCGCAGAAGGCTTACAGCAATGCTACCGTTACTGCTTCTACCGAGGCTCGCGGTGGTAGCAAGGCCGTACAGATGGTAAACGGTTCTGCCGGTACTTCGAAGGAAGGCAACCAGCGTATTGCCTCTGATGTGATGGCCTTGAAGGCTGGTACCTACACCTTCTCTATCTACAGCAAGGCTGTTGAGGGTCAGGCTGCTGCTCGTCTGGGATATGTTCCTGTAACGAAGCAGGATGATGGCTCGTACAAGGCAGGCAACTACTCTTGGGGTTACAACCAGAACAAGGTAAATGGTCCTGACACCATCTCTACTGAATGGTTCAAGCAGAGCTATACCTTCACTCTGAAGGAAACTACTGTATTGAGTCTCTGCGTGATGCACAGCAAGAACTTTATAAGTGCTTCAATCCTTCTTGACGATGCATCTCTGACCACCACCGACGGCGGCATCAGCACCGAGGAGACTGGTGGCAACACCGATACTCCCTCTACTCCCGTTGTTGTAGAGGCAGAGCACATCTCTATTGCAGAGTTCCTGAAGAAGGCCGACACCAACACCACCTATGAGTTGACCGGTACCGTAACCAGCATTTCAAATGCTACTTACGGCAATCTTTACATTGAGGAGGACGGTGCTTCCGTTTTTGTATATGGCGTACTCGACGAGAAGGGTCAGAAGAAGAACTTTGCAAGCCTCAACATCGCTGTGGGCGACTTGCTGACCATCCAGGGCAAGTACAAGGTGTACAATGACGCAGCCGAAATAGAAAATGCCCAGTTCATCAAGGTGGTGAAGGGTGAAGTTTACGAGTGTGAGGGTGATGGCACCGAGCTGAATCCCTACACCGCAGAGGATGTGAAGCACCTCGTGGGTACTGTAGATGCCAAGACCAAGTTCTGGGTAAGTGGAATGATCCTGGGTTGCTGCAAGTCGGGTACCGAACTGGCAACTGAGGCAGCAGCAAGCAACCTGGCCATTGGCGATGCAGACTGCTGGGTACCTGTACAGTTGCCCGACAACGATGTTCGCAAGGCACTCAACCTCGTTGACAATCCCGAGAATCTCGGCAAGGAGGTTATGGTATATGGTACACTCGAGGCTTATTTCAGCGTAGCCGGTGTGAAGAATGTGACCGAATACCGCATTGCTGGCGGTGGTGACATTGAGATCGTGGCTGCTGACGCTACGGCTCTTACCGGTACCTACACCATCTACAACCACAAGTTGGTTGAGCTGATGCCCGGCTATGTACTACCCACCTATGAGGTTTCAACCATCACCGTTACCGGCAATGAGCAGGGCGATGTCACCATCACCGGTTTGGCAGCAGAGCCTATCACTGGTGTCTTTGTTGAGATGGAAGATGTATCAGCCGTACTCTTTGAAGAAGATCCCTATATTATTGACGCAGAGGATGATGAGGTTCCTGCATATGCTGCTTACAGCAATGGTCTTCTGTATTTTGTAAACGGTATTGCTGGTGTCACACAGAACGCTACTGCTATCCTTGAGGGTGCAACCCTTGAAGAGATTGGTGGCGAGAAGGTGGATCTCTATACCATGGAGTTCAACTATGCAGATGCTATGACCGGAGAGGAAAGCACCTTCACATGTCCCGTTTATATGGGCGTTGACGAGGATGGCTATGTGATACTTACCAACTTCCTGGGCGTTTCATGCTTCGACGCCATGATGGAGGAGGGTGGTTTTGCCATTGCTCCAGCAATGAAAGAGGACGGTTCGCCCATTATGTTCGACATGGCTTCCGAGGATGATTTTGCTTTGCACTTCGTGAAGGATGGCGACAACTACAAGTATGAGTGCGCTGCTCCCGGTTACTGCGCAATCAACATGCAGTACTACATCTTGAGCATCAATCTCAAGAAGGCTGGCGCTGCAGAGGAGGATGCTATCAAGAGCATTGCCGACAAGATGGCACAGAACATCTACTACAACCTCCAGGGTCAGAAGGTAAGCAACACCCAGAAGGGTCTTGTCATCAAGAATGGCCGTGTAGTAATCAAGTAGGTGCGCGTATATAGGACATATACATTATTATAATAAGAAAGGCCCGAAATCGACATGGTTTCGGGCTTTTTTGTGCCCTTCTCTCCTTTAAGGGAAATGGCTCATCTGCCTTTTCGCTGATTTTAAGTTTTTTTACGATTGAAAAATTGGGAGCGATATTTGCTACATTAAACTATTTTACCTAACTTTGTCACCAATTCATGGAAAGACCACAATTCAAAGATACAGTCATTTTGATTGATGCCGACTATGTAGATGGTGTGGCATCGGATTTGCGTCTCAATTTCGCCAAGATGCTGGGGCGCGAACTGGGTAAGGCCGACCTGGCCGAGTGGCTGGTGTGTGCTGCTCTCGATGGTGGTGTGCCCGAGGATGAGAAAGGTGATAGCCACAATGAGGTGCAGGTCATACTCATCCGTTCGCTGGCCAAGACCACACTTGAGCATCTCGAACCCGGCAACATGGTGTCGGGCATCGATGGTCAGGCTTTTCGCGATCCCTATATGGGAGAGTTCCTGCTCAGCGTGGTGCCCGAGGAGAAACCAACCGGGCAGACCGAGCCCCTCTTTGCCGAGTCCACCCGCTATCTGCTCACCTCGCCTGAAGTGAAACGGCTCATCCTCGTGCCCGACATGCAGAAGTATGGCGACTATCTGAAGGAGGATATCGCCAAGGCAGAGAAGGCACCCGAGGTGGTGATGCTTACCATGGAACCTGTGGATGATGAAGGACTGCATACGGAGGTGCTGGGCTTCTCGCTCATGCATGCGCTGGGCATCCAGCCGGAAGAACTGAAGTGACAATGCACAATGCATAATTCACAATGCACAATTCACAATGCATAATGCACAATTAAATTTGTAGAAACCAGTAAAAATAAATAATACAGTGGGAAGAGTATTGATTATCGGAGCAGGTGGTGTTGCTACAGTTGCAGCCCACAAGGTGGCTCAAAACAAGGATGTATTTACAGAGATCAAGATTGCCTCTCGTACGGAGAGCAAGTGTAAGGCCCTGGCCGACATTCTCAATGCAAAATATGGCACGGCTGTCACTACGGCTCGTGTAGATGCTGATAGCGTAGAGGAGCTCGTTGCGCTTTTGCGTGAGTATAAGCCCGAACTGGTGATGAACCTGGCTTTGCCCTATCAGGACCTGACCATCATGGAGGCTTGTCTGCAGGCTGGATGCAACTATCTGGATACGGCCAACTATGAGCCCGAATTCCCTTCGGCAGAGGCTTACAAGGATGCCGTGCTTCCTCATCATGATGACCAGCCCCACTTCGAGTACAGTTGGCAGTGGGCTTACCGTGAGCGCTTCGAGAAGGCTGGTCTTACCGCCATCCTGGGTTGCGGTTTCGACCCCGGTGTGACCAGTGTCTATACTGCCTATGCAGCCAAGCACCATTTCGACGAGATGCACTATCTGGACATTGTGGACTGCAATGCAGGCAACCATCATAAGGCTTTTGCTACCAATTTCAACCCCGAGATCAACCTTCGTGAGATCACACAGGAGGGTCTTTACTGGGAAGATGGCAAGTATGTGGTGACCGAACCCATGGCTATCCACAAGCCCCTCAACTATCCCAATGTGGGTCCCCGTGAGAGTTATCTGCTCCACCACGAAGAGATAGAGAGCCTTGTCATCAACTATCCCACCCTCAAGCGTGCTCGCTTCTGGATGACATTCGGTGAGGCTTACCTGAAGCACCTCGAGGTGATACAGAACCTCGGCATGGACCGTGTTGACGAGGTGGAGTATGTAGCTCCCGATGAGAACGGCGTCATGCACAAGGTTAAGATCGTGCCTCTTCAGTTCCTCAAGGCTGTATTGCCCAATCCTCAGGATCTGGGTCAGAACTACGATGGTGAGACTTCTATCGGTTGTCGTATCCGTGGTATCCGCGATGGTGAGGAGCATACCTACTATGTTTACAACAACTGCTCTCACCAGGCTGCCTTCGAGGAGACTGGCATGCAGGGTGTAAGTTACACCACCGGTGTGCCTGCTATGATTGGTGCCAAGCTGTTCCTCAAGGGTATCTGGAAGAAGGCTGGTGTGCACAATGTAGAGGAGTTTGATCCCGATCCCTTCATGCAGGAGCTCAATGAGCAGGGTCTTCCCTGGCATGAGATCCACGATGGCGACCTCGAGCTGTAAAAAGACTCTCTCCCCGCCCTCTCGATAGGGAAGTCGGAGTGACTCAATGTCACTACGAGTATGTGTCAGGGAGCCCGGCATAGCCGGAGGGAGGAAGAGAGAACAGTAAGAACGCATATATTAATTTAACATATTTATTTCCGCTATACATCCCCCCAGTGGATATGCGGCCCCCTCCCTAGAGGGGAGGGCGGGGGGAGAATCCTTTTTATAATATATATATGGCAAAGAAAACTGAAGAAAATGAAAACCTTGACCCTAAAGCCGCAAAGCTGAAGGCTCTGATGGAGGCAATGGGCAAGATAGAGAAAGATTTTGGTAAGGGTAGTATCATGAAGTTGGGCGACGACCATGTGGAGAATGTTGAGGTCATCCCTTCTGGTTCACTCGCCCTGAACCATGCTCTGGGTGTGGGCGGTTACCCCAAGGGTCGTATCATTGAGATATTCGGTCCTGAGTCTTCTGGTAAGACCACCTTGGCTATTCATGCCATTGCCGAGGCACAGAAGGCAGGCGGTATCGCAGCCTTCATCGACGCCGAGCATGCCTTCGACCGTTTCTATGCGAAGAAGTTGGGCGTTGATGTGGACAACCTCTGGATATCACAGCCCGACAATGGTGAGCAGGCACTTGAGATTGCTGATCAGCTTATCCGCTCGTCAGCCATCGATATCATCGTCATCGACTCTGTGGCAGCCTTGACACCCAAGGCCGAACTTGAGGGCGATATGGGCGACAACAAGGTGGGATTGCAGGCTCGCCTCATGAGTCAGGCTCTCCGTAAGCTTACGGCCACCATCAATAAGACCAACACCACTTGTATCTTCATCAACCAGTTGCGTGAGAAGATCGGTGTGATGTTTGGCAACCCCGAAACCACCACGGGTGGTAATGCGTTGAAGTTCTATGCTTCTGTCCGTCTCGATATTCGCAGAGTGACTGTACTGAAGGATGGCGATACACCTATTGGCAACCAAGTGCGTGTGAAGGTAGTAAAGAACAAGGTGGCACCTCCATTCCGCAAGGCAGAGTTTGAGATTACCTTTGGAGAGGGCATCAGCAAGGTAGGCGAAGTGGTAGACCTGGGTGTGGCTCACAATGTCATTCAGAAGTCGGGTTCATGGTTCAGCTATGGTGGTTCCAAGATTGGCCAGGGTCGCGATGCAGTGAAGAAGATGTTGGGCGACAACCCCGAACTGCTTGACGAGATCTGCGCCAAGGTGAGTGAAGCACTTGCAGAGTGTGATGAGGATTAGTAGTTTTTTATCATTACTTCATTCCTTCTCACATTATATATAGGTATGAAATGACACGATTTCCCGTGTTTTTCTGCCAATATTTCAGCGATGTGGACAAAATGTCCGTGTCGCTGAAGTTTTTTTCTGGCATGCCAACCCATTTTTCCCTATTTTCCGTGATTTTGGCACGCACTTTGTACTAAATAGAGTAAACGGAAGCGTCACAACTTCTAGGTGTTAACAAACGGAAATTAGTAACAAATAAAATAAGAAAGAAAATGGGAAAGATTATTGGAATCGACCTTGGTACCACTAACAGTTGTGTATCAGTTTTTGAGGGCAATGAGCCCGTAGTTATTGCTAATGCAGAGGGTCGCCGTACCACTCCCTCTATTGTAGCATTCGTTGATGGCGGTGAGCGTAAGGTAGGTGATCCCGCAAAGCGTCAGGCTATCACCAACCCCAAGAAGACCATCTTCTCTATCAAGCGCTTCATGGGTGAGACCTACGATCAGGTGCAGAAGGAGATAGCTCGCGTACCTTATTCGGTAGTTCGTGGTGACAACAACACTCCCCGTGTGGAGATCGACGGTCGTCAGTACACTCCCCAGGAGATCAGTGCCATCATCCTGCAGAAGATGAAGAAGACTGCAGAGGACTATCTCGGACAGGAGGTTACAGAGGCAGTCATCACCGTTCCTGCTTACTTCTCTGACTCACAGCGTCAGGCTACCAAGGAGGCTGGTCAGATTGCCGGTCTGGAGGTAAAGCGTATCGTCAACGAGCCTACTGCTGCTGCTCTCGCCTATGGTGTTGACAAGGCTAATAAGGATATGAAGATTGCTGTGTTCGACCTCGGTGGTGGTACATTCGATATCTCTATCCTTGAGTTCGGTGGTGGTGTATTCGAGGTACTCTCAACCAATGGTGATACTCACCTCGGTGGTGACGATTTCGACCAGGTGATCATCGACTGGATGGCAAACGAGTTCAAGAACGAGGAGGGTATCGACCTCAAGCAGGATCCTATGGCTCTCCAGCGTCTGAAGGAGGCTGCAGAGAAGGCAAAGATCGAGCTTTCAAGTTCAACCTCTACCGAGATCAACCTTCCCTATATCACCGCAGTAGGTGGTGTGCCCAAGCACTTGGTTAAGACGCTCTCACGCGCAAAATTTGAGCAGTTGGCTGATGGTCTCATCCAGGCTTGTAAGGTTCCCTGCCAGAACGCTATGCGCGATGCAGGTCTCTCCAACTCGGAGATCGACGAGGTGATCCTCGTAGGTGGTTCAAGCCGTATCCCCGCTATCCAGAAGCTCGTAGAGGACTTCTTCGGCAAGGTGCCCAGCAAGGGTGTTAATCCCGATGAGGTTGTAGCTGTTGGTGCTGCCATCCAGGGTGCTGTCCTCACTGGTGACAAGAGCGATATCGTACTCCTCGATGTTACCCCTCTGACCATGGGTATCGAGACTCTCGGTGGTGTCATGACTCCTCTGATTGAGGCCAACTCTACCATCCCTTGCAAGAAGAGCCAGGTGTTCTCTACCGCAGCCGACAATCAGACTGCTGTTACCATCCATGTTCTTCAGGGTGAGCGCCCCATGGCTGCTCAGAACAAGAGCGTAGGTCAGTTCAACCTCGAAGGCATTGCTCCTGCACGCCGTGGTGTACCACAGATTGAGGTAACCTTCGACATCGATGCCAATGGTATCTTGAATGTATCTGCCAAGGATAAGGCTACCGGTAAGGAGCAAGCCATCCGCATCGAGGCAAGTTCAGGCCTCTCAAAGGAGGAGATCGAGCGCATGAAGGCCGAGGCCGAGGCTAATGCCGATGCTGACAAGAAGGAGCGTGAGAAGATCGACAAACTCAATCAAGCCGACTCTTACATCTTCCAGACCGAGAACATGCTGAAGGAGAATGGCGACAAGCTCCCCGCTGATATCAAGTCGGAGATGGAGGCTGCTATCCAGAAGCTGAAGGATGCACATGCTGCACAGGACATCGCTGCTATCGATGCTGCCATTGCCGAACTGAATGCCGTATCACAGAAGATGTATCAGGCTGCCGGTGCACAGCCCGGTGCACAGCCCGGTCCCGACATGAACGGTGGAGGCTTCAATGCTGGTGGTGGTCAGCAGAACGATCCCCACGCAGGTGCAGAGGATGCCGACTTCGAGGAGGTCAAATGAGGCCGATAAGTAAAGACATAACAAAACACTATCAAATAGCGTGTAGCTCAATGAGTTACACGCTATTTGCATTTTATAGGCTCATGTTTATTATGTGCTTATTATTCCTTTTTTTACGGCGTT
>JAZQQX010000078.1:0-12980 GCA_045629325.1 Bacteroidaceae bacterium | reverse complement strand
ACTATATAATAAATAATAATAAATTTATAAATTTATAAATCTATAAATTGCTATATTAGCATTTTTCACCACCTCATGGTGTGTTGTCGTTTGTCGTTTGTCGTTTGTCGCATATAGATTTTTTGCCTTTCATTTGTATGTTTCCCCGAAATGTATTATCTTCGCAAAAATTTATGTGTATGCGTATGTGTATTGCGCATGCGAGGATAAAAGAGTATGGCGAAGATTCTTGATAAGACACTTTCGGAAGAAGATGTAAAAAACAGGTATATTACACCTGCTTTGAATGAAAGAGGTTGGGATCCTTTCAGCATGAAGATGGAGCACTATTACACTGCTGGTCGTGTGATGGTGCAGGGTAGTTTCAAGCATCGAAAGAAAGGTAAGAAGATAGACTACCTTCTTTTTGCTGATGAGAACTATCCCATAGCTATTGTTGAAGCCAAGAGCGCAAGCCATTCTCCAATGGATGGTATTCAGCAAGCCATAGACTATGCCCGCGATAATGATTTGCTATTTGCTTATAGTAGTAATGGCGAAGCATTTGTTGAGCATGACATGGCTACTGGAAAAGAGCGCACCATTGAGATGGAAGATTTCCCGACTCGTGCAGAACTTCGCGAACGAGCAAGAAAAAGCAAACATCTCAGCGAAGATGCACAGCAAGTTGTTGATGTGCCATACTATACCGATACCGACTCCTTCCCTCCTCGCTATTATCAGCGTATAGCCATCAACCGTACCATTGAAGCTATTGCCAAGGGAGAAAAGCGTGTGCTTTTGGTGATGGCAACAGGCACGGGTAAGACCTACACTGCATTCCAAATAATTCATCGCCTTCATGCGAAAGGTTTTAAGAAGCGCATCCTTTATTTGGCTGACCGAAACATTCTTATCGATCAGACCATGAAACAGGACTTCAAGCCTTTCCGTAAGTTCATGACAAAGGTCAAAGGTAAGAGCCCTGAAGAGGGATATGAGATATACATGTCTCTTTATGGGCAATGGGTAAAGAACCCGGAGGACTTGGAAGAAGGAGAGAAGCAACCTTATGAATATTACAATCCCGAATTCTTTGACCTCATTGTGGTGGACGAGTGCCACCGAAGTAGTATCAAGGAAGACAAGGAGTGGCACAAGATATTGGAATACTTTAGCAGTGCAACCCAACTTGGTTTGACTGCAACTCCTAAAGCTTCAGAAGGTGCTGATAACATTAAGTATTTCGGCGAACCTATCTACACATATTCACTTCGACAGGGTATTGAAGATGGTTATCTTGCTCCCTATCGAGTAACAAAAAGTTTTCTCGATGTAGACCTTGAAGGTTATGAGCCAGAGCAGGACGAGCTCGACCTATACGACAACAAACTTGAAGAGAGCATCTATACTCGCAACACCTTTGGCCGTGAGATACATATCACACAAAGGCAAAAGATTGTGGCCCGACGCATCACAAATATGCTAAAGACCATAGGTAGGATGACCAAAACAATTGTATTCTGCCCTCGTGAAGATGAAGCTGGAATCATGCGTGAACTGCTTATTAGCATGAACGAAGATATGGTTAAGAAGAATCCTAACTATGTAGTTCGCATAACGGGTGAGGACAGAGTGGGCAAAAATCTTCTTGATAGCTTTATTGATCCATACGAGCCTTACCCCGTTATCGCAACAACAAGTGAGTTGCTTTCAACAGGTGTGGATTGTAAAACTGTAGGCCTTATTGTTATTGACAAAGAGGTAAACAATATCACTGTATTCAAACAGATGGTGGGTCGAGGAACTCGAATCTTTGAAAAGGCAGACAAGCTGAATTTTGAGATTCTTGACTTCCGTAACGCCACATCCAACTTTAACGACCCTGGTTTTGACGGTCCTGCAGATACGAGCAAGACTTATCATGATAGAAAGAGGGATAGGAGCGATGATCCTTCTCCTGCGCCTCAGCCCGACCCACAACCTGAAGATAATCGTCCGAAGAAATACTTTGTAGAGGGGCGTGAAGTAAATATTGTACATGAGGTTGTGCAGTTCTTGGGCGAAGACGGAAAGACTCTCCATACCGAGAAGCTTGTAGACTATACTCGTCGTGCCATTAAGAAACAATACCCCACACTCGATGCTTTCCTTGGAGCGTGGAGCAGAGCAAATAAGAAAAAGGAAATCCTTGATCAACTTGTTGAAGGTGAAGTGTTCCTTGATGCTGTAAGAGAGGAAAATCCGACTCTAAATGAATGTGATGATTTTGACATCGTATGTCACATTGCATACGATCAAAAACCACTTACAAGGCGTGAGCGTATACAAGGAGTAAAGAAGCGTAACTACCTTGCCAAATACGAAGGTGATGCTCGAAGAGTCATTGAGGGACTTATGGAAAAATACGATGAGGTTGGCGTCACTAACATTGAAAACAGTCAGATATTAAACCTCAACCCCTTCTCGCAGATCGCAAAACGAGCAAGGATTATTAAAGATGTTTTCAAAGGTCCGGAAGGCTACAACAATACTATTCGCGAATTGACCGAACAACTTTACATGGAAGGATAATCAGATATGGCTATAAATAATCTTGTAAAGAGACTGCAGAACATCATGCGTCAAGATGCTGGTATCAATGGCGATGCCCAGCGTATTGAACAAATGGTATGGATAATGTTCCTCAAAGTATATGATGCTCAGGAGGAAGAATGGGAACTTGACGATGAAGATTTTACAAGTATCATTCCCGAACCTCTTCGATGGCGTAATTGGGCACCCTCAAAGGACGAAAAGGGGCGTGAACGCAACGATGTACTTACGGGCGATGCCTTACTCCAGTTCATCGACCAAACGCTATTCCCTGTTTTGAAAGGCAACGACTCTGCAGATCAATCTATCAAAGGTATTCGTGTGACCCGTGATACTGCGCGTAGAAAGGCTGTGGTTCATGAAGTGTTTACAGAGGTAAACCAATATATGAAGAATGGCACCTTGCTTCGACAGATGATCAATGCCATCGATGAGATTGACTTGCTGAGTAGCGAGGAAAGCCACGCTTTTGGTGACATTTACGAAGATATATTGAAAGACCTTCAGAATGCAGGTAATGCAGGAGAGTTCTATACCCCTCGTGCTTTGACAGACTTTATTGTTAAAATGCTCGACCCAAGGCTGGGTGAGAAATTTGGCGATTTTGCTGGAGGTACAGCTGGTTTCTGTGTTAGTGCATTGAAGCATCTTGAGAAGCAAAGACATACCCCCGAAGATGAAGAACTTTTCCAGAAGAGCATCATCGGTCAGGAGTGGAAACCCTTCCCTTACCTCCTTGCCGTAACTAACTTGCTTCTTCATGGTATCAAGGATCCCGAGTATTATCACATGGATTCGCTGGGCATACCCATGTCTGAATACCATAGCGATGGTAAGGTAGATGTAATCGGCATGAATCCTCCCTATGGCGGTGCAACCGATGCTAGTACCAAGCAGAATTTTAAGCAGGAGTTCCGTAGCAGTGAAACTGCCGATCTATTCCTTGTTCTTATCATGGAACGATTGAAGCGCAATGGCCGTGCTGGTGTCATTGTCCCCGATGGTTTCCTCTTCGGTACGGATGGTGCAAAGATGGCTATCAAGAATAGGATGCTTCGTGGGTTCAATCTTCACACCATCATTCGCCTTCCGGGTTCAATCTTCAACCCCTATACTGGCATCGCCACAAACATACTCTTCTTCAACAATGAGAGAGCAGAAGGAGCCCCCGAAGGATATAACACAGCACAAACATGGTTCTATCGCCTTGACATGCCAGAAGGCTACAAGCATTTCAGCAAAACCAAGCCAATGAAGGTGGAGCATGCTCAACCTATTGCAGATTGGTGGAACGATCGAAAGACTATCGTTAGCGAAGATGGTACTGATGAGAAGAGCCGCGTCTTCACTCCTGCCGAGCTTGAGGCCATGGGCATGAACTTCGACCTCTGCAAGTTCCCCAAGGAGAGCGAAGAGATACTGGAACCTTCGGAACTGCTGCGCCAGTACCATGAGAAGCGTGCCATGCTGGACAAGAAGATAGACGAGACACTGAGTGAGATACAGGAAATGTTAGGGATAAAACTATAAAATCAATAAATCATGAAAAAGCAAATTATCAATTGTGTCATTTCATTATGCACTTTCGTGCTAGTGGGTTGTTTTGAAAGTGCCTCTTCAAATTCTGGGTCTCATAGCGAGAATCAGTACGAGTACAATAACACCATCAAAATGGTTGATTGTCCTGAATGTGGTGGAGATGGTTATTTCAGACAAAGATGCCCAACCTGTGGCGGTGATGGTGCATTATATAAAACTGAAAGTCAAACAAGAACAAATACATGTGGAAGTTGTGCTGGAACAGGCCGAGCTCGCTGTCAATATTGCAGCAATGGGCGAGTAAGATGTGCTGCTTGTGGCGGAGAAGGTGCCAGACAGTGTTCTAGATGTTCAGGCACAGGCATTACAGACATATATTCAAGAAATACTTGTTCAAGTTGTGGTGGCAATGGTTACGTCTATTGTTCTCAATGTTCTGGCAATGGACGTTACACTTGCATGTCATGCAATGGAGGAATGATAGTTGACTGCGCCGTATGTAATGGTACAGGAGGACCAACCAGCGTTTATTCAAATACTGAGAAACAAATGGATTGCCCCAATTGTAACGGCACAGGCCGTGTTACTTATGAATGCAGCTATTGTGATGGTACGGGAAGAGTAGAAGAGTGACCAGCATGCAACAGTTTTTTTAATCGCAATGACCGGACAACAACTGAAAAATAGCATACTGCAGCTTGCGATACAGGGAAAACTTGTACCGCAGGATCCTCATGACGAGCCCGCAAGCGAGCTCCTGAAACGCATACGCAAAGAGAAAGAAGCGCTCGTAAAGGAGGGCAAGCTGAAGAAGAAAGACCTCGTTACTACGCCCATTAGTGACGAGGAAAAGCCTTTTGATATTCCAGAAAGTTGGGTATGGTGTAGGTTGGGGGATGTCTTTTCAATGCAAGCTGGAAAGACAATTAAATCTTCAGAATTGTCTCAAGAAAAAGACGATTCTCATCAATATATGTGCTATGGTGGTAATGGGGTAAGAGGTTATATTGGTAGATACAATCAGGATGGTCTATACCCTATAGTTGGAAGGCAAGGTGCTTTATGTGGATGCTTAAATATGGCCTTTGGTAAATTCCACGCTACTGAACATGCTGTTGTCGTTACTACATATTCCGAAACTGACATTTGGTGGTCTTACTATTTTTTAAAAGCGTTAAATCTGAATCAATATGCAACCGCCACAGCACAACCGGGGCTTTCAGTTGCAAACATTATGCAAACTTTCATACCTCTCCCACCACTTGCCGAGCAACATCGCATCGTAGCCAAGATAGAGGAACTTATGCCCTTGGTTGATGATTACGACAAGGCGCAGAAGGAACTGAACGACCTCAACACCAACCTCCCCGAAGCATTGAAGAGAAGCATACTTCAAGAGGCCATCATGGGCAAGCTGGGAACCAATGATCCCAATGACGAACCTGCCTCCGAACTCCTCAAACGCATACAGGACGAAAAGGCAAAGCTCGTAAAGGAGAAGAAGATAAAGAAAGAAAAGCCTCTCCCCGAAATCACCGAGGACGAAAAGCCCTTTGATATTCCCGAGAACTGGGTGTGGTGCAGATTGGGAGAGATTATAAGTCTATTATCCGGCCAAGACCTTACCCCGGATCGATATTTCGCAACAAAAACAGGAATACCATATATTACAGGCGCAAGCAACTTTGAGAATGGTATTCTAAAAATTAGTAGATGGACTAATAGTCCAACATCAGTATCGCATAAAGGAGATCTTCTAATAACCTGTAAAGGAACTGTAGGATCTACGGCATATAATACTATAGGCGCTATGCATATCGCACGCCAAGTAATGGCAATTTCACCTATTGGAGTTAGACTACAATATATAGAACTTTTCTTGAAGTTTATTGTACCTGAATTAGAGAAGCATGCGCATAGTATTATACCTGGTATTTCAAGGGATGTAATTCTTTTGTGCCCAATTCCCCTCCCGCCACTTGCCGAGCAACATCGCATCGTAGAAAAATTAGAATTAATATTACCGAAATTAAAAGATATACAAATATGAAAAACTATCTTGTTTTAGGTTTATTATTAGCTTGCATGACCGCATGCAGTACAAAGAGTAGTTCGTCAGCAACAAATGAATCAAAGAGCGATACCGTCTTTTTAGGTACATTCCACAGTACCCCAACATTTGCTATGACCGATGATGAAAATGTAGTTGTTAATGTGGATAATATTGCCTTGCAGAATGAAGATCTTATGTATGAATTTTACATGGAGATGCTAAATGATGAGGATGGAACAAGTATCTATAGAGTAACCTCAAAAGATAGTACCTATTATATTGGAACGGGATTTGATGGCATAGGGTTAGAATACTATCCAAAAGAATTTGCAGAAGAGATAGTTAAAAATTTAACTAAGTCAGATAAATACAAGGCAGTCTTAGATATATTGAAAAAGAAGCTAACCAAATAAATGTTAAAATTGGCATTTCGCAATTCCTAACAAGATAGAATGATAAAATAACACTTTATGCAGTATGGAAGAAAAATCCGTAAATAGTATAGAAAAATATTTAAAATATATTCTCTTGATATCGCAGATAATATTTTATTTATCTATAGCCGGCAGTGCAATATATATCAGTAAAAAATATCAGCCTTCAAATGACTCCTTGCGCATACAACATTCTGGGAGTGTCGGAGTTAGGCAGGGTGATCGTAGTTGGAGAATAGATAATTACTAACAAGCTACAATAAAGAATATATAAATAAATAACATTTGCGTCGTATCGTTTCGAGTAGTCGTAAAACCTGGCAGTTAAACATCTTACTTTGAGGAACGAACGGATCATGACGCTCATACCATATTTTGGTGTGGGGATAACGCTCATGTCCGTCCTCAAAGGGCTTGCCAGGTTTCCGCGACTCGCGGATGTGAAAGGTTCCCCATACCTTTTTCAAAAGTAAAATGACGCGCAACGACAGAGAGAATTTAGAACGAAAACTGGATCATGTGATTATCGTGGGGAACTTGCTTCACGAACAATACAAGCATATCACATGTACTGAGCGTTCCTCTCTTCTTCTCGCACTCGTCTCTGCCATCAAACAGGTTTCATGCAATGTGGCAAATGTTCGAGAACTCTTGGTTACACAGATCGTTGACCCTTTTAATGTCGATTACCAAGAGTATGCTCGTAAATATGAAAACTTACTAAACAGGTTGTTGGGTCTTGCTGGTGCTCCAATGATTGATGCCCTTGATACCTCTTCGCTCCCCATTATTGGTACCGAAAAGATTATTGAGAAGGAAAATAACCGTTATCACTTTAATGATGTACAAGGCCTTGGGCGTTTAGAATACATCAGGCATTATCTTATTGAATTTGCAAGCCATCTCCATGAAGATGCTTTGGATGGTTTGAGGTTGATAATTGCTGATCTCAAAGGCATCACCGAAGACTACTATCGACTCAATGATCATGAGGACTTGCTGAACGAGGCTTTTGAAAATCTACGCATCATGTATGAAAAGTCCATTGAAGGTGAAGAGCAAGACATATATGATGAGTTGGCATGTAATCTCGATTACTATACACAAAAACACGGCTGGGGAGTAAAGCAGTTAAAGAAGTTCAAGGACAAATACATGCAGGATTGTGGCGAACTTGCTACTGCGTACTTTGAAGGCTATAGTCCTGCAAAGGAGTTGCTTCATAGGCGTGATTATTATGAAATGAGAGATGTAAGAGACTTTTTTGAAGAGGTCAAAGGTTACGAAATTCTAAAGGATATTGTTGATAAAGCTCAAAAGACAGAAGGGGATAAAGAGATACATACACCCAAGAAGGGAGATAGAATTTTCAATATCTTTGGTACTTATGTAGAGAATCAAAACTTATATAATAAATCATCAAGATAAATGGCAGGAGATAGAATTTTCAATATGGCCAAGGGGGCAACATACATTGAGAAACAAGAGATCAATGTGCAGTCTGGAGCTAATTTCTACAATGGAAGTAGTCATAACGATGAAGATAGTAGCTCGTATGTTCCTCCCGTCGATGCCTTCAAGGAGACTGTGCAAGCATTGATCAACCAGAAGCTGATTGTTAGCAAGCAAGATTTCTCTATCCTGTATAAATTGGATGAAGAAATGTGTTTGCTTGGTTGCTCCAAGTTCCAGGACTTTGCAGATAGGATCAACGAATTGCAGATTGTTCCCGAACAGCTTGCCCCCAACGCAGACAGCATCAGGGCGTTGAACTTTGGAAGCAAGACTTACCCCGATTGGGACTTTACAGGTATCAAAAACCAAAACCATATTTATGCTGTAGCAAAAGGCTACATAAGAGAGATGAAACAACGAGGCTATAAACATCAAAACTTTGATAAAATATAGCTTTCATTCCGTAGTCACTCCGACTTCATTCCGGACTGATTCCTACCTTACTCCTATATCAGACCCCAGCAGGATTTAATCTTGTTGGGGTTATTTATTATATATACTTTTGTCGCGTCGATCACTTGAATGGCATTCGTTCTTTGACTTCTTGATACAACAATATACCTGGGCCGATTGGGGTCCAGGACGCTCATTATACAAAACAGACAGTGATTATTATCTTTTGAGGAGAAGGGGTCGGCTCAGCTGGCACTCCTCGCAGTTTTGGTTTTCTACATTATTTATTATCCCTCGTGTGTATGCATGAGATTTAAGTTTTTCAATTCCTATGGCATTGATAAAAATATTTAGTAATCCTCGTTTTGGCGAGGTGAGAACCTACATCACCGGTGAAGGAATCCCGATGTTTGTAGGTAAAGATGTTGCCAAAGCACTCGGTTTCCGTGACACGGTAAACGCAGTGCGTAAGCATGTCGATGATTGTGACAAGCAACGCTGTCAAATTTCCACATCGGGTGGTTTGCAGTATGTGACTCTCATCAACGAAAGCGGACTCTATTCGCTTGTTCTGCGTAGTCAGACTAAGCAGGCAAGAGATTTCAAGCAATGGGTAACCAGTGAGGTTCTTCCACAAATTGCTCGTACAGGTGGTTATATCCCGGTAGAGCAGGATGATGAAGAGAAAGAGATCTTGGCCAAAGCCTTGCAGATTGCTCAGCGTACCATTGAACATCAGGCCGATCAGCTGGAAAGTCAAGAGGACGATGTTCGTTTTGCTCTTGCTATCGGTTTGAGTGAAGATACCTGTTCAATTGCACAGCTTGCCAAATTGATCTATGACCTCGGTGTCAACATCGGCCAGAATCGTCTCTTTGAGTGGATGCGCGAACACGGATATTTAGGTACAGTTGGTGTACACTACAATGTGCCTGTACAGCGCTACATCGAGTCCGGGCTCTTCAAGGTAAAGACCTCGAAGGCATGGTTTGATGACCGTGGCATTGCTCACTGCAAGGTCACGCCACTCGTTACCGGTAAGGGTCAGCGTTATTTCATTGACATTTTCATTAACAAGGGGGTGGCGTAACGCCTCCCCCTTCTAAATTCAGTACGACTATGAATATTAATTTCCGTATCCGAATCTTCAGTTATGTCCTGAACCTTATGTTCTGCGGCAGTGTGGAGAAGCAGAGTTATTAACATCCGTCCCCAACTCTCCTTCAATTTCGGGGGGAGAGGTAAGGACAAAATTAAGAGATCAATATGACAAGACAAGAGAGAAAGTTCTTGCAAGAAGAGTCGGCACAATTTGCTGTACGCAAGTACATGCCTTATGGGCTCTTCCTGAACAAGGCGAACGGCAAGGTATTGCTATTCAATCGTGAGTATGAGGTGATGGAGTATGCTGGTCAGCGTGAGTTTCACATTGATCCCATAGAGCTCGGTATCAATTACACCTTCATAAGAGAAAATGGTTTTCTTATGACCGAAGATGGTCTTTCGTATGTAGGTTGTTTCTATTTCCTCTATAGCGATGATCAGCCCTACTATTTTGGAAAGGCTTCAATGATCAGTTATTACCAAAGGCTTGACAAGTTGATGGGCTATATCGTGAATTGTGTTGGCAACAGCTACAACGAGGGCACATCAACCAAGAAGCAGACCAACGAAGTGAAGAGACTCAGAAAAAAGTATTATCCTAAAAATCAGTAAGAAAATGAAATTTGAAGCAACAGTTAAGAAGCTCAACCAGGTGAAGTCTGGTCAGAGCGAGCACACAGGTGACATGTGGAAATACCAAGGTATTATCCTCGAAGCCAATGATGGTGATAGGGTGGCAAGATGGCTTGCAACCTTGGGTACGCAGATGGTGGATGAGGTGGCTCGTCAAGGCATCAAGGAAGGTGACAAGGTTATTGTCGACCTTCGTTTCACCACTCAGAGCAACTACAACAAGTTCGTTGACAACAAGATCTATGTGGAGAGAATTGCACTCGTAAGCAGTCTTCCACCTGTTCAAACCCCCACTTTCTAACGAGTGGCGTAGCGTAAACCGATGAAGGGAGAGCGTGCATGCAGAAGGGCCCTCTGTATGCCTCCTTTGCCCTTTGGTTATTATTTTCTAACTCAGAAATTCAGAAAAACATGTTAGCAATTAGAAAAGATGATGTTCTGCTGACATACCATCAGCAGAGCAATGAGATTGTAGACCATGGTACACAGGTGATGCGTGGTTCTCTCTCTATGGATCACGACAACAACATCGCTTCGTTTGTTGAAGATTGCAAGACGAAGAGTACCACCAAGAATCCTGTCTTCTGGAAGGGCAAGCACTTATCCCTTCGCATTGACAAAGAGGGCAAGATTCGTGGCACTTTCCGTATCGGTGTGCCCTCAGATCTTGCAGACAGCAGTCTGCTCGTAGGTTCTCTTGGTTTGGATTTCACCCAAGTTCTTGATACAATCCAGAAGTTGAGCGAGGGTAAGAGTCCAAGAAAAAAGACTTCAAAAAGAAAGAAGGTAGCGTAGCACCTTCACTCAGAATTCAAAATTAAAACAAGCCAAAAGATGAGTTGTATTTTAGTTTTTTACAAGGATGGGGCGAAGTTTACTCGCCCCATTTATTCTCCCCAAGCATACTTGGAGTTGAGAAACAGTGAGAAGCAGAAGGAACTTGTCGCAAGAGCCCGTGCTGGCGATGCCGAGGCAAAGCGCAAGTTGCTTCAGTTCAATTACAGTTGTCTGCCTGATTCTTCACAACCTCCGGAAGGGGCAGATTCGCCACAAAGTGCTCCCTTGAAAGGCTGTAAGATTGCATCAACTACCGTAGGCATGGATGTTGACTTTGATGTCAATGATCCTGACTATGAGGTAAAGATGTCAAGAGTGCCTAATCTTGTCCTTTCGAAGAAGGATGAGCTGGGCCTTCTGATGTTGGAGCGTAGTGCACGCAAGGGTTATCACCTCGTGTTCAAGCGCAGAGAGAACTTGACCCAGGAGGAGAACCTTCAGTGGGCAAGCGATCTGCTTGGCGTGCAGTACGATGAGGGTGCAAAGGACATCACAAGGGTGTTCTATACCACTACCGGTAGCAAGGAGGATTTGCTTTTTTTGTCGGAAGAGTTGTTCGACAACAAGCCTGCTACTATTCAGGAGCAGGACATTGAGAAGGAGAAGGTAGAGAACGATGAGCCTATCGTGGTGGACGAGTCTGCTTCGCTTGAAGAGGACGGTACGGGTATCGACTACGACACCTTGATTCCTGAGATCTTTAAGAAGAAGTGTGGCACTTATCCCATCGTTCCACAGGGTACACGCAACAGCACCATCTCAAGTGTGTGCTATTGGTTGCGCCATGTGTGCGAGTTCAGTCCAGAGAAGATGAAGGCCGTGCTCTATCCCAAGTTCACCTATGGTCTGCCCGAGAAGGAGGTTGACAGCATCATCCGCAGTGCTGTCGGTGCCGATCATCTCTCTATGCCTGTGCAGTTGAGAAAGCTTGTGGATGAGAATATCAGCTCACAGCTTACTGATGATGAAGAGGGCGTGGGTGGCGATGTACTCAACGGTGACCCTTATGCCATCTATCCCTCTCTTGCCTCGTGTGTGGTGCAGGATATGGCTTTGCCTTCGTTGCCTCGCTGGGTCAACACCTTGCTGAAGGTGACCTTGCCCGGCTATCGTTTCATCACCCTTGTAGGTGCGAGTACAGCCATGATGACCCTGCTCACTGATGTGCAGAAGAAGAACGGCTCAAAGGCCCCTGCACGCCTCAACGGTTGGAGTCACTGGGATGGTCTCTCGGGTTCGGGTAAGCGTCAGTTGAAGTTCGTCATCGACCAGCTCATCAAGCCTATCCGTCTTGAGGATGAGCGCAAGCGTGAGCGGGTAAATAGCTTGATTGAAGCAAACAAGGCTGCCAAAGATGGTGAGAGGCGCATCGTGCCTCCTTTGGCACAGCGCATCTTGGAGTGTGACACCACTCGTAAGGGTCACATCCAGCAGATGGAGGCCTTGAAAGGTAAGAAGACCTACACCTATGCCGAAGAGCTTTCGAGTCTCAATCTCAATCGTTCGGGTTACTACTTCCGTGGTGATTTCTGCCGACTGAACTTCGACAATGGCGTGGTAGGTTGCCTCAATGCAACAGGTGATTCGCCCAGCATCGTTACGGCCTGTAACTGGGATGTGACCACCACCTCTACCCATGATCAGACCCTCGCTCAATGGGCAAAGGATGTGCAGAATGGTGCCGCACAGCGTGTATTCTTCTGCCTCGTACCCGACAACACTTGGCAACCCAAGCCCAGCGAGGTCCAGTGGACTGACGAAGAGGTGGCTTACCTCGACCGTGCTACTTCGCTGATGATGAAGATGCAGGGCTTGGTGCTCACACCTCGTCTGGACAAGGCTCTCGATGAGTGGTTGGAGAATGTGCGCATCACCTTGATGAGCGCACCCAAGGCTAA
>JAZQQX010000077.1:0-22432 GCA_045629325.1 Bacteroidaceae bacterium | reverse complement strand
GTCTTGATCTCCTTGGGGGTGGATCCCCCCCACCCCCAGCCCCAGCCCCATCCTTCGTTGGAACCGTTGTAGAGTTTAGATGCCTCACTGGCTTTCTGGGTTTCGCCAAGCTTATATTCTGACAGCTTCTCTGTTGACTTTCCTGCATTGTAGAGTTCTACCCAAGAGTCAGGGTACTGATTGTCCTGCATAACCTGGTCCACATTGGACTGCATAATCTCGTTGATGACGAGCTGAGCACGGACCGCACCTGCAGATACAAAAAGCAAACAAGCGGGCAAGACAAACCTCTGCAACAAAGTTGTTTTGTGTATGGAGAGTAGTGTTTTTTTCATGTAATACCTAATTTAATATAATATATATGCAAGTAAGCCTCAAAAGGCTAATACCGCAATTAGTTTGCAAATATACACATTTTTCTTTACACTTGGCATTTTTTACACAACTTTTTGCCCAATTTGGAACAAGAGAATCACATATAGCAAGAAAAGGAGCCCCGAGGGACTCCTTTTCCTATCTAGTTCATGAGCTTCAAAGCTCATACAGAATCATTGATCTTTCGGATCATCGAGTTCTCGAATGTCCTTACTTCACAACAGTCTTCTTTCCATTGCGGATAACGACTCCCTTGTAGCTTGCATTTACCTTCTGGCCTACGAGGTTGTAGGTAGCAGAGGTCTCACCTGCCATCTCAACAGACTGGATAGCATTGGGCTCCTCGGGAACATATCGTACGATAACGATGTCGGCATCGGTGCTGATAGCCTTGAGAGCCTCAAGTTTGGTTGAGCCCTTGGCTGTCATCACGGTATAGTCACCCACCTTGATGTTGTAGCAACCTACGGTACCTGCCTCAGAAGGAACGATAGTGGTAGGTTCAACACCTGCACCAACCTTTACACCTGAAGCAAGAGCATTCTTAGCATCATAACCGAAGGTAAAGCCGTTGTAGTCGTTGACGAGATACTCGCCATCGAAGGTGAAGACGCACTGGTCATTAAGAGTACCATTGTTCCAGTTGGTCTTTGCATAAGGACGGATGTACTTGCCATAAGTATTACTCTTGAGCTGAACCTTGTCACCAGCCTTGGGCATATTGAGAGAGATAGTGGCATCCATTGCCTTGAATGCATCCTCTACAGCCTTGAGCTGTTCCTTCACACCATTCAGGTCGAGTTCGCCAGCCTCGAGATACTTACCAGCAGTCTCTGTTGCCTTCATGTAGTCGTCAATAGCAGACTGATCGGTAGAAGCATACTGACCGAAGTCATCACCAAAGACATAGAGCTTAGAGTCGTCAACCATCTTCTGGAGTACAGAAGCGAACTGAGCGATCTGCTCATCTGCCACATCAGCAATGGGGCTGTCAGCAAGCATGATTTCACGATACTCGTCGATGAGAGCCTTATCTACGCCCAGGGTGTTGATGAAGTATGCCTCAAAGACATCACGCAAGGTACCACCCTCGGGAATCTTGCCACGGAACTCAACAGGAATAACCTTCTCATAAGAGCTGGCAGCAGCATCGCCATCACCATCAGCCTTGGTACGGAGACCTGCCTCTGAGAATGAAGTGGTCTCATAGTCGAGCAACAGGTCAGCCTCGCTAACACCCAGCAGACCCTCGAGCAAGAATGCGAGGAAACCGGTACGGTCAGCACCAATACGGCAATGGAAGTCAACGGCTACACCCTTGCGGAGATTGTTGACTACGGTCTCAAACTCAGCCTTCAGGTGAGGCTTAGCCACCTCGTCGTACATCTTACCAGGACCGTTAGCAATATAGTTCTTACCCTGAGCCCAGTAGTAGTTCTCACCACGCACAGCATTGGGCAACCAAGGCTTGTTACCATCTTCGTTGCGGAGGTCGAGCTCTGCACCGATATTCAGGTCAAGCAACATCTGCAACTCCTCGTCGCTGATATTGAATGTACCACCCTTGAACTCAGCATTACGGTAGATCTTGCCGTACTTCACATAACGGCCATCAACCACCTGCTTACCACCAAGGTCACGCATATTGACAACATTCTTGCCAATCATCATCATACGCAACTTACCACCTACGGTAAACTTACCAGCAGACTTGCCATCAGCAGTCTTATAATAATAGGTAAGGCCAGGGAGGAGGTTGTAGATCTCAGCAACAGTCTTTCCTGCAGGGATGGTGATGGTCTCTGCCATCATCATATCCTCACTCAGGCAATAAGACAAAGTCTGCTCAGCCTCTGCAGCCACAACGGGGATAGAGATGGGGTTGGGCTGGTCGGTACGGTTGTATGCGGGGAGGTTGAGATACTTACCGATGATGGTAGGAGTCTCTGCAGCATACTCAGGATTCTGTGCCCAGAAACGAGCAGCAGCGTTGTTCTCAATGGTACAGGTGAAGTCCATGTTGGCCAAGTCAGCCTCAGTGTAGGTGAGTTCAGCTACATTGATTTCAGAACCATCGATAGCAGTTGCAGTCCAAGTGAGCTTGTTGAGATCGCCCTGCATCATAGTGTTGTCCCACATAGAAACAGAAGCCTTAGGAGTGGTGTAAGTAAGGGTTACATCACCTTCCTTGATATTGTTCTCGCCAGTAGCCTTTACTACACAGGGAACACCGGTAGCAACAGCGTCAGTAGGAACGAGGACAGCCTGACCATCCTGGATCTGAGCAATCTTATAAACCTGACCAAAGTACTCTGACTTCACGGGGTAAGGCATGCAGATAGCTACATAGTCGCCAGCATTAGCCTTGAGGTCGTAGAGGTCGAATGCAGGACCATCATCCTCAGTAGCATCACCAATACGGATCAAACGGAAGTTGTCATAACCAATGTAGGGAGTATAACCGTCACCCTTCAGCTCATTCTTGATACCGAGAACGAGAACGCCATTCTGACCTACAACACACTCCACCTCATTCTCGTACATACCGAGATCGCCAAATGCGTGAGCGAAGTTGGTTGAGTTGTAAGGAATCTGCTCACCGTTAGACATACGCAGATCCTCAATCTTCTGACCACTCTCTGTAGCAAAGTCATAGGTAGAAGTCTCATCCCAGATGTTGACAATCTTCTTCTGCTCGCCGTTTGCATAAACATATGCCTCGTTGGGTATCTCCTTACCCTCTGCCTTGCGAGCCTCATAGTCCTTGATACCAGCTTCCTTGTCCATGTAGCGCGAGCAAGCCTGTACCTTAACCACATAGCGACCGGGCTTCAAGCCTTCTACGGTCTGGCAGATATCTACCTGATAGTTGTAAGCGGTAACAACAGGGTTACCGGTGTTTGAAGCCTTCACCTCAATCTTACCCTCGTTGACAGTCCAACCATTGGTACCATCGTTGAAGTTGGGGTTAGCCAGCATATCAGTGCAATCCTCCTCCTCATTCATCTTGTAGAGACGGAAGTTGTCGTAAGCCAGATAAGGAATGATATCACCGCTCTTCTGGAGCTCATTCTTGATACCAAGGTTCAGTACGCCATTTGCACCAACGGTACAGATGACATAGTTCTGATACATACCAAACTTGCCAAATGCGTTAGCGAAGTTGGTTGAGTTGTAAGGAATCTGCTTGCCATTAGAAAGACGCAGATCTTCAACATTCTGACCGCTTTCACCAGCGAAGTCATAGTCAGCACCCTCATCATAGATATTCTTTACCTTCTTCTGCTCACCGTTAGCATAGAGATAAGCCTCATTGGGAATCTCCTGACCGGCAGCCTTCTTTGACTCGTAGTTCTGGATACCAGCCTGACCCATCATGTGACGAGAGCATGCCTGTACCATAACCACATACTTACCGGGCTCCAAACCGGTGACAGTCTGGCAGATATCCACCTGATAGTCGTATGCGGTGATAACGGGGTTGCCTGTGCTGGCTGCCTTCACCTCAATCTTACCGGTATTGATAGTCCAACCAGGAGCATTTGAACCCTCGTCGAAGTTGGGGTTAGCCAGCTTGTCGGTCATATCGGTGAGCTTGCTCATATCGAGCTCATCGTCTGCGGGTTCGTCGCCGGGCTCATCGCCGGGTTCGTCGCCAGGCTCTTCCTCTTCTGCATCACCGATGCGATAGAGGCGGAAGTTGTCACAACCAGCATACTTAGAATAGTCACCGCCATCGTCCTGAACACTTTCCTTCTTGAAGGTGATGACGAGCTTGCCATCCTTACCTACTACACATTCGAGAGAATCCTGATAGTAACCCTGAGCGAAGGCATCAGCCACAGCGCCAGAGTTGTTGAGCAGATACAAGTCTTTGCCTTCTACATCCTGAACGGTGGTCCAGTCGCCAGCACCCTTGTTGGGAGTAGCACCATAGACTACATTCATGACTTCCTTCTTAGCCTTGTTAGCAATCATGTAGACATTGGTCGAACCGAGGTCCTCACCTGCAAGGTAAGATGCCCACGAAGCATCATTAGCCTTCATACGACCAAATGCCTGATACTTGAGCATATACTTACCGGGCTCCAAACCTTCGATGGTCTGGGTAAGCTCACACTTGATGTTGTTGCAAGAGAATGCACGGTTATCAGTTCCCTTTGACCACTTACCCTTCTCTGAACCGGTAACGAGTGTCCAGCCAGACTGAGCAGAACTGCTATCATCGGTAAAGTCGGGGTTGACAATCTTATCTGTGCAATCTACGATTTCTACAACAGGCTCGTCCTCCTCATCAAGGTCGCCTACGCGGTAGAGACGGAAGTTGTCATAACCCACATATACATTATTGCCCTCAGTAGGCAACTCATTCTTCAGACCTACAGTCAGCTCGCCGTCCTTGCCTACGGTACAAGCCACCTCGTTCCAATACATGTTCAGTTTGCCAAAGGCATTGGCAAAGTTGGTTGAGTTGTAAGGAATCTGCTCACCGTTGCTCAAAGTCAGGTTCTCCGCAGGCTGACCACTCTCACCTGCAAAGTCGTAGGTAGAGGTCTCATCCCAGATGTCTACCACCTTCTTCTGCTCACCGTTAGCATAGAGGTAAGCCTCGTTGGGAATATCCTGACCAGCTGCCTTCTTGGCCTCATAGTCTTCGATACCAGCCTTACCATCCTTGTAGCGTGAGCAAGCCTGTACCTTAACGATGTACTTACCGGGCTTCAAACCGGTCACCTTCTGCCAGATGTCCATCTGATAGCCATAAGCGGTAACTACGGGGTTGCCTGTGCTGGCAGCCTTCACTTCAATCTTACCCTTGTTGACAGTCCAACCTGGAGCACTCGAACCTCCATCAAAGTTGGGGTTAACCAACTGCGAGGTATACTCTTCAACCTCACTTACCTTGTAGAGACGGAAGTTGTCATAACCTACATATACATTATTGCCCTCTGTAGGCAACTCATTCTTCAGACCCAGAGTCAGCTCACCGTCAGCACCTACTGTACAAGTCAGCTCATTCCAATACATGTTCAATTTGCCAAAGGCATTGGCAAAGTTGGTTGAGTTGTAAGGAATCTGCTCACCGTTACTCATAGTAAGGTTAGCTGCATCCTGACCGCTTTCCTTGGCGAAGTCGTAGGTAGAGGTCTCATCCCAGATGTTTACCACCTTCACCTGCTCACCGTTAGCATAGAGGTAAGCCTCGTTGGGGATGTCTTGACCAGCTGCCTTCTTGGCCTCATAGTCCTCGATACCTGCCTTGCCGTCCTTGTAGCGTGAGCAAGCCTGTACCTTAACAATGTACTTACCAGGCTCCAGACCGGTCACTGTCTGACAGATATCCACCTGATAGCCATAAGCGGTAATCACGGGGTTGCCTGTGCTGGCAGCCTTCACTTCGATCTTACCCTTGTTGACGGTCCAACCATTCTGGCCGTCATTGAAATTTGGATTGGCCAACTTCTCAGTCAGGTCAACCAAAGTCACTTCCACATTATCCGGATCGGGATAAGAGGCATTTTCAGCAATTGCCCATCCTGCTATAGACAGGAACAACACTGCCAAACCTGTGAGTAGAAACTTCTTCATGAAATTAGAGGTTTTTTGTTATTAAATTAGGTTAATTGTTTTTCAGAACGCAAATATACAAATTAATTCTTACACCTAACATTTTTTTAACTAAAAAATCGTATATTTGCATTATCAAATTGAAAATATGAATTTATGAGTAAAAACATTTTATATCTCCACGGCTTTGCATCGGCCGGCAACAACGGCACAGCTACCCATCTGCGCAACATGCTCTATGAGCACGGCTTCTCTGTCATATCTCCCGATATACCTCCCATGCCAGCTGAGGCTATGGAAATGTTACGGAAAATAGTTGACGAACTACAACCTATCCTCATCATAGGCACATCGATGGGGGCTTTTTACGGCGAACAGATGCACGGTATACCTCGCATATTGGTCAATCCAAGTTTCCACATGGCCCGCCTGCTTACCTTCAAGGGTATGGGCAAAAGAGAATATCGCAACAAGCGCGAAGACGGCGCCAAGGACTTCAAGGTTGACAAGGAGATGATTGCCCAATTCAAGGAGGTTGAGAAAAGCAGTTTCCAGCAGATCACTCCAAAGGAAAAAGAATTAGTATGGGGGCTCTTCGGGTTGCAAGATAAGAATGTGAACTGCCAGCCCGACTTCAAAAAGCATTATGGCACCGCACACTTCATCACCTACGAAGGAGAACACTACCTCAATGACCTTGCTCTCAAAAAGACCGTCTTCCCCCTCGTCAAGCAGATACTACAACTACCTTAAGCATCACATTGCTACATTTATCACAAATATCAATGTCAATTTGACAAACAGCACCATCGCACGAACATCTTTTTGACATCAACAACTGACTATTTTGTAACTTTTATCTCGCTTTTATGGTAAAAAATCATCATTTTGACACTTTTTAGATAAAATAATTATCAAAATGCTTGCTCATTAAAAAGAATAGTTGTACTTTTGCAACATAAAACAAGACAAGCAGTATCAAAATGAAAGAGATTTGCACTTTATACAGACCATTTAGTTAGCAAAATAAGTTAACCGGCAGCAGTTCTCTACCGAGAGAATTGTCGCCGGTTTCTCTTTATACTCACTCATAATACAACATAAACAAAGAAAAGAGAACATACATTATATAATATAATAGAATAGAAAGAGCGTTAGAAATCACAGATTAGTAAACACAATTTATTAAAATAGGTATTATGTCAGAAATTAGATTCAGTGTGGTAGAAAAGGCATTCAGCAAGAAGCCCACCACAGCAGCAGTTCCCGAAGAGAGAATGGATCGCTTGTACGCCAAGCATGTATTTGACCGCGAGAAGATGTTCCGCTATCTGCCCAAGGACACCTATGACGCATTGATCAATGTGATCGACAACGGAGCACCCCTGGACCGTAGCATCGCCAACAGCGTGGCAGACGGTATGAAGAAGTGGGCAACCGAACTGGGCGTCACTCACTATACTCACTGGTTCCAGCCTTTGACAGGCGGTACTGCAGAGAAGCACGAGAGCTTCATCGAATACAACCGCAAGGGTGGTGTATTGGAAGAGTTTGAAGGCAAGGTCCTCGTACAGCAGGAGCCCGATGCATCAAGTTTCCCCAACGGAGGTATCCGTAACACTTTCGAGGCTCGTGGTTACACCGCATGGGATGCATCTTCACCCGTATTCGTTATCGACGATACTATTTGTATTCCTACCATCTTCATTTCATATACAGGAGAGTCTTTGGACTACAAGGCACCTCTGCTCCGTGCCCTCCGTGCTGCCGACAAGGCTGCAACCGAGGTTTGCCAATATTTCAACCCTGAAGTGAAGAAGTGCTATGCATACCTGGGTATCGAGCAGGAGTACTTCCTGGTTGACGAGGACATTGCAAATGCTCGTCCCGACCTTCTGCTCACCGGTCGTACGCTGATGGGCCATGAGGCTGCTAAGAACCAGCAGCTTGAGGACCACTACTTCGGTAGCATTCCCCAGCGCGTTATGGAGTTCATGAAGGATCTCGAGATCAGCGCAGTAGAACTGGGTATCCCCATCAAGACCCGTCACAACGAGGTTGCACCCGGCCAGTTTGAGTTGGCTCCCATCTACGAGGAGTGTAACCTTGCCGTTGACCACAACATGATCCTGATGTCATTGATGCGCAATGTGGGTGAGAAGCACGGTTTCCGCGTACTTTTGCACGAGAAGCCCTTCAAGGGTATCAATGGTAGCGGTAAGCACTGCAACTGGTCACTGGGTACCGACACTGGCAAGTTGCTCTTCGCTCCCGGTAAAACTCCCGTTGACAACCTCCGCTTCATCACCTTCGTAGTCAACACCTTGATGGCTGTTTACCACCACAATGGTTTGCTGAAGGCTTCTATCATGAGTGCTACCAACGCTCACCGTCTGGGTGCCAACGAGGCTCCTCCAGCAATTATCTCAAGCTTCCTCGGAAAGCAGCTCTCAAGCATGCTCGACACAGTAGAGAACAGCACCGACGACAGCATTGCAGGTAGCGGTGAGAAGACCGGTCTGAACATGGATATTCCTCAGATTCCTGAGATTATGCTCGATAACACCGACCGTAACCGTACTTCTCCTTTTGCCTTCACCGGCAACCGTTTTGAGTTCCGTGCCGTTGGTAGCGAGGCCAACACCGCTTCAGCTATGATCGTACTGAATACCGCCGTTGCAGAACAGCTCACTCAGTTTAAGAAGGAGGTTGATGCATTGATTGAGGCTGGCCAGGCTCAGCAGAGCGCTATCCTCACCGTACTCCGCAAGTACATCAAGGAGTGCAAGGACATCCGTTTTGAGGGCAACGGTTATAGCGACGAGTGGAAGGAAGAGGCAAAGAAGCGTGGTTTGGACTGCGAGACCAGCTGTCCTATCATCTTCGACCAGTACCTGAAGCCCGAGAGCATCGAGATGTTTGAGAAGGTGGGCGTCATGACCCGCAAGGAGCTTGAGGCTCGCAACGAGGTGAAGTGGGAGACCTACACCAAGAAGATTCAGATTGAGGCTCGCGTACTGGGCGATTTGGCTATCAACCACATCATTCCTATTGCCATCGAGTACCAGAGCAAGCTCATCGACAATGTATACAAGCTCGCTGCTATCATGGGCGCAGAGAAGGCACAGAAACTCTCTGCAGAGAATATGCGCGTCATCGAGGAGATTGCAGAGCGTACCGCATTTATCTCAGAGCATGTCAACATGATGATTGAGGCTCGCAAGGCTGCCAACAAGATTGCCGAAGAGCGTGAGAAGGCTGTGGCTTACCACGACAATGTAGCAAGCTGTTTCGACCAGATCCGCTATCACATCGACAAGTTGGAGCTCGTGGTAGATGACCGCATGTGGACACTGCCCAAGTATCGCGAATTATTGTACATTTAAGGATAACACACACTGTTTTTAGTTCACTGTTCCTTGTTCATGGTTGGCTGTTTGGCGGAGACGCTTTGACAGTTCGGCCATGAACTTTGGAAACTATGAACTAAGAAACACGATAATCGGACAACCGGCATACCGGACAACCGATAAACCGACAAACCGAACTACAGCTTATGAACACTGAACTAAAACAAGGACTATACAGCCCTGCCTACGAGCACGATGCGTGCGGTGTAGGTATGGTGGTCAATATCCACGGTGGCAAGAGCCACGAATTGGTGGACAACGCCCTGAAGGTATTGGAGAACATGGAGCATCGCGGTGCTGAGACACGCGACAAGACTGGCGACGGTGCCGGTATTCTTTTGCAGATTCCCCATGAGTTTATCCTCCTCCAGGGTATTCCCGTTCCCGAGAAGGGACACTATGGTACCGGACTCTTCTTCCTGCCTCGCGACGAAAAGCGTCAGAGCGAGATTCTGTCCGTGATGATCGAAGAGATTGAGCGCGAAGGACTGCAGTTGATGCATCTCCGCAATGTACCTGTCAACCCCGAAGTGCCCGGCGTGGGTGCTCGCGAGGTGATGCCCGACATCAAGCAGGTATTCATCACTGGTGTTGCAGAAGAGGATGTACCTCATTTCGACCGCATATTATATAAGGTACGCAAGAAGATAGAGAATCGCATTCAGGATGAGGACTTCTACATCTGCTCTCTCTCTTGCCGTGATATTATATACAAAGGCATGCTGACGAGTGGACAGCTTCGTCGTTTCTTCCCCGACTTGAGCAACAACTATTTCACTTCAGGACTGGCACTCGTACACAGCCGTTTCTCAACCAACACCTTCCCCAAGTGGAAGCTTGCCCAGCCTTTCCGTTTCCTTTGCCACAACGGTGAGATCAACACCGTACGAGGCAACCGTGGATGGATGAAGGCTCGCGAGAGCGTACTCTCAAGTGAGGCATTGGGCGACATCAAGGATATCCGTCCCATCGTAGAGGAGAACATGAGCGACTCTGCCTCACTCGACAATGTGTTTGAATTCCTCGTCATGAGTGGCCTCTCACTGCCTCAGGCTATGGCCATTCTCGTACCTGAGAGTTTCAACGACAAGAACCCCATCTCCGAAGACCTCAAGGCCTTCTACGAATACTACTCCATCCTGATGGAGCCCTGGGACGGCCCCGCTGCCCTGATGTTCTCCGACGGTCGCTTTGCCGGAGGTATGCTCGACCGTAACGGTCTGCGTCCTTCACGCTACACCATTACCAAGCAGGGTATGATGGTGGTTGCCAGTGAGGTGGGTGTGATGGACTTCGAGCCCAGCGATGTTGTGAGCAAGGGTCGACTCCAGCCTGGTAAGATTCTGCTCATCGACACCCAGGAAGGCAAGATATACTACGACGGAGAGATTAAGGAACAGCTCGCCAAGGAGCATCCTTACCGTCAGTGGCTCAGCACCAACCGTATCCAGCTCGAGAAACTGAAGAGCGGACGAAAGGTAGAAAACAGCGTATCCGACTATGACAAGAAGCTTCGTGCCTTCGGTTATGGTCAGGAGGATATCGACAAGACACTCATCCCGATGTGTACCACAGGCCAGGAGCCCGTTGCCGCAATGGGTAACGACACGCCTCTGGCTGTCATCTCCGACCGTCCACAGATACTTTTCAACTACTTCCGTCAGCAGTTTGCACAGGTCACCAACCCTGCTATCGACCCCATCCGTGAGGAACTCGTCATGTCACTCACCGAGTACATCGGTCGTGTGGGTAGTGGTATCCTTACACCCGACGAGTCGAACTGCAAGATGGTTCGTCTGCCTCAACCTGTGCTTACGAATACCGAACTCGACATCCTCTGCAACATCCGTTACAAGGGATTCAAGACCATCAAACTCCCCATTCTCTTCGACATTGCCAAGGGAGAAAGCGGTCTGCGCACAGCACTCGACGACCTTTGCAAGAAAGCAGAGGAGAGTGTGGACGACGGTGTAAACTACATCATCCTCTCTGATCGCGATATTGATGCCACACATGCTGCCATACCTTCACTCTTGGCAGTAAGTGCCGTTCACCACTACCTCATCAGCGTGGGTAAGCGTGTACAGACCGCCCTCATCGTAGAGAGCGGTGAGATACGCGAGGTGATGCACGCAGCCCTCTTGCTGGGCTATGGTGCAAGTGCCATCAATCCTTACATGACCTTCGCCGTACTGGACGACCTCGTGAAGAAACACAAGGTACAGGAGGACTATGCTACTGCCGAGAAGAACTACATCAAGGCTGTGGATAAGGGTCTGAAGAAGATTATGTCGAAGATGGGTATCTCAACCATCCGTTCATATCGTGGCGCTAAGATTTTCGAGGCTATCGGTCTGTCTGAAAGCTTACTGAAGAAATATTTCGGAACGGAGATCAGCACCATCGGTGGTATCGACCTGCGCGACATTGCCCGTGAATATACAGAACTCCAGAGTGCAATGAGAGAAGGAAACACGGCTCAACTTAGCAGTCTTCTTCCCAACAACGGCCTCTTCTCTTATCGCAAGGACGGCATCGACCATGCATGGAACCCCGAGACCATTGCCAACCTCCAGATTGCTACGCGCCTGGGCTCTTACAAGAAGTTCAAGGAGTGGTCACAGATGGTAGACGAGAAGTCTAAACCTATCTTCCTGCGCGACTTCATGACCTTCAAGAAGGCTGCCGCTCCTACTCCTATCGAGGAGGTAGAGTCGGTAGAGAGCATCGTGAAGCACTTCGTGACTGGTGCCATGTCGTTTGGTGCATTGAGCATCGAGGCTCATGAGGCCCTGGCTATCGCTATGAACAAACTCGGTGCACGCAGCAACACGGGTGAAGGTGGTGAGGACAACGAGCGCTATCACACCGATGTTGAGGTTGCTGACGGTAAGGGTGGCACACAGAAGGTCTCGCTCAGTTCGAAGACCAAGCAGATTGCCTCTGGCCGTTTTGGTGTCACTGCCGAATACCTTGTCAATGCAGAGGAACTGCAGATCAAGGTGGCCCAGGGTGCCAAGCCTGGTGAGGGTGGTCAGTTGCCCGGATTCAAGGTCAACAAGATCATTGCCAAGACCCGTAACGCCATTCCAGGCATCACGCTCATCTCTCCCCCACCTCATCACGACATCTATAGTATCGAGGATTTGGCTCAGCTTATCTTCGACCTCAAGAATATCAACCCCACAGCGGCTGTCAGCGTCAAACTTGTTGCCGAGAGCGGTGTAGGTACTATCGCCGCCGGTGTGGCTAAGGCAAAGGCCGACCTCATCGTCATCTCTGGTGCAGAGGGTGGTACAGGTGCTTCTCCTGCCAGCAGTATGCGCTTTGCAGGTATCTCTCCCGAGATTGGCTTGGCAGAGACTCAGCAGACCTTGGTACTCAACGGCTTGCGCAACCAGGTTCGCCTCCAGACCGACGGTCAGCTGAAGACTGCACGCGATGTCATCCTTATGGCTATGCTTGGAGCCGACGAGTTCTCATTCGGTACGCTGCCTCTCATCGTCTTGGGTTGTGTCATGATGCGTAAGTGTAACACCAACACCTGTCCCGTAGGTGTGGCTACACAGGATGAGACCTTGCGCGCCAAGTTCCGCGGTCGTGCCGACTATGTAGTCAACTTCTTCACCTTCCTGGCAGAGCAGACTCGCGAGTATCTCTCTGAGATGGGTATGAAGAACCTCAAGGATATCATCGGTCGTACGGATCTCATCGAGGTCAAGGCTGCCGATCCCAACACGAAGCAAGGCACCATCGACTTTAGCCGTTTGCTGACCAAGGTTGAATCTGAGGGTGCAAGCTACTGGGACCGTGGTGAATTCACCAAGGTAAGCGGTGTGAAGGACGAGGATATCATCAAGGCTTGCCAGGGTTCTATCGAGAATGGCGAAGAGGTCAACCTCGACTATGCCATCAAGAACACCGACCGTGCCGCCACGACGATGCTTTCGGGTGCCATTGCCAAGAAGTATGGCGAGGCCGGATTGCCCGACTCTACGATCAACATCAAGTTCAAGGGTTCTGCCGGTCAGAGTTTTGGTGCCTTTGCCGTGAAGGGCCTGAACATCAAACTCGAAGGTGAGACCAACGACTACTTCGGAAAGGGTCTCTCGGGTGGACGCATCAGCATCCTTCCTCCCTCACGCATCAATTCCGACTTTGTGGCCGAGGACAACATCATTGCCGGCAACACCGGTCTCTATGGTGCTACGAGTGGCGAACTCTATGTCAACGGTCGTGTAGGTGAGCGCTTCGGCGTTCGCAACTCGGGTGCTGTTGCTGTCATCGAGGGTGCTGGCGACCACTGCTGCGAATACATGACTGGCGGTCGTGTGGTAGTGCTCGGTCAGACGGGTCGCAACTTTGCCGCTGGTATGAGTGGCGGTTTGGCCTATGTCTGGGACAAGAATCACGATTTCGACTACTACTGTAATATGGACCAGGTAGAGATAAGCCTTGTAGAGGAGGCATCAGCCCGCAAGGAGCTCCACGAACTTGTTCGTCAGCACTACCTTTACACCGGTTCGGCTCTCGCTCGTCGTATGCTCGACGACTGGAATCGCTACATCGAGGATTTCATCCAGGTGACTCCTATTGAGTACAAGCGTGTACTGCAAGAAGAGAAGATGCGTCAGCTCCAGGAGAAGATTGCCAACATGCAGTTGATAAATAATTAAAAAAAGACTCTCCCCCCGCCCTCTGCATTTTGCCCAAAGGCAAAAGCCTAGGAAGGAAGCTTGTAAAGTGAGCCACTGGGAGGGAGTAAGTCTTTCTAACAAATGCAATATACCCCCCAATAGGTAATGCAGCCCCCTCCCTAGAGGGAGGGCGGGGGGAGAGTCTTTATGGGAAAACTAAAAGCATTTATGGAGGTGCCTCGCGTTGAAGCAGGTTACCGTCCGATACACGATAGAATTCACGACTTTGGAGAAGTTGAGCAGACACTCAACACCCACGATCGCAAAATGCAGGCCAGCCGATGCATGGACTGCGGAGTACCCTTCTGCCATTGGGCATGCCCCTTAGGCAACAAAGCCCCTGAATGGAACGACGCCCTTTACAAGGGCGAATGGGAGCAGGCTTATCGCCTCTTGAACCAGACCAACGACTTCCCCGAGTTTACGGGTCGCATCTGTCCTGCTCTCTGCGAGAAGGCTTGCGTGCTCAACCTCACCGACCATGCTCCTACCACCAACCGTGAGAATGAGGCTGCCATCACCGAAGGTGCATGGCGCGAGAATTTCATCACACCTCAGCAGTATGAGCGCAATGGCAAGAAGGTGGCTGTCATCGGTGCCGGTCCTGCCGGACTCGTTGCTGCCAACCGTCTCAACAAGATGGGCTATCAGGTCACCGTGTTTGAGAAGAATGCCAATGCTGGTGGTTTGCTTCGCTATGGAATACCCAACTTCAAGTTGAACAAAAAGATCATCGACCGTCGTATCAACCTTCTCAAGGAGGAAGGCATTGAGTTTAAGTTCGGTGTGGCCATCGATCTCAGCAAACTTGCTGAAGGTAGTCCTATCTCTATTGAGGGAGAGGGACAATATGATGCCTATGTCATCTCTACGGGTACTCCACAGGCACGCGACCTCAACATTCCCGGTCGCGAACTCAAGGGTGTACACCTGGCACTCGAACTGCTCTCTCAGCAAAACCGTGTGCTGACAAATGAATTAGAATTTGATTCCAAGGGCCTTTCCCTCTCACTCAATGAGAATGACGAGCGCGAGGAGCGTGTCACTGCAAAGGGCAAGGATGTGCTGGTCATCGGTGGTGGTGACACGGGTAGTGACTGTATCGGTACTTCTCACCGTCAGGGTTGCAAGAGCGTCACCCAGATTGAGATTATGCCCAAGCCTGTGGAAGGTCCCGAGGATCCTCAAAATCCCTGGCCCAACTATCCTCGCGTGCTGAAGACTACATCGAGCCACGAGGAGGGATGTACGCGTCGCTGGAACATCAACTCGCTTGAGTTCCTGGGCGAGGATGGCAAACTCACGGGTGTCAAGGTTCAACCCATCGACTGGAAACCCAATCCCGAAGGTGGTCGCCCCATCATGGTAGAGGCTGGTGAACCTGAAGTAATTAAGTGCGAGATTTGTTTCCTTGCTATGGGATTCCTCAAACCTCAACATCCTGAGTACCCCAAGAATGTATTCGTCTGTGGTGACTCTCTCAATGGTGCCTCTCTCGTAGTGCGCGCTATGGCGAGTGGACGCGACACAGCCGAGAAGGTCCACAAGTTCTTAAGCTAAAAAAAATGGCATTACGCTGTTCGGTAATCAAACTATAATGTATTTGACAGAGGAAGTCCTGATGATCGCATCGGGACTTCCTTTTTTATCAAAAACAAGCTCCAATCCTTCAAATAATCATCATCAAACCGTAAATTGGTAAAAATATGGCTTTTCTCATTTTTGCTTATAAGTTTTGCTTATATTAGCATAAATCATACTTTTTACCATTCATCTTTGGTAAAATGAGCAAAAATATCGGTAAAATGGAGGAAAATTCGGTATTTTTATAAAAATATACCAACTTTGCTATTGCATATCTTAACAAAAATTCTAATTTTGCAACAACCAAACGAGAGGAAGCGACCTCAATACCCCTAATCAACCAAACGAACAACCACAACTTATTAAACACAAAAAGAAAACACGATTCACTAAAGAAACGTATTTAACACACAACAACACAACACAAATCTTAATTAACCCATCAAATCTATTACCAAAATGAAGAAACTGTTACTTCTCATCACAGCCATCATGGCTACCGTCTCTATCCAGGCTGCCACCTTATTGGCATCGCTCGGACATGTGCAGGAGACGACCATCAACTACCAGAGCGTAGACCAGGACAACAAGCCTGTCACACTCTCAGCCAAGCTCTACTACTATAAGTACACAGAGTGGCTCAAGACCAAATATAAGGCAGATTTCGTGGTACTCAACTGCCACCCCACAATATCTCACAATGAGGGTTGCCCCACTGGTAGCGACCCACAGCTCGAAGCCGTGAAGTACATGACCACTGAGAAGGCTCTCGTGATCTGCCCCGACTACCTCGGTTTCGGTGCAAGCAAGGACAAGGTTCACCCCTATATGTGCAACGATCTTACTGCACGCAATGTCCTCGACTGCTACAAAGCAGCTATTGAATATGCAAAAAGCCATGGCGTAGCACTCGCCAAGGACTACTATACCATCAATATCGGTTACTCTCAGGGTGGCTCTACAGCTCTCGCTTTCCAGAAGTATCTTGAGACCAAGGCTACCGATGCCGACCGTAAGCTTGTCAACCTCCAGGGTTCTCTCTGTGGTGCTGGTCCATACGACCTCGGTCTGGCTATCGACATCTACGAGCAGATGCCTACCATGTCCTACCCCGCCCTCATCCCTTATGTGCTTCAGGGCCTCTACTCTTGCTACAGCAAGACTCTCATGAAGGACATCACCTTGCAGCAGTGCTTCACCAGCAAGTTCTGGAACTCTGGCTTCATGGCTAAGCTCAACGCAAAGAAGACCAATATCGACGATCTCAACACATGGCTCATCAAGAATGGTTTCAAGAACTTCTACGACATCATGTCGGCTGACTATGCCAACCGTTCATCTGTGCTCTATGAGGAGATCAACGCAGCTCTCGAGGAGCAGAACCTGCTCAACGGTGAGTGGACACCTCAGGCACCCGTAGCCTTCTACCATTATCAGAACGACGAGGTTGTACCTCCCGCAGAGACCGATGCTGCCATGGAAGCATTTGAGGGATGCCAGGTGGTGAAACTCACACAGGACGACTACACCATCTCTGACAACCAGTGGTGGGACATCGCCTTCAGCCTTGGAGGTTATAGCCGCACCCTCAACCATCGCAACTGCGGTGTGTACTTCTACCTCATGTTCCTTGCAGGCAACATGCGCCCCGACGAGATTCACACAGGCAAGACCCACTGCATCTTCCAGCGTCGCGTGAAGGGCATCGAAGACTATTCGGAGATTCTTGAGGATCCCATTCCTCTGGCTATCGACGAGGCAAGCACAGAAGCCACCATCACCAACATCTATGGTCCTAACGGCACACTGCGCAACAAGCTCCAGCCTGGTGTCAACATCATCAAGATGAGCAACGGCACCACACGCAAGGTCATGGTAAAGTAAGACACGCTTTCCAGACCCCGTAAAACAACTGAAATTAGAACGAACAAAATAAGCTCATAATCTATATAGTTATATTAGTTAGTTATTCTTAGGTGACCCGGAGCTGTGAAGCTCCGGCGCCATCGCCAAAAACGCAAACAAAACACACACACAAAAGAACACACGAAAAAAAGAAACGCAAACCTACAGATACCCGCACCCTTTTCGACTTTGAGGTGTGGGTATCTTTTTTTGTACAGCGAGGGAGAGCATGGTGCGTGGCTAAGCCTCGTCATGCTTACGACCAAGCTTCGTCACGCTAATGGCAAAGCCTCGTCATTATACGCGATTTTCTGTATCACGCTTATGGTACGATCTATCAAGCAATTTCATTTTTTAGAAAGGCACGCTGTTCGTTTATTAGGGCAATATGCGAGAGTTCTGAAAAAAAACTTTTCTCAAAAGTGCCTTCACGCCTTCACACTTTCATGCTTTCACTTTATTTTGTGAAGGAAGGATATGAGAAAATAAGCCGATGTGAAGGCGTGAAGGCACTTTTTGGAAAAAGTATTTTCAGGATGTTGGACATTTGACATTTGACATTTGACAATAGAGCCTCCCCCCGGAGGGAATTCTTAATAATAAATATTTATTATTTTATAAATTTATATTTTACCATTTTTACCACCTCTCGGTGTGTTGTCAAATGTCAAATGTCAAAAATGCATCCACGGAAGAAACCTTTCTAGGTATTTTGATTGCAAATCCTTGTGCGTCACCTTGAACTGGTTGATGTACCTGTGGCAGAGCCATGCGCTCCACTCATAGGCTCTGTAGAAAGAGCCCTCCAGGAAGAGATGAACTACACATTTCGTCTCTTCCGTACGATTGTTTTCAATCGTTAGAATTTCTTTTAATTGCATAATATAGCTGTATAATATTAAAAAAATCAAGATTTCAAATTACATGCCACGCTGCATGGCCTTTTTGGATTTGGCCATGCCTCGCAGCATGCAATTTGAAATCTTATGGGGATATGTTCTTTGCCTGTGGGAAAGGTTGAAATTTCTGGGACTACTGGCAAACGGGACGCACTGACCGGCCGAAGAAGCGATTGCTATAGTTCCATTCCATACCGCTCGAATTGAAGAGAATGAAGGACGCACCGCTTGAGTAACTTGTGACGAGTGAACTTGACCAGTAGCGGCCGTCGGAGCCTACACCGTTGAGCTCACCGTCATTACGATAGCCGGCAGCAGGCAAGAAAATGGAGTTGCCATTCTTCTTGGAGGTCACAAGGTAACCGTTCTTACCACCCTGAGTGGTCCAAGTCCAGGTGCAATTGTTGGTATCGCGGAGCTCATCTTGCTCTGCCTTGGTGGGCATGCGCCAGTCACCGCCCCACTTCACCTGAGCCACGTCGTCCTCGGGTTCGAGGGTGGTCTTGTTGTCTCCCACAAACACGCCATTGTTGTACCAGATACCGCCATCGGTCCGACCATCGGGATAGGTATATTTAGTCATACCGTTCCAATCTTCATTCGAAGACCACTTATAGGTGCTCCAATCGTAGGTACTCTTCGTCTCTGTCTCACCCCAAGCAAAATAGTCGCCATAGTCACTGGGACTATTTGCACCCACATTGCAGGTGGCCCACTTCACAGAGAGACCGAGGTCAACATACTCATGGACATTATTCTTCTTTTTCAGTAGGATATCAATCACCTCATTGACATCTTCGATGGTCACCTCACCATCTCCGTTCACGTCACCTCTGATGTGAGTACACTCCCATGAGTCTGGTTCGCTATTTCCTCCTTCTTCTGTTGAGGATACGATTTTCAGTACAGACTCTGTCGCCTCTACTTTCTTCTTGTAAGCACCCTGCGCATCGGTGATGACGATATTCTTGAGTGTGATGGGATAGTCACCTGCTGTCAGTTCCTCTGAGATGTTGAGTGTCACAAGAGCCACCTCGCCATCGTAGTCGCTGAAAGCAATACCTTTAGTAGAATTGCATAGTATGCGCAGACTACCATCTGCCTGATAGTTGCAGTCAAATACGTTGGTCCTTATTGCCGTGGTGCGCTCAGTGCTCAGGGCTACGAGGGGGAGTCCGTCCTCATCCTCTGCTACGGTGATACCCTCGGGTAATACTAGGTCTGCTTGGAAACCCGTTGGCTCGATAGTACTCTTCATCTGGATGGGCAGGATAAGCTGCATGCCTGCCTGACTCTCGAGTTGTGTGACGTAAACAGAATTAACAAGAGGCGAGATTTCGGAAGTTTCTGTGGGGTGAATTGCAAATTCTGCCAAATGGAAGTATCCTCGGCTGTTGCTGGTCGCCTCCTCGTAGAAACGAATGGTGGTGAAACCCTGGCTGCTGATGACGGGAGAAATGCACGTCTCACCGCTACCACCTACTGGGGTTTCGACCTCCGCTAATAGGGCACACTTCATCTTGGTTGCGTCGGCATTATTTTCGGGTACACCATACACACTCCAACGTAAGATTTGATCGTTTGATACGCCACGGCGAGTGAAGGAGAAAGCAAACTCATTGGGAAGGCTGGCGACTTCGATTTGAAAGTAGTGAACGCCATTGTCCACACGACCTGAGCTCCACACCGAATGCCAGAATGTACTAGGGTTGTTGTCAAACAAAGCTTCTACACTACCCTCGCTGGATTCTGTGTAGGGAGAACTAAACTGATCTACGCTTGTGATGAGGTTGGTCTCCGTGTTTATGGTGGCTGTAGTCTGTGCCATAGCACTGTAGAATGACAACAGCATTATCGCGATGAAAGAAGAGAATTTCTTCATTATATTCTAATTATTAAGTGTTGATGATTTAGATCGAGCTAACTATTTTGCTATAACCTTATTATTTTTTATATAGAGACCTTTCTGGCGAGCTCCATTGACCTTGCGACCTTGAAGGTCGTAGGTTGTAGCAGACTTCTCGCTGGCCATCTCGTGGATACTTGTAGCATTGCCTACCCATAGAGTGGACTCGGAGAAGCTGGACTCCTCACGAAGCATACCAGTGGCATCGGTGAGCACCATATCCTTGAGGGCAATGGTCTGGGCACCAAGCTCTGCATCCTTATCGATGTGGAGGGTGAGGATCATCACTTCGCCGTCATGACCGTTGAAGCTAAGGCCCTTGGTACTGTTGCAGAGGATGCGATAGGTGCCATCCGCCTGACGTGCATAGTCGAAGAGGTTGGTGCGCTTGCTAGAGGTGCGAGCATTACTGAGAGTGGCCTCCTTGAGAGTGACGCCCTCAGGGAGCACGAGATCGAGCTGGAAGCCGGTGGCCTCAATGGTGTTGCGCATCATGATGGGGAGAACTACATCGGTGCCAGCCTCTGCCTGGAGCATCTCGGCATAGAGGGTGTTGGCGGCATTCTCTATGTTCTCCTTCTTCTCTGCCACCTTATGAGTCTTTGCCCTCTGGGCAGTCTCGGGATGGAGGATGAGGTAGGCAAGAGCAGAGATATCGGCCACGTCGATCTCGTTGTCATTGTTCATATCTGCAGCCCTCTCTATGAATGACTCGCCAGGATGACCAAGGATATAAGAGGCAATGGCTGAGAGGTCAGCTACATCTATCTCATTGTCACCATTAGCATCGCCGAGGATGATCTCGAAGACAGCCACCAATGTCAGATCGCTAGCAGGCATCAGCATATCCTCGGGAAGACCTTCCCAACCCTTGAAGGTATAGCCATCCTTTGTGGGTGCCTCGGGCAAAGTGATTTCCTCGCCCATCTTTAGGGATGCAGTATGGTGCTGCTCATCATCTACCATAAAGGTTAGACTATATGTGGCATTGGGATCCACGGCATCCTCCACGATGGTGAAGTTGCTCCAATAGTCTGCTGCACGATAAGCATCACCACAACCAGGAAAGACATGGAGAGTACCATAGGTAGAGAAGGTGCTAGAGCTGATGCTTGGTGGAGTCGTTGCCAGACTGGTAACATCAGTAAGGCCAGAGCAACCATCAAAAGCATTCCGTCCTATGTTTGCCACTCCCTCAGGAATGATGATGCTGGTAAGACTTGAGCAATAATCAAATGCATAAGCTCCAATATTTGTCACACTTGAGGGAATGTATACATCCGTGAGATTCGTACAACGGCTAAACGCTTCTTCTTCAAGACTAGTCACTCCCATGGGAATTTCTATACTGGTGAGGCCTGTACAACGACGGAACGCGCAATAACCAACGTTTATCACGCTGGAAGGGATGGTGACATTGACGAGGTCTGAGCAATTTTCAAAAGCGTTACTACCAATAAATCTTGTACCCTCTTTGATGTTAGCAGATGTACAGGTCTTATCTATTACTTCCACTAGGTATGTGTCTGCATATCTGATGTTATCTACCACAGGGAGGCGAGAGCAACTTGAGAAAGCATAATCTCCTATGCTCGTTACGCTTTTTGGAATGCTGATGGAGGTCAGGTAGGAGCAGTTATAGAAAGCGCCATCTCCTATGCTCGTCACACCCTCGGGGATGGTGACGGAGGTCAGGGAGGAGCAATAACGGAAAGCACGCCCTTCTATGCTAGTCACACCCTCAGGGATTACAAGGTCTTTTACCTCTTCACCATTAACAATAAGATGGTGGGCACTACTTAATGGATTTGCATAAACATCTTGAAAATTAATATCACACCATGCAGCAATATTAAAAATGTTCACTGAGGTTAGGGAGGAGCAACCATAGAAAGCATAACTTCCTATGCTAGTCACACTCTCGGGTATGGTGACGGAGGTTAGGGAAGAGCAATTAAAAAAAGCAGAACTACCTATGCTCGTCACAGTCCTGGGGATGGTGATGGAGGTCAGGGAGGAGCAATAAGCAAAAGCAGAACTACCTATGCTCGTCACACTTGCGGGGATGGTGACAGAGGTTAGTGAGGA
>JAZQQX010000076.1:0-18526 GCA_045629325.1 Bacteroidaceae bacterium | reverse complement strand
ATACTCCGGCCCGAAGTGCATCACGACCTCTTTGGCCAACTTCACGAGGTAGCGATTTCTGGCCTTTATACTCATCTGCCCGAGCTCGCGTGTCTGTGCCTGCACGGAGAGGGCCATGCACATCATTATGAATAATAGGAGATTCTTCATGATAGCTTTTTTAGGAGAGATATCGTTTGCGCCCCAAAGTTAGATAAAATCATTGGAATATAAGCAATATTTTGTAAAAAAATAATAAACCAAAAATTAAACCAAGAGTGAGGAATAGGGGGGGATGAGCCGAAATTCAGATGTTTATATTGTATTTGATTTTTTTTTGAATTAGAACTTCTTTAACTTCACGAAGAAGAGGACGGGGCCTCCGTCGAGCTTGAGGTTGCGGATGAAAACGCTATCTTCGGGAGTGATGATACACTTAATCTTTTTCTCGAGTGATCTGGAGTGAACCATTTTTATATTATATGGCGACTCTGCATAGACCAAAGTGGCGTCAGGAAGCATGGATGCCATAGGGAAATACAGGAAGTATTTATTATCTAATGAAATGGGACCGCTCCATGACTTTGAGTGCCCTGAAGAACTGTCGTAAAGATGATAATAGCCAGTGACCCAATTCCGTTTTTCTCTTAATACGCGCAACTGAGTCATCACAAAGTTTCTGCCTGCCAGCACTTTTAATTTTCCCACCTTGTTTGCCCATGCCCTCTCGTATTCTTTGTCGGGTAAATTTCTGGTTTCCGGATCATTTGGTGAAGTGGCGTGTCCGGTATAGACATATCGGGCTACCTTCCTATCTGGAAGAATCTGCCACAGGGTATCTGAATAATCGTAGTCATTCATAAGGTCGTCGTCAATCTGAAGCAGTTCCTTGTTGGCAAAATTGGCAAAGTAACGATTATCATTTTTGAAAGCAATAGCCCGAGGACCCCTCTGTTTGTCAAATACTATTCCTTGATGTTTCTTCGTGCCGAAACTAACTTGTACCCCTCTTGTTGTATAATGATTTGACGGGAAAGAAGGGAGCTCCGTTCTCCTGTAGTTGCCCTTGTAGTCAAAATACACAAGTTTGCCAGAGTGTTTTATATACACTTCCTTGTTTACCCTATCCAATTGAAGCCCAAAAGCATATTCGTATTGAAGGTCATTCTCAGGACTTGCATTCCTCTCGATTTTTTCGCCCAACTGTGCTACGAGCTTCCCTTGCATAGTGAATATACCATAAAGGGTGTAGGGCGATGACTCATTCTTTTTCTGCAATGTAACAAACAAAAGGCCTTCATCTTCCTGGATGTTTGTAATGCGACATTCGTCACCTTTTGCCAATCCCTCCAATTGTATTGCCTTGTAGGATTCTATGTCATCCATGGTGAGCTCTGGGTAATTGCGTGGATCATTCCCATTTTCTTGCGTAGGAAGGGGAATGTCTATATATTTAATTTGGCTGAGGTCCTTAGGAAGTTCAGGAAGGTCTTGAAACACAGAATCGGTAATACTGATAAAAGGCACCTCCGTCAGTGGTATTTCCTTCGTTGCCATGCATCCTGCAATGAGCAGGCTGGAGAGAAGCAGTAAGAGTGAAACGGTCTTTTTCATGATCGTGATGTTTTTGTTGTTTTTCGCCGGCAAAACTACGAAAAAGGGCAGGAAACAGCAAGAAATGGGATTAAACAAAATTAAACACAGGCGAATTTTATGCCTCGCAATGGGTAAAAATAGGAGAGGACCATGCAAAAGCTACGGGAAAAGTTGGCGGGAATGTGATATTTTCATAAATTTGCAGACGAGACAAGACATTTGTAATATGAGTACAGCAGAAATGAGATTACATGATCTATGCGAGAGCATTTATCGTGATTATAATTTTGGTGTGATGACAGAAAGTGAGAAATTTCACTTCTTGGCCATCTTCACTAATATGCTTAAGGATTCATCTATTGATGATGAACAAGTCTCTCTCCGTCCCTATAGTGTTCAGGAACTTCGCCAGCGTGCCCAGCAAAACACGCAGGATATCAAGGACGGAAACTGCAAACCGATAGAGGATTTCTTTGCGAGTGTTGAATTATAAGCTCTTTTAATGATTCAGGTTAAATATACTCCTCTATTTTTGCGGGCGTTCAAGGATATAACAGAGTGTGGTCAGGATATTTATGGCCCAAAGACTCAAGTTAGACTTGTAGCTGCATTGAAGGATTGTAAAGATAAATTACAAAACAATCCTCTCCTTGGTGCTCGAGAATATTTATTAGAAGGTGAGGAGTTGGAGTATCGCCATGTCGTCATTCAACCTTACTTTAAACTAATCTACACCATCTACGAGAATACCATCTATTTCTCCGACATTTGGGATACACGCAGAGATCCCAAGAAACTGGAGGAAAGACTGCATTAGAACTTCTTGAGCTTCACGAAGAAGAGGACATACTGGTCGGGCAATAGGCTGTGGACAAACTTTTCATCCTTCTTCGTGATGATGACCTTCCTTTCTTTTTCGGGCATCTCCAGCAGGTGGGCCATCTTCTTCTTCATGTCATAGGCATCGAAACACCATACTTGTCTTCCATCATGCTGAATCATGGGACTTTCATTTCTTGCATATAGCATCCAATGTGAGAAGGTTTCGACAGGATGTGGGCCATATTGATGATAAATGTACCAATAGACAACGAAGTGACCCGTTTCCTGATCTAATAAGTAGTAGAATGGATTTGACATCCGCGATGTCTCTGTGCGGTCATACACTCTTTCTAAGGGTATATATAGGTACTTGCTGTTGGCAATGATATCTTTGTATGACACTACCTTAAAATAGGGTATGGCCTTTCGCTCTGCCACGGTATCCTTTGTTATGACGAAGGGCTTTGTCTTCAAGTTGCCCGCAAGCACATAGCGTGCAACGGCCTTTTCGGGTGTGATGTGCCAAATGGTGTCGTAGTTGTTACCCATGTGATAGAAATCGTCGTCCATACGATCCATATAATTGCTTGCCCATCCTTTTCCCATGACCATCTTGTGTTTCACTTTCATGCTGTCGTCGAGTGAGAGGAGGACATTGTTATCTTCATCATCGACGATATTTGCAAACCATTTACCTCTGGTGTTGTTAACATCGCAATTATTTGAGGAGAACGGGAAATAGGTGGTACGCAGGTAGTTTCCCTTATAGTCGAAGTGAAGATTGCGTTTTCCTTCAGAGCAGACCAATACCACCTCTTTGTCCTTTTGGTTCAGGCATAGGGCCACATTTTTGTATTGCAGTTCATGAGTTCGTACTGCTTGTGGCGGATTTGACTTGAAATACTGTCTCTGTTGTGCTGGTGAGAGGGGCTCTCCCAGCAACGCTACGAATTTACCTTTGTTTGTAAAGATAGCAAAACGGTTTGAATCATAGAGGTAGCGATTTCCTTTCGGCTCAAGCTCATTTTCGGGTATCTTGCTACTGAAACTGACAAAAAGAAGTCCGTCGTCCGACCTCACATCATAAATGTTGGAGATGTTTATTCTCGAGATAGGCTCCAAGGCCAACATGTCGACCTGGTCAATCAGGTCTGTAAAGGGTGTACAGAATTCGGTAAAGGTGTATCCCTTTTCTGCCCACTTGAATGTGTCGGGAATGTCAATATATTGCACATCGTCCACTTCGCGTGGTAGCATGGGTGCGTTCTTTAAGGCTTCAGCGAGGACATGAGGTCCATAATTGTCGGGTGCCTCCGTCAGAGGTACCTCGCGTGTTGCCACACACCCTGCAATGAGCAGGCCGGAGAGAAGCAGTAGGAGTGAAACTGTCTTTTTCATGATCGTGATGTTTTTGTTGTTTTTCGCCGGCAAAACTACGAAAAAGGGTAGGAAACAGCAAGAAATGGGATTAAACAAAATTAAACACAGGCGAATTTTATGCCTCATGGGGCAAAAAAAAGCACCTCACGGGAGGGTGAGGTGCTGGGGGTATTAAAAAAACTGCGAACTTACATGAGGGTGGGATAGGTTTGCTGACTAATCCTCATCGTCGTGGTGATGGCCCTCATCGTCGTCGTCATCATCGTCGCCGTCGTGGTGGTGATGCTCTTCTGTGCAACCCTCTCCACAAGGCAGTCTTGACGCGCACCTCTCCGCCAACCAGCGTAGTGGGCGAATCGGCATACTGATACACTTGTCCGGCATCAGGCAACATAGACCATTGTCCTGTGGGATGCAAGGCTATGAAGTGCGGATAGTAGCTGTAGAAGGGTGAGAGCGCTACCTCCCACCTACCACGGGTAAGGGTGTAAGACAGGTCAACCTGCCAACCCTGCTCGCTCACCAGACTGCTGTCGCCCTTCTCGTGGCGGAAGGCTCCGTGGTGTACACCGTTGGAAGTCAGTTCGTTGACCGAAGGCAGACGGAAGGCACGCCCTATGGAAGCATTGACACGATGTCCCTCGGCAGGCTCATACTCCAAGCCCAGAGCCAGTGAGTAGTCGTGGAAGTGACGATCGACCTCCTGCACCTCCTTGCCGTGAGCCTTGGCATGTATATGCCCCAGATCGTAGCGCAGACTACCGCTCCAGTGCAGTACAGAGGACTGGTGGTAGTTGGCAAGCACAAAGGCTCCACCCTCCTGCCTGTGGTAGGAAGGGATGAGAAAGCCGTATCCTCCTATGCCGTTGTGCTGAAGCGTGGCAGAGATACCCCCATAGTATTCCCACGAGGAGGTGGGTGTGAAGCGCAACTGCAACTGTCCGCTCCCCAGTGTGGAGATGAAACATCAGTTCTTTGTCGGGATCGACGGCAGGTGGCAGTTGGGAAGGATTGTGCGTATGGAAACGGCTCCATTCCTCTCTGTGATTGAGCTGATAGCCCAGGGTCAGCCGAGTCTGAAGAAGACTGCCCGTCCAGGTGTTGGTTGAGGTGATCTTCAGGTGGTTGACAAGACTGTAGGGCAGATCCACATTCCATCGGGTGCCATCGTCGTCAAGGCTTGCACTGCTAGGCAAACCATGAGCTCCGCTGAAGAACCCCGACTTCTGATGGCTGTTGCTCACATTGATGCGCCCCTGGTAGTTGCCATGTCTGTAGGCCATCAGGGCGTTGACGCTTCGCTCCATGCCAGCTGTGTTCTTGAGCTGGCGGTGATGTATAGGCAGTCGCATGCTTAGATAGGTAAAGCTGTCGGCTGGCACCCTGTAGTCGGCCCAGTGCCTCTCGGTGTAGCGTATCTTGGTGAATACTCTGCCCCGCTTCATCTGAAGCATGACGGAACCGTTCAGTCCCGAACAGACACTCTGATACGACACCAGGGCCTCGCCCGAAAGGGTGTCACGGCGTAGGAAGGAAGATGGGAGGATCTCTATGACTCCGCCCATGGCATCGCTACCATAGAGGACAGAGGCCGGACCCTTGACTATGCGTACGCCCTCAACATGAAACGCATCGATCTCCAGGCCATGGTCGGCGCCCCATTGCTGACCTTCTTGCTTCACGCCATTTTCCGTAACTGCTATGCGCTGAAATCCCAAACCGCGGATCATGGGTTTGCTGAACCCTACGCCGATATCCATTGCCTGCACGCCCTCGGTCTGCGAGAGCATGTCCATCAGACTGTGCCCCGAGCGACTATGCATCTCATCAGAGGATACATATACAGAAGCCTGGGCAGACAAGGCCGACTTGGGTAGGGAAGACCCTTTGACAGATATCTCGCGGAGCTGGACCGTGGTGGTGCTGTCCGTGGTTTGTGCACAGAGAGTTACGACCGAACAACAGGCTATCAGCATTGACTGCAAGCCATGTTGTAGTAACATTGTGAATACACTTTTTGGGAGGAAGAAAGTATTCTTCCCCGGTTATATAAAAAGGAATTTTCTACCTAATTATATAACGGGAGGTGCGCGGAGACTCGGCACTGCCACCATGCGATGTACGGCATCCGGCGATGCTGGCATCGTAAAGGCAAAGAGCAGAAGTACAGTTGCCGAGAGAGTCTGCACTTCTGGTGTGGTATAAGTAGAATGGATGACCTTGCAAAGCACACAGTCGATATCCATGACGGACGACTGGCTGATGTGGCCATGGTGCTTTACATGCTCCAGACAGTCCTGGCACGCCATCTCCTCTCCCTCGCTTGCATGTATGTGCAAGACGCTGGCACTCAGCATCATCAGATACAGAGCCAGCAGGAAGAGACTTTTCAGTCGATGGTTGGTGCGTAGGGTTTTCAAAGCTTTATGAGAATTCCCACGGAGAACCGTGAGTGCTATGGGTTATGTGTGAGTATTTGTTCGTTTTTTTTCACTATCAGAAGTGGAACTGGAGGGTGAGGGTACCCTGGTTGTTGTGGTGGGGACGGGTGTAGTTGTGACCCACATAAGCACCCTGGGTGAGGATGGTCTTGCTGTAGTGATTGTAGTGATAGTCGAGGATGGCGGAGCAGAACTTGCCAAAGTTGTGCTGTAACTTGGCACCTGCACCATACGAGCGACCCTCGTGCGAGTAGAGGTCGATGGTGTTGCCCTCCGAATAGACACCCGAGAGAGCCACGCTCGTGCCTCCGTCGAACTGCTTGGCGAGGTTGAGACGAGTGGTGACACCCCAGTGCTCCTTGGCCATCTGAAGTGCGTAGGCCTCGCGCTTGTCCCATATCACATTGGCAAGTGCCTGCACGGTGATGCTACAGGGCGCCTTCCAGGTGAGGTCGGGCGTAAGGCTCCATGCACGGCGCACACCCTCGTTGCCCCATGTGGAGATGCGCATACCGTCTCTCTCCATCCAGATGGCATTGAAGCCGTCGTTGGCACGGATGTGTTGCAAACCGGCGTTGAAGTTGATGCTACCCGTGTGGAGGATGTAGTTGAACGCGATGTTGTTGATGTGCATGCCGGTGAGGTCGGGATTGCCATAGTCGCGAGTGTAGGCTGTGCGCACATTGAAAGGATTGAGGAGCTCAAGCGAGGGGCGCACGAGACGACGCACATAGCGAGCCGAGAGCGTGTTGTTGGAGTTGACATTCCACACTGCCGAGAGTGTGGGGAGGAAGTCGTTGAGATGCTTCTCGTCTGCCTTCTCCTTACCCTGTGGGATGTAGTCGTGCTCCATTGCGGTGTAGCCGTAGTCCAGTACGCCGTTGATTTCCAATTGCTTAACTTTGAGCCTGGCGGTGAGCGTAGCACCCACAGTATGGTAGCGATGCTCAAAGTGCTCCATGGTGCGGGGAGGGAAGTGAGTGTCCCCAAACCACTGATCGTCGTCGCTCTGCAACAGACGGTTCTCAAAGTAAGCATTGAGACCGAGCATCAGAGGTTTGAGGGGCGTACTGGTCAACTGTGCCTGTACGCGATGCTTCTGCGAGAGACCTTCGGTGTTGAGGTCGAGTTCATTAAACTCCGAAAACTCCCTCTGCTCCTTCACATACAACTGGCGCTCCAGGTTGTCGGCCTCGCGTGAGTAGGTATAGTCCACGGCGAAGCGGTTGAGGAGTTTGCTCCTTGCAATGGTATAGCCATATTTGGCAGAGAGTTCGAGATTCTTGTCACCCGAGGTGCCGTCGAATACCGACGAAACGATGGCGTAGGGATAGGCCGACTGTGAGGCTAGGGAAGGCTGGAAGAGCTGTTCGTACTGATGGCCCTTGAGCGTGAGTTGCTCCACATCGCCCTTGAGCGAAGCCGAGATGCTGTGCAACTTTTGCGTGTAGTCGAGTGCCAGTCCGTAGTCGAACACATAACCTGTGCTGTGGCTCTCACGATGGGAGTCGTAGGTCCAGTCCTTGTTTGTGGAGAGTGTGATGGGACCTTTCTGCAGACCCGTGTAGGTGTAGTGCAAGTCCTCCTCCTGCTCCGAACTGTGACGGCCAACGCCACGCAAGCCAATCGAAGGCGTGATGCGCAACTTCGAGTGCATGCTGCTGTTGCCCTTGAAACTGGCCGACCAGGGTGTGGCAGAGCCCACACCACCTTGAAGGTCGATCTCGCCCGTGTACTTCTTCACGATGGGAGGATCGGCGGCGAGGATGGGCAGCGTGAACGCAGAGAGGAGGGTGAGGAGCGTGATGTGAGACTTTTTCATGATCGCTTGAGATAACGGATAGAACCTACATAGATGAGCAGTACGACATTCATCATCAAGGCGTAGATGATGGCGGGAATGGCCATGCGACCATCGTTGAACACGAAAGGACTGGAAGCAATGGCAATGGCCTGCGCAGCGTTCTGCATACCTACCTCAATGTTGATGGTGCGACGCTCCTTTACATCAAGCGAGCCCGCGATGCCCAACAGGGATGCCAGAGTGACGGCACAGAGGAGCAACAGGGTGACAGCCGTGCCGAGCGAAAGGAAATTGTCCGAGATAGTGTCGCGATGCTGTACGAAGAAGATACCTGCCAGCAACATCAGTGCAGGGAAGGCCAGGCGCGAGAGCACCTTCTCAATCTTGCCTGCCACCTTTGAAGCCCAGCGACGAACAGCCAGACCGAGGAGTATGGGCACGAGCATGGTGAAGAGATTCTGCATGAGGAGGTTGCCTATGGGCAGTGTCACACCGATAGCATCACCCTGGTTGGCTGTGACCCACTGCATGATGAGGGGGAGGGTGAAGAGCGTCACCACACTGCTGATGGCTGTGAGCGACACCGATAGGGCCACATCGCCCTTGGCGAGCATGGAGAATACATTGCTGCTACTACCACCGGGACAGCATGCTATAAGCATGAAACCGATGAAGAAGAGTGGTGAGAGCCCGAGCACGCTGGCCAGGGCATAGGCCAGCACAGGTAGAAGGATGAGCTGACCGAGAAGTCCCGCAAGCATGGCTTTGGGACGACGAACAACCATCACGAAGTCCTTGGCTTCGAGCGTAAGGCCGAGGTCGAACATGAGGACGGTGAGGATGGGGATGACGATAAATATGGAATTCATTGTAGTGCTTGATGTTTATGAGCCTTGCGGAAGTGCTTTTAAGACCTTGCGGAAAACCGCAAGGAACGGCTTTTGATGGTTATTGGGCTTCGTTTATAAGTTGCTTGAAAGTGTCGATGTCGGCCTGGGTTGTCTCCCAAGAGGTGACGAAGCGCACCTTCGACTCGGTTTCGCCACGAGGTCCCCAGTACTCGAAGGTGGCATGGGGGAGAAGGCGGTCGATGAGCGTGTTGGGGAGGATGAAGAACTGCTGATTGGTGGGCGAGTCGATGAAGGGAGTGTAACCCTTGGACTCCAGTGCCTCACGCAGTTGGAGAGCCAGCGACACGGTGTGCTTGCCTATGCGCAGATAGAGAGGATCCTGCCCGTCAGCGGGACGGCGGAAGAGAGCCTCGTACTGCATGCCCAGCAGGCGACCCTTGGCCAGCACAGCACCGTGAGCCTTCATCAGCGTGAAGAAATGGCGCATGAGATGGGGTCGTGTACATACCACGGCTTCGCCCATGAGCGCACCCATCTTGGTGCCACCAATGTAGAATACATCGGCCAGGCGAGCCAGTTGGGGTAGGGTGATGTCGGGCGAGGCCGCCAGTCCGTGACCCAGTCGCGCACCGTCCACGAAGAGAGGGATGTCGAAGTTGTGGCAGATGGCAGAGAGCGCCTCCAGTTCGGGGAGCGTGTAGAGCGTGCCGTACTCTGTGGGCAACGAGATGTACAGCGCACCGGGAGCCACCATGTGCTCGTAGGTGTCGTCGGAGTAGAAGTCGCGTAGGTAGCGGTCCACATCCTCTGCCTTCAGTTTACCCTCATAACTGGGCAAACCGATGACCTTGTGACCGAAGAGTTCCACGGCGCCTGCCTCGTGGGCATTGATGTGGCCTGTCTCGGCACAGAGCACACCCTCGGTACGGCCCAGGAGTGCATCGAGCACGGTGGAGTTGGTCTGCGTACCGCCTATCAGCAGGTACACGCTCGCCTCGGGAGCCTCGCAAGCCTCGCGTATGAGTTGCTTGGCCCTTTCGCAGAAATCGTCACAACCATAACCGGAGGTCTGGGTGGCATTGTTGTCTATGATAGCCTGAAGCACTTCGGGATGTGCACCAGCCATGTAGTCGCAATCAAAATGTATCATAAGTCGGTAATTTACTGTATTTGAGCTACAAAATTACACATTATCTTTGATAATTGAGCGAAATATGCTGAAAAAGTTTGCCTATGTGGTGCATTATCTCTAACTTTGCCACATAATTTATTATGGTATAGGATATCAAGTATGAAAAGATTGTTAGGATATACACTTTTGTGCCTGCTGGCCATGTCGTGGCTGAATGGTTCTGCTCAAGACAGGAAAGATAAGAACAGCGAGAAGGGCGATGTGCCCGAGGTGGCCGACACGCTCGCCTTGCAACGCCTCGCTGCTCATGTGGCCGTCTTTGCGCAGAATCTGCCTCAGGAGAAGGTGTATGTACACATGGACAATACCTGCTACTTCATGGGCGATACGATATGGTTTGCTGCCTATACCCAGCAGACCAACCTCAGCATACCCTCCACTGTGAGCCGTGTGCTCTATGCCGAACTCTACAACCAGGACGGTTATCTCGTTGAGCGCCAGCTCATCAAGATGGAGAACGGACGAGGCAACGGCCAGTTTGTGCTCGAGGGCAATCTCTACAGCGGATACTATGAGTTGAGAGCCTACACTCGTTGGCAGTTGAACTGGGGACTGACCGAGCATGAGCATACCGACTATGCCGAGGAGTGGTTTTTCAACAAGCAGATGGCCAAGGACTACTACCGCGACTACGACAAACTCTACAGTCGTGTGTTTCCCGTTTACGACAAGCCCGACGAGGAAGGTTTCTTCGTGCGCGACATGACGCTCCGTCCCCTGCGCCGTTACTTCAAGGACGATGTGACGCCTCCAGCACTGGTGCTCCATCTCTATCCTGAAGGTGGACAACTGGTGGCCGGCGTGGAGTGCAATGTGGCCTTCGAGGCTGCCAATGAGGCAGGCGAATGGAAGGAGGGACGCGTGGAACTGCACGACAAGGACGGCAACCTCGTGGCTTCGGCCGAGACAGAGCATCGCGGACGAGGCACCTTACGCTTCACTCCCGTGGCCGACATGAAATATGAGGCAACATTCAGTTCGGTATATCTCGATACCATCTCTGACCCCTCACGCCGACAGCGACGCACACTCAGCGTGAAGGAGAAGATGCCCAAGGCAGAGACCGAGGGCGTGGCTCTGAGCGTGGAGCGCGAGGGCGATGGTTGGACCTTCCATGTCACCCCAGCCGGTAGCGTGGCTACGAAGGCATTGGGACTCACCGTGATGCACCAAGGTGTGCTGGAAGGCTATCGCAAGGTGCAGGACAGTGCCCCATCAGTCCAGCCTGGCCAGATGCGCGACATACACTTCACCGACAGTCAACTCAAGGCGGGTGTAAACCAGGTGACGGTGTTCGATGCCGAGGGTGTGGTGTTGGCCGACCGCCTGTTCTTCGTGACCCGACCCTCACTCTTCCAGCCAACCATCAGCGTCAACGGACTGAAGGATCGCTACAAGGCCTACGAGCCTATCGAGTTTGACCTCCACTCCGAGGGTGTGGAAGGCGAGCAGACCATCTCGCTTGCCGTACGCGACGCTGTGACACAGGACTATACCTACGACTCGGGCAACATCATGACGGAGATGCTCCTGGCCAGCGAGATCAAGGGTTATGTGCCCCAGCCCGATTGGTACTTCATGGCCGATGATGAGGAGCATCAGCGCGGACTCGAACTGCTCATGCTCACCCAGGGCTGGCGCCGATTTGAGTGGACCCAGTTGGCTCTGCCCAATACTTTCAGTCTCGTGCATCCTGCCGAATATACGCAGGTGATCAGTGGTGAGGTGTATCGCTACACGGCCTTCCGCAAGGAAGATCCCGAGGATATTGCTATCTTCGTGGGTGAGTTGCGCGAACTGGGATACAAGGATTTTGAGATACGCGATGCCTTGGCGCGCGAGTTTGGTATCACCGCCAATTCCAACTATGCCAACCCCGGTGGAGGTGGTGAAGGTGAAGGCGAGGAAGGCGGATCGTGGGAGGACAACGACCCTGATATCGTCACCGTGCCCATGCTCTCAAGTGTGGCACGCTCACGCTATGCGCAGACCGACAACAATCTGAAGCATGATGTGCTGGTGCATGCCGAGTTCTTCCGCCCCGGCGATGAGGGACTTGAAGGCGAGATAGAGACCGACCACGGAACCTTCTCCATCACGGCTCCCGACTTTGAGGGTGCCTGCTTCTTCATGCTCTCGGCCAGCGACAGCACCAAGTGGAAGAAGCCCAAGGCTGATGCCAAGCCTTCCAAGAACATCTACCGTCGTCTGAGTCAGTCTCATCAGTGGGTGAGCACGGACGGCAATGCCTATGCAGAGTTCTATGTGCGTCTGAACTTCCCCTATCCCCGTTTTGTGAAGCCCTACGACTACTATCACAAGCAGATGGCAGAACAGCTCACCGACCGTTACAGCGACGATCTGCCCGGTGTCACCATCGACCGTCTGCACCGCACGCTCAATGCAGTGACCGTGCGTGCCAGTCATGGCGGTCTGCGTAGGTTCGACGCCAGCAAGCCTGCCTTCATCCTCGATGCCTACGATGCCTTCAACGAGACGGTGGATGCAGGATTCAGTCCGGCCTTCTTCTCCGGAGCAAGCAGTTTTGTGCCCAATGTGGCGCGTGCCTATATTGGCGACATGAACCAGTATCGCTCTTATGGACTGGAGACGCGCTACGAGGGATGGGTGCTGGGTGAGTCCAACCGTTTTGCCACCCCGGGCGCACAGCGACCTTACCACGACCTGAAGAATCTGGACAGCCTCTATATCTACACCGACTATGCACCACGCGAGGAAGGTAGCGAGCGCTACGACCAGTCCAACCAGCCCACGGTGACCATCGACCTCCGACGCATCGCCGACGAGGGTATCCGTGCCACCTACCGTGACCGTCGTATCATCCTCTCTGGCTTCTCATCGGCTGCCGAGTTCTATCATCCCGACTACAGCCGTGCCCTTCCCCCCGAGGACAAGCGCGACTATCGCCGTACACTCTACTGGAATCCATCTCTCCCGCTCTCTGCGGGTGCGGACACCCATATCAAACTCTACAACAACGGCAAGCTGACCTCCGTAAATGTAAAAGCCGCCGGAATGACTTCCAGCGGCCAGATGTTGTATAACGAGTAAACCGGTTTCTGCTTACTTCTTGAGTGACTTGATGGCGTCGATAGCGCCCTTCACCTGCTCGGCAGTCTCTTTCACCTGCTCAGCAGTTTCCTTCACTTCCTGTGCCTTGGCAGCAGCCTCGTTGACCTTGGTGGCAGCATCCTCACCGGCGATAGCGGAAGCAGCCTCTGCAGCAGCACCGGCTATCTCCTCCTGGTTGGCATTCTGAATCTCGCTCACAGCCTGTGAGGCAGCATCCTTCAGGTTCTCATTGCCCAGCAAAACCTCGGTGCCGATACCCTTGATCTTCTGCCACAATGTAGCCTTCTCCTCGTCAGAGATTTCACCCTTTACGGCCTTCTCTACCAAACCCTGCAGTTCGGTGTTGTTCTCAAGCATAGCCTGTACCTCAGGAGTCTCTGCAGTCTCAATGACAGCCTTCAGGTTTTCTACAATGTTCATCAGCGAGTCGTTCTGTGCCTCGTCGAGTGTAGCGGTGCTCTTACCTCCGCATGCCACCAGTGCCATGGTAGCAACAGCCAAAAGAATCTTCTTCATGTGTGTTCTTTTTTTTGTCTTATTATTGTTAAACAAATGTGTGTCTGTCGTTTCACTCATTTTGCTCCCCTTAACGGGCGATATTGTCGCAAAGTTAAACAATTCTCTATATATACCCCAAAGTTTTTGACTTAAAAAGTTATAAATTGAATTATAATGCGTATATTTGCCATCGCAGTCCGTTCGTCACGCAACTATATTTTCACCTTATAAAAATAAAAAGACATGAAAAAGACATTTGCAATGCTTTCTGCAATGTTGCTCTGCGCAACCATGCAGGCTCAGGATGTGAAGAAAGAGACCATCGACGATGGCGGTACAGGAGCCTACAAGGCTGTGATGGCCAGCGATGCTACCCTCGCCACCCACACCGTGTTCAAGCCCGCCGACCTAGCACCCTTCGGCAAGAAGGAGAAGTTGCCCGTGCTGGTATGGGGTAATGGCGGTTGTGCCAACAGTCCTCGTGAGCATCTCAACTTCCTCAACGAGATTGCTTCTCATGGTTTCATCGTAGTGGCTATCGGTCCTATGCGTGGCATCGAGGGTAACTTTGCCCGCAGTAGTGAGAGCAAGCAGTTGCTCGACGCTATCGAATGGATCACTGCTCAGAACAAGGATAAGAACAGCCAGTACTATGGCAAGATAGACCTTGATAAGATTGCAGCCGCAGGTATGTCGTGTGGTGGTTTGCAGGCTCTCGATGTAAGTGCTGACCCCTGTCTCAAGACCATCATGGTGTGCAACAGCGGTCTTTTCAATTCAGGCAACAGCTCTACCGCCATGCCCGGTATGCCCATGCCCGCCAAGGAGCGTCTGCAGGACATCAAGGTGCCCATCATGTACATGCTCGGTGGTCCCACCGATATCGCTTACCAGAACGGAACCGACGACTATAGCCGTATCAACAAGGTTCCCGCTCTGCTGTGCAATCTCCCCGTGGGTCACGGTGGCACCTATGGTCAGCCCAAGGGTGGTGAGTATGGCATCGTAGCAACCAACTGGCTCAAGTGGCAACTCAAGGGCGACAAGGAGGCTGCTAAGTTCTTCGAGGGTCCCGAGTGTGGTCTTTCAAAGCGTGAAGGTTGGACCGTAGAAAAGAAGAACATCGACTAATCTTTTTTACATATTCTATATACAAAGTTAAAAGTGAAAAGTGCGGATTGGGCTTGCAACTCATAAAAGCAAGCGATAATACATCCCGCACTTTTCACTTTTTGTTACCACTCTATGTCGTCCTTGATGTCGGGCATGGACTCCTTGTGGAAGACAGGGTCGAGGCCCTTGGCACGCTGCTCAAAATAGTCCTTGAAGAGGTGTACTACATGACGGGAGAGGAGGGCAACAGCGATGAGGTTGATGATGGTCATGAGTGCCATGCCGAGGTCCACGAGGGCCCAGGTCTGCTGTAGGCTCATGAAGCCGCCCATGAGCACCGTGAAACCCGTGATGACACGGAAGGCCTGTACGGCCCATTCCTTCTGGGTGATGAAGCGTATGTTGGTCTCACCATAGAAGTAGTTGGCAATGATGGTGCTGTAGGCAAAGAGGAAGATGGCACAGGTCAGGAACCAGCGACCAAACTGTCCCAAATGGTGCTGCATGGCAGATCCCGTAAGGATGATGCCGTCCTCGCCATTGGCATAGAGACCGGAGAGGAGGATGATGAATGCCGTGCAGGTACAGATGACGAGTGTATCGGTGAAGACGCCAAGACTTTGCAAGAGGCCTTGCTTGATGGGGTGGGAGATGGTGGCTGTGGCGGCAGCATTGGGTGCACTTCCCTCGCCAGCCTCATTGCTGAATAGACCACGTTTCACGCCTTGCATCACAGCCATGCCCAACATGCCACCTGCAGCCTGACGCACGCCAAAGGCACTCTCCACGATGAGGCGCAGCATGGCAGGCACCGCAGTGATGTTGACGATGAGGATGTAGAGCGCCAAGAGCATATAGCCGATGGCCATGAAAGGTACCACCATGGAAGCAAAACGTGAGATGCGCTGGATACCGCCGAAGATGATGCCAAAGGTGAGCAACATCAGGCCTACGGCTACGCTGATGGAAGGCAGCACCTCCTCACCGGCAGCATTGTTGAAAGCTGTGCTCACGGCATCGCAAAGCGTGTTGCTCTGCGTGATCTGGTTGGCCATGCCGAAAGTGTATGTGATGAAGATGGCGAAGAGTATGCCCATCCAGCGACTGTGCAAGCCGTACTGCATGTAGTAGGCAGGTCCGCCATAGAAGCTGTCCTCGCCCTTGCGCTTGTAGAGCTGGGCCAGTGTGGCCTCCATGAAGGCTGTAGCCGCCCCGAGCAGAGCCATGAGCCACATCCAGAATACAGAGCCCGGTCCACCTACGCAGATGGCACTGGCCACGCCGGCCAGATTGCCTGTGCCCACACGGCTACTCAGACTTACCGCAAAGGCCTGAAAACTGTTGATGCGCTTGGCGGTAGATACGGTGCCAGCCTGACTGTCGTCCTTCGTGGAGGACAGCAGAAGACGCAGCATCTCGCCCATGCGACGAAACTGTACGCCACGCAGACGGATGGTGAAATAAATGGCACAGCCTACGAGCAAGGTGATGATGATGTAGGTCCAGAGAAAGTCGTTGATCTGAGCTATGGTTTCCATACTTGGATAGTCGTTTTTTTCCAAAATGCAAAGTAAGCAAATAGTTTGCACATACCGAAATAATGTGCCACTTTTCCTTTGCCCTATTAAGCATAAATGCAGAAGAATCCGCTTTTTATTTCTTTTGATAGGCAAATACTTCCGTTTCTTTTATTATCTTTGCGAAGAAAATGTAAAAAAATACAATCTGCGACATGAAAAACAACAGCAAAGCATTTACCTACTTCATCTGTATGGTATCGGCCATGGGTGGCTTGCTCTTCGGTTATGACTGGGTGGTCATAGGTGGAGCCAAACCGTTCTACGAACTCTTTTTCGGTATCTCCGACGACCCCTTGCTTCAAGGCGTGGCTATGACCACGGCCCTGGTAGGCTGTCTGGTGGGTGCCATGGTGGCTGGTGCATTGGCAGACCGCTACGGACGCAAACCTCTGCTCATCAGTTCCGCTGTACTCTTCACCGTAAGTGCCATCACGACGGGTCTTTTTGACAACTTTACCCTCTTCAATATCGCACGCTTTGTGGGAGGTATCGGCATCGGTGTGGCCAGTGCCCTTGCTCCCATGTATATCGCAGAAGTGAGTCCTGCTGAGATACGAGGTCGCATGGTGAGTCTCAACCAGATGACCATCGTGCTGGGCATCCTCGGTGCGCAGGTGGTCAATATGCTTCTGGCAGGAGATACCCAGAATGCCGATGAACAGGCCTGGAACTTAGCTTGGGGCTGGCGTTGGATGTTTTGGGCCGAGACTGCTCCGGCAGCCCTCTTTCTCGTGTTGAGCTTCTTCATCCCCGAGAGTCCCGTCTATGTGGCCCTCAAGAATCAGAAGGCTCTGGGCGAGACTGCAATCTCAGCAAGCGCTGCCGGTCTGTCCGAACTCTTCACTTCCAAGTATCGCAAGGTGCTCACGCTTGGACTGGTCATCGCTGTCTTCCAGCAGTGGTGTGGCACAAATGTCATCTTCAACTATGCGGAGGAGATCTTCGTGGGTGCTGGATTCAATGTAGATGGCATGTTCATCAATATCGTCATCACCGGCATTGCCAATGTGCTCTTCACCTTCGTGGCCCTCTACACCATAGAGCGCTGGGGCCGACGCACTCTGATGCTCATCGGTGCGGGTGGTCTGGGCGCCATCTATCTCATCCTCGGCACTTGCTACTTCCTGCATGTGGAAGGCGTGATGATGGTCGTTCTCGTTGTGGCTGCCATCTCATGCTACGCCATGACACTCGGTCCCGTGACGTGGACCCTTCTGGCAGAGATCTTCCCACACAAGGTAAGAGGCATCGCCATGGCAGTGTGTACCTTTGCCCTCTGGACGGGCTGCTGCACCCTCACTTTCTCCTTCCCGTCGATGAATGCCGCCCTCGGCTCAAGTGGCTCGTTCTGGATCTACAGCGCCATCTGCTGCTGTGCCTTCGTATACTTGCTGGGTCATTGCCCCGAGACCAAAGGCAAGCCACTGGAGGAGCTTGAGAAGGAACTTTGCGAATAATATACAGGAGATGACTCGGTTCATCGAGCCACCGTGCCCAACGGGTCACCGTTGGGTCCCCCCACCGAAAAACCTCAAAAACCACCGTTCCCAACGCATTTCCGTTGGGCCCCACCCCCCAAAAACCTCAAAACCTCACAACCTTAAAACCTCACAACCTCACTCATCCGTTTCACGTGGAACATTAGCGTGGAAATAATCGAACAGCTTGGAGGCTTTCGATGGGCCAAGTACTTGCTGGAGTTCCTCAACAGAGGCTTCACGCATTCGCTTCAGGCTCTTGAACGTCTTGAGCAATTCCTGCTTAGACTTCGGACCAATGCCGGGAATGTCATCGAGCTCTGAATGCGTCTGGCTCTTGGAGCGCTTCTGTCGATGGAAGGTAATGGCAAAGCGATGCACTTCGTCCTGGATGCGTTCGAGCAGGTGGAAGAGGCTTGATCCCTGCTTGACGTCAACGGTGGCTGGCGGGTCGCCAAAGAGCATCTGTCGCGTGCGGTGATGACCGTCTTTGACCAAACCGCCTACAGGGATATCCAGTCGCCGACGGATATCTGCCAGATGATCCTCGGTGATTTCGCCACGGAGGTGCTGCTGCAGATACTGCCCGAGCAGGTCGGCCAGACCTTGCTTGATGACGCCCATCTGCCCCACGCCACCATCGGCCAGGATCAGGTCGGGCACCTCAAGGGCTTCATCGAAAGTCGGATCGTAGCCATG
>JAZQQX010000075.1:0-5479 GCA_045629325.1 Bacteroidaceae bacterium | reverse complement strand
CCCCATACTCCGAGTCAATGCCTTGGTAGTTGGCAGAGAGGTTGAGGCTGAACTTCTCGTTTTGTTCGAAACGGTAGGTACCGCTGAGTTTCTTATAGGTTTGCAAGCCCTGGTCAGATGTCTGCGACCACGAGCAAAGTTCGTTTGAGCCACGGTCCTGGTTGAGGTTGTTGTAGTCGGCAGAGAGGTACACTGCCTGGCGGTCATCGAAGCGCATGCCATAGAGCGTGATGCCCCGTCGCCATCTTTCTCCCCCTCGGGGGTTGGAGGGGCTTGTGCCTAAGTCCAGTGCCGCATTGCCCAGCCACATGCCGTGGAAGTCACGCTTCAGGTGGATGTCCATCACATAGCGTCCATCGTGCATATCCGTGCCTGCCGTCTCGCTCATCTCGCCCGCCTTGTCGTAGAACTTCAGTTTGTTGACGATGTAGGCAGGCAGGCGTTGCAAGGCCTCCTGGGGATTGCCCGTAAAGAAGTCCTTACCACTGATCAGCACATTCTCCACAAACCTTCCCCGGGCATAGATGCGCCCATCCTTTATTTCCACACCTGGCAACTGCCGCACCAGGTCCTCCAGCATACTCTTGCCATCCACCATGAAGGCATCGGCATTGTAGATCAGCGTGTCGCCATTGTAGTACATCTTCACCTTTGTGGCCTCCACCGCCAATTCTTTCAGTTGCTGGATGGCAGGCACGAGGTGTACGTTGCCGATGTCCACCGAGCGTTTCATTCGGCTGAACTTCACGCTCACGTCCTTGTATTGCATCTCATATCCCACGCAGGAGAAGCGCAGGATGTAGGCCCCCGACGCCTCTGCTGGTAGCGTGAAGTCCGCCCCGGCTCCCACCGTCTTCTTTGACTCACCTCCACCCAGATCCGTCCAGGCTATGGCCGTGGTGGCACCTGTCACGAATGTGCTGTCTGGGCGTAGCAACTGTACCGCCACGCCCTCGATGCCATTGTTGGTATAGGCATCGCGCACCGTGCCACAGATGCTGTACTTGTTCTCGTCAGCCATCATACCAAGGGATAGCAGACTTAGTATGGCAATAAGAATGAGGCGTTTCATATTTGAGGTTATGAGGTTGTGAGGTTATGAGGTTATGAGGTTATGAGGTTGTAAGGTTATGAGATTATGAGGTTAGGACATAGCGAGGGCTTGCAGGCATGGGAATGCCGGCAGACATCTTTTATTAATAAGGTGTATTTGTGAGGTAGTGTAGAATTCTTACTTTCATGCGAATTCCACACAAAGACTTTAGTATCCTAAGCCTGTCAGCTTCTCGTTTTCCACTTTGAAATGCAGGATGAAATTAACGTTGGGCTTCTCTTGGCTGTCTGTTTCCGTTTCTTGGGATCCTCCGTAGTCAACACAGAATATCTGCAGCTTGTCGTAGATCTTTTCCATCATAGAGAACGGCACGGTCATGTTGCCATCGTTGAAATTTGTTACCAGGCAGTAGTAACCGGGGATGCTGATCTGTCCCAGCACACGGAACAGCTTGAGCATGTCATCCCTGTTTGTACCAAGCTTGAGATAGGCATCGATTCTCTCATTTACGGACTTCACCACGGCACGATCGATGGGGCCACCGTCATTCTTGTAGATTTGTGACAACAGCTTGATGCTGTTTAACAGTTCATCCCTGGTGCTGAACGAAACCTCGGGCAGGCCTTCAAGTTTGGATTTTGCCTCAGCAGCCACCTTTGCATTGTCGCTTCGGCGGAGTGCGCTGAGATAGTTCACGTTCGACTGCGGACCGGAGAGGGTGAAGGTCTTCATGCAGACTCTGGCGTTGTTCTTGCTACCAGGCTCCAGCCACCATTCCACACCCTTGATGTGGCGGTAGTCGGGGTTCTGCTCGTAGTTCATGCGCAGCACTACATAGTTGCGTCCCATACCACCAATGGTCAGGGGGGCAAGGTTCTCGCCATAGTACATGCCCACCTCCTTGCTCTTTACGGGAGAGTCCGTGCGCAGGATGCTTGCCCAGCAATATCCACCTGTGTGATGGGGCAGGTCGGCATCGTATGCCTTGATGAGTGAGGCGACGATGTCGTCCACTTGCTGCTTCTCCTTCTTGCTGTTGTAGGGGAACTCGTATGTCTTGGTATTCAGATAGTTGATAGAGTCCAGCTTGTCGCGCTCCTGCTCACCGGAACTGGCAATAAGGCTCGACGTGGGAAAGTCGGCGATGCATTTGCTGATCTCGGAAGGATGAACCACCGTGGTGGCGGTCGTGACGGACTGAGCCATGCTGCCCATGGCTACTTCCAAAAGTGCTATAAGTGATAAAATCCTTTTCATAATGTCAATTCCGTTTGAGTAGTTTCTTTTGATATGTTTGTCGAGATCTCTTCTAATAGTGTACGATACAGGCGTTCTTCCTCTGCCTGTTCTGCCATGGCTTTGGCCTCTACCTCCGTGATGAGTGCATAGAGCAGTGCTTCGCTATACGCGTCCTCTTCATGGAGTACCTGTTCGGCCTTCTCCAGCCCCCCCAACCCCAGGGGGGGAGTATGATGGATTGTCTGCCTTTTCGCCAGTTCCCTTGCCGTCTTTCTCCCTGCATTTTGACCAAAGTCAAAAGCCGTGGGTTGGGGGGGCAGGATTGCTTGTTGCCCCTCGCCGTCTTTCTCAAGCCCCCCCATCCCCCGAGGGGGAGTAAGATTTGTTAGTTGCCCCTCGCCGTCTTTCTCCCCCTCGGGGGTTGGGGGGGCTTGCGCGAGGCTGCCTGTGTCATTAGGGGTGCTGCTCGTCAACAAACGAACCGACATGCCCACGGCTAGGAGCAATGCGATGCAGGCCGCTGCCACGTAGGGCCACAAGCGGAAGCTGCGTGTCCGCTGCTGGCTCAGTCGGTCGAATTCGGCGCTGAGATCATCTCCGAAAAGGTCGATGTCCTCTGCTGCCTGTCGTATCAGTTCCTTATCTATCATGCTTTGACTGTTTAAGATTTCACAAACAAATAATTATGAATTATGAATCGTGAATTATGAATTGTTTAAGTTTCTTTTTGGCCGACCATAGCATCGTACTGATGCTGCGGCTCGGTATGCCTGTCTCTTGGGCGATGTCATGGGGACTCATGTCCTCCATCTTCATGCGAACGACCCGTTGTTCGGAGGGTGGCAGTTGGTTGATGGCCCTTTCGATGCCTTCCTGCTGTTCGGCCTGTAGCAGCGGCGCATCGGCCGTGTCCCTGGCCGCCTGTTCCCGGACTGTCTCCAGTTTCTCCGTCTCTCGCAGCTTCTGCCGTCGCCACACGCTGACGCAGAGGTTCTTGGTGGCCCGCAGGCAGAGGGCCTCCACATCGTCGCCCTCGTGCCATCCTCGCTCCAGCATACGTACACAGACCTCCTGCACCACGTCTTCGGCATCCTCCCTGTTGTGGAAGAATCCGGTGGCCGTGCTGACCATCTTGGGTCGCATCCTGAGCAGGCTATGTTCGTATTCTTTCGTTGTCATCTATCTGTATAACGAATGGGAAACGGAAATATCAAGTGCAAAGATACGATTTTTTTCAAAAAAAGCATCCCCGGAGGGGGGATGCTGTATGGTGGAGATATGGTTGTTGCTGATATGTTTCATAACAATACAAATTGCAGATGCCGGTTTCCTGTCAAATAGGGATGAGTCTTATCTGTCAGCTTTATATCCTTCTAAACTCTGCATCTACTACGAACAAGTCGCCGTCCGTGTCACGTAATACATTTCGCGGACGAAGGTCAGATGCTTCAATCTGCCCATTATTGTAGGTGGATTCTGCAGTTTTGGTAAATCCTAAAGCTGCCATGTATGTGTCAATTTCTATTGGTTTCTATGCGGGATAGAGCCGTGCTATTCGTCGGTGCATCTCCTGTGCTTTCTGCGATTCTTCTTCGCAATTTATCTGCAAAGATTTCGATTCGGCAATTTTTCTCAAGCATCGTTCTACGCTTTCCTTATGAAACTGGTTAAAGTATATCATAGCATCTTTAGATATCTATCTGCAAAGTTAAGACTATTCCCTGAACCGGCAAAACATAATCTCGGAATTCTTCATAATGTCGCTTGTTCTTAGTTTTTTGTATGTGTATGAATGATTGTTTTCCTTTGGAAAACCGTCCGCGATCCTCTCGGACGGCGGACGGGGTGTTGCAACAGCATTTTTATTAACTAATTACTAAACTTATCATTACTATTTCTTTCCAAGATTGAATCGCACGCTAGCCATGAAGGAGCGGGGACGGAGGTGATACTCGGCATAGTGCTCCACCATGTCGGTGGTCTGACGGGTGACGAAGGTGCTGGTGCCCAACAGATTGTTGGCTGTCAGTTCTATCTCGACTGGCTTCCATACCTTGAGGCGCAGGCTGGCATCCAGCATACCGTAATCGCTGCGGCCAGGGAGCTGGTTGTTGTGAATGTGTGAGCCGCCAGCGCGCAGGAAGATGCGGTTGGTCAGCAAGGAGACATCGAGGCTGGCATGCTGACGGTATGAGGAAATGCGGCTGTTGCCTACATTGCTGTGCTGCAAGGTGTTGCTCCAGTTGATGTCGTATGCCAGGTGTGCTCCCTTCCAGAGGTCGATGCCAACCTTGCCTGTGACGGAGTAGGTATCGCCCTGGTACTGGGTGACTACGCCCTGACGCAGGTACTGACTGTTGGAACGGCCATAACCACCATTCACTTCCAGCGAGAGGGTCTGCCAGTGGATGTCCTTGCGCAGGTTGGCATTGACCGCGTACGAAGTGCTGTGGTGTGGGAGCAGTTCGGCTTGCATCACGCTGTGACCCTGTGCATCGAGGGTGGAGCCATACATCACGTCGCTCCAGTTGCGTCCTGCCCTGGCTTCAAGGTAGGCAAACACCTCGGCAAAGATCTCCTTGAAGTCAAGTTTCAATCGTCCATCGAGCGAGTGCGAGTCATAGATGTGGGCCTGGTAGCGAGTGAGTGTGCGGTAGTTGCTCATGATGTAGGAGGTGATCATCTGGCTCCATCCGTTCTCACTGGCTCCGTACGAGGCATCACCGTGCAGCGTCCAGTTGTCGTGCATGCGCCAAAGCAGGGAGAAGTCGGGAGAGAGGCGAAGAGACAGGCGAGACAGACCAGCCCCCCCAACCCCCGGCTTTTGCCGACGGGCAAAATGCAGGGAGTAAGATTGCGGAGTACTTTGGTTATCCAACTCCCCCTCGGTGGATAGGGGGGCTTGGAGGTGGTTTTCCTTGGCATTTCTTAGCGTGGTATATGACAGCACCAGCGGTACATCTAGCGACAGGGAAAGGCCGCCCTTGACATAGCGGGCCGTGGCTCCGGCACCGGCCGTAGAGTGGGTGTAGTGCATGTCGCCCAGCTGACCCTGGCTGACCTCGGGATGCTGCAGGTCGCTCTCAAGACCCATGTACTGGGTGGAGAGGCTGGCCGTGGGCGCAATGGACCAGCGATGCTGGGTGAGGTTCTTCAGCGTGGAGAAGTGGGTGCTGAACTGGGCAG
>JAZQQX010000074.1:0-64521 GCA_045629325.1 Bacteroidaceae bacterium | reverse complement strand
AACACCGCTTGCCCTCCGGCTTGGAGTAAGATGAATTGTTTGCATTTCCCTTTGTTCCCTCGTTATATTTCTCCCCCTCGGGGGCTGGGGGGGCTATGGTCTCAGAGGTACCCCAACTGTTCTGATGGGTGTCGAGATGGCTGGGCGAACTGCTGATGTTCCAGCTGTCTTCATTGTATGAGGACTCTGCGTCCTTCACCTTCCAGTTGTGACGGTACGAGATCTTGCCATACTGCTGACGTTGAGGCACTGCATTATCGTAGTCCCACTCACCGCTATCCCACACCGATCCAGTCTTTGAGCCACTGTCAGAGACGCGCCCATAGATGCCCATTGGATTCTTTTCGCTCAGCAGGTGCATATTGGCCGAGGCACGATAATTCGGGGAGGCGTATGCGCTCGCCTTGGTTTGCCCGTACCACTTGTCGAGGAAGCCCGGCTTGATGACGATGTCCAGTATCTGCTGCTCCTGACCGTCGTTCATGCCTGTGAGTTCGGCCAGTTCGCTCTTCCGCTCGTATGCCTTCACATTCTGCACGGCTTCGGCAGGCAGCTGTGCCACGAGGAAGCCGTCCGACACGTCATGGCCGTTCATCTTCAGGTGCACCTCCTTGCCGTTGAAGGTTATCTGGTCACCTTCTATCCGCACACCCGGCAACTTCTTCATCAGTTCGCTCATGCGTGCGCCATCCTCCAAGACGAAGGCCTCAGGGTTGAACACCACCGTATCACCCTTCATGTAGAACTGCTTGGCTTTACCCTTCACGGTGAGTTCCTTCAGCAGTTCTCCGTACATCTTCATCTTGAGGTCGCCCAGATCGAGTGTGTCCTTGCCACCCGTTGCCACGAACTCCTTGACCTTCAGTTCTTCGTAGCCGAAGTAGTTGATGGTCAGGCTCACCCGACTCATAAAGTTACCGGTGTTGAGCATCACTATGCCACAAGAGTCGGTTGCCAGGTCGAACTGATACCCGTAATTGCCCTCCCAGCGTAACACCCGTACCTGAGCACCTTCCAGAGGTTCGCCACTGTCTGCATCCACTACGCGACCTTTCACCACATCGGCCGTCATGACGAGGGCTTGCAGGCAAAGCATCGCTAAAAGAAAAAGTCGTTTCATAATCATTTGTATTTGTTTGCCACAAAGTTAAGCCTTTCATCCCGATGCTGGACTAACATTGAGTTTGCAATAAGTTGGCAAATGTATTCAGCGGTGTAAACGGAGTTTGCAAATAGTTTGCAGAGCATGCTATATGACTAATAATTAACCAATTATCAATCTCTGCTGATGAGGGTTTTGATGCAGATGTCTATTGTGTTTTATATACTTCGCCCGCTATCTCCTGAACATGCTTTTCATTCCGTCGAGATCGAAACTCAGGGTGAAGCGCATGGTCTGGTCGAGAGGCATGGTCTGAGAGGTGCTGAAGACATAAGCGGCATCGATGCTGAAGACACTCATCCGAAAACCAGCACCAATGGTAAAATACTTGCGGTTTCCCTTTGTCTCTGCCTCCTGATGATAGCCGGCACGCAGACTGAAACGCTCGTCGTAGGTGTATTCCATGCCCAGACTCAGCTGAAACTCCTGCATTTCTTCCTTGAAACCACCCGGTGCGTCGTGCAGGCTCTTGAAGATGCCCGAGATGGGCGAGATGTCATAGTATTCGTGCTGTATGCGGTCGGTATAGTCGTTGTCGGCCTCGTCCGTCTGCTGTTTGGGATAGGTGGGGACGAGGAGTTTGTTGATGTCGGCAGCTACGGAGAACTTGTTGTATTCGTTGAAGGGGACGGTGAGGTTCATGCCCAGGCGCAGATTGGTGGGTATGAAGTCGGAATTGTCATCGCCTCCGAAGGATATCTTCGAACCTATATTGTTGATATTCAGTCCCCAGGCAAAGCTACACTCACGATGGCCGGCCAGGAAATAGCCGAGGCGGTACATGGAGATGTCGGCTGCAAAGGCCTTGCCGGGTTTGGACTCTGCCGTATAGTCGTAGGTGATGTCGCTGAAGATGTAGCGCATGGCTACACCCATCGAGAACCGTTCACTCAGCATACGGCTGTAACCCAAGTCGAAGGAGAACTCGTATGGATTGATCGTCATAGCGTCCTCATCCATACTCAGTCCCACCTCACCCATGGTGAAATAGCGAAGCGAACCACTCAGGGAGGAATAGTTGCCGATGCGATAGAAACCGACGAGGTTGGCCAGGTTGATGTCGTTCGTGAGTTGTCGCAACCATGGCGTATAGCTGGCACTCACGCCTGCCCGCGCTATATTGAAAGGATACTTGGAGGGGTTCCAGTATTGTGAGTTGACATCAGCCTCCGTAGCCGCTCCCACATCGCCCATTGCCCCACCTCGTGCATCGGGCGCAATGGCCAGTGAGGTGACGCTGAAGTTCACTGGATTGAACATGTTCTGCTTGTCCTGTGCGGAGAGGCGAAGGCACGCGAGGAGGAAGACGATAAGAATGTGTTTTGCCATAATGGTGTCGTTTGAGCTATTTCTTGCAGGCAAATGTAGTACATCTCAGTCAAAGGTATGGCAAAAACGGGTTTACAAAGGGTTTACAATCAAGTGTAAACCGAGTTTACAGGTACATTTTTGTGGTTTTACACAATAGAAACAATCAAGTAGCGTTATTATGAATATGGTTAAAAAGATATTCCTTGCAATCAGTATTCTCAGCCTCACCCTTGCCTGCACATCCAAACATGACGAGATGTTGCAGCAGCTGGCCGAACTGGAGGCTGTGGGCGATAGCTATGATGCCTTTCCCAACGATACGGTGGCCATGGATGTGGTGGCACACATGGAACGCTGCGGTACGCCTGATGAGCGCCAGCGAGCCTGGAAGATGATGGCAAAGGTGTATCGCCGAAAGGGCTGGAACTTCTTTGAGGAGAGTGCATGGAGCATGGCTGTGGGATGTGTGGATACCACACAGGCCTTCGACACGCTGGCCCTGGCGCAGACCCTCTTCGACTGGTCGCACTGCCTTGACCGCTCGATCGATAACAATCAGAGTCGGGTGCAGCTCGAGCGTGCCATACGCTATGCCATGGCAGTCGGGGATACGATTCGTGCCATGCGCTACTATGGCGACATCAATTCGGACAGCGCCTATCATTACCTGTGGAACCATGGCGAGAAGACGCTGGCCATGGATGCCAGTATGCCGATGATTGAGGGTATGATAACCGGTTGCCGGAACAATCGAGACTCCATCATGCTGGATTCCGCTGCCACATTACTGAGGCGCTATGCCCAATATACCTCTTATAATGTAGAGAGCCCCTTCTCCTACGAGGCCAACCGCTACTGGATAGTGTTGGGTAAATTATATAAGACGCGTGAGCAATACGACTCAGCCATTGTCTATTTCCACAAAGTGGCTGACATGGACTCCCTGCGATGGGATGCTGCGAGTTATGCCACGGACCTGATAGCGGAATGCTACAGGCAGATGGGCAATGAGGATTCGGCCAACTGCTATTTGGGGGAGAGCATCCACCTGACCGAATTGGCCGCTCACGGTATTGTGGGTGACCGTTTCAAGTCGCGCTTCCGCGACTATCAGATTCATCGCGACAATCTGGAACTGCACGAGGAAGCAGAACGCCTGCATCTATGGATGCTGTCAGGTTTGTTTGTTTTGGTGGGTGGGATTATCTTTTCTCTCTATCGCTACAGCCTGCTGCGCCGGCAGCATCGTGAGGCACTCCTGCAGAACCGCGAATATGCCGATATGCTGGAGTCGCTGAGAAGTCAGGAAGACGATAGCATCCTCAACACTCCGATTGCCCAGCGCTTCCACGAACTTTCATCACTTGATGCCCATCCCACTGACGGGGAGTGGGAAGAACTGATGCATGTCATTGGGGAGCAATACCCCGAACTCTTCGGCAAACTTTCCGAGAATCACGAACTCAGCCTTCAGGAGCAGCGCATCATCTGCCTGATCACCATCAAGTGTACTCCCTTGCAGATGTCTATTCTCCTGGTCTGCACCAAGAGCAACATCAGCAATTTCCGTCGTCGCCTCTATGGTAGGATAACCGGCACGGAAGGCAATGGTACGGACCTGGACAAGCTGGTGAATTCACTGTGTGAATAGCCCCCCCCAACCCCTAAAGGGGGAAGTCGGTGTGACTAAATGTCACTACAAGTATGTTCGGACATTACTCATGGGGGACAGATTGTGATATAGATTTTTATTATACAAATAGTTGAAGGTTAGTTGAGGGTTCCCACAACCCTCAACTGGGGTAAAACCCTTGTAAATACTGGCATTTCGGGAGGATTAGTTGAGGGTTGAAGGTTTTGATGCAGATGTCTATTGTGTTTATATGAAAACCGCCCGCGATCCTCTCGGACGGCAGGCGGAGTGTTGCAACGGTACTTTTATCTAACTAATTACTAATCTTCAGGGGAATGATAAAATGAGAGAATGAAAAAGTGATAGAATGGTGTGCAGTCCCCAATTCTTTCATTATTTCATTAGCGTAGCGATTTCATTTTTTCATTTCTTTTCCTTGGGTGCTACATGGAACTTGTAGGTCAGGGTGGCCATGACGTAGCTGGGGATGGAGCGTACCCAGGTCTCGGTGCGGCCCTGGCTGTTGTAGTCCTGCGTGATGCTGTTGATCTGCTGCAGGATGTCGTAGCCGGTGACTTTCAGGAGGAGCTTCTGCTTCCAGAAGGAGCGGGAGAGCGAAGCATTCCACACCCAGTCGGAGGTATTCATGGAGGGGGTGTCATAGCCCGAGCGGAGGTAGAGGCCAAAGTCGGTGACGAACTGGATGTCGAGCGGCAGCTGCAACGTCCCATGGAGCACATACTGATGGTTGAGCGTGGAGCGCGTGGTGAAGCCGGGACGCTGGCTGTCATAGCGTGTCCAGTTCCAGGTGCCGGTGAGCGTTACCTGGTTCTGGCTGCTGGGCTTGTACAGGAGCTGCAATGAGGGTGCGACCGTATGCGAATTGACGGTGCTGCGCTCGCCACCAATCAGGTCCACGCTGTGGCGATAGGTGTAATCGCCCGTGACAGAGTAGGCGAATGCCTGGTGCAATACGTGCCGGTGTCGCCAGTTGAAGTTGGCATCCCAGTTGCCGTTGATGTTGGCGGGCTGATAGGTATAGACACCGGTGGCGCGATTGTAGGTGTAGCCCGTGGCAATGGCATTCTGCAGGATGTGGAGTCTGGCGCCCAGATTCTCGTAGATGCCATCGGAATTCCACCTTCGGTATCGGTAAAAGTCGAAGGAGGGATAGAAGCGATGGTCGTACGAACGGCGCAGACGGGGATTGCCCAGCGTGATGGCCAGCGGATTGTAGGCATCGCGCACAGGCAGCAGCATCTGCACTTCAGGCACTTCGCTGTCGAATTCATACCACAAGATGATTGTACGCTCGGTGTTCAGGCCATCCTCGTCTTTCCTTCTCAATTGGTTCTGGAATATGGCTTGCAATCTGGGCTTTGCCAACCTGCGGCTGAAGCAGGTATCGAGTGCATCGCGATGGTATTGCTCGCGCTCGTGCCATACCGTCACGGAGGGGATCATCCTGAAGTCGTTGTGCACATTGCCACGGGTGTGGTTATAGTGCAGGCTGGCAAAGTAACGGCTATCCAGTTCGCCGTGGTCCTCTACGTACGAGTTCTGGCGGTCGAAGCCCTGCATCAGCAGCTGGCGTGTGGAGGGCAACATGCCCAGTGCCTTGTCTGCCGTCCACCCACTTGTCTGTTCCAGTCGGTATCGCTCATGCTCCCGGTGCTCACGCTCCCAGATGAGATTGTTTCCGAAACTGATTTGCAGTTCGCTGTGGACGTTGTAATCATAGTGGGTGTTCAGATCGAAACGGTTGCTGTGGCTGGGCGACAGATTATAGCGATGGCGGTAGTCGTTCTGGCCCTGCCCCTGGATGTAGTCCAACCGGTAGCTGTTGTGCTCCGTTCCCTTCTGCTGTCTATGGATGAAGACCGGTTGGATGCTCAGGCGGTCGCCAGAGGCAAATTTCTTGTCGTAGATGACATCCTGCCTGAAGCTCCAGTCGGTACCATTCTGCAGGCTCTCAGAACGGGTTCTGCTGAGTGCCATGCTGGAGATGCCCGATTGGAAGGGATTCTGCATCAGTGTGTCTATCAGCGCCACCACATCGCCGTAGGACGAAGGATCGGCGTTGAACTGTGCCGACCGACTGAGTCCGGTGCTCTCGCGACGGTTGTAGTTGAGTTCGGTGACGAGGCGAAGTGCAAAGGGTTTCTTGAGGGTGAACCAGTTTTCGACCTGACCTGCGAAATCGTTGCTCTGCCCCGTCTGGTGCAACCGGCTCCATGTGTCTCCGTGTGTGAGATATGTGAGTGATGACTGACGGCTCTCCGACTCCGAATGCGTCCATTTGCTGCTCAGGAAGATGTTGTCCTCGTAGCGTTCCTGGCGGTCATAGACATTGTACATCAGCGACAGGTAGTTGTGACGCTGCAAGCCTGTGGGGAGCATATTGTCGTTCCAATATTCGCTGTGGTTCGAGGCATCGTTGTTGACATTGTTGGACATGGCCGAGAACATCAGGCGCGACTGTTCCGAGAAACGGGTCACGAAGGCACGAGCCTGGTAGCGACCCCCCTCCGACTCCCCCGAGGAGGAGAGATTTTTCTGCTTGCCAGTGGGTACGCCCCCAGCCAGTTCGACTTCGCCCAGCCATCCTATCTTGTATTGCTTCTTGAGCGTCACATTCAGGGTGTACTCCTTCTGTGCAGAATGAGCACCTACAAGGCGTGCGCCCAGTTCGTCCTGCTCGAAGACCTTTACCTGATCCACGGTATAGTGGGGTAGGTTCTTGAGCAGCATCTCCGTGCCACCGCTGAATATGTCCTTACCGTCCAACTGAAGCACGTCCACCTTGCGGCCGTTCACCTTGATCTCGCCGTTGCCGCTGACCTCAATACCGGGCATCGTTTTCAGCAGGTCCTGCAGCATGGAACCGTCGGGCAGGGTGAAGGCATCGGCATTATATACTATGGTATCGCCCTGGTAATACATCTGTACCCTGGTGGCCGTTACCACCAATTCACGCATACGCTTGCCATCCACGATGATGTCGCCGTCAGGGTCTTCCACATATTGTTTCTCAGGTTTCGGTATCAGTCGTTTCAGCCGGACAACCTCGTCTATCTGGCTTCTGCGCCCCGTCCTGCCCACATGGTAGGGCATGCGCAGAGGTTCATAGCCCTCGTAGCTGACGGTCAGTATATAGTCACTGGGGCGGGCAGGAACTTCTACCCGATAGAACGTGCTATTCGATGCAGCATGATGGGACTGCATGACCCCCACACGGAACTCCTTGGTCGTGTCGCTCTCTGCAACTATCCGTATGTCCTCCATCTTGTTGATGGGGAGGTCCATGGATGTGAACGAGTCGATGAACTGGAACCCCAGTGTTATGTTCCTGCCCGTCCAGGGTGGAGCCACCACCGACATGGTTTTCATATGCTCGTTGCGTTCCTTGAGCATGACCATGCCCAGGTCGCTCTGCGTGGGACGCACCCATAGCGTGTCGTGCGCCACATGGGTGAAGCGGATGAGCACGCTATCCTCCGTGCAGGGCACCACGAAGACGCCGGCTTCGCTACAGGCTGCCTCCTGCAGCTTGGTGCTGTCCTTGGCGCTGTAGAGGGTGACCCTGGCATTGGGCAGGGGAATGCTGTCTGCACCCACCACCGTTCCGCGATACTGGTTCTCATGCTTGCGGAGCGCCTCGACATGGATGACATGGTCGCTGATGACGCAACGGATGGGATAGAAGGCGGTGATCTGTGCCAGGGCCTCGGGGATGGTCTTGTCCACGATGTCGGCCGTGATGATGAAGTTGTCCAGGTCGTCGTTGATGGCATAGATCTCATATTCGTCCTGCAGGAGCATCATCTGCTCCAGGACTTCGGGCAGACATGTATTCTGGAAAGACACACTGATGCGCTGAGCCTGGATGGTCAGGCATAGCAGCAAGGCCCAGAGGGCGGAGATGGTTCGTTTCATCGTCATCATTCCATTGCTGCGTTTTGTTCCACAATCAGTTTGTTTTCCTCGCGACGAACCTTCAGGCGTTCGAAGCCATTCATGCGCTCCAGTACCTCCTCCAGGCTATGCTGTCTGTTCCACTTGAAGAGTAGGCGCATACTGCGTGACTCGGCGTCAGCAAACTGACTTTCAACCTGATAGTACTTGTCTATCTGCATCATGATGGAGTCGAGACGAAAGTCCTTGAAGAGTATTACGCTATCCCCCACCATTTTTATCTCGGGAGCGTAGGCGGTGTGTTCCGTCGGGTCGGCATCGGCAGTCTTCACCTCTGCCATCTGTGCCTTGTCTTCGTTCCAACTCTGAGTGAAGAACGAGGTACGCACGGCGGCATAGCTCAGGCCGGTGAGCATGAGGGCAGCCACGAGGATGGCGGCCATTTTGCGCAGCAGCGATAGGCGTCCTCCACGGCTATCTCCCATGCGAGGGAGGCCACTTCTTCTTGCCTTCAGTCGGGCCAGTTCCTGCTCCACATCGGGCATGCCCATCTCTTGGTCGGATTTGCGGGAAGTGAAGGCTCTCATCACCTCCAGCTCCATATTGTCTTCTGGTTGCTTCTTTTTCATTTGTTTCTGTAGTAAAGAGGATTAAAACGCTCCCTCAGCTTGCGCAGGGCTTGAGAGATGTGCTTGTTTATGGCCTGCACGCTGACCCCGAGCTCTGAGGCTGCCTGCTGGTAGGTTTTCTTTTCGTCGAAGCATAATTGTAGCACCCTTTGTGTCTGGGGTGTAAGCTGTGTCTCGATGAAGGACTTGATCTCTTCCAGTTGTTCGTCATCGGCCAGGTCGGGCGATGGTCCTGTCTGGATGTCATGCAGCATGGTTGTACACACATCGTCCTCAATCCTTCTGTGTTTCAGTAGGTTCAGCGCCCGATTGTGCACCATGACCATCAGATAACCCTCGTTGATGTCAGTTGTCGGCAGGTGCTTGTCCAGCAAGTCGGCAAACACACCGCTCACTACATCGCGACTGTCCTCTGGGTCATTCAGTATGGAACAGGCCAGGCGGTACAGCCGGGCGTAGGACTGGCGGAAGAGTCTGTCAAACTCCTCCTCCTTCATCTGCCGTCTATGTCCGAATAGTGCTATCATTTATTGCATGTCTTTACTATATAAACAATCGAACGGGACAAATCATTACCCTAGAAGCAATATTTTTTTTGAAAAAGAAAAGCGCCTCATGGGATGGGGCGCTATGAATTGTGGTTATGAGGTTTTGCAGGGATTGCTATAGGTGGGTTCTCTAAATTAGCTTTGTCGTATTTTGGAGAGATTTTTGAGGGCAAAGTGTCAGCAGCTGAGGGCGCAATGCGGGCATTGCAACCGAGAATGCTGGCAGTTTGAGCCAAAAAGAATCCAAAAGATGGCAAAACATAACCCATTATTTTTTAATCTTTTGCGGTGGTAATTTATAGAACCCACCTATACAGATTCAACCATAAGATCCTTTCTACCAAGAAGGCTGAAGATGGTTATGTTATTGTCTTCGTTGAGCAGTCGCAGGGAACGCAGAATCTCATTCAGGGTTGATCCGCTCGTTGTGATGTCGTCAACAATGAGAACATTATTCTTATGGATAGACGCTGCCAACTGTTTGTCTTCTTCTGACTTGAATCTAAGGAAGTGAGTGATGTATGGACGCATACGGCTTTTCTTCACATCCTTGGCTATCGTGAAATAGTCTTTCTTGTGGATGAGGTCCATCATGTTTGAAACAGACTTCTTCACTTCATCTTTCTGTGCTTCGGTGTATCTGGGCCTGCCATTCTCCAGGACATCATTAAGATATTGGTTCGCATATCCATTCATATCAAACGAAATGTCTTCGGGAAGCGACTTGACGAGTTCCATGTAGTACAAAGATGGCTGTGCAAACCGATAAATATACCGAAGCATGTACTGGTTGACCTTGCTGGATGACTGAGGCATGACTACCATGTCGTAGTCGTAGAGGTCGATTTTGTCGTTCAGGTCATCAATCGCTTTCTGAATGAACTGTGTGAGATCCGGCTCATCCTTCAGCGACAATGGGAATTTCAGGTGTTTTATGAACTCCGTTCTCACGCTGCCATCGACCTCATCACTAAACTCATATCCATAGTAAAAGCATTTGCCGAATGCCTGTACCTGGTATCCGTGAGAGGTTAGCGAAATGATGTCGTCAACACCATCGTGCGTGAAGTCGAACACGAACTTCTTTTCTTCTTCGTTATATACTATTCCCATAATCTAAAGCCTGACCCATTTTGCTGGTTCTTTGGGCAAAGGTAAGACTATTCCTTCATTCCTCAAAATATAATCCAAGAAATCTGCCGATACACTTGTATTTCGCCAGCGCATGTGGTTGTTCATACGAAAACCGCCCGCAATCCTCTCGGACGGCGGGCGGAGTGTTGCAACGGTATTTTACTAATCTAATCAAAAAAATGTATGTAATCTACCTTATTGTAAGCGGAAGGTGATGGGCAGTGTAAACTGGCTGTCGACGGGTTTGCCTTTTGTCTGGGCGGGCTTCCATTTGGGCATAAGCTTGATGACACGGGCAGACTCCTCCATCAAAGCCATATAGCCTTTGCGTATGCCTTCTAATTCTTCCTCGGAAACTTCGGCATCGTCGTTGTCTTTTGCTTGTTTTTTCCGGGCGGTGACAAACAGTTCTGCTATCTCCTTTGCGTTCTTGCCCTTCTTGTCTCCAATGGCAATGGGCTTTATGTCTTCAATGGCGCCATCTGCCTTGACAAGAAATTGCATTATGACTCTGCCCTGTATGCCCAGTTCCATACATTCAACAGGGTATTTGACATTATTGCTGAGAAACTCGTACATTTTAAGTTGTCCACCGGAATACTCCGCCAAGACCTCAGGTGTGGGATCAATCTTGCCTTGATCTTCGGTTTGCTCGGATGAGACAGGGGGAGTGATTTCAGCCTCACCGGGCAGGTTGAGCTCCTTCTCCAGTACGGCCTGCATTTCGGGCAGGACTTCGGGAGTGGCAAAGGCGTAAAGGGCAAAGCCCGTGGTGGGGATGACGAGGAGAGCCTTGAGCATCTTCCATCGGTTTGATTTCTTTTGGTACATCATAATGATTCGTTGTTTGAGTGAACCCCGTCCGAGAGTGTTGGCAAATGGCTGCAGACGATTGCCCACGGCTTTCAGGACGAGAAGTTGCTGATATTGTTTTGCATCGATGCCTTGGTTGATGACGGCCTCGTCGGCCTCGTATTCGTGCAGGGTATGGAGGTCATGTCCGAGGAACCAGATGAAGGGGTTGAACCATTGCAGGACCTTCATAGCCTCCAAGAGAAGCAGGTCGTAGCTGTGGCCCAGACGGATGTGCTCCTGCTCGTGGGTGAGGATGTGCTGGCGATGCTGTTCGTAGTCGTCTACGCTCATCACGATGTAGCGGAAGATGCTGAAGGGAGCACGGATGCCAGGCTTGAGTATCACGGTGTTACCCCGCTCGTCGGTATGGCGCAGTCCGCCTTGCATCTGACCCAGCAAAGACAGGGTCTGCACCAGCAGGATGGTTACCATCACCGCCACACCGGCCAGGTAAATGTAGGTGAGGAGCTGGCTCCAGGTGAGATGAAGCCCTTCCTCCGTCCCCTCCCTGGGCGTGGGATAGATCTGTACGACGGGTAGCTCGGTGAGGTACTCCGTGGGCATCTGCATGGCCTCCTGCACTATGGTGGGCTGACTCACGGTGAAGTGCATCAAAGGCACGATGAGCGAGGTGAGCATGATGCCCAGCAATGCCATGCGATTGAAGCGGTGGAAGGTCTCTCGGCTCAGGAAAGCAAAGAAAAGGCTATAGAGCAGGGCCAGAGTGATGGCAGACTTTATGATAAATTCACAATTCATAATTCTTCAGTAAGAAAGTGGAATGTCACTGCTTTGCAGATGCCGAGCGCATAACTATTATTTTTTAACTTTTAATCTTTAATTTTTAATCATTTCCAAGATCTCTTGAAGGTCTGTCTCGGAAATCTCCTCCTCCATGGCGAAGAACGAGACGAGTGACTTCAGCGAACCGCCGAAGAAGGAGTCCTTCACCTCTTTCATAAACTTGCGCGTGTATTCCACGCGTGTGATGAGGGGGTAGAAATAGAAGGTCTTGTCACCGTTTTCTCCCTTGCGATAATTCACGAACTCCTTGGTGGTGAGTATCTTCATGAAGGTGGCTATGGTAGTATAGGCCGGTCTGGGTTCGGGATACTTCTCAATGATGGCATGCGTACTCATCGACTTGCCCTCATCCCACAGGATGTTCATGATCTCCATCTCGGCCTTGGTCAGTGTGTGGTCGTCTTTCTTGCGTCTCATATCTATGGTTTTAGATTGTCTGACGCAAAGGTAAACGAAACTTTTAGATAACACATCAGATGCGTACCCATAAAATGCATCGTACACCCCATATTTAACATTTATTGTTAGATATTGCCCCGCCTATTATTAGATATTAAGAATTGACAAAATCCAAAGGGCATCTGTCCCCAATCCCTATCCTTTGCTACCTCTGTCATGGAAGTTTAGATTGCCGAGCTTTGTGTTAATTACATTCTTGTTCTTTTTGAAAAAATAGTCCGCCCGCTATCCTCGCGGACGGCGGACGGGGTGTTGCAACGGTACTTTTTATTAACTAATTACTAATCTAAATCTTGAATAAAAGGTGCCGTGAAATGGGACGGGGCCTTACTTCGTGAAGAGGTACTTCTTCATGAGTTGCTGGATTTCTTTGGGCTCCTTCTGGGTGGCCTTGCACTTGTCCACGATGTACTGTGTGAGTTTCTCGGGCATGTTGGTCACCTTCTTCCAACGGTCGTAACGGTTCATCCAGCGGCCACCGAAGGTGGTCTTGTCGATGAAGGTGAACTTGATCTCCTTGCGACCCATCTCGCTGTACATGCCGTTCTTGAGGTAGTAGGTGCCGTACTCGTGGGGAGCGATGGCGTAGCTGCCGTCCTTCTCCTTGAAAATTTGGGCGCAGGCATACTCGCCGTTGGCACGGAAGACCTTCACCTGAGTGTAGCTGTCGTTGATGTATTCCTTGTTCTCACCCTCGTACTTCATGGAGGTCATGACCCACACGCCGATGATTTCCTTGTCGGCCACCTTTGCCTGGGCGAAGGTGGGGGTGGTGTTCAGCAGTGCGATGAGCATAATAGCGAGGCTTGTTGCGATTCTCTTAATGTTCTTCATAATTGATAATGTGTTGATGGTTAATAACCGATTTCCATGTCAAGTTCCGCGGTGGCTTGAAGGATTTCGACGGCAAAGGTATAGGCTTTGTCCCGTATGACCATAGTTTTTTGTTGGCAATAAGTTGGCAAATGATTTTGCAAGGTAGAGAGGTGCTTGCAAATTGTTTGCAGATCCCCCACCCCCCTAAAGGGGGAGATGGCTGGCTCCTATAATGAGAGTATGAACTCGTCCCAGTCCTTACTTCCTCCTTTCTCCCCGAATACCTTCTTGTAGAGTCGGCTTCGGATGCTACTGATGCTACTGGTGTCCTTGCAGAGCACATTGGCAATCTCGGAGGGAGGTACGCCCAACTTGAGCAGTTGGCATACCTGCAACTCGATGGGCGACATGTTGCGGAGCGTGAGGAGGGTGGTGGCGAAGCGGGGATAGACGCTCCTGAAGTGCTCCTCTATGGCCTGCCAGTCCTCCGGCTGGAGTAGTTCGCCACGGGTGATGCGCTGTCGCAGGTTGAGGTAGAAGTCGCTCTTGTGGAAGTCCTCCTCCACGCTGTTGAGTGCCTCGCGCACAGGCTGGGGTAGCGATGCGCGTTCCTGCTCGATGCGCTGTAGTTCCTGTTCTACACGCCTTCGTTTGCTATATTGGAGATAGGCAAAGTTGAGGATTACCATTGCACCCAGGACGATGCAGACGAGTGAGTAGATGAGCGTGTGGTTGGTGGTCTCCAGTTCTTGCTCGGCGTATGAGAAGAGGTAGCGGTGGCCCCCCTCGCCAGGGTTCTCCATATCGACCCGTATGATGTCCACGATCTTCGCCACCTTCCGGGCATCGTAACTGTCGCAGACTTTCCACCTGTACTTGTTTCCCGTCTCCTGTATCACGATGGTGGAGTCGCTCTCCACGGTAAGCGGATGGGTGTTGCTCTCCTGCAGGTAGAGGTAGTCGTTGGGACCTCGTTCGATGAGGGTGTAGTGCTCCATGTTGTAGGGCACGAACATCATGCCGCTGGGTGCCGCCACCACCTGACATTCGTAGTAGCAGGTGTCGTCGTAGATGCGTAGCCAGGTCTTGTCCTCCTGGTCGAAGGTGTATGAATCTCCTTCCCATCTCTGAATCTCCTCCAGCACCCATGTGCCGTTGAGTATAAAGTTATGCTTCTCCTCTCCGGAAGAGCAGGACAGGAGTGTGATGGCTGTCACCAGCGTCAGCATGATGTGAATGTGCTTCATCTTGATGAATTTGTTTCAATGAAGTGCAAATTTACGAAAAATATGCAGGAACATGCAAGAAAATGAGTTTGCAAATTGTTTGCAAGCCCTGAAATGCCATCGGTTAGGGCATCGTCCATCCCCTCTGCCGTGGGCATTTTGTATACAAAAATAAAATCGCAAGTAGTTGTATTATAACCACTTGCGATTCACCGTGCCCGGAACGGGACTCGAACCCGTACGGCCGGTATGGCCAAGGGATTTTCATGCTACTCTTGCTTTTACACAAGCCATCTCAACGAGATGTTGTAGTCTGGACTATTTCTTCACCATATCTGTTCGACTTAGGTGTTGCCTGTATAGTCTCTACGCCATTTATCAGCCTAAGCTGAATTTAGTGAGCCATCGCCAAAGTCTATGTCACCATAGACGAGGTTTCTGTTTGTTAGGGCAATTCTACTCCATCGGTTTCCCGATGGGCACTCTTGTTTAGTCCTCGATAATTGTCTGTCAATGCATGGCAATTTGGACAAAGAAGCTGTAGGTTCGCTAACCTGTTGTCTCGATTGTCGCCATTCATGTGGTGCATCTCCAGTGGAATAGGTTTCCCCAACCACTCTGTAAGTCCACAACTTTCACAGCATTCCTTCTTAATACCTTCTCGGATGAGCCTTTTCTTTAGTTTGTAACTTTGATAGAAGGAGTCTTTCACAAGAATGTCTTCTATACGGGTTACTTCCTTCGGATTGAACTTTAATCCTACATTCCACCCTTGTCCGGTGAAGTGCGAAGTGTCTATCTCATATTCTTCTATTGCCTTGTGTATTATCCTGTAGTTTCCACCAGTTGGCTTTAAACCAAGATATCGACAAACAGAAGCGATACTGAAGGATTTGCTGATGGCTTCTTCGTATTCTTCTTTTTTCCTTTTCATTTCGAGAACTCGTTAAAGTCCCTCGTGTCTACCAATTCCACCATCTGGGCAGCCTTTGTGGGTGCAAAGTTACAAAATAATTCATAACTTGCAATTCTTTGGTGGGAATAATTTTACGAAGGAGGGTAGATTTGTATTTCTGAACAAGGGTATGCTTGCCTTCCGTGCTTGCGAATGAGGAGAAATGGAGGTGAAAAAAGGAAGGGGAAGGGTCAGCGAGAGCCTCCTACATTGTGGATGATGAGGGTGTTGGAGGAGGGGGCGTAGTTCACGCGGTAGCGATAGAGAGCCTTGCCTGCGGGACCGCGTGCCACGAGACCCTGATCGTTGAGATTGTAGCTCCGCTCGCACTTGTGACATATGGCATAGCCACCCGTCTGGAGATAGACGGGTTTGATGACATGGTTTTGCTCGTAGCAGTTGCGACAAGCGCGGTCGTAGCAAGTGACGATGGGGAGGTCCGAACCAATCTCGGGGATGTTGGGCAAGCCCACCACGAAACCAGCCAGGCCGAAATAGAAGTCGGTGTAGTTGCTGGCGGCGGTGCGGTTGACGGGTGTGCTACCCTCTGTGTTCTGGAAGATGAACTGCGAGGCGGTGGAGGTGACGAGACACCACTGACCCATGCTGTTGCACGCGCTGAAGAGTTGTGACACCGACGACACGGGATTGAAGGTGAAGCGTGCGGGGAGGTCACAATACTTGTGAGTGACGGAGAAAGGGTCACCGCAAGAGAGGCACAGCAGACAGCAGAGGGCGAGGCAGAATCGTTGGAGCATCGGGGAGACTATGGACGGAGCAGACTGGACTCGGCATCGGTGATGCGCTGGAAGTTGAACTCAGACCAGATGTGGTCCATCAGAGCCTGGATGCGGTCGTTGCAGAGGTTGCCGATAGAACCCTCGTGGGTGTGGTTGACACTCTTCTGGGGTGTGAACTGGCCTGCCTCGATGTCGAGACCCACCTTCTTGTAGGCATCGCGGAAAGGCATGCCCTCAGAGGCAAGGCGGTTGACCTCCTCTACGGAGAACATAAGGTCGTAGCGGGGATCGTCGAGGATGTGCTCGTTGACCTTGATCTTGTTGATGATGTAGGCCGTCATGTGCAGACAGTCGCGCAACTCCTCGAATGCGGGGAGGAACACTTCCTTGATGATCTGCAGGTCGCGGAAGTAACCGCAAGGGAGATTGTTCATGATGAGTGTGACCTGCGTGGGGAGAGCCTGGAGCTTGTTGCACTTGGCTCGTGTGAGTTCGAAGACATCTGGATTCTTCTTGTGAGGCATGATGCTCGAACCGGTGGTGCACTCGTTGGGAAGTTTCACGAAGGCGAAGTTCTGCGAGTTGAACATACAAGCATCGAAGGCCAACTTGGCGATGGTGCCGGCGATGGAAGCCATGGCAAAAGCCACATTGCGCTCCATCTTACCTCGTCCCATCTGGGCATAGACCACATTGTAGTCCATCGAGTCGAAACCGAGAAGTTCGGTGGTGAGACTGCGGTTGAGAGGGAAACTGCTTCCGTATCCTGCGGCCGAACCCAAAGGGTTGCGGTTGGTCATGCGGAACGCAGCCTGCAGGAAGAGCATGTCGTCCACAAGGCTCTCCGCGTAGGCACCAAACCAGAGTCCGAAACTGCTGGGCATAGCCACCTGAAGATGCGTGTAGCCAGGCATCAGCACATGCTTGTAGTTCTCGCTCTGCTGGATGAGTTCGTCGAAGAGGGTGCGCACATCCTCTGCCACATATTGCAGTTGTCGGCGGGTGAAGAGTTTGAGGTCGAGGAGCACCTGGTCGTTGCGCGAACGGCCAGAATGGATCTTCTTGCCCATGTCGCCCAGACGGCGCGTGAGGAGAAGTTCTACCTGTGAATGAACATCCTCTATGCCTTCCTCTATCACGAAGTTGCCAGCCAAGATATCGGCATGGATGTGACGGAGTTCGGCAAGGAGCTGACGGAGTTCGTCGGCCTCAAGCAGTCCGATGCTCTCAAGCATCGTGATGTGAGCCATCGAACCCATAACATCGTGCTCTGCCAGATAGAGGTCGAGCTCGCGATCTCTACCGATGGTGAAGCGTTCAATCTCTTTGTTTACCTCAAAATTCTTTTCCCAAAGCTTCATTTCCTTATAACTTTATTGCGCTAAAACCTTTAGCCTTAATCCTTAATCCTAAAACCTCGTTCCTTGCGATTCCCTGGAAGTCCCCCCTAAAACCTTTAATAAGGTATCATGGCGAGCATGTCGGCAAGTTTGTCGACGCCCGTCTCAAGTTTCTTACCCACCATCTGCTTGATGAAGAAGTTGAGTTCGGCACCGATGGTCACCTTCATGCGTGTGCCCTCGTTGCAGGGGAGGAGCTGTATCCAGAGGTTGGCCTCCATAGGAGCGCCGAGAAGCACCATCTTGATGAGTTTGGGTGCCTCGCGCTCAATGATGCCGAGGGTGATAGCACCTCCGAGTTGCTCCACGGGGACGGATACGGCATCGGTGGTGAACTGCATCTCAGCAACCTTGGACTGGATTTGCTGAAGTTGTTCGTCGGTGACTTTGCCTGCAGACTGCTGACGGATGATGTCGGCATAAGCAGGGTCAGAGAGGCGCTCCTGGAGAGTCTGGAGATGACTCAAGTCGGAGAGCTTCTCATAGACACGCTGTGTGGTGGCATAAATAGTCTTTATGCCGCTTTCGTATTTGGTCATAGATGTATGTACAAGTTTGACAAATTACAATGTACGGCCAAAAGCCGTCTGTGTGGGGCTTTTACTTCTGCCAGTTAGCGGGATCCTTGCGCCACTCGTTGAGCAGAGGTACATCGTCCTCAGAGATATAACCGGTGCGGAGAGCCTCCTCAACCACAGCCTCATAGTTGGTGAGGGTGTAGAGTGTAACCTGTGCATCCTTGAATGCCTCCTCGGCCACCTTGAAACCATAGGTGTAGCTGGCAACCATGCCCGATACCTCGCAACCGTTGTTGCGGATGGCGTCAACAGCCTTCAGCGAACTGCCACCGGTAGAGATGAGGTCCTCTACCACTACTACCTTCATGCCGGGCTTCAGTTCGCCCTCGATGAGGTTTTCCAGACCGTGATCCTTTGGTTTGCTACGCACATAAACGAAGGGAAGGTTGAGCGCATCGGCAACCAAGGCACCCTGGGGGATAGCACCGGTAGCCACACCTGCAATAGCATCGACCTCGGGGAAGTTCTCGCTGATGATACGAGCAATCTCAATCTTCACAAAACTGCGCAGATCGGGGTAAGAGAGCGTCTTACGGTTGTCGCAATAGAAAGGTGACTTCCAACCTGATGCCCAGGTGAAAGGATTGGTAGGCTGGAGTTTGATAGCCTTAACCTTGAGCAGTTTGCCTGCAAAAATGGTCTCGAGAGTCTTCATAATCGTATTTGTTTTTTGATTTTCTTAATTTTATTAAGACGCAAAGGTACAACGAATTTTCCCTACTTCCAAATTTTTTGAGAGAAATAGCACACGGCACATGGCATGCACGACGGGTAGATGTGGCTGTGGGTGAGCCTGTTTGGGTCAGTGTTTGTCAGGAAGTTTGGCACCGCGACCGAGGGCCGAAACGGAGAAGATGGCATGCGGTGCAGACTCGGCGATGGTGAGGATGAGTTCGCTCACGGTGGCACCCGTAGTGATGATGTCGTCGATGATGAGAATGTGCTTCCCCTCAAAGTGTTCGGGGCGAGCCACGCGGAAGATACCCCTCACATTGGCGCGTCGCTCGGTGAGGGAGAGGCGTGTCTGCGAACGGTTGTCGATGTGTCGCTCCACCCCGCCCCGGTCGAGGGGAATGTGTGAGAGATGCGAGATGCCCTCTGCTATGCCCTCGCTCTGGTTGTAACCCCTCTTGCGACGGCGTTGCTTGGACAGCGGAACAGGCACAATGAGGTCGATGCCCTCAAGAAAACCCTGTTCGAGGAGGTGCACCCCGAGAGTACAGCCCAACTGATAGCAGGTGTCGGAATGCTCCTTGTACTTGATACACTGTAGGAGGTGGCTTATCCCCTCTCCGGGATGGTAGACAAACAGCACCTTGGCGCGCTCAATAGGCGCATTGCCCCAGAAGAGGCGTGCCGTGAAATTGTTGGTGTCGTTGAAGAAGGCACTGCTATGCAGACTCTCACAAAGCATGGCGGTGCAACCCGTACAGAGACACTGCTCTTTGTCAAGCAATTTCTGCTGACAGATGTTGCACTTGCGATATGCTATGAAGTCTTTCCAAAAGTTCATCAGTCTTCGTCGGGTTCGTGAAATTCGTCTTCGTCAGGTTCGCGAAAGTCAATGTCGTCGGGCTCACGGAAGTCGCTCTCCTCATCGGGCTCGGGAAGACATTGGTGGATCAGCGACATCTCAAAACCACGCGAGAGCGCAAAGCGGATGAGTTTGGCCTGACGCTCGTACGCATTCTTACCCTTCACGCTCCGCTGTTTGCTGGCCAGGATGTGGGTGAGGATGTCGAGGTATTCGTCTTCGGGCAATGCTTGGAGTGCCTCCGAACGAAGAGGGGCAGGTATCTGAAGCATGCGCAAGGCCTGACCGATCTTCTGTCGTCCCCAGTGGTTGAAGCGCATCTTGTCCTTGGCAAAGGCTATGGAGAATCGTGCTTCGTCAATATATTTCTCATCCAAGAGATAGTCGATAATCTCTTCGGCTTCCCCTTCGCTACCGCCCCATCGGAGTAACTTCTCGCGTATGTCGTGACAGCAGTGCTCGCTACTAGCACAAAGGGCCGTGGCACGGTGGAGTAGGTCTTGGTTCATAGGCGTGCGGTTGAGGGTTGAGGATGAGGTTCGCTATAGAGGGTTGCCTGTATCATGCGTGGGTTGTCGAACTGATCGTTGCGAAGTGTGATGTCGGTGAACCCCATGTCAGAGAGCATCTGACAAGTCTCTATGCCATAGGCACGATTGATCTCAAAGAAGAGTTGACCTCCGGGACGGAGATGGCGCGATGCAAAGCGTGCGATGTGACGGTAGAAGAGGAGTGGGTCGTCATTGGGCACGAAGAGAGCCAGATGAGGTTCGTGGTCCAGTACATTGGTCTCCATCTCCTCTGCCTCTTGCTCGCAGATGTAGGGCGGATTACTCACGATGATATCAAAGGAGAGAGGGGCGTTGGAGGTGTCGGTTGTGGCAGTCGTACCGGGTATAGTTGTCTCTTCTAACTTGGCTATTTGTAAAATATCTTCCTTCTTAAAACGGACATCCAAATGGAGTCTTTCAGCGTTGGACCGGGCTATACGGAGCGCCTCCTCGCTGATGTCCCACGCCTCTACGGCAAAGCCCCGATGGGCCAGGGAAAGGGCGATGCAACCACTTCCCGTACCGATGTCGAGCACCTGGAGCGCGGGGCGCGATGTGGGGGTGTGGCACTGGTATATCCACTCCACCAACTCGAGGGTCTCGGGACGGGGAATGAGTGCGCCGGGACCCACATGCAAAGTGAGTTCGCCGAAGCGTGTTTGTCCCAAAATGTACTGGATTGGTTCCTTACGAAGCAGTCTTTCGGTAATATTTTGCAATTCTTGTCGCTCAACTGAAGATAAATCATTATCTTTGTCCATCATTATATCCGTGAGCGTCAAGCCAAACTTCTCCTCCATCACCCAGCGGGCCAGGGCAGAAGCCTCTCCGGAAGGGTAGACCGCAGAGAGTTGTTGGGTGGTTTCGTGAAGCAATTTCATACGCCGAACTTGAGGATGAAGTGTTTTTGACCTTGCAAAACTACAAAAAATATGATAAAGAACGATGATATGAGTCCCGAAATCAGCACCGAAGACAAGAAAATGATGAGCGAAGAGGCGCAAATGGCCCAGCAGAGGATGGAGGATGAGCGCTATATGCGTCGCTGTCTGCAACTGGCCCGACAGGGTCTGGCTGGAGCACGACCCAACCCGATGGTGGGGGCCGTGGTGGTGTGTGATGGACGGATCATCGGTGAGGGTTATCATATCTGTCAGGGCGGTCCTCATGCGGAGGTCAATGCCCTCGCCTCGGTGCGTCAGCCCGAACTGCTCTGCCGGAGCACCATCTATGTGAGTCTGGAGCCCTGTGCTCATTATGGCAAGACGCCCCCCTGTGCCGACCTCATCGTGAGCAAGGGACTGAAGCGCTGTGTGGTGGGGTGCAGAGACCCCTTTGCCAAGGTGGACGGACTGGGTATCAAGAAGATGCAAGATGCCGGGATCAGTGTGACGGTGGGCGTGCTGGAGGAAGAATGCCTTGCCCTCAACCGTACCTTCGTGACCTACCACACCCTCAAGCGCCCTTACATCACCCTCAAGTGGGCCCAGAGTGAGGACGGTTTCATCGACGCCCTGCGCCGTGGTGGCGAACCTGTAAAATTCTCAACACCACTCACACTGACGCTGATGCACCGCGTTAGGGCGTTGAGCGATGCCATACTCGTGGGTGGTGCAACGGCACTAGCCGACAACCCCTCGCTGACCGTGAGAGAATGGACACCTCGTGGCAAGACGGGCAACCTGCCTCTTTCTTTGAAAGAAAATGCCAGTCAGTGGCATGGCAATCCGCTCCGTGTGGTCATCGATACGAAGGGCAACTTGCCCTGCGACCTGCGACTCTTCAACGATGAGGCTGACACGCTCGTGTGGAACAACTGGAATCTTGAAGTTCTGATGAGTACCCTACACGAGAGAAATATACAGACACTCCTTGTGGAGGGTGGGGCAGAGACATTGCGCCGATTCATGGAGGCCAACCTGTGGGATGAGATACGCGTGGAGACGGCTCCCTTCTGTCTGCATCAGGGGGTGAAGGCTCCCGTCCTCGACGGACTGCCAAGAGGCACAGTGGAGGTGGTGGACGGTCGCACAATTGTGACCTACCGCAGATAATCTTTCTCCTCATTTCTGCTCGCCCCCTTTGGGGGGACTCCCTGTGGCGAAACTGTGACAAAAAAACGACTAAACCTTGCTTTTCTCCTTAAAAATCTCTAAAAAATCGGCATAAATGCTCCTTGATGTCTAAAATAATGCCAAAAATGGTGCAAAAGACGGCTTAATGTTTCCATATTGAGGAAAATAAACTTACCTTTGTACCTTGATTTAACATGCGTACGCATAAACAGGCATAGAATGAAGACATTTACATATACCCTTTTTTGTGCAGTAGTGGCATCTCTGATGCTCACTTCTTGTCTTGGGGATCGTGAAGAGGTAGAGCTCTCGGACGACTGTAGCATCACGGCTTTCTCGCTGGGATCAATCAGACAGACCCATACGATCAAAGGATCGAAAGGTCAGGACAGTATCTACTACACCTCCTTCTCGGGTTCTGCTTTCCCCATGTATATCGACCAGCGCGAGCAACTCATTGAGAACCGCGACTCTCTGCCCTACAATGCTGTGGTGAGAGCCATACTGACCAATTGCTCCTTCGATAAGGTGCTGTTGCATCGACCCAAGGATATCAAGGGACTCGAACCTGCTGATACGGCCTGGGTGACCTACAGCACGAAGGACTCGCTCGACTTCAGTAAGCCCCGTGAGTTTCTTGTGATATCTTCGGACGGTACGAGCACGCGTCGCTACACGGTGAAGGTCAACGCTCATCGCATGAACCCCGACGCTACCGTGTGGGACAGTCTGGGTGTGTCTGCCTCTGTGCCTGAACTCGTGAATTGTGACCAGCGTAAGATGGTGGTGCTCAACGGTCGTCTGTTGGTCTACACACAGCAGACCGACGGTGCTGTCAACTGCTACGAGCGTCCCTTGCAGAAGCAGGGCGAATGGAAGAAGGTGGCACTCGCAGAGGCCGAGGGGCTCCAGGTGGCCAGCGTACAGGAGGCTAACGGCATGCTCTATGCCAGCACAGCCAAGGGTGGCATACGCTACAGTGTGGACGGTCAGGAATGGCGCTCGCGCATGATGGGTATGGAGGGTCTGCGCCTCGTGGGTGTGAGCAAGGACTGCTTCTATGCCTTGGTGGATGGCAAACTGATGTCGTCGGCCCAGTCGGCAGAGGCATGGCAGGAGGAGCAACTCGACGATGAGGCCTCGCTCCTTCCCGTACAGGATGTCAGTGTGATGTCGATGACGCAGAAGAACGGTAACCTCCGCCTCCTTCTCACGGGTAAGACGGAGAACGGACTCAAGGGTCGTGTGTGGTCGAAGATGTGGACCGGTTCGGCCGACGCAGAGTGCAAGGCTTGCTGGGCTTACCACACAGAGAACGGTGCTATCAAGCATATCTTCCCCGTGCTCAAGCAGTCCAATATGGTGAACTACGACGGTGGTGTGATCCTCTTGGGTGGTGAACCGGAGGATATGGAGAACGGTGTGGGACAGTTTATGTCCGACGAAGCACTGGGTTGCATCTACAGTAGCAAGGACTTTGGTGTGACATGGGTGTCGCACGAGTTGATGACCGTGGCCGAAGGTATGAAACAGGTGGCTTCGAAGGCGCGTCTCATCACGGCTACCTCGGAGGATGGTCGCTACCTCTGGGTGCTTATCGATGGTCAACTCTGGAGAGGACGACTCAACAGTGCACTGTTTGACTAACACAAGGACGAACGAATAACGAATGAGATACATATACGGCATCATCATACTGCTCCTTGCCCTGCCTCTGAAGGGATGGTCGCAAGACCTGGAGTACCAACTGGAGTTGGGTGGTGGACTGGGCACTTGCTTCTACACCGGTGATGCCAACAGTGTGCCCTTCAAGCACAGCAGTGCTATGGGTGGCGTCATTGCACGACGCGTGCTCAATCCCCGTATGGCGGTGAAGGGTGACCTGGCAATAGGCAGTGTGAGAGGTAACTCAAAGGGGGCGTACATACCTCTGGATGCAACAAGCCAGACTCCCGAAGGCGGAGCGCTCACCACGGTGCACTTCAAGCGCAATGTGCTCGACCTCGGAGCGCAGTTTGAGTTCAACTTCTGGGGATACGGTCTCGGAGGAGGCTACAAGGGAAACAGTCCCATCACCCCCTATGCCACAGCCGGACTGGGATTCACGCTTGCCGTAGGCGGTGCTCCTGCCAACCTGGCTCTCAACGCCCCCATTGGTGTGGGTGTGAAATACAAACTGAGGCCACGCCTCAATGTCGGAGCAGAGTGGACCATGCGTTTCACCACTTCCGACCGGTTGGATGTGAGTCGTGAGACACAGCAACTCGACCACCCTTACGGGGTGCAGAGTGCAGGGTTCAAGAACAAGGATTGCTACTCTTTCCTGATGCTCTTTGTGACCTACGACATGTGTCCCAAATACAGGAAGTGCAACAACTGACGCACAACCCCTTGCCTCAAGGCATGCTCCTCGCAGAGGGATGCCTGACATGAATCGAAATAAAGAAAATAACACTATATGACACTGAAAGAACAGATAGATACCGAGCGTCTGCCCCAGCATATTGCTATCATCATGGATGGCAATGGCCGTTGGGCTCAGGCACAGGGTCTGCATCGCACGGCTGGACACAGTCAGGGTGCAGAGACCGTGTCGCGCATCACTGAAGAGTGTGCCCGTTTAGGTGTGAAGTATCTCACGCTATATACCTTTAGCACGGAGAACTGGAACCGACCTTCTGCAGAGATTGAGGCTCTGATGCAACTCCTGCTGGACCGTCTGCTTGAGGATGTGTTTATGAAGAACAACATCCGTCTGCGTGCAATAGGCGATATGGCCCGCCTGCCCGAGGCTGTGCGCAATCACCTCGAGACGGTGTGCAAGCATACGGAGAACAATACGCATATGACACTCGTGCTGGCTATCAGTTACTCCTCTCGCTGGGAACTGACCGATGCCATGCAACGAATAGCACGCAAGGTGGAAAGCGGAGAGCTGAAGTCTGAAGAGGTCAACGAGGAACTCATCAACGCTCACCTGCAGACTCACTTCATGCCCGAGCCCGAACTGCTCATACGCACCGGAGGTGAGTATCGCATCAGCAACTATCTGCTTTGGCAGTGTGCCTATAGCGAATTCTATTTTACGCCCACCTTCTGGCCCGATTTCCTCGAGGAGGAACTCCATCGTGCCATTGTGGACTACCAACAGCGTCAGCGCCGATTTGGCAAGACGGGCGAACAGGTGACCGAACAAGCATAGTGTAAGTGAATCAGATGAAACGCATATACCTTTTAATAATAGCATTTACCTTGGCCGTAGTGCCTGCGCTGGCTCAGTTGGAGCATGGCGATGTGCAGGTGAAACCCGAGGTAGACTACTCTCGTTCACCGCGTCCCTATACCCTCGGAGGTATTACGGTAAGCGGTGTGAACAATTATGACGAATACCTCCTTGTGGGTCTGTCGGGCCTCACTGTGGGACAGCGTATCAACATCCCTGGCGATGAGATTACGAAGGCCGTCAAGCGCTACTGGCGTCATGGCCTCTTCTCTAATGTCTCTATCAGCGTGGACAGCATCGTAGGCGACAAGGCTTATCTGCATGTGGCTCTCACGCAGTTGCCTAGCATCTCCGAGATCAACTACAACGGTGTGAAGAAGAGTGAGCGCGAGGACCTGGAGACCAAACTCGGACTGGTGAAAGGCAGTCAGTTGGCTCCCAATACCATTGAGCGTGCCAAGACCTGGGGTAAGCGCTACTTCGACGACAAGGGTTTTGGTAATGCGGAGGTGAATATCGTATATCGTGACGATGTGGCACAGCCTGGCAAGGTGATTGTGGATGTGAATATCGACAAGAAGGATAAGTTGCGTGTCAACCATATCTACCTCTCTGGTAATCAGGCTCTCGACGAGAAGGGTATCAAGGGTACCATCCTCAAGAGCGGTGCCTTGAAGACTATCCACGAGCGTCGCTCTATGGCGGGCTGGTTCCGTTCGAAGAAGTTCGTGGAGAAGAAATACAAGGAGGCCAAGGACAACTTGCTTGCCAAGTATGCCGAACTGGGTTATCGCGACGCTGTGATCCTGAGCGACAGTGTGGTGCCCTTCGATGACAAGAGTGTCGATGTACACATTGCCGTGGAGGAGGGTCAGCGCTACTATATCCGCAACATCTCTTGGGTGGGCAACACACTTTATCCCACCGAATACCTGGAGAGCATACTCGACATGAAGCGTGGTGACATCTACAACCAGAAGCGCCTCAACGAGCGTCTCTCAAGCGACGACGATGCTGTGGGTAACCTCTACTACAACAACGGATATGTGTTCTATCGCCTCACACAGCATGAGATGAACATTGATGGTGACTCTATCGACCTCGAACTCCGTATCTCTGAGGGTACGCAGGCTCGCTTCAGCCGTGTGACCATCTCGGGTAACGACCGTGTGTATGAGAATGTGGTGCGCCGTGAACTGCGTAACAAGCCCGGTGACCTCTTCAGCAAGGATGCTCTCGAGCGTTCGTACCGTGAGATCGCCGCTATGGGTCATTTCGATGCTGAGGCTATCCAGTATGATATCCAGCCCAATCCTGATGACGGAACCGTGGACCTTGCATGGAACCTCGTGTCAAAGTCCAACGACCAGATTGAGTTCTCACTCGGTTATGGTCAGACGGGTGTGATTGGAAAGATTGGTTTGAAGTTCAGCAACTTCAGCATGGCCAACCTCTTCAGGAAAGACGGTTTGCGCCGTGGTGTGCTACCTCAGGGTAATGGTGAGACCTTCAGTATCAGTGGTCAGACCAATGGCCGATACTATCAGGCCTACAGCATATCGTACCTCAATCCCTGGTGTGGTGGCAAGCGTCCCAATCAGTTGTCTATCAATGCTTTCTTCTCGAAGCAGACTGATGTGAGCGACAACTACTACAACTCTGCTGCCTACAACAGCCTTTACAACAGTTACCTCTATGGTGGCTACGGTTATGGCTACGGTTATGGTGGCAACTGGTATGAGAACTACTATGATCCTGATAAGTTCGTGAAGATCATGGGTGTTAGTATGGGTTGGGGTAAGCGTCTGCGCTGGCCCGACGACTACTTCCAGTTTATGGCAGAACTGTCGTACACCCGCTACAGCCTCAAGGACTGGCAGTACTTCCTCGTGAGCAACGGTTCTTGTAACAACATCAACCTCGGCTTCACGCTCTCGCGTTCATCTACAGCCAACCCCATCTATCCTCGTAGCGGTTCGGAGTTTGTATTCTCTGCATCGTTCACACCTCCCTATTCGCTTTGGGATGGCAAGGACTATGGCAGTCTGGCCAATAATCCCTATGCATCAAGCTATCAGAAGGAGTTGCAGGAGAAGTATCGCTGGATTGAGTACCACAAGTGGAAGTTCAAGGGTCGTACCTTCATTCCCCTTACTCCCGGTACGAAGAACCTCGTGCTGATGACCCGCGTGGAGTTTGGTTTGCTCGGCAACTACAGCCCCAGCAAGAAGTCACCCTTCGAGACCTTCTATGTGGGCGGTGACGGAACCTCGGGATACAGTTACAACTATGGTACGGAGACCATTGGTCTGCGTGGTTACGACAACGGTGCGCTGACACCTCGTGGCTATAGTGGTTATGCCTATGATCGTCTGACCCTCGAACTTCGCTACCCCTTGATGCTCGGCACCAGCACCAATATCTATGCCCTCGCCTTTGCTGAAGGTGGTAACGCCTGGACCAGCGTGAAGAAGTTCAACCCCTTCGACATGAAGCGCTCTGCTGGTCTCGGTGTGCGTATCTTCTTGCCTATGGTGGGTCTGCTCGGTATCGACTGGGCTTACGGATTTGATTCCGTATTCGGTAGCAAGCAGTACTCTGGTAGCCAGTTCCACTTTATCCTCGGTCAGGAGTTCTAATCGTCAAACATAAATATTCAAAGTATAGAAATCAAAAAACAATTAGCGATATGAAGAAGTTCATGATTACCCTTTTGGTGATGCTTTGCGGTGCAAACATTGCCAATGCACAGAAGTTCGTATTGATCGACATGGAGTACATCCTGAAGAATATCCCCGCTTACGAGCGTGCCAACGAACAACTCAATCAGGTGAGCAAGAAGTGGGAGGCTGAGGTTGAGGCACTCAACAACGAGGCAAAGACCCTCTATAAGAACTACCAGAGTGAGGCTGTCTTCCTGAGCCAGGAGGAGAAGACCCGTCGTGAGGAGGCTATCGTGGCCAAGGAGAAGGAGGCAAGCGAACTGAAGCGTAAGTACTTCAGCACCGAAGGCGAACTCTTCAAGAAGCGTGAGAGCCTGATGACTCCCATTCAGGATGAGATATACAACGCTGTGAAGGACATCTGCGACCAGAAGGGCTACTCCCTCGTACTTGACCGTGCCAGTGATGCTGGTATCATCTATGCCTCTCCCAAGATCGACATCAGCAATGAGGTGTTGCTGAAGTTGGGATACGGTAACTAATCGGTGCCTCGCGCGTATGCGTGATAGAATAATGTGTATATAAATTAACAAATCATAAAACATTAGGAAAATGAAAAAGATTCTTTTGGCCATTCTTTTTATGGCACCCCTGAGCATCTTCGCTCAGAAGTTTGCACACTTCAACTCTGCTGAAGTTATCCCCAACATGAAGGAGTACACCAAGGCTATGGATGAACTCAAGGTGCTGGGCGAACAGCTCGAGAACGACATCAGAATGATGCAGGAGGAGCTCCAGAAGAAGTATGAGGACTTCCAGAAGCAGGAGGCTAACCTTCTTGAGAATGTAAAGCAGCGCCGTATGCAGGAGTTGCAGAAGCTCGATGAGGCTCTGCAGACCGGTATGCAGGACAACCAGCAGACTTTCCAGAAGGCTCAGGCTGAGAAGATGGAGACAATCAACAACCTTCTGATGGACGCACTGAAGAAGGTAGGCGAAGCTGGTGGCTACATCTATATCGTGGACACCTCAAACGGCGTTATTCCCTTCGTCAATCCCACCCTCAGCACTGATGTTACCCCCGAGATCAAGAAGGCTCTGGGTATCTAATATCTAAAATTGACTTGTCAGAATGAAACTCAAATCATTCATACTCATCCTGTTGCTGCTGCCCATCTCGGCGGCAGCTCAGGTAAAGTTCGGTTACCTCAGTTATCGCACCATCTGCCAGGAGATGCCTCAGTATGTACAGGCTCAGCAGGAACTTCAGAAACTGAAGTCGGTCTATGAGCAGGAGGCTGCGCGTGGTGAGGAGGAGTTTCAGCGCAAGTTTGCTGACTTCTTGCAGGGTCAGAAGGATTTTCCCGTCAACATCCTGCAGAAGCGTCAGGCCGAACTTCAGGAATTGATGGATCGTGGTGTGAAGTTCCGCAAGGAGGCTGAACGACTGCTGGCTGAGGCTGAGCAGACCCTTCTGAAGGGTATCACCGATCAACTCAATAAGACGATTGTGGGTATCGGTATGGAGATGGGCTACAGTTTCATCCTCAATATCGACGACAACGCTTGTCCTTTCATCAATCCTCTCTTGGGCGATGATGTGAGCAACATCGTTCGTGAGAAATTGGGTATCCCCGTATTGCAGAACGACCGTCCTGCAGAGAAGGAGGAGACCACACCCGCCACAAACCAACAACCTGCAGAGAACCATGAGGTACCTGCGGAGACCGCTCGTCCTGAATAATAACCGAACCATATGCAAACCGGCACTATTGACACCCACATACAACCTGGTCCTATCGGTATCTTCGACTCTGGATACGGTGGTCTGACCATCTTGCGTCAGATCCGTGGTGTCATGCCTCAGTACGACTATCTCTATCTGGGCGACAATGCCCGTGCACCTTATGGTACGCGTAGTTTTGATGTGGTGTATGAGTTTACCTTGCAGGCTGTGAAGCGCCTCTTCGACATGGGTTGCCATCTCGTTATCCTGGCGTGTAACACGGCTTCTGCCAAGGCGCTCCGCAGTATTCAGCAGAACGATCTCCCACAGATTGACCCCTCACGCCGTGTGCTCGGTATCATCCGTCCTACGGTGGAGGCTCTGGGCGATATCACGCAGACGGGTCACATAGGCATCGTTGCTACCCCAGGTACCATACGAAGCCATACCTACGAACTGGAGATTGCGAAGTCCTATCCCCAGATGCAGGTCACCTCGGAGGCTTGTCCTATGTGGGTGCCTTTGGTGGAGAATCAGGAGTTTGACTCTCCTGGAGCGGACTATTTCGTGCAGAAGCGTATTGGTAACCTGATGCATCACGATCCCGAGATCGACACCATATTGTTGGGTTGCACGCACTATCCTCTCTTGCTCGACAAGATATTGAAGTATGTGCCCTCCAATGTGCGTGTGCTTCCTCAGGGCGAGTATGTGGCTAATAGTCTGCACAACTATCTCCTGCGTCATCCCGACATGGAGGAGCGCATCACACAAGGTGCCTCGTGCCGTTTCCTTACTACGGAGGATCCCGCCATGTTCAATGAGTCGGCCACCATATTCCTTCGCCAGCCTGTGGAGGCAGAGCGCATTATATTGGAATAAGAGGGTAGGATAGTCTGATAACTTGATATTCCGTTAATTCCGATTATTGACTGATAAAAAGTTACACCCCAGAAGTCTAGTGGCTTCTGGGGTGTAGTTGTATAAGTGTTGTAGGGTATAAATCTGTGTGCTTATTCGCCCTTCTTCATCTCGGCCTCTACAGCCTTGATCTTCTTGGCCAGGAGAGCCAATTCCTCCTTCTGCTTGTCCACCTTGCGTTGCATCTCATCTACGAGACTGTTGCCCTTCTTTGACTTGGCAGTCAGGAAGCCGATGTTGTTCTCGTAGGTCTGGATCTCGCTACGGAGTGCCTCGTAAGCACGCATCATGCGGTTGTGCTCACGCTGGAGGTTGCCACCGTCCTTCTCAATGTTGCTCTTCAGGTTGGCCTTGAAATTGTCGAGACGACGATTCTGTGCATTGGCGTTGAACTGCTTGTAGAGTTTGTCACAAGCCTCTCGGTACAGTTTGTAGAGTTTGTCCTTCTCGCGGAAAGGTACATGACCTACCTCGTTCCACTGCTGTTGCAGAGCGCGTACAGTCTGTGCTGCATCGTTCTGTGTGGGATTCTCCACGAGAGCCTGCAACTGCTCGATGATAGCCAGTTTGCGAGCCATGTTCTCCTGCTCTTCATTGCGCTGGTCAGCAGTAGCTGCGTTCTTTGCCTCGAAGAAGGCATCGCATGCACCGATGAAACGCTGCCAGAGAGCCTCGCTATTCTTGCGGGGGATAGCACCGATGCTCTTCCACTCCTTCTGGAGTTGGATGAGTGCCTCGCTTGTAGCACGCCAGTCCTTGCTGTCCTTCAGTGCCTCTGCCTTCTCTACGAGAGCGGTCTTCTTGGCCAGGTTCTCGGTGAGTCCGTCCTTCACTTCCTTGAAGAATTCAGCCTTCTTCTGGAAGAAGTTGTCGCAAGCAGCGCGGAAACGCTCAAATATCTGCTGGTTCATGCGCTGTGGTGCAAAACCGATGGTCTTCCATTCTGCCTGTGCAGCGATGATCTGCTCGGTGATACTGTTCCATTCAGCGAAAGTTTTCAGTTCGTCGGTATTGAAGCCCTCTACTTTCTCGCAGAGTGCAGTCTTCTTGGCAAGGTTCTCTTCCTCACGCTCCTTGATGGCGAGGAAGTGATCCTGATGACGCTTGTTGATAACGGTGCTGGCAGCCTTGAAGCGGTTCCATATCTCTTCGCGAAGTTCCTTCGATACGGGGCCGATCTCCTTGTACTCCTGATGCAAGCCCTGGAGTTGGTTGAAGGCGGCGATTACATCAGTCTCGTCGGCCAACTTCTCAGCCTGCTCACACAGATGCAACTTAGCCTCAAGATTCTTGCGGAAGTCATACTCGCGCATCTCGCTGTTCAACTTCAGCAGGTCGTAGAACTGCTCCACATAGAGTTGATAGTTCTTCCACAGTTCGGTAGCGTTCTCTGCGGGTACAGCCTTTATCTCTTTCCACTCAGCCTGGAGTGCCTTAAATTCGTCGTAGGTCTGGTTAGCCTGATCGGGTGTGCTTGCCAGTTCCTTGATACGCTCAATGATAGCCAACTTGCGGTTGAGGTTCTCCTGCTTGATGCGGTCCTGCTCAGCCTGCTGTTCAGCACGGCGCTGACGGATGGTCTGCATAGCCTGCTTGAACTCCTCCTCTGTGCTGTCGAGCTGAGGGATGAAATTCTCGGGTGCAGCGCCTGTTGCGAGGTAAGCCTCACGCTCAGCGTTGAGTTCGGCCTTGCGATACTTGTAGAAGAGTTGCTTCAATGTGTCGAGCTCCTGACGGTCGCTTCCTTCCTCGCTTTCGGCAATCTCCTTGGCGCGTTGCAACACCTCTTCCTTGGTGTGCAAGATAGGCATTTTTACTTCTTCCTGGGCAGTAACCTCTGCCTGGGGTTCTACTACAGCCTCAGTCTCCTGGGCTACGCTCTCTTCCTGGATTACTACACCTTCCTCCATAGTGGTGTGTTCTTCAGCGTTCATCATACTAATTTTTTTAGTAATAGATTCGTTTGTTACATTCACATTTTTTGAGTCTCTTGCGCGCACAGATATGCGTCGCGCGTGTACACTCATTTGGCAAAGTTACAAATTAGTGTGTAAAACACAAAGAATGTTTGTAATTATTTGCAAAAATCCTTTCGTTTTATCACAAATGCAACATTAAAAAGGCTGACCGTGCAGGCCAGCCTCTTGTGTAAGTATGTGGAATGTCACAATATTTATGTAATGAAATACTTTCAGCCCCGCAGAAGTATAATTTCCATTGGTACGATAATTTGGCCCAACGACTTACTTTCGTACAGGACAAACTGGGCGTACGGTGCGACCAGCCATTCGGCCGGCGAGATCGTTGGCAATGGCATCCTTACGGAAGCAGAGATAATAGGAATTCTGCGGATTCTCGGGGTCGATGCTTGAGGTCCAGAAGTAACCCTTCACACCCTTCATGTCGAAACCGGTATGGTTGTAGCAACCTGTGGTGGGGAGGAAGATAGAGTTGCCGTTAGGACCCGTGATGCGTGTACCTTCCACGCCATTCTGCTCCGTCCATTCCCATTGGCACTTCTCCAACAGTTCGTCTACCTCTTCCTTGGTTGGCATGCGCCAATCGTTTTGCCAGTAGACACAAGCAGCATCGTCCTCGGGAAGGAGCGTGGTGTGCTGGTCCACAGTACCACGATCCTCCTTGGTGTTGTACTTGCGAAGTTTTCGCTCCGAACTCCTGCACCAGCGGTAGTTGTACCAACTGTGGGCTTCCGTACCGGTGAGAGGTTCTATGTCACCCCAGGTGAAGAAATAGCCTGCCTCTTCGGGTTTGGTAGCGCCTACATTCATGTCGGCCCACATTATGGAGAGTCCCAAGTCAATGGGTTTGCCTATATGTGCGGAAGTCTCCTGTTTGTACTTCTCAATATCGGGTACATAGTTGTCTTGCATCTTGGCTTCTCTCTCCTCTGCCTCCTTTTCCAGTTGGGCAATGCGGACTTCCCTGACAGCCTCCTTGGCAAAACTTCCCAGTTTGACTTCTTCGGGTAGGAGGCTAACGATGACCTCCGTGGGCAATGCCTGTTCGTGGAGGAAGCAACTTATGCAACCAGCCTCCATGGCATGTTCCTGGAGGTAGCGCTTCAGAATGGCCTCGGTGGCAGCAGGTTCGGTGTTCTTGCGGGCATCCTCGATGACGGCATCAGCCTTGGCCCACTCGTCGTAGAAACCTGTTCCCGAGAGATAAAACATACCATCCATCACCTTCAGTTCGACCTTGCTATTGGGTATAAGAGGGAAGTTCATGCCATGGGTACATACACTCCCGTCGGGGAAGGTGGCTACAACAAAACCATCTTGAATATCATCCAGATAGGTTGTAAAGATGGCCTGACGCTTCTTGTTGGTACTCACATCATCGAGAAGTTGTCGATTGTTGCGTCCGTAGCGAATGCTATTCGCGCCATACATGATTTGTCCATTACCATAAATGAGATATCCACTATCCTTGATGCCCTCGGTGGCCGTGATGTGAAGGGTAAAGTTAGGCTTCTGCTTGTCAGCAGGAGCGATGTCTGCTATGTCCACCTGCTTGCTATGGAAACTAAACTTCTTGGTACCCTTAGGCAAGGGTTCGAAGGCAAACATGGCGCCCATCAGTCGCACATCCTGGTCCTGGTTACCTTCTTCACCATAGAGAGGACGGATCATCTTGTAGATGTGGCCCTGCTCGTCCTCCAGACACATGGTCTTGTCGAAATGGAAGTTGTAGAGCAGTTCATCGGTAGCGATGCGCACCACCGTCTCCTTACTACCGAAGATCACCTCCTTAATGTATCGTCTGTCACCATAGGTGTCAGCTGACTGCTGGGGATCCACCCACTTTGTACCCTTCACGCTGGGCATGTGGGGTGACTTCCAACCGAATTGCTTGCGCAGAGCCATGAAACCACGCAGCATCTTGTCGTTGTAGAGTTGACTGCCATTGGGATAGTCGGCAGAGAAGTGCCCGTTGTGTACATGGAGTGTCATGGTTTCTCCAGGCACGAAGGTGAGGCTGATGTAGGCCTCGCAGAGTTCACCGCCGGGGAAGATGCATTGCACGCGAGCAGCGGTGATGTGATCCAGTTCTACCTCGTAGTGAAACTTCTTGTCGACCACAGGGACACAAGCCGTAGGCTCGGCCACGCTGTCAATGAAGAGATACTCATCACCCAGATAGATGTTGTAGCACGAATCGGTGATGTCGGGGTCTACCGTTCCTTCGAGAACGAACTTCTGCTGTGCCTGTGCCGTGAAGGACACAAGGGCAAGGAGTAAGAATAAAAGTTTTTTCATATAGAATGAGTTTTTAGGTTTTTAGGTTGTGATGACCTTGTGGAGAACCGCAAGGAACGGTTATGAGTTTTGAGGTTATGAAGGCCTTGTGGAAAACCGCAAGGAACGGTTTTGGGGTTACTTGCTGTCTGCCTTGCGTACTGGTCGTACGGTACGGCCAGCCGTACGTCCGGCGAGGTCGTTGGCAATGGCATCCTTGCGGAAGCAGAGATAATATGAATTCTGCGGATTTTCCGGGTCGATGCTGGAAGTCCAGAAGTAACCCTTCACACCCTTCATGTCGAAGCCAAGGTGGTTGTAGCAGCCGGTGGTGGGGAGAAAGATGTGGTTACCGTTGGGGCCGGTGATGATGGCACCCTTCACACCGTTCTGCTCTGTCCATTCCCACTTGCACTTCTCCAGCAGCTCGTCCACCTCTTCCTTCGTCGGCATGCGCCAGTCGCCCTGCCAGTATATGGTGGCGGCATCATCTTCGGGAAGGAGCGTGGTGCGCTGGTCTACAGGACCACGATTGCTCTGCGTGTTGTACTTCCTGAGCGCGTACTCCGAGCCATTGCTCCAGTGATAGTTGTTCCAGCCATGGGCAGCCGAGCCGTAGAGAGGTTCCACATCGCCCCAGGTGAAGAAGCAACCTGCCTCCTCGGGCGTGCTGGCACCCACATTCATGTCCGCCCACTTCACGGAGAGACCCAGGTCGACAGGCTGCCCCACCGACATGTTCTTGCGATACGCCTCCAACTTATCCCGATTGGGCTGGTATACCGGACGCACGGAGCGGCCTGCCGTACGAGCCTGCGAATTATAGTCGGCATAATCATTGTCTGCGTGTGTACACAGGTAATAGGAGTTCTGTGGGTTCTCAGGATCAATGCTGGAGGTCCAGTAGTAGCCCTTCACACCCTTCATGTCATAGCCCGAAGAGTTGTAGCAGCCCATGTGCGGCAGGAAGATATGGTTGCCGTTGGGGCCGGTCACCTTACAACCCGCCACACCGTTCAACTCGGTCCATTCCCACTTGCACTTCTTGAACAGCTCGTCCACCTCTTCCTTGGTCGGCATGCGCCAGTCGCTCTGCCAATAGACGGTGGCGGCATCATCCTCGGGAAGGAGCGTGGTGCGCATATCCACAGAACCACGATTGCTCTGCGTGTTGTACTTCCTGAGCGTGTTCTCCGAGCCATTGCTCCAGCGATAGTTGCTCCAGCCTCGGGCTGTGCTGACGGGCTCCACGTCGCCCCAGGTGAAGAAGTAGCCTGCCTCCTCGGGCTTGCTGGCTCCCACATTTACATCTGCCCACATGACGGAGAGTCCCAGGTCGACGGCACTGCCAATGTGGGCTGCTGCCACCTTCCTGTATTTCTCGGTATCGGGAACATAGCTTTCCTTCTGTCTGGCCTTCTGTGCTTCATTGTCTATGGCTGCCTGCAGATAGCTGTCGTGCCGTGACTTGTTCAATATCTCAATGTCCTGGCGTACAGCATCATACAGACGCTGGGAGATGTTGAGCTGCTTGGCTGTAGCGTTATAGGGCATCTGGGCCGGATAGTGGAAAGTCTCATGCCCCTCTATGGGCAAATATCTATGATAAGACATACGCGTCATGGCTTGCTCATAAGGGTCGCTATTCTTCAGGTCCTTCTGTTGCTTAGGCCAATCCAGGTAGGTCATCTCGTAGGGCTTCTCCTTGAAGGGAAGCAGTCCGGACTTGGCCTTCAACTGGTCGGTCAAGGTGATGAGCTGGCGATAGTTATGGTTGCGGTCGCCATGTGCCACGACCTTCCCTTCTGCATCAAGCAGGATGTAGAAGTGCCTTCCGTTTTTGGCGGGATATTCGACACCGGACATGTAGTGCTGGAAGAGGGAGTCCACCTGATAGCGCATCAGGAGATTATGGTCGCCGGGATAGCGAGTAACTTCGCTTTTCCAGTAGCTTTCCGCTGAGTTCTCGCTGATCGAGGTGAGGTGTACCAGATTCATGCCCTTGGCATGCAGATAGAGCTCGTAGGCGTTGGGGGTATTATTGATGGCACTGTAGGTCGAGACGGTCACCAGGGTAGGCTTGCCCTTGTACTGCCGGCCGATGGCATCGATGATGGCTTGTCCCTCCAGCTGACGGTCGAAGGCGCCTGTAACTTTTCCGTCATAGTAGTCGTAGAAATAGTTCATCTTCACTTTGTCATAATTATCATGCCAAAGGGTGAGGCCACTCATGAAGTCAGGGGCTTTCGGGTCGCCAAAAAAGCGAAGGACGGCAGGATCGAACAGCTCGCGACGATTCTCGTTGAAAACCCGGGAGGTGTCCGACAGTCCTATCTCGGACAGCACAAACAGGGCACAGCCACGCTCCTTGCGATGCTTGGCTATGTAGTCCATGAGCGGGTCGCCCTGCTGCATGACGGAGCGGAGTGCATTGCCATACTCCCGATAGAGCTGACTGCCGCCAATCTCCACATCCCAGGCATCATGCAGGGTCACGACCAGCTGCTCGCCCTGGATGAGTGGCAACTGCTGGAAATTGCGCAGAACCTTCTTCTCACCCTGCTGGTTGATGACCGTGAGATCGAGGAAAATGACGGTGTTGCTCTTCGGGGAATAACCGAGGGTATAGGTACGGTTGTCCAACTTCTCGAAGTAGCAATTATGGATGTCTCGATTGAGGTTCTGCTCTTCGATATCTATGTCAGCCTTGACCGAGGTGATATAATAAGGAAAGTCCTTGCCTGCCACGACACGTGCCGTGAAGGGCTTCTGTGCCATCGCGGGCAACAGAAGGAGCAGGAGAAGGAAAAAGATTATCGTGCGTCTCATTAAAAATGAAAAGTTAAAAATTAAAAATTAAAATTGGGTTGCTGTTTGAGTGTGAAGGTCGAAGAGCTCAGCGCATCCAATTGTGAATTATGAATTGTGAATTGTGAATTATGCATTGTGAATTGTGAATTACTCCACGATTGTCGGTGGATTGTACTTCATCAGTCGCTGGTTCTTTTGCAGGTCGCTGATCTTTAGGTCTTTCGTCACCCATTCCTTGGCTGCATCGGGGAAGCGGGGATCGTCGAGGGCGTCGATACCATAGTTGATAGTGGTGCAAGTCTCCGGAAGCGGAGGATAGACCTCGATGTTGACAACATAGGTGCCGTAGAGGCCCCGTACCAGATAGCGCCCCAGATTGGTGGGGTAGCCCAACTCGCCCGTCTGGCGGTACTTGACGCCCGTGGCGCAGTCCTGGATGTAGGCGGTGTTGTTGGGGTGATACATTGTAGGAGTGTAACTGTCGCAGTACATACGCTCAGCCAGATAGGTGGCCTCCCGGGTACACCAGATGGCATGTTGGCGAACAAAGGTCGCGACGCCGTCTGATTTCTCCCAGAGTACCACGTGGTTGGCACGGTAGATGGGATAGGTATCCCGATTGTTGACATCGTAGTTGGGGCTGGCCTCACGCTCCAGGGTGGGCAGCATCATCCTGGGACCCTCTGCGTCGTAGCGCAACTGGGCTGAACAGCCTATCGAGGCTGCCAGGAACAGAATGGATAGTATCTTTTTCATAATGTTGCGACGTTTGATTGATTCGTTAGCGGCGTGGCGTTGATTTTTCGGGTTCGAGTTCATACCGTGTAAAGACTCCGCGCGACAGTCCTGCATCCTTGAAGCCGACCCCGATAAGGTGGATGTAGCGATAGCTTTCGGGAAGGGGCGGGAAGATGATGGTGAGGTCCACCGACTTGCCACGCATGCCACACACATGGAACTGGGTATCAAAGGCTCGGGCTATGCTCGTTCCGCGGCACTTGTAGAGCACTGACGGGTTGTCCTGATCCTGGATGTAACTGTCCTCGCCAGCCAGGTAATATATCTCGTCGTCCTTCTCGAAGGTATGCACGATGTGCAGCAGGCACTCGTTGTCGCGTCGTTCCATCCATACACCATCATAGAGGATGTCGTGACGGGTGTTGAGTGGCAGGTCGTAGAAGATGGGCAGTCCATCCTCGGCCATGGGACCCTTCAGTCGGGCTTTGCGACGCTCCTCGGCACGCTGGGCACGCTCTGCCTCACGGGTCTGCAGGACTAGGGCGAGGCTGTCCTCCGTACTGAGCGAAACGGCGGTGTCGGTCTGAGGTTCGGCATCGCTTTCGGGGCTCAGCATACTGACGGCATGGGCGTCCGTCTCGTCAGGCTCTACGGCGGAAACCGTCTCCCCTGCCCCAGGCAACTCTGCCAGGACCGGAGCCACTACCTCATCGATGACAGCTTCCGCCTTCACCTCTTCCTGGGCTATCACCTGGCGCATCTCCTCCACGATATGGGGACGGGCATAGCCCATCAGCACGACGGCCAGTAGGGGAAGGACATAGAGCACCTTCATGTGTGCCATGCGACCACTGCGCTCTCGGAACATCATCACCAGTCTCTTCTTCACGGCACTGGCATTCAGGTTGTTCACGATGGGGGCACTGGCCACCACGCTGGCCTTGGCAATGAGCAGGCGATGGTACTGCTCGGTATCATCGGTGCTGTCCATCACCACCTTATCTGCTTGATATTCATGCACGTCGCGCAGGTCTGTGCGCAACATGTAGGCAAAGGGCAGGCACCACAGCATGTTGGTCGTAAGGTCACAAAGCAGCATGTCCCAGGAGTGGCCCTTGCGGATATGCGCCAGCTCGTGGCGGATGATCATCTCGCCGTTCTGCTGCAGGTCGGCAGGTGTCAGCATGATCCACCGCATCCAGCTGCAGGGCATCGTGGCCTTGGGGTTCACGGTCAGGTGGATATGCTTGGGCACATCACTTCGCTTCACGCGTTGGCCATAGTGGATGACAGACCACAAGGAGACGTAGCCCTTGAAGTAGCGCACCCAACTAACTATCAGACCTATCAGGTACACGCCCACCAGACCGACAAACCATGGAGAGGGCATGTCTGCCTGCCTTGCTTCCGTGACGGTCTCAGCGGCAGAAGATTCCTGTCCCACGATGGTCGCGCCTTCCTGGAAAAGCTGCTGGCGTTCCAGTATCTGCGCCTCCTGGCTCACAGACTGTTCCACCTGTTGCATCACCCGGCTCAGCTTGTTGCTGGAGGAGAGATGGCACACGGGGAGGATCATGCTCACGGCAAGGATGCCGACCAGCACAACACGGTTCAGCCGGTGGAAGGTCTCCTTCCTGAGAAAGAGCCCGTACAGTGAGTACAGCACCGTCAGGGCGATGCCCCACCTTATTATATATATCAGTAATGTTGTCATTGAGATTTTGAGGTTTTTTGAGGTTTTAAGGTTGTGAGGTTCTTCTGCCCTTCGAGCGAAGCATCGAGCAAGCTCGCTGAGCGGTGAGGTTAAACGAGTAAACGATTTCTCGAGTAAACGATTTTTCGATTGAGCGATTTCTCGATTGAGCGATTACATGTCATTTCTTCTTGAGTTCCTCGAGGAAGGACAGCAGCTCTTCCTGCGTCACCTTCTCTTCCTGCACGAGGGCAGACACCACGTTCATGTAGTTGTTGCCGAAGTAGCGGTCAACAAACGACTGCAGGATGCCCTTGCCGTATTCGCTCTGCTTCACGGCAGGGCTGTAGATATACCCCCTACCCTTTGGCTCGTGGGTAAGATAGTCCTTACGTTCCAGGCTCTGGAACATGGTGGCGATGGTACTGATGTGCGGTTTGGGCTCGTCGTAGCATGCCACCACATCCTTTGGGGCACAGGGACCAATCTGCCAGATGTACTCCATAACCTCTTCTTCTTTGTTGGTCAACTTTTCCATATTATAATAATGTATGTGTGTTTTCAATGACAATGTTAGTTCAACTATATTTTTAATTGATGTTGCAAAGGTAATACATTTTTCTTTACCTCCAAAAGATTCGCCTACTTTTTAATTAAAAAAATAGTTGAATAATAATTGCGTGTGGTTAGGCATACTCCTTCTTTGCCGGCAAAAATAGTGAAAAAAGGCAGAAAAAGCCTCATAAATGAGTTGACAAAAAGTTCACATTTTCAGAAATCAGTTCACAAAAAGTTCACAAAAAGCCTAAAATCCCCGAATTCATCGAGGATTTCAGGCATTGTGCCTTCTGCTTACTGTAGGCGGAACATAACGGGCAGGTTGAAGTAGGATCGCACGGTGCGTGTACCCTGTCGGGCAGGTTTCCACTTGGGCATCATCTTGACGACACGCACAGCCTCCTTCGAAAGGTCCTCGTCGGGCGAGCGAGTGACCTCCACATGACCTATTGAACCATCCTTCTCCACCACGAATTTCACCATGACACGACCCTGTATGCCCTGGTCCTGTGCGCGTGAGGGGTACTTGATATGCTCGGCCAGCCACCTGTAGAGCGCTTCGTCGCCACCGGGATAGGAAGCCATCACTTCGGGAGTGACCAAGATGCGATTGTCGTCAACCTCGTCCACGGTTGGTCCTACCGATGCCACAGGGCCAACGATGCTGGGTGCTCCGCTTCCCTCTATGCACAGTGTGATCTGGTCCATCTCCTCGCTCGTCTCTATTTTCTCCTCGATGATCTCTACCTCGTCGTCTACAATCTGGATGATCTCGGGTGCCACATTGTTGTTCACCACGGGCGCGGCTGGTTGCTGTTCCTCCTGGATGGTTACGGGTATCATGTCCTCATCCAGTTTCACATTTTCGTAAACCACCGGTTCGTCTTCCGTCATCTCATCTCTCCATGTTCTTTCCAGTACGAAGAAGCATGCAGATCCTGCAAAGCAAAGTCCGGCAAGAAAACCTGTTGACTTGCCGTTGAATAAGTTGGTTGTGACTGTGTTCATAGTTCTCATTTCTTTAAGGGTTAATAATTTGCATCTTAAATCATGGTTTTGATGTTGCAAAATTACGCTAAACCCCAGTGATGGGAAAGAAAATGAGGTCTATTTCTGTGATTGCTTGTCAGTCTTGTAAATCGTTGCTATACAAATAGATAAGGTTGTTTGTGTGCATGGAACAAGGTCTATTTCTTGCTTTTGGTACCTATCAGAAAGCCATGATGAAGTCGCGAAGAGAGGTTTTCTCGCCTTTCAGTCCCACTCTCTCCTTATATACAAAAAGTTTCTGCTTCACCGACTTCTCGCTGATGCCATACACCACGGACAGACTCCTCGTAGGCATACGCAGACGAAGGAGCATCATCAGGTGGATGGCCTCCTCGTTGAGTTGGGGAAACTGCTGGCGCAGACGCTTGACGAAGAGATCCTCCACACTGTCCAGGAAACCCTCCAGTTCCAGCCAGTCCTTGTCATCCATCATGAAGTGCCTGCTTGCCCCCTCCTTCAGTTCCTCTATCCGCTGTATGGTGTCCACCTTTCGGTCCAGATAGTTGCGCATAGCCTCTATCAGTTGTTCGTGGTGTAGCAACTTCTCAGCTTGCAGTTGTGCCTGTGCCTGTTGTTTTTACTCTTTCAGCTTCTTTTCGAAGCGGTTGATGCGTCGTCGCATCTGGAAGAGAAATGCCAGGAATGCGATGATGACCATGGCAACGATGACCACACCCGCGATGAGCAACATGCGGTCTTGCCTCTTCTCCTCACGCCTTGCCGTCTCTGAATCCTTGCGACTCATCTCTTGCGAGAAGACCTGATTGAGCAGGCGAGCATCCTCCAGCAACCTGTCGTCCCACTTACACACAGAGTCGGTCAGTGCCAATGCCTCCTCGCGCTCACCCTCGGCAGTGGCTATGCGAAGCAGATAGCGATAAGCCGTGCTGACCGACTTCACGCTGGGTGCCTCCTGGCATAGCACCTCGTGTATCAGTTGCTTGGCCCATGTCAGCGAGTCAACTTCCATCAGTGTGAGTGCCAGCGTGAGGCGTGCTTCCTCGGAAGGTTGGTCGGTGATATCCACAGCCATGCGTGCACACGACACAGCATCCACCTCCCTGTGTTGCATGAGTGCCAACAGCGCCATCTCTTGGTACACCTCGCTCTGCTTCTCCTTGTCACCCATGTCCTGTGCCTCCAGCAGTTGTTGCTTGAGGTAGGCCATACCTTCAGTCTCCTGCACGGCACCATGTGCCATTGCGGGCAGTTGAAACTGCAGGGTCAGGGCGGTGAAAAGAGTGAGGAGAGTGTGTTTCATGGAGCAGTCTGTTGGGATTGGGTACAAATATAGTGATAATTTTCAATCGTTGGTGCACGATGGCATAAAAAAGAGGAAACTTTCTCATCTTCATCATGCAGCGTGACGAGATTTAGTCATACGCATGACGAGGCTTTGTCATGTGTAATGGCAACGCTTCGTCATAAGCATGACAACGCTTGGTCATTAGTAATGACTAAGGCGAGTCACCACTGCCCCTCAAAACAGACAAAAAATGACCGGTGGAAAACGACAATCAACATTCGATATTTTGATTTGAAAGCCAAGCGAGTGTTGCAAAATTATTCATAAAAAAACTTTGTTGCTTATGATAAAAATTATTAACTTTGCAAAAATGAATATTCGAAGGACCATGAGAAGAATCTGTCTAACCATAATCGTTGTGCTGACGGCCTTCCTTTCTGCTTGCCAGAAGGGAACGGGCTGGGAGTCGCGCTTGGACGGGATAGAGGTATTGGTTCTCAATCAGCCCGACAGTGCCCTGACCATGCTCACTCAGATGAAGGACGAGATGGGAGAAGTACCAGAGTCGGTGTGTAAGCATTACGACCTGCTCCGCCTCCGTGCGCTCAATAAGTTGGGCAGGCAGGAATCCGGTATGGACTCGGTGGTGATGCATGTGGTGGACTTCTACGAGCAGGCAGAAGATCAGCATCTGTTGCCCGAGGCATATTTCCAGGCAGGACGAGTCTATGCACAGGCAGAGCAGAACAACCGTGCTTTGCTCTTCTACCAGATGGCCCTGCTATGCGACTCGGCCAATGTGACGGACTACCTGCGAAGCCGTATATTTGCACAGACGGGTTATATCTACCTACGCAATGGTATGCTTGAGGAGGCGTCGGACATGCAACAGTTGGCATACCAGTATTGCAAGAACATTGGCGACACGCTCGGGATGAGGTACACCCAGGAGGATATCAACACGATAAATGTGCTGATGGACAGTGTGCGAATCGACTCCATGAACCTCGCTTCAATGCGTCAGACCGTGAGAAGCATCAACGACAAGGCGCGCTTCAGCATGCTCAAGATGCGTTCCGACCGTAGTAGCAAGATGGCGGACAAGTCACAAGGCAGACTGTGGTGGATACCCTTGGTGATACTGGTCATAGCAATAGTTCTGTGGGTGTGGTTGCGCCGACATCGCAAGGAGGAGAGCGACATGCAGGTGGCACAGCGCCACTTCTTCGACGCAGAGGTCAACTCATTGCTCAATGCACGCTCGCGTGAGGACAAGGTGCTCAACACGGCCGACTGGAAACTCATAGAGCAACGCATACTGCTACAGTGCCCCAACTTCCGCAATGCGCTGTATTCACTCTTCGAACTGTCCGAAAGCGAGTATCGCGTATGTATGCTCATCAAGATGGAGGTAGCACCCTCTACCATGGCACAGTTGCTGGCTATGGGCAAGAGCAGTATCTCGCAGATGCGTCTCCGTATGCAACGCAAGGCAAACGACGGTAAGGGAAGCGGAAAGGACTGGGACAACTTTGTGCAGTCCCTTTAGAGAGACATGTGGTGACATAGTTGCACACCTTCTCCCTTGAATTATGAATAGAAGTTGCACACCTTTCCCCTTGAATTTTGGATAAAGGTTGTCCCCCCCCCCCTTGAATAAGAACAAATAAGGAATGAAAATGAAGAAGATAAGATATTGGCTTGTGGTGCTTTTCGTTATGTTGGCATCCAGTATGCAGGCACAGCAGGAGAGTGGCTATAAGGCTATGCTCGGGATGGGCCTGACAGGAGCAAAGGCTGAGAGCGCCATGGGTATGACACTCAATGTGGAGACCTCGCAAGGCTATCTGCTGAAAAACCGGCTCTTTCTAGGTGGAGGAGCAGGAGCCGACCTGGCTTTTGGAAGGATATTTGAAGGCAAGGAGCGTCGCAAAGGCATTACGATGCATTTCCCCCTCTTCGGTCATACTCGTGCCTATCTCGGTTCGCACGATGTGCGTCCCTACATTGACCTTAAGGGAGGCTATGTGCTGGGCGACCTCAAGGGCGGACTCTTCCGTCCCGGCTTGGGTATCACCCTGCCTGTGAGCAAGAAGGTGGCAGTCAACTTCGGTTTGTCGTACCAGCTTCTCGTGCATCGCTCCGACCGTGAGCAACTCTATCTGGCCGATGTGCTCGACGACTGGGTGAACTCAGCAGACAGGAAGATAGACAGTTATCTCGACGGACTGCTCGATAAGTACTTGGGCAACTGGGCTCCTCTGGCTGGCAGTCTGCTCGACAAGTATCTCGGCGACCAGTTGTCGTCGGCCGTGATACTCGACTATCTGGGTGTGGATCCCAATACCATCTTGCCTCGCAAACTTCTACTCCACACCCTTACCTTCACCTGGGGAGTGGAGTTCTAACGGGAAAGTGCCAGATGTTTTAGAAACGGATGATGCGAGTGCCGTCCTCCTGTTCCTCTAGGGTGACACGCACGGTGTCCTCAGGCAAGAGGTCCTCGATGAGTTCGGGCCACTCGATGAGACAGAGATTCCCACTGTCGATGTATTCCTCAAAACCGATGTCGTAGGCTTCAGAGAGACGCTTGATGCGGTAGAAGTCGAAGTGATAGATGGGCTGTCCGGCTCCATCCTCATACTCGTTGACAATGGCAAAGGTGGGGGAGTTGATGACATCCTGCACACCCAGTTCCTCACAGAGAGCCTTGGTGAAGGTGGTCTTGCCCACACCCATCTTGCCGTAGAGCGCAAAGACGGTGCGTCCGTCCATGGCATCGATAAACTGACGGGCAGTCTTGCGAATGTCCGTCAGATTGTTGATTATAAGTTCCATACAGTGGTCTTGGTTTATTCTTCCTCAATCTCCATGAAGTCGAAGTCGGCATCAAGAATCTCTGCCACCTCATCGGCATCGATCTCACCCATCTTCTCCTTCTTGGCCTGAGCCACAACAAACTGTGCCACATCGTCGAGAATCAGTTCCTCATCCTCATCGTCCTCATGACGCTCGAGATAGTCGAAGAGGAGGTCGATGATGTACTGTAGCGTCTCGTCATCGTACTTCTCATTGAGTTCGGGCGAGATGTGCTCGCGGATGTACTTGATTTCCTCGGGGTCGAACTCGGCCAGAGCCATCAGTTCGTCCAGTGTGTTGTTCTCCATAATGCTTACAGTATACCTTTCAACTTCTCCTCGAGAGTAGCACGGGGTGCAGCACCCACCTGCTTGTCGACAACCTCGCCGTTCTTGATGAAGAGCACGGTGGGGATATTGCGGATACCGAACTTCATAGCGAGATCCTCGCTCTCCTCGATGTCCACCTTGCCGATGATAGCCTGCTCCTCATAGTCAGCAGCCAGTGCCTCTACGATAGGCGCAATCTTCTTGCAGGGACCACACCAGGTAGCCCAAAAGTCCAATACCATAGGCTTGCCCTGAGCAGCCAGTTCCTCATAATTAGCATCAGTAATTGCTTGTGCCATAATTGTTTTGTTTTTAGAAAGTTAATATTTTATCGTTGTATTTTCAATGTGTGTGCCATATTTGGATAGAGCATTATCGGTGGGGGCATTCGGCCCATCAACTAATCTCATAACTCATGTACGACTCCCTCTCGATGACATCGATGAGACGACGGCATACGGAGACCTTCTTGCTCGACTTCATGGTGAGCGTGGTACGCTCCTTGCTGTCGTAGAAGATGATGTTGATGCTGGCCGGACCAGGATTCTCCTCCACCGCCACATTGAGAGCAAGCACGCTTGCCTCGGTGAGTTCGTCGACATTGAGTCGGATGGTGATATTCTCTATGAGATCGTCCTTCACCATAGGTAGGAGGTCGATCTTGTTGATCTTCAGTTCAAACTGGTTGGGATCCCAGCGCTTGGGCTTTACCTCGCCCGTGATGAATAGTGTGTTGCCCTCTTCCATGAAGTTGCGCCAACGAGTCCAGTCGTCTCCAAAGAGCGCTATCTCACCCGAACCCGAATAGTCCTCGATGGTGGCAATGCCAAAGGGGTTGCCCTTCTTGGTGAAACCTTGGCGCACACCCGTAATGATGCCACCCAACTTAACCTCCTGATTGGCAAACGGATTCACATCGGCCAGATTCTCAGCCTTGAGACCGCAGATGTGGTTGAGTATCACATAGAACTCATCGAGCGGATGAGCCGAGAGGTAGATGCCCACGAGTTCGCGCTCGCGGTTGAGACGCTCAAGGTTGCTCCACGACTCAGCCTGAGGTATAGCGGGTGTGTTGACCTCAATGGCATCCATGCCAAAGAGAGAGAACTGTGCCTCTTGCTGGGCCAGCTGATACTGGTTGCCATAGCGTGTGAGCGTGTCGAGGAAGCACTCACCCTTGGGATTGAATGCCACAAACTGCTCTCTGCGTATCTCCTGACTGAAGCAGTCGAAGGCACCGCTCAGGGCCAGGCACTCCATACCACTGCGTTTCACGGCAGAGATGGATACACGCTGGGCAAAGTCGAAGATGCTCTTGAAGGGGCCGTTCTGCTCACGCTCCTTTACGATGGCCTCAGCCGCAGCCTCGCCCACACCCTTGATGGCCATAAGGCCGAAGCGGATTTGCTGCTTGGCATTCACACCAAAGTCAGAGTGCGACTCGTTGACATCCGGACCGAGCACCTCAATCTTCATGGCATGACACTCATCGAGCAACTTCGTGATTTCCTTGATATCCGACTTGCGTCGTGTGAGCAAGGCAGCCATAAACTCGGCAGGGTAGTGAGCCTTGAGATAAGCCGTTTGATAGGCCACCCACGAATAGCAGGCAGCGTGTGACTTGTTGAAGGCATAGGATGCAAATGCTTCCCAGTCCTTCCATATCTTTTCCAGTTTTTCGGCAGGGTGACCGTTGGACTTACCTCCGTCAATGAACTTAGGTTTCAGTTCCTGCAACACGGCCATCTGCTTCTTACCCATAGCCTTACGCAACTTGTCGGACTCACCGCGGGTGAAGTTGGCCAGCAGGCGTGAGAGGAGCATCACCTGCTCCTGATAAACCGTCACACCATAGGTGTCCTTCAGGTACTTCTCCATGATGGGCAGGTCGTAGGATATCTCCTCCTGTCCGTTCTTACGGCGAATGAAACTGGGGATGTACTCCAGTGGTCCCGGACGATAGAGCGCATTCATGGCGATGAGGTCTTCAAACACCGTAGGCTTGAGTTCTCTCAGGTACTTCTGCATACCAGCCGACTCAAACTGGAAGGTACCTATGGTACGGCCCTCCTGATAGAGTTTGAAGGTCAGTTCGTCATCGATGGGTATCTTGTCGAGGTCGATGTCAATGCCATGAGCCTCCTTCACCACACGACAAGCCTCCTTCATCTCGGAGAGCGTCTTGAGGCCCAGGAAGTCCATCTTGATGAGGCCCGTACTCTCAATGACATGACCATCGTACTGGGTCACAGCCGTCTTCTTACCTGGGAAGTCGGGGTCATCGGCCGTAGATACGGGCACATGGTCGGAGATAGGGTCGCGACAGATGATAAAGCCACAGGCGTGGATACCCGTTCCGCGAATGGTGCCCTCGAGCATACGGGCATAGCGTATGGTGTTGGCTTCGCGGGAGTCGGTCGAGGCCTGTGCCTCTTGCAGTATGGGAGTGTGCTTGAGATAGTTTTCCAACTTGGGCTTCAAACCGTCAGGCAGGCGATCGGGCATGGCCTTACACCAGGAGTTGACCACGGCGAGGGGCACTTTCTCCACACGACCAACATCCTTCAGACTGTTCTTCGCCGCCATGGTGCCATAGGTGATGATGTGGGCACAGTTTTCGTGACCATACTTGTCCATAACCCAGTTGAGCACCTTGCCTCGTCCGTCATCGTCGAAGTCGGTATCGATATCGGGCAACGAGATACGGTCGGGATTGAGGAAACGCTCAAAAAGCAAGTCGTATTTCATGGGGTCCAACTTCGTGATACCCAAGCAGTATGCCACTACCGAACCAGCAGCCGAGCCACGACCCGGACCTACCCATACACCCAGTTCCTTGCGAGCCGAGTTGATGAAGTCCTGCACGATGAGGAAGTAGCCTGGGAATCCCATGGTCTTCATGATATGCAGTTCGAATCGTATACGCTCATCCACCTCCTTGCGTATGCCATGAGCCTCGGCCCAGGCAGAGAGTTCGTCGGGCTGGAGCGCCTTGCCGTCGGGAATGACTTCATAACCGTTGCCATAAAGGCGCGAAGCACCCTCGTAACCCAGTTTGCCCAAGTAGTCGGCCTCAAACTTGATGCGGTAGAGTTTCTCATATCCGCCCAGTTTGCCTATCTTCTTCTTCGCCTCGTCCTCGGGAAGCGCATTCTTGCCATACTCATCGCTGGTGAACTCCTTGAAGAGGTCGTCCTCGGTGAAGGTGCTTCTCCACTGTTCCTCTGAACCAAACTCGGCAGGGATAGGGAAGAAGGGCATGATGGGGTCGCTCTCGATGTTGTATGTCTCCACCTTGGAAAGCACCTCCATGGTGTTGCTCAATGCCTCGGGTATGTCCTGGAATACCTCGTTCATCTCCTCCTTCGTCTTGAACCACTCCTGCTTGCTGTAGAGCATACGGGTGGGGTCGTCGAGGTCTTTGCCTGTAGAGAGACAGAGCAGATGGTCGTGAGCCTCTGCATGCTCTTCGTCCACAAAGTGAGAGTCGTTGGTGCAGACGAGTTTGATATTGAGTTCGCGTGCTATCTTGATGATTTCCTCATTGGCCACCTGTTGCAAGGTGAATGTCTCACGGTTGGCTCTTTGATAAGGATTCTTCACCTCGTGGCGTTGCAGTTCCAGATAGTAATCGTCGCCAAACACACGCTTGAACCATTTGGCACTCTCGCGTGCTCCCTCCAGGTCGCCCTTGAGCACCTTGGCAGGCACTTCGCCCGCAATACAGGCCGAGCAACAGATGAGGTTCTCATGGAAGCGCTCCAAGTCCTCGTGGTCGGTACGGGGACGACCGTAGAAACCGTCCACCCAGGCACGCGAGACGAGTTTGATGAGGTTCTGGTATCCCTTGAAGTTCTTGGCCAGCAGGATGAGGTGGTTACCGCCACGGTCGCCCATGCTGGCATCCATGTCTTCCTTGCGTCGCCTTGCCACATACACCTCACAGCCGAAGATGGGCTTGAAGGGTTCCAATCCTTCTGCCTTGCGACCTTTGTTGACCTTGCCACAGTAGTCGAAGAGCTCCTTCACACCAAACATATTGCCATGATCGGTGATAGCCATGCCGAGCATGCCATTGGCCACGGCCTTGTCCACCAGTTTGGGTATGGGGGCCTGACCGTCGAGCAACGAATATTGGCTGTGAACATGTAAGTGTATGAAGTCTTCCATAAAAATAAAGGCAAAAAATGATGTTGTGGGTTGTAATTGGAACTAAAGGAAATTTTGTGTAAAGATACGGCACTTTTGCCAATTTTCCAACAAATGCCCTCCTTTTAACGAATTTTTATCATAAAAAACAAGCACACACGGTAAAAGTGGCAGATAAAGTTTTGAATTATGAATGAAAAGGTGTATCTTTGCACGAAAATGGGGGTATTGCCTTCATCCTAATCTAAAGAAACATGGGAAAACGACTGCGCAAATTTCGTAAGAGAATCAAGTTGCACCACGAAGGCACGCATACGCTGGTCATCGGAGGTGTGGCACTCTTCTTGTTCAATGCGCTCCTCTATATGGTGCTTTTGCATTTTGGATGCTCATTGCTACCTTTCTACATTGTGCTGGCCATATCGTGCTCGGTGTATATCGTATTGGTCAACTTCTTCCGCTGTCCTCCACGCCACTTTGAGGAGGAGACGGCAGGGTTGGTCATAGCACCTGCTGACGGTAAGATAGTGTGCATAGAGGAGGTTGAGGAGACGGAATTTCTGAAGACTCGTTGCATCATGGTGTCTATCTTCATGAGTGTGACCAATGTGCATGCCAACTGGGTTCCCGTGGATGGAACGGTGAAGTACACACGCCACCATGATGGTAATTTCCACAGAGCTTGGTTGCCCAAGGCAAGTATGGAGAACGAGCGCTCCACCACAGTCATCACTACTCCCGAAGGTGTGGATATCCTCGTTCGACAGATCGCGGGAGCTGTGGCCCGACGCATCGTCACTTATCCCCAAGTGAGCGACGAGGTGGTCATCGATGAGCATCTGGGCTTTATCAAGTTTGGCTCACGCGTGGATACTTTCTTGCCTCTCGGAACAAAGGTTCTGGTGCAGATGGGACAGCGTACTACAGGTAACCAGACCATCTTGGCCAAACTCTAAAATGATTTTCAATTGAAAAAGTACATTCCCAATACGATAACTTGCTGTAATCTCATCAGTGGTGCGATTGCTACAGGACTTGCCTTCGAGGGCTCGTACAAGTGTGCCATGCTGATGATTATCCTTGGTGCCGTGTTCGACTTCTTTGATGGTATGAGTGCACGCTTACTGCATGTATCGTCGTCTATCGGAAAAGAACTGGACTCGCTGGCCGATGATATCACCTTCGGTCTGGCTCCTTCTGCCATTCTCTTCTCGCTCTTGAAAGAGATGAGTTATCCTGACGGGATGACTTCCCTGCAGATCTATGTGCCCTATGTGGCTTTCCTCATCTCGGCTTTCTCGGCTCTTCGTCTCGCGAAGTTCAATCTCGATGATCGCCAGTCAACCTCCTTCATCGGTGTGCCCACACCTGCCAATGCGCTCTTCTGGGCATCGCTGGTGGTATGGCAACACGACAGGCTGGTGGATAGTTTCTTGCTCACTTGCACTGTTGTGGCACTGATCTTCATCTGCAGTTATCTGCTGGTGGCCGAACTGCCTCTCTTTGCCTTGAAGTTTAAGAATCTGACTTGGAAGGACAATTGGCGCAAATTCATTTTCCTGGCAGGTTGTCTTCCTTGTTTCCTCTTGGGCTACGGTTGTTTTGCGGTGATTATCGTGTGGTATGTGGCACTCTCTGTCGTACTTCCCGAAAAGAAGTAATTTTTTGTATTCGATTATCTTTGAGTCTCACCTAATCAGCTTTTCTTACTATGCATTTTTTAGGATGTCTGCTCGGACTGGTCTTGGCCGTTTTCTTCATTGTCTTCAACATCTTGTTCCGCGTCTTCTGGGGTGCTCGCAACATCCTTAAAGGGTTTAAGGGACAGCAAGATACACAGGGACAGTACCAACGCCAACAAGGCACCTATGGAGGACAGGGTACCTATGGTCAGCAGTCACAACAATCGGGTGGGGAACAGTCTGCCGAGGGAGGCAAGAAGGCACATGGCAAGGTATTCGACGACAATGAGGGCGAATATGTAGATTTTGAAGAAGTGCCTTGAAAAAAAGGCTTGTCTCGTTGGTGATCAGAACAGCGACTTGCGCTTGAAATACCACCAGAAACCGATAATCAGTACGAGCGAGATAAGCAATGCAAGGGGGAATCCACCCCACCAGGTCTCCATGCCGTTGATAAGGTTCATGCCGAAATAGCTTGATACCAATGTGGGAAGCATGAGGATGATACTCCAGGAGGTCATCATCTTCATGACATTGGACATGTTGTTGTTGATGACATTGGCGTAGGTATCCATGGTGGAGTCGAGAATGTTGCTGTAGATGAGGCTCGTCTCGCGTGCCTGACTCATCTCGATGTTGACATCCTCAATGAGGTCGGCATCCAGTTCGTCGACAGGTAGTTTGAACTTCAGTTTCGAAAGCAAGGTCTCGTTGCCTCGGATAGAGGTGGTGAAGTAGGTCAAAGAGTCCTGCAGGCGGGAGAAGTTGATCAGGTCGGTATTCGACACCTTGTGGTCGAGGTCGGCCTTTGCCTTTTCTATCAAGGCACTGATCTGCTTGAGTCGTGTCAGATACCATACAGCACTGCTGAGAAACAGGCGGAAAGTGAGGTCGACAGAGTCGGTGAATCCCAGACCGCGCTTCTGCTGATACGACACGAAATCAATCATCATACTGGTCTCGAAGTTGCACACCGTGATACACACATTACCCTTGAGGATGATACCCAGAGGGATGGTGGTGAAGGGGGTACGGCTCTTCACCTCCTTGGCATAGGGGATACGCAAGATGATCAGTATCCAACCGTCGTCGAGGTCGTAGCGGGCACGCTCATCGGTATCGGCGATGTCAGGAAGGAAATAGTCAGGCACCTGAAGTTTCTGCTCCAGGAAGTCGATATCATCTTGTGAAGGGCAAGTCACCTGTACCCAGCAGTTGGGTTCCCAGGTATCAATGGTACGCAGACCATGGTTTGTGTTCCAGTATGTTCGCATAGGGTTGTTCCTCCTTGTAAAAACGGTTCGGGGGGGGCAACTCGGTGCGCCTCCTGACCTACAAATTCATATTTTCCGCGTAATAATCGTCCATTTTCGATTGGTAATGCTTGATTTCGGTGCAAAAGTACGCAAAACTTTCCATTTGTCCAAACTCTTCAGCATTTTTTTGAAAAGTTACCTCGATTGGCTACTCGTATTTCTCTCACTTATTCACAACATTGACATTCGGTCGAGGTTACTTTCGTTCGGAAATACAAATTAAATCACAATTTATTTGGTATTTCTCTCACTTATTCGTAACTTTGCACCCGCATTTGCCATAGCGGTGCCGATGAGTGGTGCTGCAGAGCAAACAAGTTTCATTTTATTACATTATTATTATGTACTTAGATTCAGCTAAGAAGGAAGAGATTTTCGGTCAGTACGGCCAGAGTACCAAGGACACAGGTAGCGCTGAGAGCCAGATTGCATTGTTCAGCTATCGTATCAGCCACCTCACCGAGCACATGAAGCAGAACCGCAAGGATCACAGCACCGAGCGTGCTTTGACCGCACTCGTAGGTAAGCGTCGTGCTCTCCTCAAGTACCTCAAGGAGCGCGATATCAACCGCTACCGTGCTATCGTTAAGGCTCTGGGTCTCCGTAAGTAATTTGCGGCCTTCCCGATTCCTTATTGAAAAGAAACAAAATGCCGCATTTTCCTCACCTTGGAGAATGCGGCTCTTCTTTTCTCTGCAGAGTATGTCACAACCTCATACCCCCAAACCATAAATCAGAATGAACATTAAGAATCTATCCCTCAAGGTTGTGGGCGATGTGGTAGCTGTATTGCTATTCATCCTCATTGCCTTTATGTATTTCCAGAATCCTGTGCAGAAGCACATGGTGCTGGACGGTGTGGACAACAATGCTGCCCTGGGTAGCAACCGTGAGATGGTGCAGTATCGTGCCGACCACAATGGTGAGCGTACTCGCTGGACTAACACGCTCTTCTGCGGTATGCCAACCTATCAGATGGCTCCTTCTTATCCCAGCACGGAGACACTCTCCACCATTGAGAGTATCTACCAGATGGGACTGCCCGAAGTTATGGCCTATGTCTTCATGATGCTTCTTGGTTTCTACATCATGCTCCGTGCCTTCAACTTCAAGGTGTGGATGGCCGCTCTGGGTGCCGTACTGTGGGCTTTCAGCAGTTATTATTTCATCATTATCGCAGCAGGACATATCTGGAAACTCCTCACATTGAGTTTCATTCCTCCTACCATTGCGGGTATGGTGCTCTGCTATAGGGGTAAGTATCTGTGGGGCGTGGTGCTCACGGCTCTCTTTACGGCACTGCAGGTGTTGAGCAATCATGTGCAGATGACCTACTACTTCCTCTTCCTCATCGGTTTTATGGCTATCGGTTTCCTCCTCGAGGCTTTGCGCAACAAGCAACAGAGTGCGCGTAAGGCTCTGCTCGGCTGGTTCAAGGCTTCGTTGGTATTTGCCTTTGGTAGCATCCTCGGTGTGGCTATCAATGCATCTAACCTCTTCCACACATGGCAGTACAGCAAGGAGACCATGCGTAGCAAGAGCGAACTGACTAGCGCAACGAAGGATGAGGCCAACCAGACCAAGGACGGACTGGAGCGCGACTATATCACGGCATGGAGTTATGGCGGTGATGAGTTGATGACGCTGATGATACCTGATGCAAAGGGTGGTTACAGTGCTCCTCTCTCTATGAACCATGTGGCTATGGAGGAGGCTGACTTGGAGTTGGCTCAGGGTGGTATCTACAATGCTTTCACACAGTACCACGGTGAGCAACCCATGACGAGCGGTCCTGTATATGTGGGCGCTATCGTGGTGTTCCTCTTCTTCCTGGGCTTGTTCATTGTGAAGGGTCCTATGGTGTGGTGCTTGCTGGGTGCAACGATGTTGAGCCTGTTACTCTCGTTGGGTCGCAACCTCATGCCTCTGACCGATCTCTTCCTGGACTATGTACCTATGTATGATAAGTTCCGTACACCTGCGAGCATCCTCGTTGTGGCCGAATTTACCATGCCTCTGGTTGCATTGATGGGTTTGAAGAAACTTTATGAGAATCCTTCGTTCCTCAGTAGCAAGAGTCAGTTTAAGTTGGGTAAGGTCATCGATCTGGGTGAGCGTAGCAATATGCTCTATTTCATCCTGGCACTCGTCATCACTGCTGGTGCCTGTCTGCTCTTCTATGTCTCACCCGAAACGATGGGTGACTTTGTAAGTACACACGACAAGGAGATGCTCACCATGAATGAGATACCTGTCGACTCGGAGTTTGGAAGCCGTATCCTCAATAGCATCTCTGCGATGCGTAAGGCTATGTTCCAGGCCGATGCAATCCGCAGTTTCTGGTTCATCATATTGGGTGCAATCACCATTCTGGTGTTTACCAAACTGATGAGCAAGAAGGAGGAGGGCAAGACGGCTATACTCTCTGCTTTGGGTACGGGTGTGCTCTTGGTGCTTTGCCTCGTGGATATGTGGGGCATCAACAAGCGCTACCTGAGCGATAGTAACTTTAAGTATAAGGAAGAGGTTGCCGAACTGCAACCTTCACCTGCCGACTTGCTCATCAAGGAGCAAGACAAGGATCCTTATTATCGTGTGCTGAACACCACGCTGAGCACTTTCAACGACAACACCACCTCTTACTTCCATTATAGCATCGGTGGTTATCATGCAGCCAAACTGCGTCGCTACCAGGAGTTGATAGAGGCTCACATTGTTCCCGAGATGGGTAAGTTGGGCAGTGCCATCAGTGGCATGGACGAGACCAATCCCAATATCATCCTGGCAGAGCACACCGATAGCATCTTCCCCGTGCTCAACATGCTCAACATGAAGTGGGTCATCTTGCGTGACAACCATGTGATGCGCAACAATCCTAACGGCAATGCCTGGTTTGTCGATGAGGTGAAGTATGTGAACAATGCCGATGAGGAACTCTCTACCTTGGGTACTCTCAATACGCGTCATCAGGCTGTTGCCGACAAGAAGTTCCAGTCGGCTTTGGGCAACGCTGTGGCTGACAGTACGGCTACGGCTCATCTCACCCAGTATGGAGCCAACGAACTCTCTTACGAGATTGACTCTAAGCAGGGTGGTGTGCTCGTTCTTTCCGACATCTACTATCCCGGATGGACTGCCAAGGTTGATGGTCAGGAGGTAGAGGTTGGCCGTGTCAACTATGTACTGCGTGCCATCCATGTTGAGGGTGGTAAGCATCAGTTGCAACTCACCTTCCATCCCAAGTCCGTGGATACCACGGAGACCATTGCTCGCACAGCACTCTACCTGATGTTTGCGCTCTTCGCATTGGCTTTGGTATGGCCTTTCATCTTCAAGAAGAAGAGTGCGTAAAGCGTCATTTTTCCTTCAAGAGGGAAATTAATCAGTGTAATCAATAATCAATCCCCCGTTTTCTCAAGAGGAAGACGGGGGATTGACTTTTATTTTTCGATGATGCCAACTGACTTCTTATCTTCTGATAACGCCAATTGACTCTTATCTTTTGATAATGCCACGCACCACAAACCACAGATGGGCCACGATGGCTGATAGCGTACCATAGTGATGCGCCATGATGTGGAATCGTTCTATGAGCGACTTGCGATGATTTTTTGTGGTGAGTCCCTCGCTCAGATAGTCGGTTAGGATGAGTCTCGTATTGACCATGCGTAGTCGTCTGCGCTCTGCGTGCTTCATCAGCCTGATACACCAGTCGTAGTCGGCAGAGAAGCGGTATTTCAAGTCGTAGGGATAGAGACGGGCGATGTCAGTGCGCACATAGAAGGACTGATGACAAACCAACATGCCCAGGAGAAAACTCTGCGAACTGAGTTTCTCGGGTGCTTTCAAGCGTCGGTGTCGCAGGAACTTCCCTTCGTTGTCCACGAGGTCGGTCTCACCGTAGATGATAGCGGGATTCAGTCCGCGATGCTCCCAGTCCAGTGTCTCTACGAGTCGCTCTATGGTGTCTTCGCTGTGCAGTTTGTCTCCAGCATTCAAGAACACGATATAGTTGCCCTCGGCCATATTGATAGCCTTGTTCATGGCGTCGTAGAGTCCCTTGTCTTTTTCGCAGACGATGCGTATGTTGTGTTGGGGCATCACATTGCGCTCCACATACTGCCGTACATGTGAGAGTGTGTTGTCTGTCGAACACCCATCAACGATGAGATGCTCTATGCGAGGATATTTCTGTTGTTCTACACTCTGCAGGGTGCGTTCAAGCATCGACTCTGCATTGTAGGTTACAGTGGCTATGGTGATGATAGGTAGTGTTCTCAATGCTACAGGGGTCTTTCGTATTCTTTGATGTATTGTAGTGCCACACGGTCTTCGTGGTAGCGATGTGCCGCTTTGCGTGCCGCTTCGCTCAACCGGCTATGATGTGCATCGGAGAGCACATAGTGTATGCCTTGTGCCAGATCGGTAGCATCTTTGTATTGTGCCACATATCCGTTTTCCTGGTGTGTGATCATCTCGGGTATGCCACCCACATGGAATCCCACGCAGGGCACACCGCAACTCATAGCCTCTGCTATGACATTGGGTAGGTTCTCGTGGAGCGAGGGTGTGACGAAGGCATCTACGGCACTGTAGAGTGTTGCCATCTTGTGCTCATCGGAGATGTAGGGAATGGCATACACGGGAAGGTGGAACATCTGGCTCACCTGTTCGGCCTTTGTTCCTACCACCACGATACCGAGTCCCTCTGCACCATGTTGGTTCACGAGTTTTTTTATGGCCTCTACGAGGTAGTCTATACCTTTGTTCTTGTCTGTCACCTTCAGTCCGCCGAAGAGGATGAGTTTGCCTTCAGCGGGGAGTTGATGTTGCTTGCGTGCCTCACGCTGGTCTATGGGGTGGAATGTGCTGGCATGGATGGCATTGGGGATACTCACGATGCGCATTCCCTCCAGCAGGGCACTCTTGCGTGCCAGGTCGGTGATCCATTCGCTGCATCCCACAAAAGTCACTCTGCCGTGAAGCATCATCTCCTTCTTCTTCTCAAACACCCTGTAGGAGAGGTCCTTGGCAGAGGGGCGATGGAGTAGGAAGCAGTCGTGGCAATGCTCTGTGAAGTTCATACAGTCTGCACTGTGATGACAGATGGCCGTCATAGGCCACATGTCGTGCATGGTCCACACGATGCGTTTACCGCTGGCAAGAATGCGTTGCAGGTCTTTGAGCGAAAGAAAACCTTGGTTCACCCAATGCAGATGGATGATGTTGGCTTCTTGGAATTCTTCGAGCGAAGTGATATCATATCCCGTATTGGCAATATCTACAGCCCAGAGGTTCTTCTTGCTCAGTCGGTTGTGCATCCACACCCTTGCACGCTCCCACACGAAGCGCCATTTCTCCAAGGGAGAGTGAGGAATCCTCACCACCGTGATTCGGTTGCTCACCTTGTCGCGCACCAGCATCTTTGCCTTCACGCCATGAGCATTGAGTGCCTCCATCAGACGGTTGGCTGCAATGGCAGCACCACCAGTCTGCTCACTCGTATTTATGATTAGTACGCGTAGTGTCTTCATCTTCTTTTTCTATTTGTGGCAACTCAATCTGAATAGAATCTCGTCTTTAATGATGTATTCTTCTCCAAAGCAATAGTGGTGCCCTCACAATCTTGCCTAAGGTGGTGTATCGTATGCCCCAGTGTGTGATGGCTTCCTTCATCTTGCGCTCTATCTCGGCATCTTCTTCCGGTTCCACACGAGTCACTGTGAGTGGTTGGAACAGAGGCCAACGGTCGTATTCATAGTATTGTAGCAGACTGCTCGACTTGTAGTGCGTGCCGATACTCAGTCCTACATTCTTCACCAGTGTATGCTTGGGCATCAGACAGAGACCTTTGGCACGGTAGATGGCCAATTCCCAACAGATATCCCAGGGTATGGGATTCTTGTCGAGATTTTTCATACAGGGGAACACACCGTCGTATTCTATAGCATTGATGTCAGCCTGGGTGAGTCCCTGCAAGGCCTCTTCTCTCGAAGGGAAATGCTTGAAATGCTTGGTCCATCGATCCTTCCATGTGCCCCATCCCCATCCACTCATATGAGGTGAGAAGTAGAAGTCTTGCTCCTGGCTCTTCATGAGGTCGAGGTTGGAAAACCCTGTGATGTGCATCACTTTCTCCTCGTCGCGATAAACATCGAATGCCTGGTTCATGAACTCCAGGAAGTAGGGTGATGTCATGATGTCGTCCTCGAGCACGATGATTGTGTCGTGATTCTCCAGCACCTGTGCGATGCCCTCCATGATGTTGCGCTCCAGGTAGAAGTTCACGGGTCGCTCCACGATAGTCATACTGCGCAGGGCTTTTGTGGCCTCCACCGTCTTCTTGGTCTCGTGAAGGAAGCGTCTCACATCCTTCACCAGTTCCCACGACACCTCATCCTTGCCACCGTCGGAGAACACATACAGATCCGTGTCCTTGGCCTGCGTGTTGGCAAGGAGGTGCTTGATGGTCACTTGTGTATTGTCCAGTCTGTTGTACACAAATAGGGCCACGGGGGCGTGCGACAAGGTGTGATTTGTCATGCTCTTTCTGAGGACTGCTGTTTACATATAACGCAAAGTTAATACTTTTTGCTCAAATGTAGTGTCGATTGCTCCGTTTTTTGTATATTTGTGGCGTAAAAACAATTCAGGTGTCATGAAGAATGTAGCAATTATCCTGGCCGGAGGTAGCGGTACACGAGTGGGAGGTGGTATACCCAAGCAGTTTTTGGAGGTGGCAGGCAAGACTGTCATGGAGCACTGCATTGAGGCCTTTGAGCGCAGTAAGGACATTCACGAGATAGCCATTGTCTCGCGTCAGGACTTTGTGGACGATGTCAGGGCTCTCGTTTCGCGCAGACAGTTTGGCAAGGTGAAACATGTGCTTTGCGGTGGCAAGGAGCGTTATCATAGCAGTCTGGCAGCACTTCAGGCTTATCCCGACCCCGACTGCAATCTCCTCTTTCACGACTGTGTGCGCCCCCTTGTGAGTCAGCGCATCATCCACGACTGCGTGGAGGCTCTCAAGCACTACGAGGCTGTGGATGTGGCCGTACCTACTACCGACACCATCATCCAACTCGATGACGAAGGTTGCATCTCTGCCATTCCTCCCCGTGCCATGCTACGCAATGTGCAGACCCCCCAGGCTTTCCGTCAGGGCACCATCCGCCGTGCCTTTGAGTTGGCCTTGCAAGACCCTTCCTTCATGCCCACTGATGATTGCAGTGTCATCCATCGTTACCTTCCAGAGGTGCGTATTCATGTGGTGGAGGGCGATACGGACAATTTTAAGATTACTTACAAGTCTGACCTTGAGCGCGCCGCTCTCCTCTTAGGTGGCAAATCCCTGTGAACCATCCCTTTTACATCCCCCCCCCCCTATACAGCATCCCCCCACCGGGATGCTTTTTTTGTGTGTCTATCGGCACAGGCCATTCACCAACTCGTCCAGGTCTGTGCCACTGCCATCCTGGCCAGTCAGTTTGCGGTAGAGGCGGCGACGGAGGTTGCTGACGTTTCCCTTTGAATATACCAGTAGGACGGACATCTGCGAGGGGGTACACTTGGCCACGATCAGGCTCACGGCATGTTTCTCCGGCTCGGTCATGGTATAGGCCTTTTGCAGGGAGGGGAAGAGACGGGGATGCTGTTGGTCAATGAGTTGGTAGAGCTGCTGCCACTCCTCGTCGGAGGGATGGGCATCGTGGGTGGACAGTTCATGGAAATGCTTCACGATGGGGCTCTCCAGGATGGTATCCTTCGTCTGGAGCGAGGCCAAAAGGGCGGCATATTCGCCATTCTGTTGCAGCAGTTCCTGATGCTGCCGCCTCATCATTCGCTGACGGTAAAGCAGGAACAGGACCAGTACCAGTGCCACGATGGAGGCCAGCAGGATCATCACGCCTTTGCGATCAGCAGCTTCGTCCTTCTCCATCTGGGCGTGCATGGACTGATAGACTTGTGTCAGTATCTTGCTATCGTTATCCAGTTCCGCCCGCTGCTTGTTGATGGATATGTCAAGTACCTGTTGTCCAATCTTTTTCGCCGATGCCGTATCGCCAAATTCATTATAGGCTTTTGACAGGTCGATAAGTCCGCTGACGCTTGGTCCCCGAGGGTTCTGCAGGTCAGCCTCGGCCAACAGTTTCAGGTAGTGGATGCATGAGTCGCGTTCCCCCTGTCGCTGATAGACCGTACCACGTGCCAGGTAATACTCCCGCGTCCACCAGGAATGTGGGTGCGTGATGTTGTGGCTGGTGTGCTGCACGAAGTGATCCAGCAGGACGTGGCACGAGTCGGGCGTGTAACTCAGGAGGGAGAGGAACAGTGCACCCGTGTGTGCACCCACGGCCTGCTGCCTGTACCCATGCTCCCAGAGATATTGGTAGGCATTGTCTGCCACATCGAAACCATTGGTCGTGTCGTTATGGAACGCGTTGTAATTGGTACCACGAATATACATGGCCTGCACCGTGTCCCCTGTGGCTTCGGCCAGTCGTATGGCACGGAGCGTGGCTGCGTATGCACGGTCGGGGTGCATCGTCCAACTGAGGCTCCGCGCCCTTTCGGCAAGGGTGCGGACAAAGAGCAGCGTGTCGAAGGCCTGCGTGGTATCGATGCTGTTGATGGCCATCTTGTAGGCCTCGGCCTGGTAGCTGGCGTTACCAAGGCGACCGTACACCTTACCTACCTGGCGCCACGCACGCAGGCGATCCTCGGGTGTGCCGTGCATCTCCATATAGGTCACAACCTCCAACGCCAGCGAGTCGGTGGTCGGTGTGACATAGTTCTCCTCATTGCCCTCCATCTGCGTCAGGCATTCCTGCATCTCGTTGTATTTCGTCCCGCACGATGCGAGCAGCAACGAGGCAACCAACATGTATAGGTACTTCATCATTTTGGCTTCCGTATATTTTTTTTCTTTGTAGTCCTTATTCCCTGCATTTTGACCTGGAGTCAAAAGCCGGGGGGTAGAGGGGCTGTTTTGCCCACAAAGTTATGGAAAAAGCATGAAAACAGCGTGAAAAATGAGTTTTCATTCAATTGAAAAAGAATTGAAAACCCGAAAATGCCCCGATATTTGCCCTATTCATGTACTTTTGCCGTCGAAAAACATAAATCATAAAACCGTATGAAGCAATTACTCTTCCTCTCATTTTTTATGCTGACCGCCATCCTTAGCGTCAGCGCACAAGACACCAACACGGCCAGCGGAAGCGTCCGCGATGCCTTTCTGAAAACACCCCTGCCCAATGTCAAACTCACCCTGATGACGGAGGACAGCACCTTCATCAAGAATGTGGAGGTGATGAAAGCTACAAAGGCCAGCACGGGCGAAGTGGAATTCACTATATTCTCCTTCACCGTGGAATGTGGCAAGAAATACCTGCTTCGCGGCTCGCAGGAGGGCTACGAAGATGCCTGGCTGTCGTTCAAGTCCCCGATGGTGAAAAACGTGCCGTTCAATGCGGGCGATCTGGATCTGCGCAAGGTACGAAACCTCAAGGAAATGACAGTTACAGCCACCAAGGTGAAGATGTTTTACAAAGGCGACACGCTAGTCTATAACGCCGATGCCTTCCAGTTGCCAGACGGTTCCATGCTCGACGATCTCGTTCGCCAGCTGCCCGGCGTGACCTTGAAGGAAGGGGGTGAGATCTACGTCAACGGCAGGAAGGTGGATGAACTCATCCTTGGTTCACGTTCCTTCTTTCGTGGCAACTCAAAGGTGCTGCTGGAGAACCTACCTTATTATACTGTAAAGGATCTGAAGGTGTATGAGAAGCAGAGCGACCGCAGCAAGGCACTTGGCTTTGATGTCGATCCACGCAAGTATGTGATGGATGTGAACCTGAAGCAGGAGTACAACAAGGGCATCATCTCGAATATCGAGATGGCGGGTGGCACACAGGATCGCTACCTGGGTCGTGGTTTCCTGCTCGGCTTTGCCGACCCCTACCGCTTCACCTTGCTGGGCAATATGAACAATGTGAACGAGAGCCGGCACATCGGCAAGGAGAACCAGTGGACACCGGCCTCTGCACCTCAGTCGCTGCTCACCACACGTAGCGTGGCTGGCGAGTTCAGTTTCCGCTCCAATGACCAGAAGTACGAGGAAAACCTGAACATCGACTACAAGTGGAGTAAGGACGAGAGCGAGGTGCGCAAGCGCAGCGAGCTGTTCCTCAGTGGCATCACACCCCTCACGCTGTCCCAGTCCTCAACCATGAACAAGGCAAGCAAACTGTCTCTGCACAACAACTTCAAGTTCCTAAAGCCCTACTTCCTGACCATCGACCTTGACTATAACCGCAGCACGCATTCTGGCAATTCAAGCCTGCTGACGGAGCAATTCAATGATACGCTTACCAACCGTCTGCACGACTTCGCCATGAGCCAGGGCAACCAGTGGAACTTCCACACCAATTGGTCTGGCTATCTGAAAATCAATCAGAAAGATCGACGGTACATCAATTATCACTTTGATTTCACCCGTAGCAAGGAGGTGAACGAGCAGATGAAGCGCTATGATTTCTACAAACCCATCGCAAGCCCACAGCATAACGTGACGGACTACTGGAGGAACAAGACAGAAACCTTCACGTGGCTGACATACGGCGATCAGAATTTCTTGAAAAAAGGCCTATGGCTGCGCGTGGAGGAACAATTCACAACCCTGAACGAGCGCACACACGACTGGCTCTACCACCCCGACACCCTCATGCTGCCCTCTCAGCAGGACATGCTCATGGCCATTACCGACCGCAACAACTCCTACGACAGCCACTACCGCATGCAGCGTCCCGTGACGCTGTTCCATCTGAGTAAAATAAAATATTTGACTGCCGAACAGAGCCGCATTAACTACCCAATGGATTATCAGCCGTGGAGCTTTGAGCTGTGGGTGACCCCCGAACACCAGTCGCTCGACTATCAGCGCGGCTCGCTCGACACGCTGGCTACGCACACCA
>JAZQQX010000073.1:0-25431 GCA_045629325.1 Bacteroidaceae bacterium | reverse complement strand
CTCTCCCCCCGCCCTCCCTCAAGGGAGGGAGCCCCAAGCACATCATCTACAGACGGATAGACACCCTCAAGCATCTCAAGGTCTTCGCGCAACTTCTCAGCATCACGCTCGCCTACAGCCTCATCCAGTTCGGAAGAATTGATATCGATTTCAACCTTTTCGGTTACCTTCTGCTTGTCGGGCGTGAAAAGGTTGAGATTGTTCTCATAAATATTATAGACACCTTTGAACTTGGCACCCTGATTGATAGGCCAAGAAAGAGGGCGTACACTGATCTGGAGTTCCTCCTCCAGTTCGTCGAGCAAGTCGAAGGGATCCTTACCCTCACGGTCCATCTTGTTGACAAAGATGATAACGGGAGTCTTACGCATACGGCACACCGTCATCAATTTGCGCGTCTGGGCCTCTACACCCTTCGCGCCGTCCACCACGATGATAGCACTATCCACCGCCGTGAGTGTACGGAAGGTATCCTCGGCAAAATCCTGGTGACCCGGGGTGTCGAGGATGTTCACCTTATACACGATATCGCTCTTCTCCCCAGTCTCGGGATCGGTAGGTGAATAATCGAACTCCATCACAGAAGTGGTGACAGAGATACCACGCTGTTTCTCAATCTCCATCCAGTCGCTCGTAGCCGTCTTCTTGATCTTGTTGCTTTTAACTGCACCGGCAACCTGTATCTGACCACCGAAGAGCAAGAGTTTCTCTGTCAGTGTTGTTTTACCCGCATCAGGGTGCGAGATAATGGCGAATGTACGCCTGCGTTCTATTTCTTGATTCATATATTCTTTTCTTCCTTATACTTGTTGTTGAGATAGGCCAGCATCGTGGCGATATTGTCGTGAGCCTCCTGCGTCTGATTGCTGATCTCACGCTGTTGTAGACGGAGAAGCGTCACACCGTAGAGTGCCTCGATACACACCTCCAGTTCGGGTTTCTCTTGATTCTTGCCCTTCGAACGCAGTTCCACGATAAAGGGCAGAGCCTTGTAGTAGAGCGCGTTGTACACTGTCTCACGCGTATCGTTGAGCAGTTCGTTGTGCTTGTCGGAAAGGAGCGAGAGCGTACCCTTCACCATCTGTAGGTGGCCATGCTCAAAAATACCCTCGCTACGCATCATCTCTACGATGTCGTACCACCAGGCCGTCTCCTGCCTGAGCATTTCTCCCTCGTAGTGAAACCGGGGCAGATATTCGGCGACAATCCGTTCTGCATCACAACCATAGGCACGCACGATGTCCTCCAGTTGCCACATATAAAGAATATAGCCAACCTCGCTTTCTTCCTTTATTTTCTTTGCCAAAAACATATTCTCTAAAACGAAAAAAAATGAAAAATGAAGTTCTCCTGAAAGAGCTTATTTTCAAAGTCTAATAGAGCGTCCTCCCCGTTATGGTGAAGAACAGACTCATTAGCGACACCACCATCACGATGACGCCTATTATGCGGTTGAGCATCCAGATACGACTCACATTGAACCTGGTGCGAACTTTATTGATCGTATAGGTCACACCTATCCACCAACCGAGCGCACCGGCAATAATGGAGAAGTAGCCCAGCATCTGCTCTATGGGGTGGCGCAATCCAGTCTCCCCTATAGGGATAACAAAGGAGAAGCGGGCAAAAAGCGCCAAGAAGAGGAAGATGATAAGCGGATTGCTCAAGGTAATGAGCAGACCTGTGATACCATTGTGCAAGAGCGTGCCTTTGCTTGCTCCCGCCTTGTGGGGAAGGTTGGTCTGCGGTTTCGTGCGGTAAGTGTAGAATCCGAAGCAGAAGAGCATCACGCTACCCACAAGCTGGAGCACCATCTTCTTTGTGGGTGAGGGATCATCGACAATGAACGACACAAAACTCATACCAAATCCCGTAAGCAAGGCATAGATAAGGTCGCTGATAGCAGCGCCCACACCTGTCACGAAACCATACCAGCGCCCCTTGTTCAAGGTTCGCTGGATGATCAGCACGCCTACAGGACCCATAGGGGCAGATGCCACTACGCCGATAATCAGTCCCTTGAAGATACTGTCAAGGGTCAGTACGGGATCCATTTCCACCATAATGAACGGCAAAATTAACACTTTTTTGCCATATTGAAAAAGAAAAAACGAAAAAAACGCACATCGGAGTCATTTTCGTACAATTCTTTTTGAACCGTCGTCCATTTTGTCTATCTTTGTAAACAAAGACATTGTCAATTTCCCTTGGAAAAAACATCAAATATAAATACCATAAAGAAATGAGCACAGAAAACAAACCCTATGTAATTGGCCTCGACCTCGGTGGCACCAATTCCGTATTTGGCATCGTTGATGCAAATGCAAATGTAGTAGCAGAGACATCTGTCAAGACTCGCGGGCACGGTCCCGTAGAGCAGTATGTAGCCGACTGCGTAGAGGCACTTAAAGTCATCATCGACAAAGTGGGTGGCATCGACAAGATCAAGGCAATGGGTATCGGAGCCCCCAATGGCAACTACTATACCGGTTGTATTGAGTTCGCCCCCAACCTGCCCTGGGGAACCGATGTCATCCCTCTGGCAAAGATGTTCAGCGAGGCTCTGGGCATACCCGTAGCAATGACCAACGATGCCAATGCAGCAGCTATCGGTGAGATGACCTATGGTGCTGCTAAGGGCATGAAAAACTTCATTATGATTACATTGGGCACCGGCGTAGGAAGTGGTATCGTATGCGACGGAAAACTGATATATGGAAGCGACGGTATGGCAGGAGAGCTGGGACATGTTGTTGTAATCCGCCCCAATGGTCGTGAGTGTGGTTGTGGACGCAAGGGATGCCTCGAGACCTATTGTAGTGCAACAGGTGTGGCACGCACAGCACGCGAGATACTCTCCACCACCAACGAACCCACACTCCTTCGTGAGATTCCCCTCGATCAGATTGAGAGTAAGGATGTAAGTATAGCAGCAGGCAAGGGCGATGCCGTAGCCAAGCGCATCATGGACTTCACCGGCCGTATGTTGGGCGAAGCCTGTGCCGATTTCGCTTGCTTCAATAGTCCCGAGGCATTCATCTTCTTCGGCGGTCTCACCAAGGCAGGCGATCTCATCATGGACCCCATCCGTCAGGGCTATGAGGATAACATCCTAAAGTGCTACAAGGGTAAGGCCAAGATGCTTATCTCACAGCTCGACGATGCCAAGGCAGCCGTACTCGGCGCGAGCGCATTGGGTTGGGAGTTGTAAGTACAAAGGAAAGCATTAACTATAATGAACGGAATGGCCTAATAAGTAAAAGATTCCGTTCATTATAGTTTTCTTTTTTTGTTTATTTTTCCTCGTTTAGTTTTATCTCGACATTTATTCGAGAGTAGCGCGATGAACCACCTCTATGCCATCGAGTGAGAGGAGGTAGTCACCCTTTGCACTATCTAACTTCTCACGCTGTGCAGTCTGCAAATAGATAGGATACTGCTTCCCAAGAGGCAAGATGCGAAGTTCCACACGCTTACCTACGATATCAGACATGCGCACGAGCATGGGTTTGCCATTCCAAAAGTTATCCTCTATCAACTGGCCATCGGCATATAGACGAGCCACATCGCCACAGTAGTTGATACGCAGGAAATAATCGTCGGGCTCCTCAAGTGGAGAAGGACGAAGATCCATGGTCATCAACCCGTCTCTTTTAATAGAAGGCCCCGATACGGCCGACAAATTGATGTTCCAAACAGAAGCCTGCGCAAAATCAACCTCTGCGGGTTGTTCTGCCACTTTCTGACTGCCCATCTTGATCTCACGCAAGCCCGTCTCAGCCTGAACATGGTCCACCTTCACAGTCACCTCGTCGGTAGTTTTCCACACCTCTTCTACAATTGCTCCACCCTCTCCCTTGTACAGCACGCCACCATGCTGGGCATAGCACATCTTACCATCAATCACATAAGCCGTCATGGCCTTCTCGGGAGAAAGAACCACCATCTTCTTGCCCTTAATTTCTATAGGCCGGTCAAGTTTGGGGACATATTTCTTGCCATCCACATTGAGCAAAGGTTTCTGCCCTTTTACCGTGATAAAATACAGGCAATCGGATGTCTTGGCAAAAGGCTGAACAGAAAGCGAACTGATCTTCAGTCCTTCCCACTCCATGCCACATGGCGTGACGCTTGCCACACCATCTTCATTGAGGATGCGCACATAAGTATTGCGAAACTCAAAACAACCTCTGCGAGCATAGTTGTCCGAGAGTGTATCGACATCCATCGTAGAGAGCTCCTCTCCCCAATCAGCCAGGAACTGATGCAACCAACGCGTCTCGTGGAAAGCCATTTCATTGAGTTGTCCCATCTCACCAAGCGGGCATTGGAAGTCGTAGGTCATATGAGGCATATCGTTGTAGTTGGTGACAGGTGAAGCCTGACACTCAGCCATCGTGTGGAGAGGAGAATAAGGATTGGTACCTCCATGATACATATAATAGCCTGGCAGATTGCTTCCCGAACCCAGTTTGCAGATAGCAAGAGGCATTGCTTCACGGCCACTGATATGGATACGACGATGGTAGGCAGGCATCATGCCTCCACCCAACTCACATGTGAGATAGGGATAAGCGAGAGAGGTAGGGTTTTCCTGTGCCGAAAGTTCGTCTTTTGTAAAGGTTTCTGTCGCTATTACAGTACTCATCCTGCTATCCTTCATCACAAAAGCCTTCTTATAGTCGCCAGGCATATCCGTGAGTACGCGATCCCAGAAACCATCAGCATAGTCACCATAGAGAGGAAGCATCTGGCCAAACTCCTCCTTGCCGTTCAGCTTGGGCCATCCAGTACGCGTATAAAGAGGCACATCAAAACCAATGCTGACGGCCATATCCTTCAATTTCATATAGTATGACCAAGGGCCTCTACACTCATTCTCAATCTGTACACCCACGATAGGACCACCATGTTTCCAAAGCATATCGCCAGCCTGTGCAAAGATGTTGCTGTAGAAACGCCGAGTAGCCTCAATGAAAGCCGGAGCTTCGCTTCTCAACTTAAAAGCGGGCATCACTTTGCCATCCTCCATATAGCCTCCAGCAGTCTTCTTCACCAGCCAAACGGGGAATCCGCCCTGATAGACCTCACCATGGCAGAACGGTCCTACACGCAATACCACCGGCATCGACTCCTCCTTACACACCTGTAGGAAACGATGCAAATCGCGATTGCCCGACCAATCCCACTTACCCTCTTCGGGTTCGTGGTGAATCCAAAAGACATAGGTGGAAAGTATCGTGATACCACCTGCCTTCATCTTACGGATTTCGCGTCTCCAATCCTTCTGTGGCACACGGGCATAATGCATCTCACCCATTACAGGGATAGCATGATGTTTGTCAAACATTATCCCATAACGATCCACCTCAACGGTTTGGCCCGAAGGATTGGTTGGAGTACCGAAACGGAAAACATCCTGACCATATGAAGGAAGTACAAAGAACGCCATTGCTGGCAGTAAGTATCGAAGTGTTTGAGTAATCATTGTCATGTATTTTTTCAGGTGAGTTTTTTAGCCACTTTCATGCCGTTTACCAAGCGCTTTGCCCGACGGATATTTCCATCAAAAGTGTTTCGCTTCGCAAAGTACGCAAAAAATCGTAAGATAGGCAAGTTTTACATTCTATTAATTTTGCTATGTGCTTAAATTTTCGTACCTTCGCACCGTATTTATAAATAAAAGCATATTCAAGCAAAATTATGGCTATATCATTTTTCAAAACCCCTCTGAAGAGCATTGTTGCCACACAGAGCAACCACGCTCTCACACAAGAGGAAATCGAGAAACTTTGCTGGCTCTATGGTGGAGCTGAGTTGGAGGACGCTGACAAGTTGGAAGGCTATTTCGTAGGTCCTCGTCGTGAGATGGTGACTCCCTGGAGTACCAATGCCGTTGAGATAACCCAGAACATGGCAATGGAAGGCATCCAGCGTATTGAGGAGTATTTCCCCGTAAAGGACGAGAACGCAGAGCACGACCCAATGCTCCAGCGCATGTACAAGGGTCTTGACCAGAGTATCTTCACCATCAACATTGAGCCCGCCCCTATACAGCACATCACCGATCTGGAGGCTTACAACGAACAGGAAGGCCTGGCGCTTTCACCCGAGGAGATCGGCTACCTGCACGATGTAGAGAAGCAGTTGGGTCGCCCCCTCACTGATAGCGAGGTGTTCGGTTTTGCGCAGATCAACTCTGAGCATTGCCGTCACAAGATCTTCGGCGGCACCTTCATCATCGACGGCGAGGAGAAGGAGAGCAGTCTCTTCCAGATGATTAAGAAGACCACCAAGGAGAATCCCCACAAGATCATTTCTGCATACAAGGATAATGTAGCTTTCGCAGAGGGTCCCGTGGTAGAGCAGTTTGCTCCCCAGGATCACGCTACCAGTGACTATTTCGAGGTAAAGGACATTGAGAGTGTAATCAGCATCAAGGCAGAAACTCACAACTTCCCCACCACAGTAGAACCTTTCAACGGTGCATCGACTGGTACCGGAGGTGAGATCCGTGACCGTATGGGCGGTGGTGTTGGTTCTTGGCCCATCGCAGGTACCGCAGTATATATGACCAGTTATCCACGCACAGAGGAGGATCGTGAGTGGGAGCAGGTGTTGCCCGTTCGCAAGTGGCTATACCAGACTCCCGAGCAAATCCTTATCAAGGCATCCAACGGTGCCAGCGACTTCGGTAACAAGTTCGGCCAGCCCCTCATCACCGGTTCTGTACTCACCTTTGAGCACGAAGAACAGCAGGGTGAGCAGAAGGAGCAGTACGGTTTTGACAAGGTTATCATGTTGGCTGGTGGTGTAGGTTATGGCACAAAGCGCGACTGTCTGAAGAAGGAGCCCCAGAAGGGCAACAAGGTAGTCGTAGTGGGTGGTGATAACTACCGCATCGGTCTCGGTGGAGGTTCGGTATCTTCAGTAGATACGGGTCGCTATAGCAGTGGCATCGAGTTGAATGCCGTCCAGCGTGCCAACCCAGAGATGCAGAAGCGCGCCAACAACCTCGTTCGTGCTCTCTGTGAAGAGGATGTCAACCCCGTTGTAAGTATCCACGACCATGGAAGTGCAGGTCATGTGAACTGCCTCAGTGAGCTCGTTGAGGAGTGTGGCGGTCTGATTGACATGACCAAGCTCCCCATTGGCGACCAAACCCTCTCAAGCAAGGAGATTATTGCCAACGAGAGTCAGGAGCGTATGGGTCTGCTCATCGACGAGAAACACATCGAGCATGTACGCAAGATTGCTGAGCGCGAGCGTGCTCCGCTGTATGTTGTGGGTGAGACCACCGGCGATGCTCACTTTGCCTTCGAGCAGGGTGACGGTGTGCGTCCCTTCGACCTTGATGTGGCACAGATGTTTGGCCACTCTCCCAAGACTGTGATGAAGGACGAGACCGTAGAGCGTAACTATGATAATGTGACATATGACGAGAAGAACCTCAACGAATATGTGAGCCGTGTGCTTCAGCTTGAGGCTGTGGCTTGCAAGGACTGGTTGACCAACAAGGTGGACCGTTCCGTAACCGGTAAGGTTGCCCGCCAGCAGTGCCAGGGCGAGCTGCAGTTGCCTTTGAGCGACTGCGGTGTGGTTGCTCTCGACTATCGTGGCCGTAAGGGCATTGCCACAGCACTTGGCCATGCGCCTCAGGCCGGTTTGGCTGATCCCGCTGCCGGTAGCGTACTGTCTGTTTCAGAGAGTTTGACCAACATCGTATGGGCTCCCCTCTGCGAGGGTATGGACAGCGTGAGCCTTTCGGCCAACTGGATGTGGCCCTGTCGTAGCCAGAAGGGCGAGGATGCCCGTCTCTACAAGGGTGTGAAGGCATTGAGCGACTTCTGCTGTGCTTTGGGCATCAATGTTCCCACAGGTAAGGACTCACTCTCAATGACACAGAAATACCCCGGTGGTGAGAAGATCATCTCTCCGGGTACCGTCATCGTAACCAGTGGTGGTGAGGTAAGCGACATCCGTAAGGTTGTCAGCCCCGTCATCTCACAGAGCGAACCTTCTTCTCTCTATCATATCGACTTCAGCTTCGACCAACTTCGCCTTGGTGGTAGTGCCTTTGCCCAGAGCCTGAACAAGGTGGGTAGCGATGTGCCTACTGTGAAGGATCCCGACTACTTCCGTAGCGCATTCAATGCCGTTCAGGAGTGCGTGAAGGAGGGACTTTTGCTTGCAGGTCACGACATCAGTGCCGGTGGTCTTATCACCACTCTGCTCGAGATGTGCTTTGCCAATACCGAAGGTGGTTTGGACATCAACATCGATGGCTTCAAGAGTGAGGATGTAGTGAAGGTGCTCTTCGCTGAGAATCCCGGTGTTGTGGTTCAGGTAGCCGACAAGCAGAAGAAAGCATTCAAGGCTGTTATGGACAAGGCTGGCGTAACTTATATCAAGTTAGGCACACCCACCGACGAGCGTCTCGTACAGGTAACCTGCAACGGTATCGAATATCAATTTGGTATCGACTATATGCGCGATGTATGGTACAGCAGTTCTTACCTGCTGGATCGTCGTCAGAGCATGAACGGTTGTGCCGCCAAGCGTTTTGAGAATTACAAGCAACAGCCCGTGGAGATGGCTTTCAATAAGGACTTCGAGGGTAAGCTTAGTCAGTACGGCATCTCAGCTGACCGTCGTGAGCGTACCGGCATCAAGGCAGCCATCATCCGTGAGAAGGGTACCAACGGTGAGCGTGAGATGGCTTATAGCCTCTATCTCGCAGGCTTCGATGTGAAGGATGTCATGATGACCGACCTCGTGAGTGGCCGTGAGACCTTGGAGGACATTCAGATGATTGTCTTCTGTGGCGGTTTCTCTAATAGCGATGTACTGGGTAGTGCAAAGGGATGGGCCGGTGCCTTCCTCTTCAACCCTCTGGCCAAGAAGGCGCTCGACGACTTCTACGCACGCCCCGACACCCTCTCACTGGGTATCTGCAACGGTTGTCAGCTCATGGTTGAGCTGGGCCTCGTAGGCAATAAGAACCAGACCGTGAGCCGTGCCACAAGCGAGAAGACAGCACAGTCTGTACGCATGCTTCACAATGATTCTCATAAGTTCGAGTCTATCTTCCTTGGCCTGACCATCCCCACCAACCGCAGCGTGATGTTCGGAAGTCTCAGTGGCAACAAACTGGGTATCTGGGTGGCTCACGGTGAAGGTAAATTTGACATGCCCGACAAGGAGGACTGCTACAACATCGTTGCCAAGTACAGCTACAACGAGTATCCCGGTAACCCCAACGGTTCGGACTACAGCGTAGCTGGTATCTGCAGTGCTGATGGACGCCACCTGGCTATGATGCCTCACCTCGAGCGTGCCATCTTCCCCTGGCAGAATGGATACTATCCCGAGGATCGCCGCATGGACGAGGTGACTCCCTGGATTGAGGCATTCGTCAACGCTCGCAAGTGGTGTGAAGAACATGCTACAATTCACAATGCATAATTCATAATTCACAATTTGCCATGCGAGAAGAATCAAGTAATTTGATTATTGTCAAAAGCATGAATTTTGCTATTAGATGCGTTAATCTAAAAAAGTACTTGAATAACGAAAAACATGAATTTGACATCGCTCGGCAACTATTTCGTAGTGGTACAAGTATTGGTGCTAACACCAAGGAGGCACTAAGAGGACAATCCAAGTCTGACTTTAGGGCAAAGATGAATATATCTCTAAAAGAGGCAAGCGAAAGCGAATATTGGATTGACCTGCTCTTCAATACCGACTACATCGATGAAAAAGAATATATGAGTTTGAAAGCTGACTGCATTGAAATCCTAAAGATTTTGACCTCCATAGTCAAAAACTCTGCGGAGGACACCGCAACAGCCCAATTGTGAATTGTGAATTATGAATTATGAATTATTTACTACCTTCTTCAAGATAGGCCTCTTCACTATCGGTGGTGGCTATGCCATGATACCACTGATTGAGAACGAGGTGGTCGATAAGAAGAAGTGGGTTGACAAGGCTGAACTGATGGACTTGATGGCCGTGGCACAGTCATGTCCGGGCATCTTTGCCGTCAATATCAGTATATTCATAGGACATAAGCATAGCGGTACCCGAGGTGCATTCCTATGTGCCTTGGGGGCCATTATGCCCTCATTCCTCATCATCTTAGCTATAGCCTTATTCTTTCAGCAGTTTCGTGAATACAAGTTGGTCAACAGCTTCTTCCTGGGTTTGCGACCTGCCGTAGTGGCCCTGATTGCAGCCCCTGTATTCCGCATGGCCAAAACGGCAAAGATATGCAGATACAACATCTGGATACCCATCGTTGCCGCCCTTGCCATCTGGCTACTGAAGGTCAATCCCATTTATATCATCATCGTAGCAGCTGCGGGTGGTTTTATTTGGGGCAAAGTTAAAGAGGAAGATAAGGAATAATTATGCATTGTGAATTATGCATTGTGAATTATGCATTGTGAATTATGCATTGTGAATTATGCATTGTGAATTGTGAATTGTGAATTGTGAATTATAAAATATGCTCCTACTACAACTATTCTGGACATTTTTCAAGATAGGCCTTTTCGGATTCGGCGGAGGCTATGCTATGATATCCATGATCCAAGGTGAGGTGGTGACGAGTCATCATTGGATGAACGCCGGACAGTTCACGGATATCATTGCTATCAGCCAGTCCACTCCTGGTCCCATAGGTATCAATTCGGCCACCTATGTGGGATATACCAGCATGGTCAATGCAGGCTACACTCCAGGATGGGGCGTATTGGGTAGCGCGATAGCCACATTTGCCGTGGTGCTTCCCAGTTTCGTCCTCATGTTATTGATCAGTAAGTTCCTGATGCGATACAAGGACCATCGCTATGTGGAATATGTATTCTCCGGACTTCGTCCTGCCGTGGTAGGACTGCTGGCTGCGGCAGCTCTCGTCTTGCTCACTCGTGAGAACTTCAGTACTCCTTTGGAGTCGCTATGGCAATTCATTGTGAGCATTTTCGTATTCTGCTTTGCCTTCGTGTCACAACGACTCTACAAGCTCAACCCCATCCTCATCATTGTGATCTGTGGTTTGGCAGGAATCATTTTATACTAAAGATTTGAGGCACTAAATACGGGTTAAAAACACTTCCTAAAATACAGAAGAGGAGCAGGTTTCAATTAGTCCTGCTCCTCTTCTGTATCATCATCATCAACATCGAATGCAAAGTCGGCATAAAATTCCGGCACATCTTCCTGTGCAAATGCATCGAGCGAACGGCGATCCTTCTTCGTAGGTCGACCCGTACCTCGGGCACGATCGATAAATCCGCTGATTTTGCTCATCTCCAGTATCTCATACTGCTGTGGGGAAGTCACATTCTCAAGCACCTCAGGAATCAGTTTGGCCCCTACACGCTTCTCTATAGGTTGCAACACCTTGAAACTGTATGTGATAGGTGGTTTGCGTACATCTATGATATCACCAGCTTTGATGGTACGACTTGCTTTCAGCAAGGCACCCTTCATGCTCACCTGCCCTTTCTTGCAAGCAGCGGCAGCAATGGTGCGAGTCTTGAAGATACGCGCTGCCCAAAGCCATTTGTCTATTCTTGCTTCACTATTTGCCATTGTAGTTGCACATTGCAAATTGAATACCACTCAAGGCAAAGGCCTTAATCGCATCGACAGCCTTTCCCACGCGTTCGTCCATCTGGGTCAGTTCCTCGGGAGAGAATTTACCCAACACGAAATCCACCTGCTGGCCCCTTGCAAAATCGTTACCGATACCAAATTTCAAGCGTGCATAGCCTTCGGTGGAAATCATCTGCGCGATATTCTTTAGGCCATTATGGCCTCCAGCCGAACCATTTCCCTTCATACGAAGCGTACCAAAGGGAAGTGACAAGTCATCGCACACCACAAGCAGATTCTGCACAGGTATCTTCTCCTGCTGCAACCAATATCTTACAGCATTGCCCGACAGGTTCATATAGGTAGAGGGCTTCAAGATCACCAGTTCTGCATTCTTTGCACGACAATGACACACAAATCCATAACGCTTGTCCTCAAAGGTTCCTCTGCAAGAAGTGGCAAGTGCATCAGCTATACGAAAACCAATATTGTGGCGCGTACCGTCATATTCACTACCTATGTTGCCCAATCCGGCTATCAAATATTTCATCGTCGTTTCTGTACTTGAAGTGGCGCTATCCATCTGACCCTGCTGGGAGGACGAACCGCCTGTGAAAAGTTTCTTAATGAACTGGAACATATATATAAAAAATGGGTTGACGCATGTAGCGAAGTACACCCGTCAACCCTTATATCGTTGTCTGTAAGATTACTTCTTAGCAGCCTGTGCAGCAGCAGCGGCAGCAGCACGGGTCATCTTAACCTGGCATACAACAACGCTGGGGCTGGTAACCATCTCAAGACCCTCGTAGTGAAGCTCACCACACTTGATAACCTTACCCAGACCGAGGTTGGTAACATCGATATCGAGAACCTCAGGAATTGCTGTATAGGGAGCACGAACCTTCAGCTTACGAACACCAGCAGCCAACTTACCACCGGCCTTAACACCCTCTGCCAGACCGTTCATCTTGATGGGTACTTCCATAACGATGGGCTTGGTCTCGTTGATCTCATAGAAATCTACATGCAGAACCTTGTCGGTTACGGGGTGGAACTGGATTTCCTTCATGATTGCCTTACGCTCCTTACCATCGATGTTCAGATTTACACTGTAGATGTGGGGAGTGTAGATCAAGTTGCGCAACTCTGCGTTTGAGCAAGCAAAGCTCTCTGCTACGGGCAGACCATTCTCACCCTTAACCTCACCGTAGATGTTGCAAGGAACCATGTCCTCCTTACGCAGCAACTTTGCTGCCTTCTTACCGCCAGCTACGCGAGCGGTACCTTTTACATCAATACTCTTCATTGATTTGTTAGTTTTTTGTGTTACTCTAAATTAAGTTTTTCTCTTGCTTAATTCGCCATCACACTGATGTGCTCCAAAAGCGGGTGCAAAGGTACAACATTTTTTTGGAACGAGCAAACGATTCCTGCTCAAAATTCCAAATCTATCTTGATATCGTCGTTGTAGTCTGCTCTTGGCTCTGCCTTTCCCTGTCGTTCTTCGATATAGGCTATAGCCTCATTCATGCCGGTGAGAAACTTCTCAAAGTCCTCACGGTAGAGGAATATCTTGTGCTTCTCAAAAGAGAACTGGGGAGCATCCTCCGTACCCGTCAACACCTTCTTACTCTCCGTCAAAGCCAGATACATCTCTCCGTGTCGGTTTTCCTTCACATCAAGATAGTAAATACGCTTGCCAGCCTTAACCACTTTTGAGAAAACTATTTCCTTTTCTCTTCCGTCTCCTTGTTTCATTTCGCCTTCCATATTCATCTCTGTTTCGTAATTATGTCTCAAAATTGCTCATATTTTATGAAACAACCAAAAAAAAAGAAAGAAAAGTGCAATTCTTTCCCGTAAAATGATTAATTTTGCCAACCTTTTAGTAAGAATTGACATTATGATAAACCGCGAACTCATTCGTCTGAAGACAGTACAGATCGTCTATGCCTACTACCAGAACGGACAAGAGAATGGTCCTCAAAGTGCAGAGACAGCAGAGCGCGAACTACTCTTCAGTTTAGACAAATCCTATGAGCTCTACCAGGCTCTCTTCCTATTGATGCAAGAGGTGCAGCGTATAGCCATAGAGGATGTTGACCAGCGCAAGCTTCGCGCCAAGCAATTGGGTTTACCTGATGAGGTAAGCACCAAGTTCATCGACAATCGCTTTATGCTTCAGGTGATGCACAACAAGCAACTCATCGACTATCGCGAGGCACACAACCAACTTTGGATTACCGACGAGGAACTGGCAAAGAGCATCTATCGTTCCATCACCCAGTCAGCCATCTATCAGGAGTACATTGAAAGTGACGACAGTAGCTACGATGAGGATCGTGAACTGTGGCGTAGAATCTACAAGGACATCTTCTGCAACAACGAGGCTATCGACAGTGCACTTGAGGAAAAGAGCCTCTATTGGAACGATGACAAGCACATCGTTGATACCTTTGTGCTCAAGACCATCAAGAAGTTTAAGGCAAGCTACGACGAGACCACTCCTCTCCTCCCCGACTACGAGTCGGCCGACGACCGCGAATTTGCAACCTTGCTTATCCGCGAGACACTCAAGGGTGAAGAGCAGTACCGCAATCTCATCGGTCAGAACCTGCGCAACTGGGATTTCAACCGTGTAGCGCTGATGGACCTCATCATCATGCAGATAGCTCTCGCCGAGATGCTTTCCTTCCCCTCTATCCCCGTAAGCGTCACTATCAACGAGTATGTCAATGTAGCCAAGATGTACAGCACTCCCCGAAGCAGTGCCTATGTCAACGGTATGCTCGATGGTATAGCCAAGAAACTTCAGGATGAAGGCACACTCGTAAAGGACTAATCCACGCTAATCATTTCAACCGATACATTATATAATAAATAATATAGAAAAGATATGAACACACTGACTATTTTACTTCAGCAGGCTGCTCCTCAGGGTGGTGGTATGTCATTCATCGTTATGATGGCCATCATCTTTGTCATCATGTGGTTTTTCATGATCCGCCCTCAGCAGAAGAAGCAGAAAGAGTTGCAGAACTTCCAGAATACCATCGCAGTTGGCACACAGATCATCACCCAGGGTGGTATCTACGGTGTAGTGAAAGGTGTTGACGAGGTCAACAACAGCCTGAAGATTGAGGTTGCCAATGGCGTTTGCATTCAGGTTGCTCGCAATGCAGTCCTCCCCTTGGGCGAGGCTCCCACCTATCAGAAGTAATAGAGGCTCATGGCAGGCAAAGGCATAGCACCGAAGGACAACGAGGACAAAGAGTCTTTCTTCAGTCGCCGTACGAAGAATTTCTTTCTTTTCGCTTTCTTCCTTCTCATGTCATCTGCATTCTGGATCGTCCAGAAACTGGAGGAACCGATTGCGGTGAAGGTTGATGTGCCCGTCAAGCTCACGAATGTACCCAAGGATGTCATCATCACGACCGACCTGCCCAAGAAGATGCAGATCACGGTACGCGACAAAGGTAGCGAACTGATATCGCTCTTCTGGTCGCCCCAACTTGACACCCTCAGCATAGACTTCAGGGACTACGACACCCACGAGATCACGGACAACACCCTTCTCGTGCCTTCCCTCGTGGAGCAGATGCTCAAGGAGAAACTGCCCATACGAAGCACGATAACAGAGATGACGCCCGACACACTCGTCTATGCTTACAATCGTGGTATGCACAAACGCCTGCCCATACGCTTGCGTGGTGCCATCCGTACCCACAACCAGTACAATCTGGACAACTACATCTTCACGCCCGAGTCGGTTGAGGTCTATGCTCCCGCAAAGGTCCTCGACACACTCCGTGCCGCCTATACAGAGGTCACGATACTTGAAGATCTGACGGAAAGCACCACCCTGCCCGTGCCCCTCATCCACTCTCGCTCACTGCGCTTCTTCCCCGATACGGTAACCCTTCAGGCCAACATCGACATCCTCACACGCAAGTCCATAGAGATCTATGTGCAGGGCATCGACTTCCCCGAAGGCAAGGAGTTGCGAACACTGCCAGCCACAGTCACCCTGACCTACCTTGTCAGCGCTTCGCAAGCCAAACTTGTGGATCCCAACCGATTCCAGGTTACGGTTTCCTACAACGATATCAAGGATAGCCAGACCAACAAGTGCAAGCCTCAGATCATCAGCATGCCGGGAAGCATCTCCAATGCGTTCATCACACCCCAGCAGGTGGACTTCCTCATAGAGGACATCAACACCAGCAAGGTCACGCCTGAACATCCCGTCAACATCAACGACGATCTATGAAGATAATTGGCATCACAGGAGGTATAGGAAGTGGTAAGAGCTATGTAAGCCATCTCCTCTCACAGCACTATGGCATACCCGTTTACGACTGCGACACGGAGGCCAAGCGCCTCAACGAGGAATCGGCCGTCATCCGAGAGTCGCTCATCGGGCTGGTAGGACCGGAAGTGTACACCGAAGACGGCCATCTGTGCAAGCCCATCCTGGCCCACTATCTCTTTGAGAGCGAGGCGCACCAGCATGAGATCAATGCCATCATCCATCCAGTAGTTCGTCAGGACTTCCTGGAATGGATAGGGCGCCAGCAAAGCCCCATCGTGGCCATGGAGAGCGCCATACTCATAGAGAGCGGATTCAGCCAGCTCGTCGATACGGTGGTGACCGTCACAGCTCCCCTCACCCTGCGCATTGAGCGCACCATGCAGAGGGACCACACATCGAGACCACAAGTGGAAGAACGCATCCGCCTACAGCTCTCCGATGAGGAACGCATCAGTGCCAGTCACTATGTCATCCACAACGACGGGCAGGCCCTTGCTCCACAGATAGAGCAGCTCATAGCTCAACTGACCGAATAACCCTTCCTCGCGGTTCTCCGCGAGGCTCACATAAACAAATAAACTATAACAACAAATAATATGCTTAGAAAAGTATTAGCAATCGCAGGCAAGCCAGGCCTCTACAAACTGGTATCAAGAGGTAACGGAAGCCTCATCGTAGAAACAATCGACGCAGCACATCGCCGTATGCCTATCTTCGGTGCCGACAAGGTCATCTCTCTGGCCGACATCGCTATGTACACCGATGAGGAAGAGGTACCCCTCGCTTCAGTATTCAACAGCCTCAAGGAACTTGAAGGCGGTAAGGCATCAGCTTTCGACTACAAGAAGGCAAGCAAGGACCAGCTCGCAGAGTATATGGGTAAGATCCTTCCCTCTTTCGATCGCGACCGTGTATATCCCTCTGACATCAAGAAGCTCGTTCAGTGGTACAATCTCCTCATCGAGAATGGCATCGACGACTTCTCGCTCCCCACTCCTCCCGCAGAAGCAGAAGAAGCAACAGAGGCAACCGAGGCAGAAGAGGCTTAATTCACCGAAAAGCCGATCCTTCGGTCTTTTCGTTTGATTCCTCGAACTCTCGATAAAAAACAATAATAAGGAGCAGATTCAAAGACCTGCTCCTTATTATTTTATTTCGCTCAACGCTCCACCTGTTCCTCGCGATTCGCGAGATCCACTTCAGCCTTCAAGCTCATCGTTCAACTTTCCACGCTCCACGCCCCTACTCTGCCGTGATACGGCAGATGTTGACCACCGTCATCATGGCCTTCATGAGGCTCTGGATGGGCACGAACTCATTCCTGCCGTGGAAGTTGAGACCACCTGCAAAGATATTGGGGCAAGGCAGACCCTTGAACGACAGTTGAGCACCATCGGTACCACCACGGATGGGCACTACGGTACAGAAGCCACAGGCCTCCTCGATGGCACGCTTTGCGATGTTGGTGATGTGGGGCTTATCCTCCAACTGGCATAGCATGTTATAATACTGATCCTTCAAGATTGGAGTTACGGTGCCCTGGCCATACTTTTCGTTCAGGCGCTCTGCCGTATCCAGTACTATCTGCTTGCGCATCTCAAAGAGTCCACGGTTGTGATCGCGGATGATGTAGCTCAACGAAGCCTCCTCCACGGTGCCCTGCATACCAGTGAGGTGGAAGAATCCCTCATAGCCTTCGGTTTTCTCCGGACGCTCGTTCTCGGGCATCATCATTGCAAACTCATTGGCCACGATGCAGGCATTGATCATCTTGTCCTTAGCATATCCGGGATGCACATTGCGTCCCTTCACCACAATCTTGGCACTGGCAGCGTTGAAGTTCTCATACTCCAGTTCGCCTACCTCACCACCATCCATGGTGTAAGCCCACTGGCAACCGAACTTCTCCACATCAAACAGATGGGCACCCATGCCAATCTCCTCATCGGGATTGAAGCCCACGCGTATCTTGCCATGCTTGATCTCGGGATGAGCCTGCAAGTAAGTCATAGCAGTCACAATCTCCGCAATACCGGCCTTATCGTCGGCACCCAGCAATGTGGTACCATCGGTCACGATAAGATCCTCACCGATATGCTCCTTCAGTTCGGGGAACTGCTTCACAGCGGTCACGATGCCCTCTGCCTCGTTCAGCACGATGTCGCTACCGTCATAGTTCTCAATGATACGAGGCTTCACATCCTTACCGCTGCAGTCGGGACTGGTGTCCATATGAGCAATAAATCCGATGGTTGGCACATCCTTGTCCGTGTTGCTGGGCAGTGTGGCATACACATAGGCATGCTCGTCCATCTCCACATCCTCCAGACCCAAGGCCTTCAGTTCCTCGCAGAGGTACTCGGCCAGGCGGAACTGCTTCTCCGTGCTGGGGCACTGACTCTCATTCTCTTCACTCGACTGCGTATCGAAGCTCACATACTTCAGGAAACGCTTTACCAACTCCTCTTTCATATGCTTTATTCTTTGTTTTATGAACTTTCTCCGTTGACGATAGTTTTTCCGGTATTACAAGTAATGTTTTAATCATTACATAATCTATCGCAAAGGTACTAAAAAAAAGCACATTCCAATCATTTTCTGCGAAAAAACTCTTCACTCAACTGAATATCTGCCCTTCCTGCACCTTCTTCTCCTTAAAGGGGAAGGTAGCCTCGTATGCGTCAAATGCCTCTTTGTTCTCAAAAGCCACATAGTAACCTTTTGGGGTGTGGTAAGTGCCCTCCACGCCATTCAGATAACCAGGAATGAGTTCCTGTGCAAGGAAGTAAGGCACCTCGTTCTCCTTGGGTTCGGCATGATAGTGAATGCCGAGCGTGCTGGCCACCACAAACCCTGCATGCTTGTAGAAGTCATAGTTGCCCTCCATGCAGAGCACGCCGATACCCATCTCGCGAGCTTTTCCAAGGGCATACAGAAGCAACTTCAGTCCATATCCCTTTCGCTTATAGTCGGGGTGAATGCTTATAGGGCCGAAGGTCCAGGCAGGCAGTATGCTTCCATCCTCTTTCACAATCTCGGCCTTGGAGAACATCACATGCCCGATGATCATAGGCTTGCCATCCTGCCCTCCCGCAGGGGCTGGCATCTCCATCACGAAGTCCAGTTCGGGCACGAAGTCAGGGTTGCTTCTATACTGATTGAGCACATAGTGCTCCACGCATCCCGGGCAATACACATTCCAGAATGCCTCACGCGTAAGGTTTTCCACCTCACGATAATCTGCTTCTTGTTCTAATCTGATATTCATTTCTTCCTTATGCTTTAAGTAGTTATTCTTTTTATCACTATTTAGACGCATCCCACCCTCCTTTTGCTACACGAAACACCATAAGAAAAAAAGACGGACACATGCACCATCCCGATCTGCAAGCATCGGCTATATACAACAAGGGCCGTGTCAGAGTGACAGACACGACCCTATTATTTTCTATTCTACTATATTATACAGTCTTACTTCTTCAGCAGAGCCTTGGCCTCATCGGTGAGGTATGGTGCGAGGTCCTTCACGGCAATTGTGAAGCTGGGCATACCGTCGGCATAGCAGGCTATCTCATACTGCTGGTAGGTGAACACGAGCGAGTCGGCAGTAGCATTGGGATAGGGCACCTGCTGGGGCTGGGGCACGATGCCATCATCGATAAAGAGGCGCTCGTCGAGTTGCTCATCGGTCATTGCATCCCCTGCCTCGGTGTAGTACTGGACCAATCCACCGCGAAGGAGCGACTGCAACTGTGGCGTAGACTCGGGCTTCAGGAAGTGCTCTATCATGCTACCATCAGCCTTGCTGAAGGTGAGGCCACCCGAACCGGTCACACCACCGTGAGCACCACCATAGTAGCAGTATCCCTTTGAGGTGTAAACGACAAACGAGGGCGTATCGATACTCTTCTCCATCTTGTGCTCAAAGGCCCACATAGGCACATTCTCTTCGATGTACTGCTTTGCTTCGTCGGTCATAGTGCTGTCGGTCTCCACATAGCTCATACGCTCCTTATAGTCGTCCATAGCCTGCTTCAGCAGATAGTCGTAGCAAGCCTTGCCATAGTGGTTCACCAGCGCTTGTGCATCGCTGACATCCCCGTCAAAGGGAACCAATGCTCCGAGCGTATCTTCCTCATATCCCGGTTGCATGATATTGGCAACGAAGTCGTCTATCAGCGATTGGCGGATGTTCATGGCTACGCTGTCCTCACCCTTGGGAAGTTCCAGCGAGAAGTTGAGCATAAGGTGTGGGCAAGAGTCGTTGTAGGCGTAAACCTGTGTACCTGCATCGGCCGACTTTGTTCCTGTACACGATGACATCAATGCCACGAGGCAAACTGTCAAGATAGAGATGTTCTTTTTCATTGTAGTAGTTATTTTGGAGATACTTGATTTTTGTTTCATATCATCCTGCGTGCCAAATATGTTGAGCGCTGGGAGTTACTTGAGATAATAAGAAATAGTGGTGACTACGCGTATGCTCTTATACTGTGGACGGTAATACTCCGTATCCATGGTGAACTGGCCCTGCACGGCTTCGCGTATGCTACCGAGGGAGCACTCTGCATCCTGTGCAAACTTCAATGCCACATTGCGAGCGTTGTGAGTGGCCTCCTCCACCATCTCGGGCTTGAGCGACGAGAGATCGGTGTAGTCGTACTCTATGCGATAATCGTTGGACGACACGCGCACGCCCTTGGCCAGAAGGTCCGTCTGCTGGCTCATCAGTTCCATCATCTGCTCCACCTTGTGGCTGTTGACCGTCACATCGAGACTTACCGAATAACGCGGTTGCTTCTTCTTGGAAAAGTCCTCATACTCTATACGGTCTGTGATATCGGGCACCGACACCGTCAGTTCGCTCTTGTCCACACCGTTCTCATACAGATATGCCACCACTGTGTCCTTCTTGCTCCTGAGGTCGAGGAGCAGAGCGTCCAGGTCGTTGCCCTCCAGGTTGATGCTCATGGGCCATGTTACACGGTTGGCCAGCACCTCACGCTCCGAAAGACCCTTCACGGTCACACAGCGATCCTTCTCGGCATACTTCACGATACCCTGACACACGAAATAGCCACACATAGCCATTCCCACGGCCAGGATTGTAGCAACTGCAAGTTTCAATTTCTTTTCCATTGTGACATTTATTTAAAAATTAACTTCGGTGCAAAGATATGGTTTTTTCTCACAACCACCAACATGTCACATCACAAACTGTACGAACTGCCCATCAGAATGTACGAATACCAAGACAGCAGTGCAAGATTGATATTACATAAAGCAACAAGGCTGACTTCCCGTAGGAAATCAGCCCTGCCATATTTACAGTTGATGTGTCGTTTCTATATCAAGTCATCCACCTCATGTGAGTGGTGACGGAGAATGTATTACCACTCGTCGCCCCAGCCGATATTATTGCGCTGTCCCTTGACTTCGGCATCGATATATTGTACTTCTTGTGTCTTTTCTACATCCTCTCTTGAGATACTATTCAAAATACATGCATCAGTGCCCATCTCGATTACCTTCTGAGTAGGAATTATATATATCTTTTTCATATTGTGTATATCGTTATATATAAATGATTACTTGTTCAGATACTTCTTACCACTCTTGATTACAAGACCCTTGGCGTTAGCATTTACGCGTTGACCCATCATGTTATAGTAGGTATCGTTGATGGTCTCTGCATTGAGAGCCTCGATAGCATCTGCATCATCCTCTACGCCATCAAGACCGAAGACTAGATAAGTTTTAGCCAGACTTGCTTCTTTATCTAATACAGGAATCTTCTCATCAAATGTAAAGTAAGCACGACATGAAGCAATATTTGCTCTTACCTTGTCACTGGTGATGCTGATCACTGTACGGCCCCCAGTATTACGCAGGAAGAAACTTCCATCATCTACAACCTTTGTATCCATAGTAAGATTACCAATCATACCCAAGCTCTTTCCTTCGGTTACATCGTCACCAACAGATGCATTCATATTGTAAACAACCTTCAATCCGTTCTCGCCCTCACCCGAACGAGTAGCAAGGAACACATAAGGTTTTCCTGCCTCAAGTTGACCTTCTAAAGGTTTCAATACTAACGCACAAATCTCTTCGTTGCTATTCTCACGAACACCTGCAACCTCGTAGAACTCTGCGCCTTCGAAGCTACTTGATGCATAGGGGAGACAGATGGTACCGTATCTTCCATCTGTAATGTCACGAGTGTAATAGTCTCTATTATGGTAGATACTACCGGCCTTCTTCACTTCCATTGAACCGAATGTAGGATGCTCCTCTTTTCCCTCACCATATATTTCTTCTACCTTTTGGGTCCAAACTACATTTTCTCCACTTCTACCATTATTCATGATGTAGCAAAGGGCACCATTCTTAAGCCATGATGCATCGTAGTTAGCCAACACATTAACATCCAAGGGAGCGTTTTCGCTATTTAGGTCATATGTGTTAACATAACCTTCTGCACTCATTCCGCGGGTCAAACTATTCCACTTGCCATTACCAGCACCTTCGCAACCCATCGTGCGACCGGTGTTCCAGCAATTAACGAGCTGGTCTGCACCCCAACCAGAGAAGGCAGCACTCTCTGTAGTACCATTGATATTACCCATATTGTAGCAATCATTCCAATAGATTGATACGCCCGAGCTACAACCAATGAAGCCTGCGGTGTTAATACCACCTGTTACATTAGCCTCGTTACCACAACGCACAAAATCTATACGACCTGTACCATCAGCTCGACCGATGAAACCACCTGTGTATTTACCACCCTTGATATCACAAGACGAATCGAGAATCAAGTCTATAAACTTTGCACCGCCCATCGCTGTACCAACAAGACCTTGGCGATTTCCATTACCCTCATCAGCGAAGAGCGAAGCGTCTGTTTCGGCATCACGATTATCAAATATCAAGTTCTTAATACGGAATCCTTGACCATCAATAGTACCACGGAAAGGACTTGATTGCTTACCAATGGGATACCATGTCTTGCCACTCATATCGATGTCATTCATCAGCTTGGCATTGATCCAAGTCTGTCCATCGCGGGTCTTTTCTGCAAATGCCATAAGTTCATCTGCCGTCGAGATTTCATAGTCGTTAGGATACTCAATGGTAGGAATAGATACAAAAGGATAAACGAATTTTGCTGTGGCCGAAGGAGCTTCTATAACAGGCCAACCATTGCTGTCATATGTCACAGGGCTCATGAACAAGACACGAGAACTAAAGTCCCAGTTACCATCCTTCTTTGCATAGCCATGGAAGAAAATATATTCATTTCCTTTATCATCTATGATAATCTTTGAACAATGACCAGGATTTTTTACAAAATCGTTAGTAACAAGCCAGTCTGTAGTATTACTACCATTTAAAGTCGTATTACTTTTGTTGCGGAATGTACCACCAAGAGTTTGACCTCTTGCGATTCTCATCATATAAGGATTGCTTCCATCTTGATCAAGTGTATTACCATAAGAGCCAATCAAATAATAATAGCCATCTTTCTTGAATACCATAGGAGCCTCAAGTTCGCTCCAGGTATCATTGCGACCATTTACAAGATTATGCCTTGAACTCTCTGCCAAACTTGTTCCATCGGCAGTCAACTTGATATAATGAATTCCATGCCATGAACCCCAAACAAGGTATTTGTTATCACCATCCTCAAGAAGATGGGGGTCAATCACATTATCCACATTAGCATTGAGTGCACCATTATCACTATTACTAGCATTAATAAGAATCTTATTATTCTCAAAAGGACCGTAAGGATTATCACTAGTAGCTACACAGATTTGTGTACTTGCTTGATTTCCCCATTCTGCATTTGCATAATACAATACATATTTGCCATCAATGTATGCTATATCGGGAGCCCAAAGGAATGTATAACCAACACCGTTAGGACGCTTTGCAAAAATGGTTGTAATCTGTTGCCATTCTACCATATTAGCAGAACGCCAAACTTTTATACCCGTACCAGCACCTGGTTCTGAAGTGTACATGTAATAATAACCATCATGAGCTTTGATTACTGCGGGGTCTGCAGCATCCTCGGAGGTAAGGGGGTTATTGAAGAATCCATAATTGCTAATTTGATTCAACTTTGCAATTTTTACATGGACATCAGAATAATTTGCAGTCATCAATTCATTTGGAATAAATGCATATTTCGCAACCGCAGCATTATACGCCGCTATATAATCTTTTGAAGCTTTTATTTGATCAGGGGAAACAATTAACCATGTAGCATTTGTTGATTTATCATTTTTAGGATAACTTATGCCTCTATCATTTTCGCTATTATTATATACAGAAATAGATCGTTTATTAGAATCTGAAATTTCCCTTGTTCTTATGACGATTCCACTTCTATTATTATCAAAATACCAACCATAGCCAGATGTACCCCAAGAAGCACTACCATTATTTTGATTTACATAGTTACTACCATTTTGGTAAGAAATATAGTATCTATCAGTACTACTCTCGCGTCGGTATTCAATATTAAAAAGGGTAGCATCATCAGGATTGTCGGTAATGCTACTGGTTGCTTTTAAAAAAAAGCCATGTCCTTCATTGTAGAAGTAGACATCAGTAGCACTGTTCTTCAAGGCAAATTCGTGGGTCCACTGCCAAGTCTGTGCATTGACCTGCAATACGGTGCTTATGAGCAAAGCCCATAGAAATAATAATTTTTTCATCTTTTATAGTTTTAATTTGATTTTTTCGTTTTATTTTGTGTTGCTGAACAAGTTCCATGTGCGGGCACGAACAAGCCTACTGGCTCTCCTATGCCCCAAATCGTATGCAAAGTTCCTAACTTTTACGCACTTAACCAAATTTTTGCACGAAAAAATCACCTTTTGTGCAGAAAATCGCACAAAATACTGTATTTCTTGCACTTCGTGCATAGAAAAACAAGAAAAAACGCCTCGACAGTAAATCTCGTGTGTGTCTAAACAAAAACCGAAATCCACCCTTATGCTTGATGCCATGCCTCCTTACAGGAGCCATTGATGCCAAGTCATCGTGATTTTCCTTGTATGCCAGCATTCAGATAAAATCCCAATAACTTACCATCCCCTTATCGGGTCAGCATCAAGCCCAAGACGATAAACCAGGGCTTCGCCCAAAAACAGATCTTGGACCTGGAGACTGAAAATATACGAATCAAATCCGCGAAATCTGTGTGATCCGTGCCTAAAACCTAGCAGGCACGGTTTCATCGAATTCCGGTTTATCTTGGTTTTTGTGCTTCCAAAGGCAGTCCAAAAGTACATAGGGTAACTTTTAGGGTAACTTTTTTCAATAAAAGATACCCTCTTAAATGATTGAATATTAGTGCCTTACATTCAGCAGGGTAACTTTGGGGTATTTTTTTCTCTAAAAACCCTATATCGTGCGTGCGTAAGAAAGTTTTATAAGAAAATAATACCCCAAAGTTAGTAATCGTTGTGTAAAATGTTGAATTACTGAATGTTACA
>JAZQQX010000072.1:0-2659 GCA_045629325.1 Bacteroidaceae bacterium | reverse complement strand
CTTGGCGATGATTTCTTTATCGCGGAACTCGGATATGACGAATCTCTCGAATTCATGAAGTATCCAGCCCGTTTCAATGGCTTCCTGGTCTTTTTTTGTATTGAGGGAAGTTTCACGATAGATATAAACCTGAAGTCTTATGAGGTGTCGGAAGGATCGCTGATCGTCTATACTCCAGGAAACATCGCAAGGGTAGAGGAAATGGATCGTGATGAACTGTCCAAGCTGCGTTTTATTCTGGTAGCCTCGACAGAAGCCTTCATCACTGGAGTACGGATGGACTTCAATCAGCTCTATGAGGACAGTCTTCTGGCCTTGGAGAATCATTGCATACGGCTCAATGACTCTGAGAGGCAGTTGATGAAAAAATATCGCGACCTTGCCGAAGCTCTCCTTACACTGGATATGCCGAACAAGGTGGAGGCTGTCAAGTCCCTTGGAACATCTATTTTCTATCTTCTGGGTACGATGTGGAGCAACCGCCTTGACGAGGCTCACAAGGAGCTGCCGGCAAGAGCCAAGAGGGCAAACGCTGTCTTCGCAAACTTCCTCAAGCTGGTATCAGCGCACCACAGGGAAGAGCACAACATCGATTTCTATGCCGACAATCTTCTTCTGACTCCCAAGTACCTGTCAAAATTCGTCAAAGAGGTCAGCGGAAGAACAGTCTCGGAATGGATAGATTCCTTCATCATACTCGATGTCAAGAACCTGCTCAAATACTCGGATCTCAGCATCAAGGAAATCGCTTATGACATGCATTTTGCCAGCGTTCCGTCCTTCTACAAGTTCTTCAACAAGATGACAGGGCTCACGCCGGCCGCCTATCGGGAACAGCAATAGCATATCAGCTGAGCTGGCATGAAAAAGAGATACTGTTATAAAATCCAAGAAAACCAGTAAGAAATTTTGACTTACTGGTTTTCCTTATTTTATAACAAGTTGATATATTTGCACACAATTAGGGAAGACATCTGACAACAGATGCCTATCTCGTAAAGGTCAATTCTTATGAGTTGGCCTTTCTTTATTTGGTCTTATCATATTCCTCTCCAGACTTCCAGAGAGTATATATCAGCAGGAGCAACTTTCTCTGTATGGCTGTCACGCCGATCTTCTTTATGTCTGGGTGTTTGGACACGATTCTACTATAGTCCTCCTTCAATTGATAATTAAATCGCGAGGCCACCATCGCAGGGAAATAGAGTGCTGCCCTTATTCTGGAATTGCCTTTCTTAGATATGCGGGACTTGCCCTTTACAGATGTTCCTGAGTCTTTCTCGATTACATCAAAGCCCGCATAGCTGGCAAGCTGCTTCCTGCTCGTAATCAGTTCAAAGCCGTTCGTTTCAGCAATTACTGCTACTATTGTTGAGAAACCAACTCCAGGAATTGTGGCTATTCTCTCGATTCTCTTTGACAGTTCCTCGTCAGATGCGACCTTTTCTTTGATCGCAATCTCGTTTTTCGCCTGCCGCTTCTGCACATCCTTGAGCATGTCCCTATAGTGTTTGATGACACTTTGTTCTGGACACGCACTGTTCTCAAGAGCCTCCAGATGATTCTTCATCTGCGTTTCAAGCTTCGTGAGCTCCGTTGCAAAGCGACACAACGAACGCAGGTCTCTGTATATCTGTGATGGAGGTGTCCACTGTCTCAATCGCGGCTCCAATGCGCCAAGCTGTGCCAGGACCTGACAGTCCATCTCATCCGTCTTTGTCCATATGCCCTGATACAGAGAGAATGCCTTGGCCTTGTTCGGAAGAATAACACATGTCGGGGCTTTGACCTTCGTGTAAAGATGGTATGCCAACTCTTCATAATAGACGCCTGTAGCCTCCATCAGATACATGCCTGGACAGGATGCATCAAGATGCTTCCTGCTCCACTTTACCATTTGGTTAAAGCCCGTCTTGTTGTTGGCGAACTCACATACCTCGCTCATCAATAACTCGTCAGTTGTTGACTTCCTGCAGACGCATGCAGTAAAGGATAACTTGGCGATGTCAATGCCGACGCACTGACGTGATGTTGTAAACACCTGTGATTCTTTCATACAGCAGATCATTTAGTTTAACATGATAGACCAAATTCTCTACCGTCTACTCTTTTGGCTATACGCAGGATCAAAACAATCGTCCCTAGATACTTTGTCCAGACTCTTGAGAATTAAATAATGGGAATGGGAAAATCTCTTTTTTTCGATATAGCATATTCTTACCTGGGCTGGCCTATCCTCATTCCCTTCGGTCTACTCTTCTAGCAAAGCTACAAAGGATAGACTATATTACCATTATTTGGTCTGGATACAAAAGTAAAAGGCCGGCCAATGGCCGACCTCTCAGTGTCACAATACTTCGTTTGTATCTCTATATGTCCAAAGACATAGTATCAAAAAGTAGCACCTTACTTCACGAGGGTGCCAAGGATAGAGCGGGCGAGGGTGCGGACAACGCTTGAGGTCGCGGACTTCACAGCCTTGTTGGTTGCTGACTTCTTGCCGTTTGCTCCCTTCTTGCCTGCAACGCTGTCAGCAACTGTGGTGCTGATCGAGTCCGCTGCAGAAGTGATCACAGCCCCTACTGCTGCGCCGACGAGAGTCTTTCCAAGGCTCTTGCTCTTCTTTGAAGATGCCGTCTTTGAGGTCTTCTCGGCCTCC
>JAZQQX010000071.1:0-47480 GCA_045629325.1 Bacteroidaceae bacterium | reverse complement strand
AGCTTCACCGAGCCAATGGGTTGCTTGGCGGGAATCTCCGGGAAGGGAGGCAGTGTGGGCAGGGTTCCTTCCTTCAATGTCTGGGCATTGGCGCTTCCTGCACAGAACAGTGCAAAAGCAATTAAAAGTGATTTGTTCATGTGTTCGTTAAAAAATTGTTTGCAATTATCATTTGTAGCGATACAATCGGAAGTGCTGAATGTCAAACATCCCTACGGGGATGCGAACATGGCGACCTTGGTGTGTCTGGTCGCCATTGAGATGGCGCTTGATGTGCAATTCCCCATCTTCAATCTTTACCGACTCACACTTGGCAAGTCCAATTCGTGTGTCACCCTGCCTCCATGTTTTGTCGGCTTTGACATCGGTGTAGGTGATGACAACTCCGCTTCCTATGGCGAGATAATCCTCCTCGTCAAGACGCAGGATGATGCAGGCTGCTTCTGGCCATTCGGCATCCTTGGCTCCAGGTTCCCAACCGAGTGAATAGCTGTGTTTGATGGTGAAGCGGATGCCATCGGGAGTGATGATTTCTGCTTCGCGTTGTTCGTTGTCGAGCAGCACCGCATCCATGTCGCTGGTTCCTTGTCTCTCAAGAATCAATGGCTCTGCTTGACGAAGGAGCTGATAGGATGCTGCGAGTGGCGAGAGGGCAGAGCTGCTGGCTGAAAAGGCATTCAACTGATCGTCTTGCGAGAGATCCATACCACTCTTGTCGTTGCCTTTTGCATCTGTATACAGCGGATAATCCTCGATGCTGAACGGGCAGAATCCCATCGCACCATGATGACCGAATGCATAGAGCGCATACATGGCATCCTTGTCCTCCAAACGTATTTCTGGAACGAAGAGTGGGTTGTTTGGCAGATGATACTTGTCTAACCACGACTTGATGTCTTTGTCATAAATGTCAACACCAAGCACGTCGATGGAAGGTGCTCCGCAATGCCAGAGGTCAATGAGGTGAGCCAACGGTCCGCCTGATGGGTATTGTCCTGGTTTACGGTCACGACTGTTGAGTGCAACGTTGACATACATCGGCAGATTGTAGATGGCACGCCCTGCCTTGGCAATCTGCTCAACGTAGGTGGCGTATGTCCATGTCTGGAAGATTTCCTCGGTATAGATGTCATCGCCAAAGAGTTGTGGCCAGGAAACCCCTCCCCAGCCCTCCCGGGCGAGGGAGAATTTTAGTTTCTCCTTCAGATAAGGGTGGAGTGATTTATCGTTCTTCTTTATATAGTCGGTCAACTGTTGTGGCACGGCACTTTGGTAGAGTTTGGTTGCATCGGCAGAATAGTCGCGAGGCACGTCAATCATGCCTATTTCGTTCTCCACCTGAATCATGATGACCGTCTGCTCCGTACGGTCATGATCACGCAGATGTTCCATAATCTTGCAGAAAGCTCGTTTGTCAGCTTCCAGTACATTCTTGCTAAGCGAGGATGCCTCTTCCACGGGGCGTCCCTCCAAAGCATGAGCACGTGGGAAGCGCTTTATGTCGCGTTTGAACCACTCTGGCGCATAGCAACCCATCGAGTTCCTCCATGCTCCAAACCACAGCAGTACGACCTTCAGGCCCTTGCGGCGTGCTTCCGTCAGTACCACATCGAGCGAACTCATGTCGAACTTCCCTTCCTCGGGTTCAATCAGTTCCCATGAAATGGGGGCAAGCACGGTGTTAAGCCCCATCTCGTGCAGGTGGTCGAATGTGCGCATCACGTCCTCGGCAGTCGAGGCAGAGGAGTTGCCCAGCTCACCGCCAATCATCAGCATTGGCTTTCCGTTGGCGACGATTCTTGCCGAGGTCCCCCTTGAAGGGGATTTTTCCATATTGCCTCTAAGTTCTAATCGTGGCTGAGCGGATGTAATCAGACAGAAGATGCTCGCTATGGTTGTAATAATCAATCTATTCATTTCGTTCTGATGATGATTCTGCGATAGGTGGGCAAAGTGTATTTGCTGCAATCGTGTACCTCGCAGATGATGTGGATTTCGTCGTTCTGGAATGTGTCAGGAATCTGTACCTTTACCATTGATGTGAACTCGTCGGGAAACTCATACGATGTTACTACCGTCTTTCCGATTCCTTTCTGCAGATGCCAAAAGAAATCCAATTCATCGCCATCCGGATCATACGACCGGGAAGCATCGAGCGTGACGGTTTGCCCTGCCTCCGCCTTGATGACGATGGCATCTGTTCCTTTCTTTCCATTGACGATGGCTATAGGATTGCGGTTGCCCTGCCCCTTCTCTGCCCATTCGATGCGTGCCATGAAGTCGTTGAGGTTGTCAAGGTAGAAGTGATTGTAATACCCTTCCGAGAGATTCTTCACTGGTTCCTGTATGCTAGTCCATGCGTAGGTCTCAGAGTCTTTGCTCAATGCCCATGTGTGATAGCCACCCCAACCGGCTTGCATCGGTTCCTCGGGATCGTGAAGGCCGTTGGGGATGACGTTGAGGAACGACGGAGTATCGCCCTCCACACCATATTTATAATTGGGGTACTGGCTGCCCAGGGTGGCATGTCCCTGGATGTGCTGCTGTATCTTCTGCCAATGCTGCTTGCCGAGTTCGCATTGCAACTGCCAGGCACCTTCGTCCCACACGAACTTCAGGTCTTCGGCAAACTCGCGTCGCATCCATTGATGCGAGCTGTAGGCAAGGTTCTCGCGCATAGCCCAGACCATATCCTGATCGGTGATAGTGTAAAGGCGCAACTTGTGCAGGAAGGCTTTCAGCTGTTCTGGCGTTCGTGTCTGCTGTACTTTCCAGATGGCTTGTGCCAACGTGTTGGCTCCACCCCAGGCACATACCCAGATGGGGCGGTCGTCCTTTTCGTCAGCCAGCTGGATGATAAGATCGCTGCCCTCCGAGTCATTGTCCTTGCCAATCACCCCGATACCAGCTCGCTGGCTGCCCATCTTGCAACGACTGCGTACATATTCAGCACTTGGCCAGTAGCCCATCTTCTGCTTACCATTCTCTCTGTTGAGAGACGCAAATGCACGCTGACCAGAGCGCTTCATGAGCATGTGTACATCCGTAGCGTATGCTTCCACAACAGAGTCGCGGTAAGCTGCACTCTCAGTAGGGTAGGGGTCACAGTTCCAACCCGTTGAGGTGATGATACCTTCAATCTCCAACATATCCGCATAACAAAGCAGATGAACCAGGGACTCCGTATCGTCAGGTTCAAGGTCTGGCCGACCTATGTCGGTAAGGATGACCACACGTGGCTTCAGTTGTGCCTGCGTTCCAATGGCGAGGAGGCAAAGCAGTAAGAGAGTCAGTTTCTTTTTCATCTTATTCCATAATTAGCAGATTCATTATTTGTAGTGACACCTTGCCTGCTTAGGCATCGGCGTAGGCGATGACTTGTCAGCAAAGATAGGCATTTTTCCTGGCTCTTACAATTATTTGCCTCTTTTTCTTCTTGCATTCCGTTGAATCAGCCGCCTCTCATACTATTTGGAAATAATGCTTCACATTCTTCACGCGATGTTATGTGCTTGTACTTCAAATTGGTAGTACAGCTTATTTTGCGACATTCCGTGAAGAGTGTGAAGCATTTGCGATGGAAGGACAGTTTATGCCGTCGTGATGGGGACGAGGTGGTAAACATTGCCTTTGCGGGTATGGCGTGGCAGGATGCCGAGGGCGGTGAGGCTGCGGCTGAAGGCATGGGCCGTGATGCCACGCATGACCTGGGGATAGGCCTTGCAGAGCTGGGCGAAGATCTGGCTGGCACTATAGGGTGTAGGCTCCTCGTCGGCCTCGGGCAGACGGAAGCACTGCAGGAAGGCATCCTGCTCGGGACTGACACGCTGGTAGGCCTCGTTGTGCGCCTCCACCTCTCGTTCCCACTCTGAGGTGAGATAGGTGGGTTCTCCCTCGTCCAACTGCTGGCGCAGCTGGGCAAAGAGCTGATCGTGCTGGATGGGACTGCAGTCGATGTTGCGCTCCACTTCCCAGCAGAGAAAACGGCGACTGCCCGTTGGGTCGGTCAGGAGATCTCTGCGGTTGCTTGTGCCGATGAAGGAAGCCACGCGTGGCAGGTTGAGGTAGCGGTTGGTTCGCATCTTGCGGAAGTTGCTCGCATTCATCTGCATATAGTTCTTCAGCGAGGGCATGACGGAGGCAGGATAACGGTCGAATTCATCCATGTTGATGAGGGCCGTACAGGCCAGTCGTTGCTCGGCATTCGCCTTGCTGTTGGGGTCGAAACGGTCTAGATAGTAAGGCTGCAATTCCTCGGGCACCAGCATGCGGCAGAAGGTGCTCTTGCGGCGGCCCTGCTGACGGCTGATGAGTATGGGAGCCAGCATGTTAGCCGTCTGCATGACCCGGCCTTCCCACTGTGCTGCAAGGGCTCGGAGCCAGGTGGTGAAGCCGTGTACCCAGAGTGGATCTGTGCTGATGCGGTGGGCGAGGGGAGTCACGCGATCCAGGCCATCCCACTCGGGGAGGCTGTGCATGTAGGAAAGCATAGGGTGGAAGTCGGGCAAGAGGTGACTGTTGACCAGCCGACCCATGTCTACATCCCATCCGTTGATACCCTCTGCTCGGGCCTCCATGACCAGTGTGTTCTGCGCTCGCTTGTCTATGACGCGCCAGTCTGTCTTCTTTCCGGTATCTGTCCCATCGTCATCCCCTCGCAAACGATATTCAGCCTGCTCGGTGAGGATGTTGTAGCGCAGTTCGTATCGGCGCTTGAGGAAGGCGAGAAGGCGAGTGTGCAGGTCGTCACGGTTGTCCATGCCCTTCTGCACATTCTCTGCGTTCTTAACCTTATTTATAATCCTTGAATCGCTACTGTTGACTTTTGCCGTTTCTGCCACCTGTGGCGAGAACCAGCGAAGGAGCCATACCTTCATTGTTTTCATTACATTTTTCATGTTCTTAGTTTGCTTATTTTGTTTAAATTCAGTGCAAAGATACAACATGAAAAGTCGCTTGTCAAGAGCCACTTGACAGGAAAATGATGAAGTTCCGTCTTGCTTATCCTTATCTTCCATCTTGCTTGTACAAGAGTCTTTCCACTCGAGTGCAAAGGTCTTTCCACAAATATGGAAAGCTATTAACGGAATTGATTCACATCTATCACATTTATGATGCCTTTCAATAGACTTTAACACACTGAAATACAAATTTAAACATAGTGTGTGAAGAGTGTGAAGATAAATTTCCGTATTCAATGTAAATACCAAATATTTGCATGAACTGAAATAATTAATTATCTTTGCCCTACGAAATAAGCGGAAATTACTTTCTATAAAAAAATTGTAATAATCTCCTATAACTGCATAACTATGGCATTACTTTATGATTTTTATGTGTCGCCCAACTCGCGCGGATCAAACCGAAAGCGTTACCATGCCCGACCCACGAGCAACAGTATTGTAAGAATTGAGAAACTACTGGAAGAGGCGTCAAAAAAGTCGGTCTATTCTGAAGATGAACTGAAGACGGCCTTGGCTACCTTGCTGGATGTAGTGGAAAATCATCTGGCCGAGGGGGATCATGTTCAGATTCCTGGGTTGGGAGGATTTCAGGTGTCGCTGAAGTGCCCCGAGACACGCACCCCACAGGCAACGAGGTCGGGTAGCGTGTCAATCAAGAGTGTGTCTTATACTCCTGAACGCCAGTTGGTTAACTCACTTCGTTCAAAAGCTGTGATAAGGAAGTCGAAGCACAAGACGCACTCATTCCGCGATGGCGACATGGATTCTGTCATGCAACATCTGCGTGTCTATTTCCAGAACAACCGTTACCTAACCCGCAAGGACATGGAGACCCACTGCTTCCTGACGCAATCCACTGCCAACCGTAAAATCAAGGAACTTGTGGAGCAGGGCGTACTGTTGAATGTGAACCACGACACGCATCATCCTCTGTACGAACTGGCCAAACCTATCTGATGTGTTCTCAAGCGGGTTTGAGCGAAAGTAGCATGCCCACTACTTCCGAGTAGTTTTGCAGTCCCGTCTGGATGTTGTTGCCTTTGAGGAACAAGTCGTAGGTCAGTTCGTGCACCTTTCGCATTATGGGAGAGCGAAGGGCCTCCCAGTGTATGCTGGTTTGGCGAAGGTCGTCCAGTATTTCTGAGCGAAGTGTACCTATCCATGCCTCGTATGCCTCTGCCGTGAGTAGTCTATGGGCATTGCGCATCAGGTGGGGCAGTATGTTTTTCAAGGCACTGTACCTCACGGCCTTTTGCTCTGACGAGAGACAGGCATAATAGGCCCACCAGTTGCACTCTGCCTCACTGCTGATGCCCAACAGGTGTGCATACTCATGCGCATAGACAAAGGGGTAGTCGAAGGCTTGCACATCGTGGTTGATGCATGATTCGGCCAAGAGGGGCTCCATGAATCCTTGTATGCCTACGGCAGAGTAGATGGGGTTGAAGAGGGTACGCTTGGGGTGTTGCCATGTTCTGGCTTCTGCCAGACCGTATGAGGCAGGCACACGGTTGTAGTAGGCCTTTATCTCTTCCTCCAGTCTTGCTCCTGTCTCGGCCCTCTCCCGTGTCCACTCTGCATTGATACGACTGGTATATGTCTTGAGTAGGGACTGGAAAGTCTCTTCGTCGAAGGTTGCGGGCGAGGTTGTGGTGCGTTGGTAAATGGAACTGCGGTAATAGTTGTTGCACCAGGTCATGTAAAATCCGTTGTATGTCCAGAGCAGTATGAGTGCCTCATACATCAGGCCTCTCTTCACACCTTGTTTCTTCACAATTGTGATCACAACTACAGCAATGGCCATAGTCACTATCAGTATCAGGGCGATGTCCTGCAGACTGAAATCCACCGGAGAGGCTACCCAGGAGAGGATGGCAGAGAGGGTGGGGTAGATGGATAGCGAGTAGAAGTCGGCCACCCCTGTTGAAAACCTGCACAAGAGGGTGAAGGCCAGCACCAGCAATCCTGCTCCCCATGCTATGGGGTATATGTGCTTACCTTTCTTTTCCATCATCTTCCTTTGTGTTTGGGAGGGAAATAGGGATGGAGGTGTTTCTCAATGTATTTCAAGGCAATACCCGGACTTATGATGCGCAGATCTATCAGGGGTGGGACGATACCGTTGTCCGTCACATTCATCACATGGTCATCTTCGCCATGTCCCCAGGGATTGCGTACGGCAAAGAGAGCCGAGGGTTCTTGGGGAAGCATGAAGGTGTGTCCGTGCATGGCCACGGTGGAATGGTGGTCGAGCGGTACATCCGAGCGGAGGAAACCTCCGTTGACCAGCACACCATGGTGCAGACAGGTGAGTACGAGCCGTTGCAGTTGACTGGCTGTCAGCACTCCGGGGTGGATACTGAAACTTCGTCCGTCTCCCGTGAAGAGGGGCGTCATGAGTTCTGCACCAAATCCCTCCACACTGGTTCCGGGTTTATACACCTTGAGCCATTTCATGATGGCTTTCTCCAGTATGGTGCTCCAGGTGGGTGTGTTCTCCTTGCCTTTGCATTGTATGATGTCTCCCTTGTTGTTGGAGAGGCATTTGTTGCTCACTCTCACGATGATGCGCTTGCCTTGTGGGTCGAACATCTTGACACGGTAGCATTGTGCCGACTCTTGCTTGATGAGTGAACGGACGAATCGGGGATACAGGTAGGCTATCTCTGCAAGCAGTGAGAGCACATTGCAGTCGCCCAGGGCCGACTGGTTGACATCTGCCGGTTGGGGAATGCCATAGGGGTAGAGGGTGATAACCTTGTCCTCCCATGTGGCATCTTTCTTGAGCAGGTCGGGCTCTTCCGTGGCATCTTCCAACCATCGCTTCTGCTCCTCTGTGGCGGGTTTGAGTCCACGGAAATGGATACCCATCACGGTCTCTGGAGTGTCGGAGAAGTCCGTGAACTTACCCAACAGGTCATCCACCTCTCCCTCGCAGAATATCGCCTTCTTGCCTTTGGAGAGGGGCAACTTGTCTCGCATGCCATCTGCCTGTTGCCTTTCCTCTCTTGCTTGCTCACGGGCTTCAGTGTACGGGGATGCCGTTACCAGGGCGTGAGCAGACAGTAGGGGGAGCAACACGAGGAGCGTCAGTAGTCTATACCTCATCTTTATTTCTTTGCTTTCAATAGGCAAATATACGCATTTTTCGCTTAAAATCAGTTCAAACGATGGCTTATTTGCACAAAATCGTCTCGTTTGCTTTGTGGAACGCACAATTCCGTGTAACTTTGTTTGTACGATTGGTGCGATTTGCTACGATTTGCATTAGGTCCGTATATACATATTATTCGGAATAAAGCAACAGATACAGAAGCAATCGTAAATACAGTAGAAATAGATAGTTGATACAGCAGAAATAGCAATACAAAAGATTCAAAAGATAAAGCAGATGAATACACTTTATAGGATTTCCTCCATCATCTCGGCCAACATCACGCTTGTGGTGATCTTGGTCACGGCTTTGGCTCTCTGGTGTCCACCCTCATTGGGGTGGATCAGTACATCCAGTATCACTCCCATGTTGGGTGTGGTAATGTTTGGTATGGGTCTCACCCTCAAACCCAGTGATTTCCGACCCGTACTGATGCGCCCCAAGGACATTATCGTGGGCGAACTGGCACAGTTCATCGTGATGCCTCTGGTGGCATGGCTCCTGTGTAAAGTTTTGCGCTTGCCCACCGAACTGGCCCTTGGTGTCATCCTCGTTGGTTGTTGCCCGGGTGGTACGGCAAGCAATGTCATCTGCTTTCTTGCCCAAGGCGATATCGCGCTCAGTGTGGCCATGACGGGTGTATCCACCCTCCTTGCTCCTATCGTCACACCTGCTTTGGTCTATCTGCTGGCTGGCAAGGAGGTGGGTGTGGACATGGTGGGTATGTTCATGAGTATCGTTCAGGTGGTGATCTTGCCCATCGTCTTGGGCTTTGCCGTCAACCGCTACTTGAGTCGTCTCACCGAGAAGGTCACTCCGCTCCTCCCCATGGTCTCCACACTGGCCATTGCTGTCATCATCGGTATCATTGTATCCCACAATGCAGCCAATATCCTCTCATGTAGCCTCCTGGTGGGTGTGGCGGTCATCCTCCACAATGTCCTTGGTCTAGCCCTCGGCTATCTCGCAGGCACACTCCTAGGCCTACAGCATACCAAGCGTACGGCCATAGCCATTGAGGTCGGCATGCAGAACTCAGGTCTTGCCACTTCGCTTGCTGCCACTCATTTTGCCATGTACCCTCTTGCAGCCGTTCCGGGTGCCATCTTCTCCACATGGCACAACTTCTCTGGAAGCATTGCTGCCGCATTGTTCCGTAAGCATGAGGTAAAGAAATAAATAAAGCCCGGATATTACTTCCGGGCTTTATTTCTCCTTGACTCCTGGCTCTATGCTGCCAGATAGGGCAGGAGGCGTGAGGACTGGGGGGAGTGTCGTATCTTCTCAACGGAGGAGATGCTGATCTGACGGATGCGCTCTCTCGAAAGACCGATATGGATGGCAATGTCGTCGAGTGTGAGTGGGGTGCAACCGATACCGTACAAGTGCGTGAGTACGAAGATCTCGCGCTCGGTGAGTATCTGGGCGAGGACATCGGCAATATCCTGACGCAGGGACTCCTTGTTGAGGCATGTGTCGATGACCGTGTCCGATGCCATCATCTCACCAAAGGTGGTGTTGCTCTCCTCGCTCATCTTGTCGTCCATGTACTTGGGTTTGATGGACATCTCGAGAATGCGGCTAACCGTGTCGTAATTGAGATCGCTCACCTCGCAAAACTCATCGATGGTAGCACTTCTGCCCTCCCTCTGATATATATCCTCCTGGAAATGACGGTACTTATTGAGTATCTTCTGCTGGTTGGAGGGCAGTTGGGCAACACTGCTGTTCGCATCGACAGCAGCCATGATGCTCTGGCGTATCCACCACACGGCATAGCTGATAAACTTGTATCCGCGGGTCTCATCGTATGCCTCAAGCGCCTTGAGAAGACCGATATTGCCCTCTGAGATGAGGTCGGAGAGTTCAAGGGCACCAGAGGAGGTGTAACGGTTGGCTACGGTTACGACAAAGCGCAGATTGGCCTTGATGAGCTTGTCGCGCGCCTCGCTCGCCTCTGGACCACCTTCCTTAATGATGCGAACAAGATCGGCTTCCTCATCGGGTGAGATGAGGGGATAATGGCTGATCTCCTTAAGATAGCTGGATACTGAGCGCTTGGAACGGTCCATGAAGATGCTGGTGTGTGTCTTGAATTCTCTCATGCGGTAAGTTTTAAAGTTAGTTAGTTATTAATATAATACCCCAAAAAACGAAAAGGTAACATCTCCTCCATCATTTTTTTTGAATCACGATGCAAATTTATCACTTTCTTCCCTACGGACCAATTTATATATCATAGGATGTACGAACATGCGAGTGGAATGTACGAAGAAGATAGCCGATGAGAGTTATTGCATAAAAATGCCATTTTTTTTGCTTAATTCGCTAAATACACCTATCTTTGCGACCGATACTTTACATGTCTAACTAAAAAAGGAGGTCTCTTTGATTAGAAACGACGAAAAAGCAGTGGTCTTTGAAACTTTGGTGAACAATGAACGCGAGAAGGCAATCGGATGGCTCAGGAACAAGTACGACCGATTCTCTTCAGCAGAGTGTGAGGACATCTTCCAGGAAGCCTGTGTGGAGCTCTGGAAAAAGTTTGTCTCAATGACAGAATGGGCGGGCGAGCCAATGACGGGTATGCTTTACCGCATATGCCGCAACCTGGCTACGCATCACCTTGACAAGTTGCCCTACATGGTAGATTGGGAAGACACCTACTACCCTGAGGACAATGCTGTGGAGACAGACTTCGGGTATGTAACCCCAGATGTGTATCGCATGATGCAGAAGGAATGGCTCTATCATGAGATAGAAAAACTGCAGCCTAAGGATCGCGATCTGATGCTTATGCACCTTCGTCAGGTTAAGATGAAGGAGATTTGCAAGGATCTCGGGTTCGCCAGTAGCCAAGTGGTGAAGAACAGAAAAGGCATGATTGTCAAAAGACTACGTAAGGAAATCAGCGGACAGGTAAATTCTACCTGCCCGCTTTTTTTGTGGCCCTATGTTGGGAAATGGTTGCTATATTATATAAAGATGTGTCATGTAGGGGGAATACCTATCCCACCAACCTCTCCTTGGCCTCTTCTGTATAGGAGGCGAAACCACGGATACGCGTGTTGGAAGCATTGATGGGAGCTTCCTTGGTCTTCTCTCTCTCGTTTTCGGTGGGGTGGACGGATCTGCGCATGTGTACGGCACGATCATCCAACATGCCCTGTGTGATGGTGCTATGATGGATGGCTGCATCAAGGGCTGCATCGTTGACCATACTCTCCAGGTCACTGGCATTCATGCCCTCGGTGAGGATGGCAAGACCTGGGTAGTCAATGCATTTGTCCAGAGGGCGGTCGGCAAGGTGAAGGCGAAGCATGGCCTGGCGTGCATCGGTATCGGGCAACCCAATGAAGTAGTGCTTGTCCAGACGACCCGTACGGAACAAGGCTGGGTCGATGAGCCAAGGGGTGTTGGTCGTGCCGATGACGAAGACACCATCCCGGCCACAGTTGTTAATCTCGGAGAGGAAGACGCTGGTAGATTCGGTGTAGTCGGCAAAGGCTATGTCGGCCGACCCTGAACGAGCTGGTACGAGAGCCTCTATCTCATCGATACAGAGCACAAATGGTGATGACTCGCGAGCCTCCTTAAAGAACTCCTTGATCTGTCCGGCTGTCTCGTGCATGTACTTGCAACTGAGGTCGGCTGCATGAACCAATTTGAAAAACATTCCCGTTTCCTCGGCAAACTTCTCTGCGAAGAATGTCTTGCCACATCCTGGAGGGCCATAGAGCAGGATGCCGTTGAGGGGATGCACACGGTACTTCTTCATCTCCTCGCGATGGGTGATGGGGTAGATCACCTCGCGCTGCAGTTGTGCCTTGAGGTCGAGCATACCTGCCACGCCCCTGAAGCCGTAGTAAGGCAGTCCTGCCTCGAACTCTTCCTTCTCCTCCTCGCTCATCATCTCATGCTCGTAGGCATACTTGGCGGGATACATCTTTGTTGTCACTGGATCGAAAATGTAATTGTTTCTCATTGGGATTGAAAAAGTGGGGTTAGGAAAACATCTTTTTTAAAACTCTCATTGCCATGCGGCATAGACTAATACCAAAAAGTGGGGAAAGGTAACCTCAAGACGGTACGGGATCTTTGATTCTCTTTGCTAATAGTGTCTCAACTCGTCCTTGCCAAAGTGGAAACAGTTGATGAGGAAGCTATCATCATCCTCATCCAGTATGAACCAGGGATTGCGCAAGGGGTTGAAGTTGCGAATGATGTGTGTCTCACGGGCGGGTGTATTGCCCTCCACACACATCACGGCCACCTTCCCCGAACTGCTTCTTGCTACATCAGCCACGAGGACGGCATGACCATACTTGTGCCCGGGACGGGCTGGATATACGAAGACATCACCTGGCTGTATGTCCTTGACCAGTCGGGGTCTCGTCTCACGATGAAGGGAGAAGGTGCTACACACACCATATACATTACGCATATAGCGCTCGAAGGCCTTGCGCGAGCCACCTCCCTGATAGCGCATCTTCTGCCCGTTGACATTGGTGAAGACGATCTCCCCGTATCGTCCACGGCTCCAGAGGTATTCGGCACGCAGACGCATGGTGACATCGGCACACTGCTCACTGTTGGAGAGCATGGGTTGGTCTATGACTCCTGTGGAGAGCCACTGCAGACGCGCATCGCCACCCGTGTAGAGTTGCACCTTGGCTCCTCGACCTTTCAAGGGAAGGTTGCGGAGGTAGTCGGTATAACTGCCAGCTGGAGCCTCCACTCGGGTATAGCCCAATGGTGTGGGAATGTCGCCCAACTTGTCTGCATTCCATGGATTGCTCGTCCGTGACTGATACCACACCCATCCACCTATGGCAACGATGGCGATCATTATGATAGTGAACACTTTGGTTTTCTTGTTTCTGATTTTCATGTGTGAAGTATTTGTTGGTTTGTTATTAATCCTATCTTCCCCTCCTTTTTTCATTACTCCACTTTTTTCAGGTAGATGTACTTGGGGTAGCGACCCAGTACGCAGAGGGTGACGGGACAGATCCATATATCGCGGGTGAAACCGGGCCAGGGCATGTCGATGTACCAGAGATTATCCTCGGGCTCGAACACGAAAGTCAGTCGGTACGACTTCTTTTTCAGTCCCAGGATGCCTTTGGCAAACACAGGTACAACCTTCATAGCGTTCCATGCACTTTTCATCATTTCCATCATAAGCAATTATATTAAGGTATTAGGTTAGAGGGGGTAAATAGGGGAGGCAAGTTTCTATTGTTGCCTCCCCTTATATAGGATAGAAGATAGTTGAACTAAATTTACTTCATGTCCAAGTAGCCATGCACACTACATGGATACCATCCTTTTGCGCTTACTCTGCGTTTTCCGTGCTGTCGGGCTCACTGGGCAGTTCCTCACCTGTGGGGATGCTGTCCTCTGCCTGGATCTCGATGCTGTCACTCTGGGTGCTGTCTCCGCCCTCGGTGTTGTTGTTCTTGTCGAAGCAAGAGGTGAGCGACATGGTCATTGCCATTGCCATAGAGGCGATCATCATAAATGCAAACTTTTTCATTTTCTTTTGTTTTTTTAATCGTTTTACTTATTGTTCTTAAACACACTTTCTGTTATCCCCCTTCATCTTATTCCCCCCCCCTCGGGGGGTAGGGGGGCTGTTTGTCTTCCGGATGACAATGCAAAGGTAGGTCGTATTTTTGAGTTCACCAAACCTTTTTTGGTGCCTTGTATGTAATGTATGGTTTGTTGTATGTAATGCAGATTTAGTGATGGATAATAGACGACTTCGATGAGTTCCTGATGAAGTGATCAATATTAATCCTTCCCTTACTCAAGGAAACTGCGTCTGCGGATGCCCAACTTGCGTTCTTTCTCCTTGCGCTCCTCCTCCTTGCGCTTCTCTTCCTCCTCTATCTTGCGTACGCAATCCTCGATGGCCTGCTTACGCTCGGGAGCGATGAGGTTGAGTCCCTCAGTGTTCTTCCAGAAGATGGTGGCGAGGAATATCTTCTCTGCCTCTTCGGGATGAGTCACCTGGAGTCGCCCGGCCTCCACCATGAGTATAGCCGTGTGTGCGAGTCTGCGGTCGAGTGCCTTGACTGCCTTGTCGCTCACGCTTCCCTTGGCGAAGTCCTTGCGGAGGTCAAGGAAGTGCTGGCTCACCTCCTCCTGTATCACCTCGATGGGCATCTGCAGCAGTTCGGTGGTGCTGGCGGTGAGGAGGAAACTGGGCTTCTTGTTCTCGTTGTTCATCTTGCTCATATTTAAACTGATTTAAAAGGTTTGACACTTAACAATACCAAAAACTGGAAAAAGGTAACATCTTGAAGTGTTTTGTTTCTCATTCTCATGTCGTTGGATGCTGCAAAGGTAGGCAATAATCCAGACCCTACCAAACCTTTTGCAACGCCTTGTACGTAATGTGAGGTTTGTTGTATGAAATGAAAACAGAACTGACTTTAGGGCGAAATCTGGGTAAAAAGGTTCAATTTCGCTCCAAAGTCATCATTTTTATTCGTACAGATCAGATTGTTCTACCACTTATTGCCAACATCTCGCATAAAACCCTCCACCCTCCACTAATCGTTCCAAAACACCAGTGTTTACAAGGGTTTTCCCCTAGTTGAGGGTTGAAGAAACCCTCAACACCCCTGAACCATCTGTATTTACTGAGGTTTCGCACGATTCAGTGAAGGGTGGAGGGTTCTCGTGTAACAAGTTGCTAAGCGGCAAGCCGAGCGGAGGGTTCTCGTGCAGTAGCTTGCATCATCTACTGCAAACTCCTCATGTCTTCTATTATGGCAGTTTTTTCCGTTTCGCACGGAATTCCTTTCCTTCATGCATGGAAAAAATAGTTGTCCTGAGAGGATGAGAACAGCAAGCTATGGTATGCAGTGTACTAACCATTGAGGATGGAAGGAGAAATAGGTGGGAAAGATATACATATCGAAGGAAATGGCGTAAAGCACACTCTACTGCTGTTTACATCCAGTTATATCTTGACATTATTCTTTTTAACTCTTTGATATCTGACACAGAACTGAAAAGTTTTACACAAGAACGCACTTTCATGGCATCTGTTCCAAAAATCTCGTAGATGGTCATTTGGTTTTCTAGAATGGCAGTAGCCATCTGGACAAGGTGCTCCCGAAGAATGGGATGGTTAATGTATTGGAAAGCTTCCATCCTTCCATGTATACCGTACTTTAATGCAGGTTTGCTGTGAACACCTGGTATTCCAGCCAATTGTGGGAATATATACCATATCCATCCTGTGAGTTTGCATCCTTTCTTTACTTCCTCTAAGGCTGTCTCGTAAGAACTAACGGCATCATCTGCATTTACTCCAACACCATCACCTTCATGAGCATTGATGAATCGCTGAAGATCATGAAAGTTCGGCCATCTTTGCATAACAATTGGGGCAATCAATTCGTTATCAACCCCATACAATTGATTTAACTTGCTTAGAACCATTTGTGGTTCAATGTTAGCAAGTAGTGCAAATTCTATCATACACAGCCGAAGTACTCTTAGGGCACCATTGCTTAAGTATTCCTTGGTAAGCGTTCTCTTGAGAAGAGCTTGACAAAAGGGTATGAAGAATTGAGCCATATAAGACTTATCAAGGCAAAGCTTCATGAATCCATATCGTGTCAATTGCGAGATATGCTCTTCTTCAGTTGCATCCTCAAATACTGGAAGTATGGAAAGAATAGATGTAGGAAATGATTCTGACTTCTCTATTTGCTCGAGATTTATCTGAGTAGTTTTCCACAAGGAATAATACCTCTCATAGAGTTCCTCATCATGGTAATCATGAGGGAGCTTTTCAAATGACTCTTGTATTGCGTTGTTGTCTATTTGTGTCATTGCTATAGCGCATTAGGTATTGTTCATCATTTAAAGAATATATTATGGCTCGATGTTTTCAGGAATATCAAATTAATAGATTCTAAGAGAGATGTTTCTACAAATCTATATTTACATTTATATTTAGTATTTTTTCAGTCTTTTCTTTTAGATCTTTGTTTATCTCTGTTAAACACTCCATGGCCGCGTCAGATCCATCTTCTTTAAGTTTTTGGGCAACTATCATGTATTTGTCCAAATATGAGGAAATAGAATTAAAAAGATTTTTTAGCCCTCCAATACTTTGTTGCTTAGTACAAACAAAACTTTTATCCTCTTTAAGTTTGCAAGTATCAACGCAATAGTTGGAATTGCAAAAATCAATTAGAGAAGAGAATGATTTACTAAGCATAGTAATGCGGGCTTCCTCATAGAAGCATTGAATACTACTGTATTCGAATTCTACTCCATAGCGATCAACTAGTGAGAAATCAAGCCATTGACCATACCAGTTACCAGGCATGTGGATCTCTTCTATAGTCCAGCCATTAATCGATATAGAATTATTCTTTAGTGGATTCATTGCAACTATGTAACTAACATTTCCATTGTGAACATTCTTTAATCCGATGGTGAGCATAAGGTCATATTTGGAAGAGTCTCCAAACATTGATTTCTCTTCAACGGGAACACAATTCCCATTCAATTTTAACCCAAAAGTTCTTTCTATTCTTTCCAAATTTATATTATTTGTTGTTAGAATTGAGAGTATTGCCCTTTATTACTAATGGACTGATTCCAGTATGATAGTACGAAAATTGATTCTTGAACGTTTCTCTTACCATATAGGTCTAACCGACACATAGTCGCCCGTGAATTGTCACCAATTGTGTTTCGTCTCGACCATAAAGTTGTTGTAACTCTTCCTGTTCCTTTTCTCTTCCTATTATCCTTGCCATATTGCTCCGTGATTTGTCTTTTTGTTGTCTCGTGGAGGATTAGGGCACAAATTTAGTGATTATTTTTACCTTGAAAATATCAATACCTTGGTATTATCCATTCTTTTTCTGTAGGATCATATCTATTTTCAACTCTTCTCCATTTTTCTTCTATTATCCAGCTAATATTAGGGGGATAATAGAGTTCCAAATACCTCAAACAATCACAATCACGATAGGGACGAGAATAAAACTTACTATAAAAGTAGAATTTATCATAGGAAGGATTAAAGAGTATTGATCCAATTTCATATTTTCGACCTAGTTTTTCTCTTCTTGAATTCTCGTTAAGTTTTTCTACTAAAAGCCTCATAAAATAGTCATTGGATTCACTAACGTTTTCTATCAAATCATCTGGACTATATGATGGAATACCCCAGTAATCTTCTATAAAGTCCTCCTTTTTTTCAAATGAGTTGGTTATAAAATTTATAATTTTAATTTCTGACACTGTTAATTCTTGAGTGATGTCTCTATTTGATATAATGGAATAATGAACTTTGACTTCGATTTCATCATGGCCCCCATCAGTGTTGTGGACATGATATTCTCTTTCTGAATATTCATGAACAATACGTGATAATCTGACAATTTCTGTTGATGGTATTTCTTCTTTTATCTTTCGAGGGAATAAACATACAAAAAATGCCTCGTCATAGATTGTAGGTATTGCTTGAATTTTATATGCAAACAAGCCATCTGCTTTGTCGAAGAAATTATTCCATTCAGTATCCGATAACGTATTCTTATATATACATAATTCTTCATTATTGTTTTTAAGAAATGTTATCATTTCATCAACCACATCTATTTCTTGCAGATTAATCCATTTTCTGTCTATGTCAAGGTAGTGATAAAATCTATGGCATACATGGAAACTGTTTTTTATGTGAAATGGTGAATAATTCATATTTTATGCAAATTAATGGAAAATTGGGAAATAGAAGCCATATTCTATGACGTTTATAGCTTCCTGAATACTACATACGGCATGGCATAAGAAGGTTTCTTTGGAGATATGTCAGTACTATCTGTGGGTTCTGGTAACGGCCTTTCCCCGATGTCATGCAGACGGCCGCGCTTGTCGCGATAGAAGGAATAGTGCTTGCCACCGGTCATGTAGATGGCATCCGTATAACCATAGTCCACGAGGGCTTCGGCAAAGTCATAGAGAGATTCCTTGTTGAGGGACTCGATGTAGTAGAGCTGACCCTGGCGTACGCCCAAGGCTCGGCGCTCCACCTTGCCCTTGAGGCGGATGTCACCCTGCACACCGGCACTCACCAGGGCAAACTGACGGAAGAAGTGTCCTCCCTTCTCGCTGATGAAGTCGAGCACACTGTCGTTCTTGGACACACCGATGACCGTACGCGCACCCAGGGATGCCATGTAGCCACTTCGGTTGTTGCCCTCGCTCATCCTTTCGCCTGCAACGACACAGGCATCCAGCACCTGATGGTTGTCGGCACGCACATCGGCCGAGAGGGCATAGAAATAGACCGCCTTGTCCTTCTCTGATGGTTTGTCAAAGCTGATCTCTGCCCGGAGGTTCTTCAGGGCATATTCGCGGAAGGTGACGCCATTGATGCTGTCCTCGCTCACTGTCACTTCAGCCTTGGCTCGCTTCTCCTTTCGGCTCAGTGGCGTTTGCAACAGTTCGATATTTGCCTCCGAAGTGGTGCTCACAGGCAGTTCGGGAGCCTCGGGGGTAGTGCGAAGGCGCCATGCCAGCAGCACGATGATCACTACTAGCAGCACTATGATGCCACCGATGGTGAACATCTTCCACCTCGGTGTGCGATGGGTAACGACGATTGTCTCGCCCCTTCCTTCCTGTGGCTCGTCCTCTTCGCGCTCAATGATGATGATGGGTTCCTCCTCTATCAACTCTGTTCTCTCTATGTCTTTCTCCTCAATCATTGTCCTGTCCTCCATCATTAGTCATTAAGTCCTTCAGTTCTTTCAATGCCTCTCTTGATGCCGAGCGGATGAACTGCTGCGGCATGCCACTCCCCGCAAGGATCAGCTCCTGCTGGGGAATGTTGACAAGGAATACATAGCGCTTGTTCACTATCAGACTCTTGCCCACGCGTATGAAGGGATTGTTTGTTAGTTGTGAGAAGATCCCCTCAAACTTGATGAGCTTGAATGTCAGTTTTCGCTTCTGCCCCGTGTAGAGCACCAGGTCGGAGTAGTTCCCGTCAGCCTCCACACACACCAGGTCCTCCGGCCTGACGCGGAGCAGTTCGGTGCTGGTTATGATCTTGATGTATTCCTTCATGTCGCAAAGATACAACTTTTCCCCGTTTTTCCAAAATATTATTTTACTCGTTGTTATCTGACACAGTTCTTTTCAGAGCAAGTCACTTGGCGCCACAACCAGCTGATTGGGTGAGATACCTCTTTTCTTCATCATTTTGGACAGGCCGATAGTATGATAGGAGGATACTTTTCGGGGCTTACACAGTTCTATGCCAAACTGCTCCTTGTATATGGTGTACACCAGTTCCGAACAGTACATCTTGTTGTTATCCAGCCTGAACGCCAAGTCATAGGGCCTACCCAGATACTTCCTGTACTGTATCTTGACGGGCTTGTCTATGACTCTTCTGGTCTTGATGGTTCCATAGCGTCCCTTGTCGATCCAGTCGTACAGAGGAGTCAGTTTCACCACATTTGAGGCTTCCAGTACATAAAGCTCCCTGCCCTTCTCGATAACAATTCCGCAATGGCTCCACACAGAAGCAGTGGCCAACTGGATGTAAGGCGACTGCTTGGATTTGGAAATCTGGAACACGATGTCCCCTTCCTTAAATTGCGAATCATCGGCAAAGCCGGCAACTGCCTGGATAATCATTACCAGCATCAGCATCATTCTTTTAGCATTCTTCATGTTTTCTCGTTTTTTGTTTCTTATGTAATGGTGAAATAATAACTTCCGAAGGATTTGGCATGTATTTTTGAGATTTTTCTGTGCTGTATTGAAGGAGTATAGCGGGCTATATGACCGAAATACAGTGCAGAAATAGCCAAAAAGACAGACAAAGCTGTAGGTGTCAGACAACAATGTACTTTAGGAAGTTATTTTTTACCATTACTATATATAATTTTGACTATTGCGGGTAGAAGGTGAAAGAGGATTATCCCCAAGAACAGATAACAGTAAACATACAGATTTACTTCCTCGTATGACATATCCATGATGTCTGCAATCCCTTCCAGGTCCCTCATGCACTTCGTAAACGGATCAGCACAATCATAGTGTCTCCAAAATCCACGAGTGATTATGATATAACAGATGAGCAGACTTATATTGAGGGCCATCCATATTCTCTCTCCTGTTTTTTTGAAGTCAAATGGGATAAGTGATAATACCGCACATAGTATGCATACCACAGGACACATGTAAATGCATATGTAAACCGATGTCTGCTGATAGCTCCACCCGAAACACATGCCTATCAGCATCAGACATCCACATAGACACTTAAAGATTAGTGTAGCCATTTGATGAGGTATTTTAATAAGGTTAATACTATAAAAGCAACTAAAAAGCACATAATGATAGGAATTATCCACAGACAAGGTATATAGAAATCTCCCGTAACGCTATCCGTTCCGATAGCAATAATACAATCTATAAGTTTTAGCATGGTCATACCATTTTCTTAAATAGAAGAGGCTTTAATCATTATGTCTGCGCGATACGGATCAACTCTATTAATTGTGAATACTTTAAGTTTTCCTATATTCTCCAGATAGTCAAAAACGGTTTCACATAATGTTATTCCATTGATTTTTATAATACCAGGTTTATAGTCTAATGGAATATCATAATTAAATACTAATGTACAGTCATCATCACCATCATCATATAAATATATATAACTTCCATTTAAATAGATAGAAGCTTTAGTATTATAACTTTTCCAGGCCATTCGAACCTTCTTGCCGGGATGATTATACGCTTCAAGTCTGGCTTTACATACTACTTCATCATCAGGAAGTGACGGCAAGAGGAATGGATTGCGCATATTAAACTGCTTCTGAAAGCATGCCAAAGCAGTATTAGGCTCGATAACCCAACCGAACAACCAGAAGTTCGTATGTGTTTGCATAGCGCTGAAGATCTCATAGCGGGTCAGGTCCTCACCATTGTTGATCTTCTCCGTACACTTGAACTGCAAACTGCACAGGTAGTAGATCTGATTGATGACCAACAGTGTAATTACTCCAAGGATGCCAAGGATGATCTTTGTTTTTCTTTTCATATAAAAGGCAATGTTTGATGATTAATAGGCGTCTGATTACTTACTTAATATTCTCCTTATATTTAAACTGATTTAAAGGGTTTGACACTTAACAATACCAAAACTTTGGAAAAGGTAACATCCCATGATATTTTCTGCTGTTTTTGGCTCCTTTTTTCAGAAAGACGCTGCAAAAGTAGTATCTCTGCATCTCCTTTGCAACCCTTTTCCCGCGGGTTGTACATAATGCATAGGTTGTTGTATGAAATGAAGATAATGATAAAGAATGAAGTGAGGGGGCAAAATGGAGTGGTGACCGTAAGAGAGTAGGGTAGGGAGGAGCCGGGAATCAAGGGAAATGCGAAATTTGTGGAAAAATCACATAGGAAAATTTGGAAAAATAAAAAACTAAACGCATCTTTGTCGGGTAGATGCTATAGCCGTGAATGGTTCAGCCCATTATATAATTATAAGGTATAGGGAAATCGGGTGATGTTACCTTTTCCTACTTTTTGGTATAGTGTGGCAGATATTCACTTCTAAAACAAGAGAAACGGATGGAAACGAAAAAGATTATTGCAGTAAAGTTTGAGGTGGTGAACGGCAAGAAGACGGGTCGCTCTTTCGCATTCCCTATGGATCCCGAGAGGATGGCCGAGTACAAGACGGAGGCCACGGTGAGGAAGAAGATAGAGGAGTATGTGCTCAAGAACGGCCCATTCCGCAAGGAGGAGATGAAGGATGTCAAGTATCAGATGGCAGACTTCCTTGAAGAGTGGAAGAAGCAGGTGGCCATCCGTGAGCAGAAGATACTGGAGGATCCCGATACCACCGACACACCTGCCAAGCACTACAACCTTGAGCGTTTTCTCGATGCACAGGCCTATGCCTACGATACGGCCTATGAAGAGATGCAGGAGGGTCGGAAGAGCAGTCATTGGATCTGGTATATCTTCCCCCAGCAGAGGGGACTGGGCCACAGCTACAATTCTCAATACTATGGACTGGATGGGGAGGACGAGGCGCGTGCCTATCTGGCACACCCGGTTCTGGGCAAGCGACTTCGCGACATCTGTGAGGTGCTCCTGCAGCACGAGGGTAAGCTCGACATCGACTACATCATGAGGAGCAACATTGATGTACTCAAGCTCCAGACCTCGATGAATCTCTTCAATCGCATCTCCCCCGATGATGTCTTCATCAGGGTGCTGGAGGCCTTCTTCTAATGATTTTTTATTTCCATACATTTAAGCCGGCCTTTTGTACATTGGAGACAGAATTCATCTTTTAAGGTGAAATCCAAGTGAAAAGATGAGATTTCGCATCCTAAATCACCACTCCCAACCCATTTGATGGTGAGATATGCATGGACTTTAGGAAAAAATGGCTATATTTGCACAGCAATTCTCCAAAAAAATACAAAATCAATAATCTCATACCATCATGAAAAAGAACCTTGTTTTTATTGCCCTCTGCCTGTTGAGTATGGCTGCGATGGCACAAAAGAAAGTCTCTGTACTTGGCGACTCTTATTCCACATTCGAAGGAGCCAATCCTGCCGGTCAGGCACCCTTCTATCCCAACAATGCCAATGACCTCAAGGATGTCAATCTGACTTGGTGGAACCTCTACATCAAAGCCATGGGTTATCAGTTGGAGAAGAATGACTCGTGGGGTGGCACGACCATCTGCAACACAGGTTATGGTCACAGAGATGTCACCTCATCTTCGTTCACCACCCGTATGGATCGCCTGGGCAACCCCGACATCATCTTCGTTTTCGGTGGCACGAACGATGCCTGGGCAAACTCCCCCATTGGTGAGTACAAGTACAAGAACTGGACCAAGGAGGACATGATGACCTTCCGTCCAGCCTTGGCATGTCTGCTCAAAGGCCTAAAGAAGCAATATCCCAAGGCAAAGATCTACAATATCTTGAATTCAGAACTGAAAGAAGAAATCAACGAGTCTTGCCGTATCATCTGCAAGAAGTGCAAGGTGCAGCTCATCGAACTCCATGACATAGAGAAGCAGAACGGTCACCCCTCCATCAAGGGTATGCAAGCCATCTGCGACCAACTGATTGAGGCCATCAAGTAAGGTTTACTGTACGCATTCATCTCTCACATGCCAAAAGAAGTATAGAATCGGCATTATGTTTAATAGTATTTGTTGATATGCTTCTTTTCACCTTATATTTATCGTATGTATATATAATGTAAACGCCTTGTATAATTCGTACAAGGCGTTTGTTTGTATCGTTTATCTTTGCCTTCATGGATCGCAATGGGCGTTGACACCATGCCTCAGGGTCACCCTCTGCGCTCTCTCTTATTTTTTCTCCCCACCTTTTATTGCTTATACGGATAAAAAGTGCTAACTTTGTGCTCACAGCGTGTGCGCATGCACATCATCCTATTAACACTTTTCTTACCATCGTCATGAAGAGAGCACTGATTGTTGGAGGGGCCAACGGCATAGGCCTGAGCATAGCCACCGAGTTGGCCCAGCGAACGGACATTGAGAAGGTCTACATCATCGACAAGGCCCCACTGGCCGAGGAGCACCAGCATCCCAAATTCAGCACCTACCAGTTCGACCTCACCCAGGAGGACTATTCCATCTTCGACCGCTTCACCGATATCGACACGCTCATGATCACAGCAGGCTTCGGCCGTCTCTCCCTCTTCCGCGATGTGGACGAGTCGATGATCCCCCTGAGCTTTCAGGTCAACACCATCCCTGTCCTCCGCATCATCAAGCGCTTCTACCCTCGCCTCGAGTCGCCAGCCCACTTCTACTGTGGCGTCATGGTGAGCATTGCCGGTTTCATGAGCTCTCCTTTCTTCAGCATCTATGCCGCCACCAAGGCCGCCCTCAAGGTGTTCATCGAGAGCGTCAATGTGGAGCTCCTCAAGGCAGGCACCACCAATCAGATCCTCAATGTCAGTCCCGGCTCCCTCAAGGGCACCAGCTTCACCCAGGGTCCCACCGACCTCACCCTCACGGCCCCCATGGCCCGTGCCATCATTGCCCAACTGGAGCGCAAGAGCGACCTCTTCATCCCGCAGTACGATGAGATCTTCAAGACCGTCCTCGCCCGCTACCACGAAGACTTCCGCAAGGAAGGCTCCCACTCCTACGACTACAAGCTCCAGACAGGCAGAGCCAAACGCTAGTCCAGGCAATTCACAATTCATAATTGAGGCTCCCCTCGCTTAACCGATCGCAAGTTCAACATTATCCCTCATTTTTGTTCATTTTTGTTTATTTTTGGTTTCTATAATATTCCGTTCATTCTAGTTAATATCTCATTTCCTTTCACATTCGTTTCACAATTTCAATTCTCATCCCATGGAAGTCATCACATCATTCACCATCGACCATTCAGTACTCAAACCCGGAATATATGTATCACGCGTTGACGAAGGCTTCATCACCTTCGACCTCCGCATCACAGAGCCCAACAAGGAACCCTGGGTCGACCCCACCGCCATGCACACCCTTGAGCATCTCATGGCCACCTGGTTCCGCAATCGCGAGGGCGTCAAGGAGCATGTAGTCTATGTAGGCCCCATGGGTTGCATGACCGGCATGTACATCATCATGAAGTCACCCGCCAACCGCCCCCAGTGGACCGTTGAGGACATGCGCCAGCTCACCATCGAGTGCCTCCAGTGGCTCCTCGGGCAGACCGAGGTACCCGCCACCACACCCGACACCTGTGGCAACTGCCTCTTTCACAACCTCCCCCTCGCCAAGTACTGGTCCACCCTCTACATCGACCGCCTCACCAACCACTTCCACTCCGAGTACACCAAGCTCGAGGTCCATCTCGACAACGGCATGATCTTCCAGGACGCATAAGCGGTTCAAGAGGTTTCAAGATTCAGGTTTCAAGATTCAGGTTCCTGTTTCTTGCGCTTTTCGCAAGAACTTCCACCCCTCTCCCTACCCCCTTCTCACACTCCCCCAATCCTCCCCTCCCATCATGAAAAGATTTTTACTTTTTGCCCTCTCGCTCACCCTCGTCCAGATGCTCTTTGCCCAGATCAAGGTACTGGGTATCGGCAATAGCTTCTCGGAAGATGCGCTGGAGCAGAACATATCAGAGATCGCATGCTCCAGGGGTGTGCCCATGGTCATTGCCAACCTCTACATCCCCGGGTGCTCCATCGACCGCCATGCCGACAACATAGCTCGCAACAAGGCCGACTACCGATACACCAAGTTCGATGTGGACGGAAGGAAAACCATCCGCCAGAATGTATCGCTGGAAAGCGTCATCCACGAGGAGGAGTGGGACTACATCAGCGTGCAGCAGGTCAGCGGTCAGTCCGGCTTCTATGAGTCCTATGCCCGTCTGCCCGAACTAGTGTCATGGATCCGGACAAAAGTTCCCCATGCCAAGATCCTCCTCCACCATACCTGGGCCTATGCTGTCAACTCCAAACATGCCGACTTCCCCAAGTACGGCTCCTCACAGCAGAAGATGCACGATGCCATCACCGCAGCCGTGAAGCGAGCCGTGGCCGACAACCACCTTGACGGCATCATCCCCACCGGTCCCGCCATCCAGTGCCTCCGCCAACTCACCTCCAACTACGACCACACCCGCGATGGCTATCACCTCTGCCTCGGCATGGGTCGCTACACAGCCGCCTGCACCTGGTTCGCCACCCTCACCCGCAAGTCCATCAAGAAGGTCAAATACCATCCCGATGGCACCGACCCCCGCACCTCATCCATCACCCCCGAGGAAGCCAAGCTCTGCCGCAAAGCCGTGAAGCAAGCCCGCAGAAAGAGATAAACTGACAACCACAAAACACACTAAAACCAAAAGTTTAGTATTTGAGTCATTCCACCTTATTTTGTTCCTCTGCTCATTTGAGGAACAACTTTTGCATACTGGACAAATGAAGCTCGCTCCGTAGGGGGAGAGGAGGATGGAAAAATGAGGGGGAGGATGAAAAAAAAGGAGGGATTATTACATTTTTTAATAATAATTTCATAACTTTGCAAAAAATAGAGCTATAATGATTCTTAAATAGGCTAATAAGATCGACTCATTGAGGATAACTAACGCTGGCAATGAAACGGTATCTGAGGAACTTGCTATATAAAATCACCAACTGGTATTTCTCGAGGAGAGCGCTACCCTACTGGTGCATCATGATGCTGGACTGTGTGATCATCACATTCTCTATCGTGCTAGCGGTATATGCCATCTATGGAGGGGACTATGTGGCTCAACATTTCTGGACACATGTGGGCAACGGAATGTTGGCGGCATTGTTAACAATGCCTGGGATGAAGGTTTTCCATACCTACTCGGGTATCATCAGATATTCCTCGTTCAACGACCTGCTTCGCGTGATGGGTGCCATCCTGTCGGCCGGAGCAGTGGCATTTATCGTATTCCCCTTGTTATGCGGATATGAAGGGCTACAGTTCAACTGGCGCTTTGTGCCCATAGCATGCCTCTTCTCCATGGCCATGATGTGGGCTTGGCGTATCGTGGTGAAATACCTGTACGATACCAACTTCAGTGCAGAGAGGCCCCCCCGATGCATCATCTATGGTGCACAGAAGGGTGCCGTGGGACTGGCCAAGAGCATAGTGAACCAAGATCCGAAGCCCTACTTCATCAAGGGATTCATCTCGATAGATCCCAAGATGAATGGCGCGTACCTGATGGGCGTGAGAGTGTATGGTACGGACAAGAAACTCTTTGACGCCATCAGGCGTGAGGGTGTGACCCACCTGCTGGTGTCGCCTATACGACAAGAGGAATTGCTTAGCAATCAGGAACTTATCGACCAACTGATCAAGGCCAAGGTGACCATCATGATGTGGCATGAAGCTGAGAAGTGGGACATGAAGTCGACTCTGTCGCACACCAGTCTGAAGCCCGTGGATGTGGAGGATCTGCTCGCCCGCGACGAGATAAAGGTGAACATGGAAGCCATCGGTGAGATGCTCAACGGCAGGAGAATCCTCATAACGGGAGCAGCCGGAAGTATCGGTGGGGAGATGGTGAGACAGGTGGCACGCTTTGCTCCGGCAGAGATGGTGCTCATAGACCAAGCTGAGACACCCATGCACGATGTGCGCAGGTATATGGCCATCAACCACAAGGAGCTGAAGTGCGAGACGATAGTGACCTCCATCACCAATGCGGGACACATGGAGCGTATCTTTGCCGAACACAAGCCCGAGTATGTGTTCCATGCTGCTGCCTACAAGCATGTGCCCATGATGGAGGACAATCCAGCGATGGCTGTGCAGAACAACTGCCACGGCACACAGGTGATAGCCGATCTGGCGGTGAAATACGGCACGAAGAAGTTCGTGATGATATCCACCGACAAGGCCGTGAACCCCACCAATGTGATGGGATGCTCCAAGCGCATATGCGAGATATATTGCCAGAGCCTGAACAAGCACCAGCAGACCACCGAGTTTGTGACCACACGCTTCGGCAATGTGCTCGGGTCGAACGGTAGTGTCATCCCCATCTTCCGCGAGCAGATACGCAAGGGCGGTCCGGTGACCGTCACCCACAAGGACATCATCCGCTACTTCATGCTCATACCCGAGGCCTGTAAGCTCGTGCTGGAGGCCGGCACCATGGGTAAGGGTGGAGAGATATTCGTGTTTGACATGGGTAAGCCGGTGAAGATAGCCGACCTTGCACAACGCATGATAGACCTCTCGGGTGCCAAGGGCGTGACGATAGAATACACGGGCCTGCGCGATGGCGAGAAGCTCTATGAGGAGCTCCTCAACACGGAGGAGAACACCAAGCCTACCTTCCATCCCAAGATAAAGATCGCATCCGTACGCGAGTACGACTATGAGACGGCAGTGGCCAATGAGAAACGCCTGTATGAGGCAAGCTTCTCGTTTGACGACATGGCGATAGTGAAGATCATGAAGGAGATCGTGCCGGAGTTCAAGAGCCAGCACTCGAAGTACGAGGCGCTGGATTGAGAGGAGTTGAGGCAAAGCCTCAAAGTGAAAAGTGAAAAGTGAAAAGAGAAAAGTGAAGGGGAGGGAAACAAAAATGAACGAAAATAAACGAAAATGATAGTTTTAAAAGAAACTAGAATGAACGGAATGAACGGAATATGAGTTTATGAGTTTATAAGTTTAAGGGTTTAAGAAACTAGGAGAAACGAAAATAAACGGAATAAGATAAGAATGACAGAGAGGTCACCAGCAATGGTGGCCTCTTGCTGTGTGGAGAGGATACTCGGAATAAGGGTAAGAATGGCAGGAAGGAATTGTTTATATTTCTGAAAGAAGTGTATCGTACAAGATGAAAAAAGAGGGGAAAAGAAGTATGATGCTGAAAGTCAAATAGTTTGAAAAGAAAGAAAGGGGGAATGAGAGGATAATACATAAGGGAGAGGGTAAAAACTATGTCGAAAAGAGTTTTTTGCGAATCATATTTGGAAGTTATAAGAATTTGTTATAACTTTATGATACTAAAGATGTTGAGAAGATATTTGCTTCAAAAATGCAATCAAAAGAGTAAAGATTTCTCCTCGACCGAACAGACTGAAAACGATATAACTATATTATTTAAAACAAAAAACTTTTTTATCATTATGAAGACATTGAGAACAGTTTTTGCTCTTCTTATGACTTTGGCATGTCTCCCCATGCTTGCCGTGGACTATGTGGCAAGCAACCCTACAGAGGGTGGTGAGTACTATGTGCTGAATGTAGGTAAGAGCAAGTGGTTGGGTAAGGATCTCTTATCTGGAATCACGGATGTATTCACCAAGGAAAAGCCCCAGATGTGGGTTGTGACCCCTGTAGAAGGCGGATACAACCTCCAGCAGAAAGGTGAGGAGAAGTATGTGAGCATCACAGACAGCCGTGTGGCTGGCACAACAGTCATCACAGCAAAAGACAATGACAGCAATCCATCAGTATTGACTATTGCAGAGGCAGATGACGCTTACAGTATAAGCGTGCCCAATCTGTATAGGGCAGGTTTTAGTCTTAGAGAGCCCGCACGCGATGCGACCTACTACCTGGGTTATAACAACACTTTTTCGACCCTTGAAGGAAATGCCAAGGTAGAGAACAACTCAAAGTGGATCTTCGTGAGCAAACTTGACTATGACAAGGCCAATGCAGCGACTCCCAGCATCAAGAGCAATGTGAACAACAGCATCCTCTTGGGTGATGTAAAGGCAAATGCGTTTGAGCTTACTCCCGCTGACGCCACTGTGACCCTCACACCCGAAGGTGTCGCAAGTTATGAGGATGGCACCCTTACTGCACTGGCAGAGGGAGTTGTGACCGTGAGCATTGAGGTGGAGGAAGGTTACCATGGTGACATCTACTACAAGAGTGCATCGGAGACCTATGAGATCAGCATCATCGAGCTGGCTACCTTCAAGAACGCCATAGAAGAGGCTGAAGGCAGACTGACACTTGTGAACAACAATATCGGTTTCCTCCCCGGACAGTACACTCCCGCAGAGGCAGCACCTCTGGCTGATGCAGTAGCACAGGCCAAGACTCTGCTCAACAACATTGAGAAGAATGCCAGCAGATACCTCTCTGAAGAGGCTATCAACAAGGCTATCGAGGCCATGGAAGCCGTAGAGTGCCAGGCCAACGAGGAAGAACAGAACGCCATCAGCAAGAGCGAGGGCGAGATAAATGCCGGCAAGAAGATTAGCATCGGCGGTACCGGTCTGAACGCAATGCCTCTTCAGGGCAACACCCTCTACACCCTGTCGGTGGACTACACCGGTGGCGAACTCAACCTGAATCTTGTGGGTCCCGACAAGAAGACACTCTTCAATGAGACAACCGACAATCAGGCTGCAATGGAAGATGAGGAGGAGAGTAAGCACTACGAGTACATCTTCTATACCGGAGCAACAGGTAACTACACACTCAATGTAACTGCAATAGAGGAGGCTGTGAACTACAGCAACCTTACCCTGATGACCGCTCCCACCGTGGGTGACGAGATGAAGGGTGCTGACCTTGCAGAGGTAGAGGAGAGCCAGGAATTCTTCATCTACAACATGGCAACCGGTCTGTTCCTCAACAACAAGAATACCTGTGACAACGGTATGCCTACCCTCTGGACTGTAACACGCACAGAGAACGGCACCTGGACAATCACCAGCAATGGCAATGCCGTGAATGTGGGTCTGGACATCCCCAAGAATGAGATTACTCTTGATATCCCCTTGCTGGGTCCCCAGACACTCGGTGGCTATTCTTCAGCACACCCTGAACAGATCAACATCACTACCAATGCTGCAGAAGCCTCTGCATTCATCATTGAGGGTAATGCCAACGGCTATACCATCGCCAATGAGGCAAACTGGAAGTACTTCAACTTTGAGGACATCAATATCAGCAACATTTATAGTCTGATCACCTCTGGCGGTTACCCCGCAGAGTACACCTCTTATATTTATACTGCCCAGGCAGAGAATGGTGTGAGCGCTCTGAAGGGAAGTGAGTACCCCTCACTCTATAACGCTCGTTGGAAGTTTATCACCAAGGAGGAGTATGAGAAGACCGAGGCTTATCGTGCCAAGGTGATTGCCACCTTCAAGCAGACTCTCGCTGAGACTCAAGAGCAGTTGAAGGGTATCCAGAACTCAGCCATCCGCAAGGGTATTGCAACTGCTATGCTCACCAAGGCCCTCACCCTGAAGGGTCTGATTGATACCCCCATCGTGAACCTCTTCGTGAAGCCCGCTACCAGCACCATCGTGAGTGCTATCGATGAGTGCGCTAAAGCAGTGGAGTATGCCAAGGTCAACAGCACCTATTACCTTGCTTGTAAGGAGGCAGTAGAAAACATGTCGAAGTTGAGCAGTGGTATCTTCGTGAAGGGTCTCGTACTGGCAGCCAACAGCGGTCTGGAGCTCAGTCTCTCAACCACAGCTATGGACGCTACCATGTTTACCCTCCGTGCAGGTGCAACACTGTATGCTCAGACTGTGAAGAGCTGGGCTGAGGGTCAGGACTTCACCGGCTTCATCGGCAACAACTCATTCTCTACCGAGAATACCAATAAGTGGATGGCTCTCGACCTCGCACAGATGGCCAACCTCGTGCCCAGCATCAAGGACATCATGGACAAGGCTGCCAACATCGGCATTAAGCTTGGTGAGGGTGGTGCAAGTGTAGAGAATGGTGTGGTATCGGCCAACTCGTCTATCGTACAGGCTGTTGTGGCACTTCCCGAGGGTAAGTACCGCTTCTCAGCCGATATGGCCACCAGCAAACTCGACAAGGCATATCTCCATGCCACCATCATCGAGAGTGGCGCTATGATTGAGAGCATCCAGAAGATCACCTCAACCGTGAACATCTCATTCACCGATGCTATCAAGTTGGCAGCAGCCATCATCAACCAGGAGCCTATCTTCGACATCATCTCACAGATTGGCAATGTAGCCGAAATCGATGTAGAGCAACTCATCTCTCTCATCACCGATGCTATCAACGGCAACGGCAACATCATCCATGTAAATGGTGTGAACGGTGAGGGTATGAACGAGTTTGTGGAGAACAGTCTTGAGTTTGACATCAACGGTAAGGCTATCGTAATCCTCGGTGCAAGCGCACAGAACTCACTGCTTTCAGGTATCGGCAGCATCATCCCCGGTCAGACCATCGAGGGCATCGATGCCATCCTCGGTATGTCAGCCTACAAGGCCGACAACTTCCGCCTGAACTACATCCAGAACCCCGTGAAGGAAGAGACCGCAGGTGCTACCAGTGTATTTGCTTCACTTCGCAACCTCTTCACCCGTAAGAAAGTGGCAGCAGTAAATGCAAATGAGATAGCAGATGCCAAGTCATTTGTAACCTTCGTTTCGGCTGCTCCCGTAAGCATCGACCAGATTGGTGAGTGTGAGGTATACCGCATGCCTCGCCTGTCAGAGGACGGCAAGACCGTGGTACTCGAGCGCATCAACACTTGGATTCCCGCTGGTATGCCCGTTATCGTTCGCCGCAGCATCAATGCTCCCACCTGCGAACTTAGCGGTTGGGCAATGCCTATCACCGAGGACAAGACCAACTACGGTATCCTCAACGGTACCTATGCAGGTACTAGCATCAGCAATGGTTTCGTACTCGCATACGGCAATGAGGGTCTGGCCTTCTACCGTGTGAACGGTGAGACTACAATCAACAGCAACGAGTGCTACATCCCCGCTCTTGAAGGTGTACAGGCCAATGTGCTCTATCTCCCTGCTGCAATGACCAGTGATGCTACAGCAATCGCAGAGGTTTTGGAGCAGAACAACGAGAATACCACTATGTACAATGTAGCAGGTCAGCGTGTGAACGACAATGCCAAGGGTCTGATTATAGTGAAGGGTAAGAAGATGCTGAAGAAGTAATCTACCCTACCCCAACGAACAAGACATAAACCGGGTGGCTATGCATCGACAAGGTGCATAGCCACCCTTTTCTATCTGATACAGGGAAAGGATGGGGTGAAAAAGGAGGGGCGGATGAGGTGATTTCCAAAAGTTTTGATTATCTTTGCATGCGTTACGGAATTATGAATGACGGAATGGAAAAAGAATTGAGACGATATATTGTCACATTTTTAATAATAATAGGGGTGCCGATGGGGGTATGGGCACAAGTGGTGACGGGTGTGGTGACGGATGCCGAGACGAAGGAGGCCCTCATAGGAGCGAGCGTGAGACTGGAGGGTACACAACTGGCCACAGTGGCAGATGAGGACGGGCACTTCGTGATGAACATACCGGAGGGGAACGGACAGGCACTGGTGGTGAGCTACATAGGATATGAGAAGCAAAGCATACCGGCAGAGAGGCTGAAGGAGGGGCGCCTGCTGAAGGTGCAACTGAAGGCCATAGCCGTGAACATACAGGATGTGGTGGTGACGGGTGTGTACGAGAGGAAGAAGGAGAGTTTCACGGGTAGTGCAACGACCTACAGCGGCAAGGAACTCCGGATGCTCGGAGCACAGAATGTGCTGAAGAACCTTGCGGTGATAGACCCCAGTTTCAAGATCAATGAGAACGCCCTGATGGGTAGCAACCCCAACACGATGCCCAACATTGAGGTGAGAGGAAAGACCAGCATAGTGGGACTGCAGGAGGAGTTTGGACAGGATCCCAACCAGCCCCTGTTCATACTGGACGGCTTTGAGACCGACATACAGACGGTGATGGACCTCAACATGAACCGTGTGCAGAGCATCACCATACTGAAGGATGCAGCCTCAACGGCCATATACGGTTCGAAGGCCGCCAACGGAGTGGTGGTGATAGAGACCGTGAGACCCGAGCACGGGCGACTGAGACTGAACTACAAGGGTGACCTGGGACTGACATGGGCCGACCTGACAAGTTACAACCTGATGAACGCCAGTGAGAAGATGCGCTTTGAGGAACTGGCCGGACTCTACACCGACCACACGGGCAACTACATGAGCCAGCTGACGCTGGACAACCTCCACAACGAGCGACTGAAGGAACTGGCACGAGGGGTGGACACCTACTGGATGAGCGAGCCCATACGCCTGGGACTGGACCAGAAGCACAATGTGTATGCCGAGGGAGGAGAGGAGAAGATACGCTATGGCATAGGCGTGACCTATGGCAACACCCAGGGTGTGATGGAGCAGAGTTTCCGCAAGACGGCCGGCATGAACATGGACCTGATATACAGGACCGGCATCTTCCAGTTTAGCAACAAGTTTGTGCTCAACCATGTGAAGACGAGCGACCCCACAGTGAACTTCAGCGAGTATGCCCAGGCCAACCCCTACTACCGCAAGTACAATGCCGAGGGAGGCATAGACAAGTACCTCTACTATCCCGACAACAACTATGACGCACCCGTGGGCAACCCACTGTATAACAGTTCGCTCAACAGTTACAACCGCACGAAAGCGCTCGGATTTACCAACCACTTCATGGCCGATGCCTTCTTCACCGACTACCTGCGGGCCCGCGTGAAGGTGGGCGTGACACAGACCGGCACCACAGGCGAGGGACATGTGTCGCCCCTGGACACCCGATACGACAGCGCCCGGGAGACAGAGAGAGGCAGTCATGCCTACAGCGAGGAGAAGCAACTGAAGTATGAGGCCGATGCCAATGTGACCTTCGGCAAACTCATCAACGAGGTGCACATGGTGAACATCGTGGGCGGAATGAACCTCTCGCACAACCAATCCACACGCGAGGGCTACACAGCCACCGGATTTACCGAGGATGCCTTTGACGCACCCAGTTTCTCCAACAAATACCCCGAGAACGGCAAGCCCCAGTACAACGAGAGCACCCGCAGGAGTGCGAGCTACTACCTCAACGGAGGATACCAGTGGAAGGAGCGCTACCTGCTCGATGCCAACTGGAGGTATGACGGCAGTAGCGTGTTTGGCAGTGAGAACCGCTTCCGCCACACCTGGAGTGTGGGTGTGGGATGGAACATGCACAAGGAGCGCTGGATGGAGAGCCTCAGGGAGAAGGAAGCCTTCAGCATGCTGAAGATACGCACCAGTGTGGGTACCCCCGGCAACCAGAACTTCTCCGCCTACCAGAGCATCACCACCTACCAGTTTGTGTCGGCCATGACGAATGTGTTTGGCAGTGGTGTGCTCATCAAGAACATAGGCAACCCCAACCTGCGATGGCAGAACACCCTCAACTGGACCCTCGGCATGGACCTTGAGGCATGGCACAAGCGCCTGTCGCTCACGGCCGACTATTTCGTGAAGAATACCGACCCCCTGCTCGCCAACATCACCACACCAGGATCGCTTGGCGTGAAGAGCACCTACATGAACCTGGGCGCACAACTGACCAAGGGCATGGAGACCATGGTGCGCATCACACCCATCAATGACACACAGAGGCAGATGAACTGGAACCTGTCCTTCAACGCACGCCACTACAAGGCCCAGTACCGCAAGATAGGACACTCGCTCGATGCCCTCAATGAGGCCAACAAACTGCTACCCAACGAACTCACACGCTACTATGACGGAGGTTCGCCCACAGCCATATGGGGTGTGCAGTCGGCCGGCATAGATCCAGCCACAGGCAAGGAGATATTCATCAAGAAAGACGGCACCTACACCTTCGACTACAGCACAGAAGACGAGGTGGTGCTGGGTGACACCCGACCCAAACTCGAGGGCACCATAGGCACCAACTTCTACTGGAAGGGACTGACGGTGGGCGTGTATCTCGGGTATCAGTTGGGCGGGCAGGTGTTCAACACCGACCTCTTCAACAAGGTGGAGAATGTGGACTTTGGCGACATCAACTACAACCAAGACCGCAGAGCCCTGTACGACCGCTGGAGCAAGGAACACACAGAAGCCCGCTACAAAGGCATATCGCTGGTACAGGCCACCGACAAGAGTTCGCGCTTCGTGATGGACCGCAACACACTGCAAGGCACCTCGATGGTGGTGAGCTACCAGTGGCCCCAGCGCCTCATAGCACGCGCCAAACTCTCTGCCCTCACCCTCCAGTGTAACATGAACGACATCTTCTACCGGAGCACAGTGAAGCAGGAACGAGGCATAGCCTACCCGTATGCACGAACGGTGAGTTTCAGTGTGATGGGGTCGTTCTAGACCCCTAGCCTACCCCCATATGGAAGGGGCAGGGAGGAGGAAGATGAAAGAAGGAAAATGAAAAAGAAGACATGAGAAAGATAATATTAGCCATACTACTCGCAACAGTGGGACTGACCGGATGCAGTGGGTATCTGGATGTGAAGCCCTATGACCAGATAGCCGAGGACGAACTGCTACAGAGCGAACAGGGATACGAGAAACTGCTCAACGGCATATACATAGAACTCAACAGTGACGCTCTCTATGGCAAGTCGCTCACCACGGAGATGATAGAGGTGATGGGACAGGTGTGGCAGGTGGGCGACAACGAGGAGACATGGGGACACTACATAGACCTGTGGAACCACCGATACGGTACCGCCTACTGGCGCCAGCGACTGGACCAGACCTGGGACAAGGCCTATGCACTCATAGCCAACTGCAACAAGATCATAGACCACATAGACGGGCAGAAGGCACTCTTCGGAGGCAACCACTATGACATGGTGAAGGGAGAGGCACTCGCCCTGAGAGCCTATCTGCACTTCGACATGTTGCGCCTGTTCGGACCCGTGTACATACGCAACCCCAAGGGCCGGGGCATACCCTACCGCACCCATCAGGACCTGGAGGTGACACCCATACTCGAGGCCGACAGTGTGATGACGCTCGTGATAGCCGACCTCACCACAGCCCTCCAGCATCTGGAGAGCGACCCCATACGCACACAGGGCACACAGATGAGTGACGACCGACTGGGGGGCAACAACTTTGAGCGCTACAGAGCCTTCCGCCTCAACTACTTTGCCGTGAACGCCCTTCTGGCACGCGCCTACCAGTGGATGTGGGACCCCCGCAAGACCGACTACTCGGATGTGAGCGAGCAGGATGCCGAGTACCGAAGGAAGGCACTCGAGTATGCAGAGGTGGTGATACAGGCCAGCAAGGACGGCATCTTCCCCATGGTGGACCGCTCGCTCGTGCTCGGCACACCCACCAATCCCGACCGTATCTTCTCCAGTGAGGTGGTATTTGGCCTTAACAACGAACAGAGAGGACAGATACACGACCGCCTCTTCGACCCCTCGCTCATACCCTCGCCCGTGTTCACGATGGACAGTCTGATAGTGTCGCGACTCATCTATGACAACTATGACACCTTCTGGGCCTCCACCGATGACTACCGCTACATAGCCAACTGGAAGCAGTCGGGCAACCGCTACTACTTCTACAAATATGCCAACACGCAAGACCCCTCGCTCCTGTGCAACCGCATGACACCCCTGATAAGGATGGGCGAGATGTACCTCATAGCCTCCGAGGCACAGACCTCAAGGGAGGAGGGCGCAAGGGTGATCAACGAACTCCGGCAGTACCGTGGCACGGGCGACATACGCACCACAGCCTACAACCGCTCGCGCCTGGGCTATGAGTACATACGCGAGATGGTGGGCGAAGGTCAGGTGTTCTTCTACCGCAAGAGGTGTTTTGCCAACATGGTGTACGGACTCTCAACGAGTCTGGCTACCCTCGCCACACATGCCGATGACGCCATCTATGTGGTGCCCCTACCCGACACAGAAAAGAACTACAGATGAAAAAGACACTCCACTACATCATACTGCTCCTGGGACTGCTGACAGCCGGATGCCAGGAGAGCGAGATAGGAACCTATGCCGGTACGGACGGCATATACTTCAACAACCGTACCACAGGACAGTTGCTGACCGACAGCATGGCCTTCTCCTTCATCTACTATGACTATGAGAGCACGGAGGTGAGGGTGAAGGTGCAGACCTATGGGCGCACGAAGGCGTACGACCGACCCTTTGCCATAAGCGTGACGAGCCCCAACGCACGCGAGGGGGTGGACTATGAGATAGTGAGCCGGCCCGTGATACCCGCGGGAGAGAGTGCAACGGACTTCATCGTGCGACTGATAAAGAACGAGGTGCTCAACGACTCGACACTCGTGATACACCTCACACTGGCGCCCAACGAGCACTTCGGTACCAACTATCCCCTGGCGCCCAACGCCAGCGAGGAGAGCGAAGGCACAACCACCCTACACTACTGCATAGCCTACAGCAACCAGTATACCGTACCTCCCACGGGATGGGTCACGATGTTTGGTGGCACCTTCCGCCCCGAGAAACTCGACCTGCTGGTGGCCCTCTTCCCCGAGGTGCCGAGGAAGATGTACAATGAGGCAGGCGCCATAAGTCTTGCCAAGTGGGCGTATATGCAACAGACCGTGACCGACTATATCTCACAGCAGATACAGTACTACATGATGGGTGTGAAGACCGACCCCCTGATATTCGACAAGGAGGGTGAGGTGCTGGATTTTACAAAGTGAAGACATGAGAAGAATAGCAGATATAAGGACGATGGTGGGCATGCTAGCGGTGATGATGCTGGTGGCCTGCTCGCCCGACAAGGGTAACTATGAGTACACCGAACTCAACGATGTGGAGATAGGGATGGGGAGGGAGTACAGTTGTGTGCTGAAGGAGGAACTCGTGATAGAGCCACGGCTCAATGCGCGACAGTTTGACGAGAAGGACTATGACTTCGAGTGGAAGGCCTTCCCAGCCGACAACAGCGAGCCCACGGTACTCTCCAACAGTCGCAACCTGCACATCAGCATGAGTCTGCCCACGGGTGCCTATACGCTGGTGTATACCATAACGGAGAAGGCAGGAGGCTTCTTCTACCGCTCCACAGCCTCACTGCAGGTGAACACCCCCTTCTCGGCCGGATGGCTGGTGCTATGCAACGATGAGGGGAGAGCAAGGGTGGACATGTACTCTGACATCAAGCACAAGCTCTATACCGACATCTTGCCCGAGGAGATACGAGGGATGAGGGGGCCGCTGTCCATCCACTATGTGGACCAGATGGGCATAGAGGAGTCGCCCTTCTACCTCGTGACGGAAGACGGCACCACACGCCTGGGAAGCAATGACTTCGAGTGGAAGGAGGAGTACAGGATAGCCTATGAGATGGGTGACGAGGGAAGTAGGACGGTGGTACCCGCCTGTGTGGCCACAAACGGTCCGGGGAAGGTGATAGTGGACCTCCAGGGCAATGTGTACTACTGTGACAACATCATGGGCGATGGACTGTACAACAAGCGGAGAGCCAACAGTTACAAGGTGGCACCCTTCGTGGGGTACGACCTGCTCAATGCTCACTTTGTGCCCGCCTTCATGCTCTACAACGAGAACAACAAAAACTTCGTGATATGTGCGGAGATGTTTCGCACCACCGACCTCATGGGCACCAACACACCCAGTGACATCTCCCTCCGGCAGATGTACCTGACCTATGGTTTCCCCTATGGCAACTACAGCCTCTTCAGCATACCCGACAACACCTACGACCTGCTGTGGATGGAGAATACCACCTACGACCCGCTCAACATGGGCATAGGTACCACATACGCGCTGATGAAGTCGAAGAGCAAGACGATGGTCTATGGATTCGGTCTGGGCGACCTCATGGGACTGAGGTATGAGAAGTATGGCAACAGCATCACCCATGTGATGCAGGCCGATGTGACCCACTGCACGGATATAGACAAGGCAGAGCACTATGCCTTCTCCTCGCTGAAGAACATGATGTACTATGCCGTGGGCAACAAGGTGTATCGCATCAACATGGCACAGAGCCAGCCCGAGAGCGAACTCGACATCCAACTGCCCGAGGGCGAGCACATCACCTGTCTGAAGTTCTACCACCACACACAGAGCGCCAATGCACAACGGTCGCACCACCTCATAGTGGGCTCGGCCGATGAGCAGCAAGAAGGCACCCTCCGCATCTACAACGGATGGACGGGCGAGGGTGTGTTCGGGGGTGAGGCACCTATGGAGGAGATGAAGGGATTTGCGCCCATCAAGGATGTGATATACAGAGAGATAGGCGGGAGGATGCAATAGGACGCAATAGGAGATAAGAGGATGCAATAGGATGCGATAGGAGATAATAGGATGCAATAGGACGCAATAGGAAATAATAGGATATAATAGGAAATATAGGAAAATGAGATACTTAAGACTAATGGCACTGGGAGTATGCACATGGGCAATGCTCCTGCAGGTACAGGCTCAAGACACACAGAGCCGTGTGGAGCGATACAAGCAGACCATCACACTGACGGGACTGGAGGATGAGGACTATCTGCTGTCGGAAGGAGCCTATGTGGAGAAGGTGAAGCAGAAGGAGGCCTCGGCACAGAAACTGCTAAAGGCATGGAAGTTGGAGAAGGAGGACCCAGTGTTTGTGCGTGAGGAGAGTTGTCGCATACGAAGTTCGTATGGCAACCTCCTGCTGATGTACCCCATAGGTCACCAAGGCATGACTCAAACCACCACCTATGTGCCCACCGACACCCTACTGCAGGCCGTGAGAGAGGCGATGGTGGAGGAAGGGGCCAACTGCAAGATGCGACTGTACATGGACTTCATGACCGAGGCTTGCTACCAACTGGCCACCAACTTCCAGCACAGCAGAGAGGCGAAGCCCATCAACCGTCCGCTCAGCATCATGAACTGGGCCGCGGACCACATAGAGAACGATACCGTTCGCCAGCACATCATGCACCAGCCTGCCCTACAGTATATCCAGTACTATGGCATCAAGGGCATAGAGGACCTTCGCAACCTCTACTACACCTATGTGACGGACGAGACGCTGGTGAAGGAACTGGAGCATGTGGTGTACATGAAGGACCTGAGTGCCCCTGGCAAACCCTGTCCGCGATTCATAGCACAGGATGTGAACAAGAAGATATACAAACTCGATGACTTCCGCGGGAAGTATGTGTATATCGACATCTGGGCCACATGGTGCAACCCCTGCCGTCAGGAGATACCCTATCTGGAGAAACTCATTGAGCGCTACAAGGACAAGAATATCGCTTTCGTGAGCCTCTCCATCGATGCCTCGAAGGACAAGGAGAAATGGCGCACCATGGCCACCACAATGGCAGGTAACCAGTATTGGCTCGGTCCGGAGCACGACTTCCTCCGCGAACTGGATGTAAACGGTATCCCACGCTTCATACTGGTGGATGCGGAAGGCAAACTGGTGAGTGCCGAGATGACACGCCCCTCACAGAAGGAGACCCAGGAGATGCTGGACAAACTCCTGGAGAAATAGGGCGAGAAAATAATTAACATTTGACTCAAACATTCCCTCCAAAGACATGAAGATTTCCACCAAAGGGATAAAGATATCCGGTAAAGAGATGAAGATGTTTGCAACCGAAAGAACAAGTGTGTGGCGACTGGCCATGTGGTGCTGTGTGTGGCTGATGACTGCAACGGTAGAGGCCCGGGAGGTGACTGCCCAGGAGGCTGAAGCTAAGGCGCGTCAATTCTTTGCAGAACAGCAGACTGCCTCCGGACACATGAAGGTAAAGGCGCGTGAAGCGGATGTGGAGCGCGTGACACTGAATGCTGATACACGCAGAAGACTGGCTCCTGGAAGGACACATGAGGCAGAGGCTTTCTACATCTTCAACCGTACGGATGAGAAGGGATTTGTGATAGTAAGCGGAGAGAGCGACATGCAGGAGGTGTTGGCTTATTCGCTTGAGAATGAGTTTGTTGCAGATGCCATTGAGGGTGGAGCAGAAGTTTTCCTCCGCCACTATGCAGAGGAGGTGCAACTGATACGGGAGGGAAGAGCCAAGGTGGCTCCAAGCAAGGTGATAAAGACGGGTCAGAAGTTGTTGCTCAAGACGGTGAATCTGGACCAGTCGGGTGCCTTCTTCAATAACAAATATGCGCCCGAGAGCAACGGCAAGAGTTGTATGGCAGGATGCGGACCGGTGGCTATGGCTACTCTCATGGCTTACCATCGCTGGCCCGAGAATCCGGGTACTGGAAGCGAGACCTACAACACGGCTACTGCGGGTCTCGAACTGACTTGCGACTTTGAGGCGGAGGAAGCTATTAACTGGGATCTGATCAACGGCAAGATTACCTCGGGATCGAAGGCCAGCGATGAGTGTTCGCGACTCTTGTACCAGTGTGGTGTGGCCATCCATAGTGACTATCTGCCCAACAACACCAACTCCTATCTGTCGGGACTGGTTTACGCATTTCGCAAGGTGTTTCATTACGACTATTGCAATCATATCGTGCGTGAGTCGCTTGACGGTGATGACGATTGGGACTTGCTGATAATCAACGAACTCAACAATGACCGTCCCGCCATTGTGGCAGCACAAGGCGGACTGAACAAGTGGGACCGCCATATCTTTGTGGTGGACGGATATGATGCTACTGGAAGATACCATTACAACATGGGTTGGGGAGGAACGAACAACGGATATTATGCGGATGGCAAGATCAGTTCGTCCAACCTCTACCTCTGCGATGAATTGCTCTATGGTGTACAGCCTCGTACCACCGATGAGCCCCAAGGCAAGGAGAAGGCCTGTATCACCATGAAGAATCTGAGACTCGTGGAATGGATGGATGACATGATAAGCGGCAGCAAGCCTCACCCTGTGTTGGAGAGCGTCATCCAGAAGGGGAAATACTATGATGTGGCTGCCTTCTACCTTGAGAATTGCTACCATCGCGATCTCGATGGCCAACTTCGTGTGGAACTCCATGGTGCGGATGGCAAGCAGAAGGCAGTGGTGAGCCAGTTGTTAGACATCAAAGGACTTCAGCCGGCTTACTACTATTACTGGTTTTATCTGACGATAAACATACCCGCTACCGTATCGTTGCGCCCCACCGACTATCTGTGTCTGTCCTACCGCTGGAGTGGTTCGTCCACCTGGGAGCCTATCTACTGCTTTGATGACGAGACCTCTTATGTACCGGTGAACCGTGAGGCTGCCACCTCTATCTCTTCGTTGCCTGCCGACTATCCCTCTGCAAGCAGCTCCACCGATCATGGGATCTATGACCTCCAGGGACGCAAACTTCAGAGCACACCTTCACAGGGCATTTACATCCATGAGGGTAAGAAACGAGTAGCAGGAAGACCATAACGGTTACGATTTTCAACGGATTTCCCGCAAAAACCGTCATATTGTTTGCAAAACCGGAAACTTTGTTATACTTTTGTAACCAAATAGTTTAGGTAAAAGGTAAAAAGTATTATGACAAAGTTAGCCATATTTGTGTCTGGTGGTGGAACAAACTGTGAGAACATCATCCGTTATTTCCAAGGTAATCCTGAAGTGCAGATACCCATCGTTGTGAGCAACAAGAGTGATGCTTACGCCCTTGTGCGTGCCACCAATCTGGGTGTTCCCACCACGGTTATCACCCGACAGCAGTTGAACGAGGACCGCGAACTGGTGCTCAACACTGTGGCCGGATGTGACTACATCATCCTTGCAGGATTCCTCCCCAAGGTGCCCGAATACCTGATCAACGAATTTCCCAACCATATCATCAACATCCATCCCGCACTCCTGCCAAAATATGGTGGCAAGGGCATGTGGGGACACCATGTACATGAGGCCGTCAAAGCAGCAGGCGAGACGGAGACCGGTATCACCATCCACTATGTGAATACCGAACTTGATGCCGGAGAGCAGATAGCACAATTTGCTACAGCCCTCTCACCCGATGATACCCCCGATGATATTGCCGACAAAGTTCACCTCCTCGAAATGGCCCATTTCCCCAAAGTCATTGAGCAGGTGATCAACAAATAGGCATACAACACGCAGGCATAAGGTTGCTATAAGCTGTGTTGCAATACGAAGGGCAAAAATAGTAGGGTCCATTCCATTTTTATCCCCAAATCCTTGGAGATAAATAGAAAACTTACTACATTTGCAACATTGATACTTCGTATACCAACACAAACACACATACTAACCTTATGAAACTCTTCCTTTTGATGATGACAGCCCTCCCTGCCTTCACCCCAGGTGATGTGAATGGGGACTCTGTTGTAAGTGTAGCTGATATCAGTGCTCTTGTGTCTCATATGCAAGGCTATGATATCTCCGGATTTGTGGAGCAGGCGGCCGATGTCAATGGCGACAATAAGGTCGACATGACCGACATCCTCACCCTCTCTCATTTCCTCAACCATCCCGATACTCCCCTACCCCTTGGCGAAAACCACACCATCACACTTGACGGTGAGGGGGATACCAATGGTGAAGACATGTAGGAAAACATCGAGAAGCAAAACAGAACCTTGTCAGAGGCGGGCCGGTGTGGGAGAATAGATGAGAGATGGAACAGAGGAATGCCCTTGAAGGTCGGTGAGGACGAAGGTGAACATCCACTTGTTGAGGCGGACGAGATGAGCAGGAAGGTCGATGTAGGGGAGCTTGATGAAGACCTTGTTCCACCCTTTCTTCAGTGTGACGGAGATGGGAGCACGAGCCGGGAAATTCTCATTGCGGAGCTCCGTTTCATGATTGCCTCCACCAGTCCCGCTGTTGTCCCATGTGGGAGGGTCGATACGCTGGCCATTGAGCCAGATGTCTGATCCTTTGTAGTCCCAACTGCCATTGGGAGGAGCTACATCCTTCTCCGAGCGACCATAGTTCTGAAACTCAATCTGCGCACCTACAGTCTGGCGCTTGGGACTGTAGATGTAGGTGTATGCGTAAGCCGTTTGATTTTTGGCAGGATTGAGGCCCATGATGCCCGGAACCACAGTGGGCCAAGTGTGACAGAGATAAATGCCAGCACCAGTGGCGAGGGTCCAGCCATAGCGTTGACCATTGTAACTGACCGAGTCGGGTATGGATGTATCTGCATATTTGAGTTCATCCCACGGAAAGAGAGCATGTGCATCACCCTGATTGGCTATGGGTGGGGAGATGCGCCAGTGTATCTGACTTTGTGCCACATAAGGTATGGGTTCGTCTTTCAGACTATGATCTTTGTGGAAAAGGAACCGGTGCTCCCACGATACAAACTCCTCATACTCATCACCTCCGCAAGGTAGGTATGCTCCACCCTCCTCTATATACTGCCTACCACCACCGCACCATGCTCTCTCACCACTGGCCAGAGTGACGGCAAAGGTGTTGTTTTGCGCCATGATGTCGTGTTGAGTGGGAGTTTTGCGATCGTTCCACGGACAAGAGATGAAGCCTGCCGTCTCACTATCGCCCTTTTGCTTGTAGAGGATGGTGCTACGATAGATACCTGCAAGGTCAGCAAAAACATCAAAGTGGTTGGTGTAATTGTAACGGCAGTCGATGCAAGGCAAACCACTGATCTGACGCCCTCTGGTGCTCCAACATTGTGCCATGTCACAACCATTGGACTTGGTGACAGCCAGATTGCGAGTAGGATTCCACCACATGACACGATGTCCTTTGTCGTGAACATAGCGCGACATGGTGACGAGGAAATTGTGTCCGTCTACATCAATGACATCCTGCTCATCTCCGCCCAGATGGATATAGGGGGCATGAGGGAAGCAACGCATCACCTCATCAAGCACCTGCCGAAGTTCGCCAACACCTTCGGAGGTCTGCATGGCATGACCCATGGCACGAAGGAAGGCTTCACTGTGGCCGGGCATGTCGATCTCCGGGATGACATATACACCATACTTGTGCCCCAAGGCATCCAGTTCGCGACACTGTTCCTGTGTGTAGAAGCAACCAGGATAGCGCGACATGCTCGAGGGAGAGGTGAGTTGGGGGTAAGCTTTCACCTCAAAACGCCAAGCCTGATTCTCCGTCAGGTGCCACTGAAAGAGATTGATCTTGAAACGACTGTAGAGTTCAATCTGCCTCTTCAACTCATCGAAGGAGATAAACGACCGACCCACATCGTGCATGAACCCACGCACCTTGAACGAAGGCCAGTCGGTGATACTCACACCCTCAAGCCACTTGGCACGACCTCCATCTCGCTCTGCAAGTTGCTGAAGCGTCTGTGTGGCACGGATCACACCAAGGCGAGAAACAGCCTGTATGGTGATACGGTCCGTCTCCACCAGGAGGCGGTAAGCCTCGGACTCAAAACCGTCAAGCAAGGGTTCGTCAGCCTCCGGGATATTGTTCACCCTTGTAACCACAACAGAAGCAGAAGCCTTCTCCACAAGGCGACAACCATTCTGACCGAGGACTTCAGGAAGGAGTTCGCAATGACTCCATTCGTCTATGAGGACAACGGAACGCCCAAGGGCGAAACGGCAGTCGTGGAGTACAAGTTGCTGTGGACGGGGAAGAAGATGCTCCACAGAGGCCCAGATGGACTGACGCTGGCCCATGAGGCAAAGCAAAAGGATAACTATGAGGCGAAAACTTCGTGACATCGTATGACGGAATGAAAAGCTCTTGGTCAAAACGGAGTCTTGTAAGTCAAGGGCTATATCTGGCGACCTACATAGACCACACGCATCACCTTGAAGATATCGTCCTTCATAATCTTGAAAGCTGGATATTCGCTATTGTCGCTTACCAGAGTGATCTCCGGATCGCCTGACTGACTGGGCAAGATGTGCTTGATCATTCGTTCGTTCTGACGGGTGATGATCATATAGATACGAGTAGGGTCAATACGCTCCAGCGAATCGACAGTCTTCACCCCGATAATATCACCAGGCATGATATGGGGCAACATGCTCATACCCGTCACGGGGAAGAAAGCCTCGGCATCCACACCTGGCACATGCATCAGGCTCGAAGCTGTATCGTAACCGAAGATATCCGTCTGACCAGCCGAAACAAGGAGTTCGTGATAGAAAGGTGCCATACGCACTCCTGGGTGAAGAGAAGGACCATTGTAGCTGGACTTTGACTTCGAACCGGAACTTGTCTTTCGGTGCATAATGATGCCATTCTCGGGGATAAGCATCTCACCCTCTCCGGTGAGGAACCATTCGATGTTGAGTCGCTTGTTGAAAGCGCAAATCTTACGCCCCATTTTGTCGGAAAATGGATTTCGACCGGTGATGGAGGCTGAAAGCACAGTGGGATTGTAACCCAATTTTAAGGCAAGGTCGCCTCTACTGTTGGCAAAACGATTGTAAACGAGCCAATCGATCATGGCTCTTCCGCGTTCTCTTTTATCCATATGATGATGTTTATAGGCCTCGCAGGAAGTGCAAGGCATGTTTTTGGGATTTATATGTATGTGTAACTATATGTATTGCTATATGGCTGTCTATATATAATAATGTGTAGATTTAGCATCTTGTTTTTTCTTGCACATCTATATACATATTTATGTGCATTTTGTTTGCATTATCAATATTTTCATCTATCTTTGCGCTCAATTAAAATATTGAATGCAAATGCAAAAATACAATTTTTCGCAATACGCACCAAATAAATCTACAAAAAAATATATAAACTATGTATACTATTACTGCTTCTGACGGATCATTTGAGATGCGTGTGGTGCGTAAAAGTGCAGGACGCTACCGTGTAGATGTCAACACCAAACCCATACTGGCAGAGAGGTTTTTTAGGTTTCTGCGAGAAACTTATATCGTTAAGGACCTACGAGAGAGTGCGAGAGACCAGATCACCTTCATTCTGGAGTTGGAGCTCCTGGCCTATGTCTTTGAGCGCGACCATCTCTATGAGAGCCTGAGCAACCTCTATGAAAGTGCACTGGCCATACACGCGAACGAATTCTTCTTCAATCCCAGGGCCACATGGTGAGAACCGAAGGGAGTTTTTTTTTTGGGAAGTCGGATCGTAGC
>JAZQQX010000070.1:0-42513 GCA_045629325.1 Bacteroidaceae bacterium | reverse complement strand
GCACGCTTTGCTATTTCTTCTTCTGTCCACAGCAATCTATCTTTTGCAAGGTGAGGAGCAATCGTTTCCCAGTCTTTCTTGACTCTGGTCACATCCATAGCCTGCGGAAATCTTTCCTTGAATTCTTTTCTTGTCTTGCATTGTGCAGCCGCTTCGCGTCTTGCTTCGTCTGTCCACTTGAGATTGTATGCAGGTTGAATAGGAAGCAACTCATCGAGTAGCCCAGCATCCTTCAGTAAGTTGAATGCACCCTTATCTTTGTTGAACAGCTCTGTTCTATTGCGATATGTCTTTGCAACTTCTTTGGCTTCTTCAAGGGTGTACTTATACCTTCCACTTATCATGTGCGCACAGACATCCTTTAATATGCCATATCTGCTTGCCGCTCCGACTGCACCTGGAGCGCTTTTTGCAAACGCAGTGTAATATTTATATTTTTTCGCCTCTGCCCTTACGGCATCCTTTGTCCATTTTCGTACTGTTGGTTTTGGTATCATGTGCGCACATACTCTTTCGAAGATGCCCATTTTTTTGGCTGCCTCGTATGCACCACCGTTTCTATGAGCAAAGTCACTCTTGTGCATATACTTCTTCGCTATCTCCTCTATCTGCGCTTCTGTATATTTTGATACCCTATGATATGGGGCTTTTACTCTCTCCACGAAGTGTTTAGTCGCGTCTTTCCAAATACCCATACGCATGGCTGCATCAATCACAGCATGTCGATATTTTCTTAAATCTGCCGAATTATCGAATCTTGATATTATTTCGCGTAGTTCTTTTTCAGAGTATCCACCCCTATACAGTGGTTTGCATATTGCTCTTACCTCGTCCCAATAGTCACTTCTATATGCAGACTGGTAATAGCCTGACGCACTCTCTCTAAACTCCTTCAACGACTCATATTTTGCCGCTTCACGCAGAACCTGTTCTTTAGAATAACCTGTTTCTCCTCCAAGCGAACCAGTCTTTGCAATGTTCAAAACAGCCCATCCTTCTTTTTGGTACTTTTCCTTGAATAGTCCTTCTTGCTCACTCGCTTCGATATAGTCTATATATTCTGTGAGTCGCTTCCATACTGGTTCTAATCCAGTTTCTTTTACATGTTTACAAACCGCAGAGTCTTCCGAACGCAAGTGGTCAGCCCATCTTCTTTCAGCAAAGTATGTCAAACCGATGTAAGCATGATTGTCAGGAAACTCTGCAGCATAGATGCATCTCTTTTTCTTGTTTCCTCTACGAAGCATGTGCTGACACACCTCGTCAAGAACTCCATGTTTTTGAGCCCACCGATAATACCTAGGATCTTCTCTCTGGAATTCTGACCTCGATGTATATCTTTGAGCGTGCTCTTTTACGCTTTCCAGATCGGGCTTATCGTCATACTCCTTGCTCTTTTGGAGCGGTGGCATGTGCACGCAAATATTCTCAAGGATGCCATGCGACTTTGCACTCGCATAGGCACCATGATCGTGAGTTCTGAATTCCTGATACGTAGTGTATTTCTTAGCAATTACTTCAAGTTGTTCACGAGAGTATTGGCGAACACGAACATAGTCAAAATGTTTGTAGCATTCATCCTGCCATCCGTGTTCCCGAATTGAAATATTGCATCCTCCATATCTTCTGTGCAACTCAGTAAGGTTCTTACATTCCTTACACGCTTCTATACAATGTTCCAAAGAGTTCCACCACCCTGCTGGTTTCTTATTCTTTCTTGGCTTTCCTCTGTGTGAGCTATCCTCCACGACGAGATACTTATAGCATTCTTCTGCAAAGCCATATCTCCTTATTGCCGAGAAACAACCACCATACTCTTCCTGTAGTCTTTTCAGTGTTTTAACCTCCTTACATGCCTCAATACAGTGATTTATATCCAACCACCAACCCTTAGGCTTCATATTCTTGATACTATACTTAGTTCCCATACTTCATATCAGTTATTATGCTTTTCTTCTAAGATATGTGTTCGCTTATGTCTTCGCAATATTCCTCGTCATTCTCTTGGTACGAGTTTAAGATTAACGCGCCAACAACATAGCAAAGGATTGCGATACCAAGTATGCCGATATTCAAGACCCAATCAATAGAGTCTGGCATAAAAATCAGCAAAGCTAGGTCTGCAATAACAAACCATGTCGCAGCGGAAAAGAATTGCTTACCCAGTGCTTTTCGGATAAAGGAGTCAGAAGCCGATTTGCGAACAAAGTACCATGTCACAAGTACAAATACAGCAAAAATGACATAGGCAGACAACAGATAATAATAGTTAGATGTGACCATTTCTTAGTAATTTTGACAGTTAGTTATACTTTTATCTCTACTGGTGTGCCTTTCACGAGGCACACTAATAGCTATTGTTTGGAGTTTACCATAAAGGTAGCTCCTTAAACGATTGGGTAGCACAATATGTACTATCCACATTAAAAATTTTGGATTGTTTTGAAAAATTCCTCCTCTATGAGGGGGCTTAAGTTCATACTTTGCCATTTTCAGTACGATTTACATTTATATTAGGGTTAATTCACACTTATTTCACGTCAGGATATAATAATCCCATCACAAATACGCATCTCTGCGTCAAGCATATTTGCACCTTTCTCAGTGCGAATTCCTTACGTTTTGTGATGACTTGGTTAATATGCGAATACCACAAAGGAGAGAACATTTTGCCATCTCTCCAGTCATTCTGGGTAAATCGTACCAACGCTTTGGCACGTGTTTTTCTTACTGAGTGCAAATGTACAACTTTTGCGTCTAACCACCTAATAATTGAGTGACAAATCAAACCGTCATTACGATATTTTTGATTTGGAGGCCATAGAAACAACTTGCATATTTGCCTTTGCTTGCTACAAAAGTGGCATGGGTCTGGGGCAGGTTCCCACCGCCCATACCACTTTTTTATTACAGTCCTATCAACTTGGCAACTGCCTCCTGAGAAAAGATACGAATCTTATCCGAGTGATCATTTTTTTGAGCCATTATTTTATCCAGTTTTGCTGGACCTACGTCTTCGCCTAACAACACAAACTGTGTATTTTTACTAATACTGTCCCTTTTAATCGCTCCTAAATCATTTTTCAATGACTCTTCTAACTTTGATCGCCATTCTGAGTTACCAGAAATAACAAATATCTTACCACGCATGTCATAAGATGCCAGCAATTCATCTTCAAGAATGCTTGGATCATAAGGCACAGTTGCAAATTTACTCATATCTGCTTTTGGCCTTTCATCTTCTGGCACATAGTTTGATTCAACCCTATCTGCAAAATCCTTCACCTTAGTATATTCATTAAACAACTCTGCCTCATGCATCGCGTCGTCTAATGCCTTATGAGTCTCTCGATAACTTGTACCGAACCAATTATTATATGCATCTTCAAATCTGCCCTTAAACAACTTATTCATATCCAAATATCGGCGAGAACAAAGCCCACTTTTACCAGCTTCTTTTTCGTTTTTATAGAGGTAGTTCATATCGGCAGATTTACTATAGCACACAAGGAGGTTATCACCAATAAAGTCCATCATTTCTTCATGTATGTCACCGAAATTGGGTGCACTCTCAAGTATTGCCGAGGTAATGTGCGAACACTTCCTCTCTGCAATAGGATTGCGTGTAGACATGTCGTATGGCTTTATGTAGGAATGAAATGTATCAACGGGATGACCGTCAGAATACTTCACCATACCTACCTCACATGCACCAAGTGCTTTTCCCGTTACAGACTCCATGTCAATCACAACAAAATTTCCTTTGCTCATAGATTTTTGTTTTAGGTTAATATTTAGGGGATTTGCCAGTTATTTGATATTAGATTCTCACACAACAGGTTCATACAAGAGTTATGCCAATCTCTACATGAACCACAAATAAAATCATAACAAGTTGTAGATAGAACGTCTCGCGTGCGCGCGCGCACGCACAAACATTAATATTCATATTATGCGGCTTTTTCTAAAATAATAAAAATAAATGAATTATCCAAATTTTCCAAATGACAATCTGTCAAGACTGACAAATTTACACAAGCAGAAAACATGGCAGACACATTTTAATCTTATAAAGGGATTCACAAGAATCAATCTGTTGCACAACGCTGTGTTTTTACACGCTGAGAAACACGAATGGATGTCACTAAAAATACTAACAAGCATAGTGGAGGGTTGCACAAACCCTCAACACCCCTAAACCCTCAGTATTTACTGGCATTTCCGCCCCTTCAGTTGAGGGTTGAGGGTTCTTATGCAGACTTTGCTGCTAAGCGGCAAGCCGAGCAGAGGGTTCTATGTGTGTCAAAAGAAAAAAGACACCTTACCTCAGCCACTATTTATCCCCGATTGTTCCGTAGGCGAAGAAACACCCGAGGCTCAGCATGTCAGGAACTTGGTGATATGTTTGACACAAGATAAGCAACTGATCAAAAATATTTTTATAATAGACATGCCTTATTTCGATGCAGATTTTTTCGTGTTTTAGGCTTTTGCCTCCGGGCAAAATGCAGCACATGGATATGGGCATCGTAACCGAGAAAACATGGAAACGATACGCAAAAGAGAAAAATGCATAGCAACACAACATGCTTTTCACATTTTTTTACTAATTTTGCAGCGTAAAATGTAATCATTAAAACTATGAGTGAGAATTGGCTTATCAAACTGTTCACCGACACTGATGGTGTTGGACACATTGTATTGCTTTACGCCATTGTGATAGCTGTCGGTATCTTCCTGGGACGCTTGAAGATAGGAGGCAAGAAGAACGGCATCGCGCTGGGCGTTACCTTCGTGCTGTTTGCCGGCATTGTGGCCGGGCACTTCGGTTTTACCGGTACAACCAACGTACTGACCTTCATTCAGGACTTCGGTCTGATCCTCTTTGTCTACTGCATCGGCCTTCAGGTCGGCCCTGGTTTCGTGAGCAGTTTCAAGGAGGGTGGCATCAAGATGAACATGATCGCTATTGGCATCGTAATGCTGAATGTCATCTGCTGTATCAGCCTTTATTTCCTTATTTTTTATAAAGGTGGAAGCATCACAGGTGAGAACAGTAGCAACCTGGCCATGATGGTCGGTGTATTGTGTGGTGCCATCACCAACACCCCCGGTCTCGGTGCAGCCAACGAAGCTTGTAACACGATTTTCGGTGAGAATGCACCTACCATCGCCAACGGATATGCATGTGCCTATCCTCTCGGTGTTGTCGGTATCATTCTGGCTACTATTGCCATCCGTTATATCACGGGCACATCCTTGAAGAAGGAGCAGGCTGCCATTGAGCAGGAAAAGGCCGCCAACCCCCATGCCACACCTCACCGTATGACCGTGGCTGCACGCAACCCCTATTTGCTTGGCAAGTCTATCCTGCAAGTGCGTCAGTTCCTCGGCCGTGACTTTGTATGTTCGCGCATCCTTCAGAATGGTCATGTCAGCATCCCCAACCGTAATACCGTCTTGGGCGAGGGTGACAAGATGTTTATCACTTGTGCACAGGCTGACGCAGAGGCCATCATGGCATTTATCGGTCCTGAAGAGGAGGTGGAATGGCAGGAGCAGGATGTACCCATGGTGAGCAAGCATGTCCTCGTGACCCAGCCTGCTGTCAATGGTAAGACACTGGGCGAACTGCATTTCAGTAGCGTATATGGCGTCAATGTAACTCGCATTCGTCGTGGTGACATGAACCTCTTTGCTGAGAGCAACCTTCGCCTGCAGATTGGCGACCGTCTTGTCGTAGTAGGTCCTGAAGATGCTGTTGACCGTGTTGCAAGCAAGATGGGTAACAGTGTGAAGAAACTCGACCATCCCAACCTGGCCGCTATCTTCGTAGGTGTGTTCGTGGGTATCATCTTTGGTGCCATACCCATTGCCCTGCCCGGTGTACCTACTCCCGTCAAACTGGGTCTGGCTGGTGGTCCCTTGTGTATTGCCATTGCCATTGGTGCATACGGTTATAAGTTTAAAATCAACGCCTATACTACCACAAGTGCCAACCTCATGTTGCGCGAGATGGGTCTTGCCCTCTTCTTGGCCAGCGTAGGTATCAAGGCTGGTGCCAACTTTGTCAACACGGTAATCGAAGGTGATGGTCTGACCTATGTATGGTGTGGCTTTATCATCACTGTTCTGCCCATCCTCATCATGGGTTTCATTGCAAAGAAGTTCCTCAAACTGAACTACTGCACCCTGATGGGTCTTATCGCAGGTTCTACCACCGACCCCCCAGCCCTGGCATTTGCCAACCAGACTGCGGGTAATGATGCACCTGCCGTAGGATATTCTACCGTATATCCCCTCAGCATGTTCTTACGCATCCTTACAGCACAACTCATCATCCTGTTGCTCTGCTCATGATGAACTGGGAACAGCTTCTTTCCACACAGCGCCTGGGCATGGAGAACCAGCCCAGCCGATCAGACGACCGTACGGAGTTCCAACGCGACTACGACCGTCTCATCTTCTCGGCTCCTTTCAGACGCTTGCAGAATAAGACACAGGTATTTCCCTTGCCTGGCAGTATCTTTGTGCACAATCGTCTGACTCACTCCCTCGAAGTAAGTAGCGTGGGGCGATCATTGGGCAATGATGTGAGCCGTATCCTTCTACAAAAGCACCCTTGGCTCTTCAATACACACCTGACCGAACTTGGCAGTATCGTTTCGGCTGCTTGTCTGGCTCACGACATGGGCAATCCGCCTTTCGGTCATAGTGGAGAGCGTGCTATTGGTACATACTTCTCCGAAGGTAAGGGACAATGGCTCAAGGACTATGTGTGCGAGGAAACAGGTGATTCGCTTACACCCGAACAATGGCAGGACCTGATTCATTTTGAAGGAAATGCCAATACCTTCCGTTTGCTGACGCATCATTTCAACGGTCGTCGTCAAGGTGGCTTTGTAATGACCTACTCCACCCTTGCCAGCATCGTAAAATATCCTTTCTCAAGCGATATGGCGGGCTCACATCGTAAGTTCGGATTCTTCCGTTCGGAGATTAAGGACTACACTCACATTGCAGAGACATTAGGTATCAAGCGTCTTGAGGCTCCTGAAGGAAGCATACGCTATGCGCGCCATCCTCTTGTGTATCTGGTTGAGGCAGCCGATGACATCTGTTACGAGATCATGGACATAGAAGATGCACACAAACTAAAAATCCTTACAGAGAAGGAGACCAAGGACTTGCTTCTCGGATTCTTTGAGGGCGAACAGTTGGCACACATCCAAGAGCGCCTTGAAAGTGTGGACGACATCAATGAGCAGGTAGTTTATCTGCGAAGTGTTGCCATCAACTGTCTGGAAGGCGAGTGTGTCAATGTATTTGTGGAAAACGAAGAGGCGATTCTCAACGGCACATTCCAAGGCTCGCTCATCGACCACATCTCCCAACTGCCTCACGATGCATACAAGAGGTGCGAAAAGACTTCATACGGCAAGATATACCATTCTAAGAATGTAATTGACATTGAGATCGCCGGTTTTAAGGTCATCACCGAACTGATTGACTTGATGATGCATGCCGTGACTCATAGCGACAAGGCCTATTCGCAACTGCTCATCAACCGTGTTTCATCACAGTATGAGATACTTGCACCAACGCTCTATGAACGCGTAATGGCGGTATTGGACTACATCTCGGGTATGACCGATGTCTTTGCCCTTGACCTCTATCGTAAGATCAATGGTATGACTCTGCCGAATGTTTAGCGTTGAGAGAGTAGAGGGTTTAGTGTGGAGAGATGAGAGTGGAGAGATGAGAGTGGAGAGTGGAGAGATGAGCGTTGACCCTCTCTTAATACAACTTGTCGTCGATATTGAAATCGTGAACAGAATCGATTAGATTTGCATGGCGGAGGTCCTTCTCACTCAGGATGGCCTCCGCTACTGGTATTCGCCAGTCAATACCCAGAGACTCATCCTTGATGTTGATGCCGGCATCTGCTTCTGGGTGGTAAAAATTATCACATTTATATTGGAATACGGCCGTATCACTCAGTACTGCAAAACCGTGTGCAAAGCCTCGGGGAATGAAAATCTGTCGATGGTTTTCCTCTGTCAGTTCTACGGCTACATGCTGGCCAAAAGTAGGACTGCCCCAACGGATATCTACAGCAACATCCAGAACGGCTCCTTTCACACAACGCACCAACTTACTTTGAGTATAAGGCATACGCTGGTAGTGCAATCCACGCATCACACCTCTGCTACTCATACTCTCATTGTCTTGTACGAAAGTAACGGGACGAACCTTCTCATCGAACTCTCTCTGCGAGAAGCTTTCAAAGAAATAGCCACGCGAATCCAAAAACACGCGAGGCTCTATGATTACAACGCCTTCCAGGGCTGTCTTAATTACTTCCATACAAGTCTATATACCTATTTTTAATCTGTCTCGTTCTCATCTTCCTCCTTATCGTGATGAGCGAGGAAGTCATCAAGGGTGACACCTGTCAGTTTCAAGAAAACGGTACGGGCCGTCTTAACCGTACCAAAGCCTGCATCTCCCGTCTCTGAAGCCGAAGTGATCTTTCCCCGTCTGATAAGACGCTTCAACTCATCAACCCTATAGGTGTTCAGATACTCATGAATGTCGTTGTATCCCTGGCTTCTCACACATTGCAACAAGAGGTGACGGTTGACACCGGCCTCTGTACACAACTGATCACGATTGAAGGAACTGGAGGTCCACTTGTCACGATGATTCTGCATCCAATACTCAATGCGAAGGAATTGCTGACGATTGGCCTCATTGAAGTCCTCTTGCTCTGCCAGTTCAATGTCCTCGCTGGTAGGTTCTGCCTCCACCCTCTCTATGACTGGCTTTGGTAAACTTTGTGCCATAGTCTCGAGTGTACGGAACACGAGATATGCATTCAGTAAGGTGAAGACTGCTGTATAGATGAGTACCAACCATGTCGAGTAATAAACCGTCAACACCAGATAGAGTATGACGCTCAAACCCAAAGCCGAGCAGTAACCTTTAACATAGCGAGGCACATTGGTGTGCAAAGCCAGATGGTTGGGCAGACGGAAAAGATTAACCACATAATATACACCCAAAAGGATGGCTACCAAACGGAAGACTACATCCACACTATAAGGTGGTTTGAGGAAATCCTTGAACGACTCTATATGCTTTATCTCCATACCGCAGAGGTAGAACACGACATACAGTGTGTAAAGCACGATGATAGGTGAAGCGTACTTCCACATACGGCCCATCTGCAGATAACCGGGCATGGGGACACTCAGAGGATAGATACTTTGCAGGTAGCACACTGCCGTTAGGCTCAACAGAAGCAGAGGATGAAACAAGCCAGGCGTGCCAATCACCAAAACCTCGCTCAAGGGCGATACTGCCACCATAGCAAAACCAAAGATGGCCATAATCCAAGTAAGCGACAGATACTCTATCTTATAACGGGAATACAAGGCAAGGACACAGGCCAGGACCAAATGGATCGTGGCGCATATCACTATCATCAAAGTACATGTCAAAACTGTTATCATATTGCTTCCGTGGTATTATTGGTGGGTGTCTTATCCGTGTCTGAAATGCATTATATTTGCAAAGTTAACTTTTATTATCCAAATAAACAAGTGTTATGACACAAAATAATGACTCTCGCCCAATTCCTTGACAAGGAACTCGGCGAGAGCCATTCAAATATGATTACTTGGTCAGCGGGGCAGATTAGTCCTCTGCTTCACCCCACATATCCCAATCGTTTGCCTTTTTTACCAGGGCATCGCTATTGTCAGCAGAACCATCCTGGAGAGAGAGTGCCATCATCTGGCAGACCATTGTTTCGTTGATCTCCACAACGGGAGCAATATATGTCTTTTTCATCTTATTCTTCGTATTTACAATTTCATTTGTCATATAAAGGTAATTATCTCAAATAAAGAGCATTTGCAGTTTACTTAACCAATACCTTCATACCATTTACAATGTTCATACCCTTCTGCAGTTTATTCAGCTTACGACCATTCAGATCATAGATCTCAGGCTTGCCACTGGTCAGTGCTTCGAGTGCCCTGATTGCGGTCTCGCCATTCTCCATACTGAAGCCGAATGCCTTAACATTACTGTCGGGCACATTAAGGTAAGCATGATATGCCTTAACCGTAGGCTGTACATCCTCCACCTTGTAGAAACCAACCTTTTCGCCTTGCTTCTGCAATACATAGCTACCCTTTGGAGCTTTTATATCCTTATAAGTACCGGTAAGCAGACCTGCCTTGGGAGTGCCCTCGGTAGGAAAACCCTTGCGGGTTCCATCCCATTTTTCATAAAAATCACAATATACCACTACAGGGGTGTGGGCAGGAATGGATGTTTTCAGTTCTGTCATACGAAGTGTCGCTCCATCATCGTCAAGGCCATCTACTGTATAAGCAAAACCCATATCAAATACTGGCAAATCTGCGTCAAATGGAGCGCAGAAGGTGCCATAATACGCACCAATAGTCATTGGAACCTCAATCTCCACCACGGGTTTCTTAAATTGGATGGTATAGACATGCTTGTTGGCTGCATCCTTTGCAAAATTAGCACCCTTTACCGTTACAGTCAGAATTGCAGTCTCTTCATCATATGATTTCTCCATAGATGCAGACGAATGAACGGGAACAAGGTTGAGGCTACCTTCTTCATACAACGCATCTACGGTTGCAGAACCATCAACAAATGCTATAGCAGAACCATTGTATTTTGTTGCTGCCACATCAAGTTCTGAGCTTGGAACAGTAAACTGGATCGTATATACATGATAATTAGTATTATCCTCACTGATATTATCACCCTTTACGGTAATGGTCAGTACAGCTGTTGCCTCATCATAAGACTTCTCAATAGTAGCACCTGCACCATTGCTGGTTAGAGCGAGCTTGCTCTCATCGTACAATGCATCTACAGTTGCAGAAGTACCACTGAAGGAAACCTTGCTACCGTCATAAGTCGCTGTTGCAAGTTCCGAATTGTAGACCATAACAACATCGTCTATCCACATCTTATCATTAACACTTGCCTTACCTGGCGTACCGCTTGTTGCAAATGTCACAAGAGCGTAATAAGGTCTTGCGCCTGGAGTTGCATCATCATATTCAAAAGGTACAGTGTACTCTGTCCAAACACCATTGTTTGATGCTGGAGTCGCTTTTGCATGAGCGATCAACTTTGCACATTTGCTAGAATTTGCAAAAGGATCTTGATAATAACCTTTCTCATGAAGCAACATGGAGATGTTGAAGTTCTGGGCAGTAGATGCTTTTATCCAAACCTTTACGGCATCAGGGCGACCCGAGAATTTCATTGCTTGCCCTTCTTTCGATTCGTTTGTATAATTGTAGTTGCCAGAAGCGTCAGCAGGGTCCATGGATCCACCATACACACAGCCATTAGTTAGATTGCCTTGCGCAGTAGCAATATTAAGAACTTTGGCGCCATAAATATAGGCAGAATATTTGCCTAAAGCTCCCTCTCGTACATCCGTGTCCTGTTCCAGCTGTACACCCGCCGCGCCATTATACAGTGTACCTCCAGAAATCATTGTAGCAAACGAACTCCAATAAACAGGTTCACTACTATTTACTGTCTTAAAACCATACTTCTCAGAAGTTTCCTCCCACACCTCAAATCCAGCATTTGCCAACTGATACTGAGCATGAGCGGAAAGGAAACCTGCGCCCAGCATCATTAGTGTAAATAATTTCTTCATTTTATCTTCTTGATTTAACTTTTCTTCCTACTTAACATAAAAGACTACTCCTTTGAGTAGCTGATACAAAGGTACGACTTTTTGACGAGATGAGAGGGAAAATATGGTAAAAAGCCCACTTTTACCGAATTTTCTGCATAAAAGGCTCAGGAACAAACAATGGTAGCAGAACTAATTCTCAAAAAAAAGTTTGATTTTTTAGTTTCACGCTTTCACATCCATCTCAATTTTTCGGCACAAGCATGGGGGCTGTGCTCCATTCATAGCCCTACGGTATTTTTTCTATATCAGTCATATGAAATTTGATAAAACAACACATGAAGTTTGAAGGAAATACACAAGAAGGATGGTCAAAAACACATGTGTATGTTGGACGGCTCATGAACTTTTCGCAAGGAACTTTGCAACACGTCTCGCCAGAACATGTGAAACTGTGAAACTGTGAAACCACAAAATCAAACTTTTTTTTTGACTTTGTGGTTTCACAACTTAGGTGAAAGTCCTTCCTTACTTCAGAACCTTCTTACCATTGATGATGTACAAGCCACGACGAGTAGCAGACACACAGCGTCCCTGGGCATCATAGATCACACCACCCTTACTTGTAGCAACAGCATTAATAGCATCAACGATATTGATATTGGCAGTGTAGGTAACATCGTGAGCAGGCATAGTTGTCAACTCCTCACCTTCCCAGCCCTCAAAGGTACGGGTATAGCGTTCATCGCTCTCCACCTTGTACTCGGGAGCTGCAGGCATAGCCTCACCGTATGCCACTTCGAAGGTAGCAACCACCTCACCCTCAGCCATGTAAGTCACCTTGTAGGTGTTAACGGTATAGCCACCTTTAATGGTAACTGCCTCTTCAGGCATTGTGGCAACAGTTTCACCTTCCCAAGCGAAGGTATAACCTTCTTTCTCTGCAACAACAGGATAAACAACAGCTGCACCAGCCTCAAGTTCTGCAGAAGAGATTGTCTCGCCATCTACTACAAAAGTAAGCGCATAGGTGACGGGGGCTGCGGGGAAATCATCTGTACCAAAATCCACATGAATAATCTGACCAAGGCTTACCATGTTAATATCAATCATTACATATACTTTGTCATCGTTGACTTTACCAGACAACTGAACGGGGATGTCGCCCAACATAGGACCGGCCCAATCCTCTTCAGTCAATTCATAGTCTTCACCATCAACATTAATGGTAGTGCCAGGATCACCAGGAAGAACATTAATAATCTGATCTGTGGTAAAAGTGCTAAGGGAGCCTTCTTTCGTAAGGACCAAGCCGTCCAACTTAATATTACCAACAGGCATAATGTCTCCTGCCAATTCCATGATAAAATTTTTCAACGCAAAGGAGTGTGTACCATCACCATTGTCTGTCAAAAGAACATTGGCAGCTTGAGGTTCTGTACTGGTTCCATCTACTGTTACCACCAGGTTGTCGGTGTAAGTCTTGGTCTGGGCCATACCCATCACGGACATCAGGCCACAGACAGCTAAAAGTAAAAACTTCTTCATAAACTAATTCCTATTTAATCTTTTATTTTTTATTCACACTGTTTTTTTAATAACGATAAGCTACACCAAGCGTTGCATAGATGGGATACATCTTGAAGGCAATAGCCTTGAAGTCAGGATCAAAGGCATTGGCCAGACCCCAGTCGAGATTGGCAAATACGTTCATACGCTTCATGGCCTTCCAGTCGAAGGTGAGCTCGACACCGGCACCCCACTTGCGCATGTTGTCTGCAAAATCGTAGGTAGCGGGGTTGTTGCGGTCCATATTGATCTTCTCACCTGTGGGAGTGTCTACACGAAGGTAGCCCACACCGTCGGGATTGTCGTACACCTCGCCTTCGAAGGTAGTCTTGAAATAAGTGCTCACATAAGGACCAGCACTCACGCTCCAGCGAGGACTGATGTTGTAAGTGGCAACAAGAGGGAAGGTCATACCCCACATTGTGGTGTTGGTCACATCACAACCCGTGAAATAACCGCTCATGCTATTACCGTCCATAGTGATGGACATCTTATAGTTCTTCACATTGGCACTGGTATGGAAACCTTCATAGAAGAAGTGCCAACCCGTGGCTATACCCCAGTGACGATTGAAGAACTTATAGGCATCAAAACCAATTGTTGCACCACCCTTTGGCGCGAACTCATTGATGCCACGGATCTCTGCAGGCACAGGAATGGGAGCAGTACCACCCAGAGTGTAACCGCCACGCACAATAAAACCTGTATTCGTCTCCTGATTGGAGGGTCCCCACTCGTTCCAACTGTCTTGAGCAGAAAGAGAGTTTGCGCCTGCAAGAAGGAGAGACAAAAGAATATATTTAATAGCTTTCATACGAGATTATTCACAAATTACATTTACATTATCGATGTACAACTTATTGCCGATGCTACCCTTGAAGTATGCACCCTGCCAGCTACATGCAAAACCGATCAACAGACTATAACCCTTATTAGCAAGTATTTCGGGATCAATGTCCTGGGTGTACTCCACATTGAGCTCCACCTGTTGCCATTCGCTGGTGAGACCATGGATAGGATCGTTGCCAAGTTCATCACGGCGAACTCCATCCTCATCTACATAAGTATGGTGAGGCAAGCGTGCCATACCAACGATATATTTGCTTGTAAGAACATCATTTCCGTCGAGAACCACACGATTGCCCTCCTCATCCTGATTGCGATAAACTACGACATAAGCATCGGGCTCGTCAACAATACCCTCCATGGGTTTGCCCATCTTGTCTTGGAATGCACGGGTGCTGGCCTCATACTTCAGCCAAGCTGTCATCTTCACAGGCTTATGAGTGAATGGCAAACCAAAACGGGTAGCCTTAAGGGCATCCTTAAGCGCATTGGCCACATCAAACTCGCCAATGAACATACTACCCGATGCCATACGCATATTGACCATATTACCAAAGGCACCAGTGTCCATGGTCTCTAATTTCACACAAGAGCTACCATCAGGACCACCACCTTCAACAGGGATAGAAGGATACTCCAAGGGTTTAGCGCTCGACTTGCTGAGCTTGAAACCCGGATTACCATTCTTCCAAGTGGCATCTGATGCACCTCCAAACAGACCGTTAACAGCATTAACATCAGTAATATTCCAAATGTAATACTTACCACTTGAATCCAAAGCATAATTGTTGAAATCAAATGTCATATTACCTTCTGAAGGTACATCGTGCAGAATGCAAATACGATAGAGACGATTCCAATTGCCATCCTCCGAAACTACCTTCAAACGATGAACTTGCTCATTGGAAAAATCAAGTGCCTGTCCATTGTGAAAAACAACTTCCGAACCATCAGCCTGCAAAGTGTAGACCTTAGCACCAGGAGTGACATGAAGTGTCAAGGGAACCATGCCCACAGACTCATAGCTACGGATGATAAATCCAATGCTGTCAGCTGTAGAAGGAATCACCTGCAATGTATCATAGTCATGATAGAAATATCTGTCAGGTTCGTCAAGAGCCAAGCTTACCGACTCTATATCGCACTCTGCGTTCAAAGGTTCTTCGCTGCAGGAAGTCATTCCTGCAAAAAGCCCCAAAGAAAGAGTTGCTAAAGCAATAATTTTTTTCATTTATAAAAACAGTAAATATAACAAGTCATTTTTTATGGCGTGCAAAATTACAATATACATCGTACATGCACACGCAAAAAAGGTAGAAATTCAAAAAATACCATTATTTCCTCGTGGTACAAGGTGTTACATACGAGAAAACATCCAGGAGAATATCAGAAAAAACACCGATGAACACGGCTTATTTATGTATCACAAATGATACACGATATTATTTTTTCGAAGCCGCTGCTTCTGCATCCTTAGAGCGCTGTTCAACCTCCATATGCTTCACAACAACATCTTCCAAGGGGCGATCATTAGGATCTGTAGCCACAGATTGTATCTTCTCTACAATCTCCAAACCCTCTATTACCTCGCCAAAAACAGTATATGCGCCATCGAGATGAGGAGTACCACCATACTGCTGATAGTCATCGTACATCTGGCTAGTGGTTTCGATACCTTTCTCTTCCAACGAGGCACGCATCTTCTTCAAAGTTGCAGATCCATACTTCTTACCCCAAACAATATAGAACTGACATCCGCTACTTCGCATTTCGGGATTAACCTCATCTCCTTCACGAGCTGCAGCCAAGGCACCTCTGAGATGATAGTAATAAGGAACCTGTATTTCGGCAGGTATGGTATAACCTACATCACCCGCGCCCAGCAATTTGCCGGGAGCCGCATTACGGCTATCAGGGTCACCACCCTGTATCATAAAATCACTAATCACCCTATGGAATAGAGTACCATCATAATGGCCCTTCTCGACCAGCTTCAAGAAATTATCCCTATGCTTGGGCGTATCATCGTGCAAAGCCACACGGATAACACCCACTGAAGTTTCAATACGAACCACACTACGCTTCTCCGCCTTCTTTCCAACAGCATTTGCCACAAAGGGGAGAACAAGCATCAAAGAGATCAATAAAAACTTGCGCATAATCATTAGTCTATTAAATAATACCATTGATGTCGCAAAGTTAGGAAAAATTCCCCACTCCTGCAAATATTCCAAGAAAATAGATGCAATAAACACAGAAAACACCGTATTCATCGGTACTTTTAGGGATTATGAAGTAAAGTTATAAACCAAGCGATTAGAACTTATAAACAACATGTTTAAAAATAATTTGAAAGTTTTTTGAAAAAGATGTGGGGAATTGTGGGGAATTTCGTATCTTTGAACCCAAATTTATAATAAATAAGTACACGCATGCGATTTACAGGAAATTTCGACGCCAAGACCGACCAGAAAGGCAGGGTATTTATCCCCTCTGCTTTCAGGAAGATTTTGATGACAAACAGCGTGGACGGCATCATTCTCAGACGCGATGTTTTCCAGCAATGCCTGGTGCTCTACCCTCTGAATGTATGGGACGAAATGGTGAACAGCATCACACAGCAGACATCACCTTTTGACCGCAAAGGAAGAGAGAATCTCAGACGATTTGTTGCCGGATCTGAAAGCGTTTCGCTCGACAGCGATGGCCGAATCCTCATCCCCAGACGCTACCTTGAGTCTGCCGGCATTGAGCAAGAGGTAAGGTTTATCGGTATGGACAACACCATTGAGGTCTGGAACAGACAGGTCGCTGAAAACATGCTGAACGACACTGAAGGGTTTGCAGACGACATCGAGAAGATGATGAACCCCGCGCGTTTCTAACAAGAGTAAAAGCTACACTATGGCAGAAAACTATCACAAACCTGTGCTTCTCAACGAGACTGTAGATGGACTGGACATCCAGTCCAATGGCATTTATGCAGACATGACTTTCGGTGGGGGTGGACACAGCAGGGAGATACTGAACAGACTCGGACCTGACGGACATCTGTACAGTTTCGATCAAGACCTGGATGCCATAGCGGGAGCCTTTCCCGATGAGCGGTTCACTTTCGTACGAAGCAACTTTAGGTTTCTCCAGAACTGGATGGAGTACTACGGTGTAGAAGGACTGGATGGCATCATGGCCGACCTTGGCGTGAGCAGTCATCATCTGGATGCTGGCGAGAGAGGCTTCTCCTTCCGATACGACGCCCCCCTGGATATGAGAATGAACCAACGAGGGAAACTGACAGCTGAGGATGTGATAGCCTCATATACAGAGGAACAGCTGGCCGACATCTTCTACCTTTACGGGGAGATGAAGAACAGCAGAAAGCTATCCTCAACCATCGTCAAGGCGAGACAGCAAGGAGAGATCAAGACTACCGGGCAGTTGGCCGAACTCGTCAAGCCTCTACTTGGCAGAGATCGTGAGAAGAAGGATCTGGCAAAAGTTTTCCAAGCGCTTCGTATTGAGGTCAACGGAGAGATGAAAGCACTCAGGCAGATGCTGAATGCCGCCATTGAGGTTCTGAAACCAGGAGGCAGACTCGTGATTCTCACTTATCACTCATTGGAAGACCGTATGGTCAAGAACATCATGAAGAGTGGCAATGTAGAAGGCAAAAGCGAACAAGACTTCTTCGGAAACATGCTTTCCCCTCTACGCCCCCTTGGCAAGGTCGTGATACCAAGTGCGGAAGAACAAAGCGAGAACCCAAGAAGCAGAAGCGCGAAACTAAGAATCGCAGAGCGAGTAGAAACAAAAGAGCAGAAATAGGCCTACCACCACAAAGTTAGCAGTAATGAGCGAGATTGACAAAGACATATTGATTGACGATGAACTTCTGAACGAAGATCAGGAACCCGCTATCCTTGATGAAGAGGATGACGAACTGCTGATGTCAAGAGGCGAGGCTTCAGAAGATGATGAGGACCTACAAGATGACGAGGCGGATGAAGAAGATGCGGACAACGAGGAACCTTCTGCCGAACCTACCGAAGACGAAGAACTGAAAGAGGAGGAAGACCCGGCAACAAACGAGGGCGAGAAAAACTTCAAGATGAAGCGACTGCTCAGGAACATGCTCCGAGACGACGACTCAGAGGGAGCCAGTTTGAAGGACATGTTCAACGACATTCAAATCAGTAGAGAATGGTTGAGACATCACTGGTCGTTTCTCTTAATCGTCTTTGTCTGCATGTTGGCTTTTGTGTCTAATCGATATGAAGCACAGCAAGAGATCATCGAGGAAGCCAAACTCAAGCAAGAACTCAACGACTGGAAATACATCTGGCTGACACAATTCAGCGAACTGACAAGAAGCAGTCGACAAAGTCATATAGAATCAACTCTGAGGCAAAGAGGAGATACAACCTTAAGACTCAGCAAAGAAGCACCTTTTCTAATCAAAGTAAAGTAGTCAACAAATCACAATGGCAAACAACAAGACATACGGCAACTCGCCTACCCCTAAGCAGGGGAAGGTTGCATGGAGAAACCAGGGAGCAAAGCGCTTCAAGTGGTTCTTCCTGGGCGCATGTGTGGTAGGTGCGGTGATACTGCTGACTGCTATCAAGACCATGGCCTTCGAAAGTGCATACTGGGAAGGTGTGCGCAAACGCTTTACAAAGAACAATCAGGTGATCAAAGCTGAGCGAGGTAATATCTACGACTGTAACGGACGACTCCTCGTGGGAAGCATCCCAGTGTTCAGACTCTATATAGACTTTAAGGTATATGGTCCCGACTCACTGGCCAACGCCAAGGCACAGGAGTGGCGTAACAATGAGTTTGACTTGAAGAAAGACAGTATATGCCAGGGGCTGCACGAGATATTCCCCGAATACTCTGTTGAATGGTTCAAGAAGAGACTTCAGGAAGGCAGAGACAAACAACGCACATGTCAGATCTACCCCTACCCCGTCTCCTTTGAGAAATACAAGAAATGCCAGAAGTTGCCTCTCTTGCGTGAGCGTATATATAAAGGTGGATTCCACGGTGACAGAATCGTACAGCGTGCCAAACCGTATGGTAGTCTTGCAAGCCGTCTGCTGGGTTCGCTCTACCCTGATTCGGACCGTGTGCCTAAGAACGGCATAGAATATCTGTGCGACACCATCCTGCGAGGCCGGGACGGAGTGAGTCACTACACCAAGGTGCGCAATGCCAATGTCAGTCTGACGGACGAGTCGCCCATCGATGGCATGGACATTGTGACCACAATCGATGTTGACCTTCAGGATGCCGCAGAAAAGGCAATACGAGCTCAGATAGAAGCATTGAAGGCTGAGATGGGAGTGGTCATCGTGATGGAGGCTGCAACAGGTGATGTAAAGGCCATGGTCAACCTTGGTAGAACCGAGAGTGGCCGTTATGAGGAGATTATGAACTACGCCATCTCTAAACGCATGGAGCCAGGTTCTACCTTCAAGACAGCAAGCATCATGGTGGCACTGGATGATGGAGTCATCACCCCCAACACCATGGTAGAGACTGGCAACGGGCTCTATCGCATGCATGGTTCGAACATGAAGGACTGGAGCTATGGTGGAAGAGGAGGTTTCGGAAACATTGATGTGAAAACCGTCATGGAACAGAGTTCGAACATCGGTGTCAGTCGATTAATAGACGAGAAATACGGAAAGAATCCTGAGAAATTCGTGGAAGGCTTGAGCAGAATCGGAGCAGGTATTCCTCTTGATGTTCCTTTCCCCGGATCTCAGAACCCCCGAATGAAGAAGCCCGGTGAACAAACTTGGTCAAAAACTTCTTTGGCATGGATGAGCATCGGTTATGAATCTCTTTTACCTCCCATCAGCACCTGTGCCTTCTACAATGGTATAGCCAATGGAGGCAAGCTCGTACGACCTCGCTTCGTAAAGGCAGTCATGGAGAATGGAGTGATTGTAAAAGAGTTCCCCACAGAGGTGCTTCGCGAGAAGATGTGCTCGGACAAGACCTTAAGAGAGATACGAGATATCCTGGAGAATGTAGTCAGCGCACCCAGTGGTACGGGGAAAAAGGCCCGATGCAACCAATTCAAGGTGTGTGGCAAGACGGGAACAGCACAGGTGGCAAGCGGAAAGGGTGGATATCATCATGGACAGGTAGAATATCTCATCAGTTTCTGCGGATTCTTCCCTGCAGAAGCCCCCAAATATACATGCCTTGTGTGTATACAGAAAAAGGGACTTCCTGCATCAGGTGGCGGTCACTGTGGTCCCGTGTTCAAAGAGGTGGCACAGGCTGTCATGGCTACTGGCATGAACCACCGCAACATGGCATTAGCGGCCGATTCGACCTCCGTGATGGTGCCCAACATGGCAAGTGGCAATGTGGACGAGACCATCCGTTCGCTTAAAGCCATTGGTATCAAGGCATCAGGCACACTCCCCACACCAAGTCCTACATGGGGCAATTGTGAGCAGAACGATCTCGGTATACATCTGTCAGGACGCGTAATGGAAGAAGGCAAAATGCCCAACCTCATCGGCATGGGAGCAAGAGACGCTGTGTATGCACTCCAGAGCATGGGACTTCACGCCTCCATCAACGGAGCTGGCAAAGTAAGCAAGCAAAGCGTTGAACCCGGAATTGAGGTCAAGAAAGGCACACTAATCGGCCTAACATTAGAATAAACAAAGAAAACAATTCTCTATTATATATATAATAAGGTATAAGCATACGATTATGAAACTGCTTCAACTTACAGAGAACACTCACCCTATAACCATCAAAGGTGACTCCGAAATCGAAGTTACTGGCGTCGAGATTGACTCTCGTCGAATTCACCCCGGCAACGCATTCATTGCCATCAAAGGCACACAGGCTGATGGTCACAGTTATATTGGCAAGGCACTCGAACTGGGCGCTACGACCATTGTATGTGAAACTTTGCCCGAAGAATTGCAAGAGGGTGTCACCTATGTTCAATACACGAACACAGAGGAGATAGCGGGTTGCATGGCTACTCACTTCTATGGTGATCCCACAAAACGCATGAAACTTGTCGGTGTGACAGGCACCAATGGCAAGACAACCATTGCTACCCTACTCTGGAAAATATTCCGAAGTTTTGGATACAAAGTGGGACTGTGCAGTACCGTGTGCAACTACATCAACGAAGAACCTGTACCTACTGAATGTACCACTCCCGACCCTATCACGCTCAATCGCCTGCTTGGACAGATGGCAGACAGCGGATGTGAGTACGCATTCATGGAGGTGAGCAGTCACAGTGTAGCCCAGCATCGTATCGGCGGACTGACATTTGCAGGAGGTATCTTCACCAACCTTACACGCGACCATCTGGACTACCATAAGACCTTTGAGAACTACCGTGATGCCAAAAAAGGATTCTTCGACCTTTTGGGCAAAGGAACTTTTGCCATCACCAACGCTGATGACAAGAATGGTCTTTTCATGACCCAGAACACGAATGCCACGGTAAAGAGTTACTCTCTGCGCAGTGCAGCAGACTACAAAGCCCGCATCCTTGAGGAGAGCTTCGATGGTATGAATCTGGAAATTGACGGCACAGAGGTGTTCGTGCAGTTTGTCGGTCGATTCAATGTATCCAATCTGCTTGCCGTATATGGAGCAGCCCGAATGCTGGGGTGCAGCAAGGAAGACACGCTCGTTGCCTTGAGTGCAATGAAACCTGTAAACGGACGCTTCGAAGCCATCCGAAGTAAGAACGGAGTAACTGCCATCGTAGACTATGCACACACTCCCGATGCATTGGTCAATGTACTCACCACCATCAACGATGTGCTACAAGGCAAGGGTGAATGCTGGACCGTATGTGGTGCAGGAGGCAATCGCGACAAGGGCAAGCGCCCCCTCATGGCCCAAGAGAGCGTGAAGCATAGCGACCGCGTGATTATCACCAGCGACAATCCACGATTTGAGGAACCACAAGACATCATCAACGACATGCTTGCCGGTCTCAATGAGGAACAGATGCGTAAGGTCATCAGCATCGTTGACAGAAAAGAGGCGATACGCACAGCCTGCATGATGGCTCGCCCCGGCGATGTAATCCTTGTTGCAGGAAAAGGACATGAGGACTACCAGATCATCAAGGGCGTGAAGTACCACTTCGACGATCACGAGGTTATACGAGAAGCCTTCGGTCTGTAAAAAAAACACCACAACCCACCATCAACTATTAACAAGAGACTATTCAACCAGAAAATCTACAATAGAAGATGTTATACTATCTGTTCAGATATTTAGAGCAATTTGGAATCACAGGTTCACACCTATGGTCATACATTTCATTCCGAGGCCTGCTGACATTGATTCTTTCACTTATCATTTCGGCATGGTTTGGTGAGCACTTCATCAAATGGATGAAAAGGCACAACGGCAAAGAGAAACAGCGCGATGCCAGCATTGACCCATACGGCGTAGAGAAGAAGGATGTACCCACGATGGGAGGTATCATCATCATTGTGGCAACTGTTATTCCTTGTCTGCTGTTGGGCCGATTGCGCAACATCTACCTCCTGTTGATGCTGGTTACAATACTTTGGCTGGGATTCCTCGGGTTCATGGATGACTATCTGAAGATGAAAAAGACCAAAGACGGCATGAAGCCCATCATGAAATTGGCGGGACAAGCCATCTTGGGACTCATCGTCGGACTGACCCTCTGGCTCAGCCCCGATGCTGTAATTCAGGAGAACCGAACCACAGTGAAGCAGAATCAAGAAGTTGTGGTGCATAGCCAGGAAAGGGTTAAGAGTACCGACACTACCATACCCTTCTTCAAGAACAACAACATGAGCTATCGCGGCATAATGGGATTTATGGGTAAGTACAAGACCGCAGCAGGTTGGATTCTGTTCGTTCTGGTTACCACATTCATCGTCATGGCCGTGAGCAACGGTTCAAACCTCAACGACGGTATGGATGGCATGTGTGCAGGCAATTCTGCCATAATAATGTTTGCACTGGGCATATTGGCATATGTCAGCAGTCATACGAATATGGCCCAATACCTCAATATCATGTATATACCGGGGTCGGAGGAACTTGTAATTTTCAGCCTTGCCTTTATGGGGGCACTTATCGGTTTCCTCTGGTACAATGCTTATCCCGCACAGGTATTCATGGGCGACACGGGTAGTCTCGCCATTGGTGGAGTAATCGGAGTGATGGCCGTAATCATTCACAAGGAGTTGCTTATCCCCATCCTCTGCTTCGTTTTTCTTATGGAAAGTATCAGTTCGCTCCTGCAGACGCAGGTTGCCAAGATGGGCAACAAACGAGGTCAGAAGTGGAGAGTATTCAAGCGTGCTCCTATCCACGATGCCTTCCGAGTAAAGCCAGGGCAGATTGCCGACGATGTGAAGATCTTCTTCAACTGGCCCAAAGGATGCTGGCTTGAGTCAAAAATCACAACCAGGTTCTGGATTGTAACTATCATGATGTGTGCACTGGCTATCGTGACATTAAAAGTAAGATAATAAGGTTAAGACAACAAATATGGATAACAATAGAATCGTAATATTAGGTGCCGCAGAGAGTGGCGTCGGTGCTGCCGCATTGGCATTGAAAAAGGGCTTTGATGTCTTTGTGAGCGACATGGGCAAGATCAAAGACAACTACAAGACTATACTGGATGAATATGGAATCTTGTGGGAAGAAGGGAAGCATACCGAGGAACTGATTTTGAATGCAAAGGAAATCATTAAGAGTCCAGGTATACCCGAAACTGCACCTATGGTAGTCAAGGCAAAGGAGGCAGGCATACCCATCATTAGCGAAATCGAGTTCGCAGGACGCTATACCGATGCAAAGATGATATGCATCACCGGAAGTAACGGAAAGACCACAACCACCACGCTCGTCTATTACATACTCCAATCAGCAGGCTACAATGTAGGTTTGGCTGGTAATATCGGAAGAAGTCTGGCTTTACAGATTGCCGAGGGCAAGACCTTCGACTACTATGTAATAGAGTTGAGTAGTTTCCAACTTGACAATATGTATCAGTTCAGGGCCAATACTGCCATCTTGCTCAATATCACTCCCGACCATTTGGACAGATACGGCTTCTGTATGCAGAACTACACCGATTCAAAGATGAGAATCCTTCAGAACATGACAGAGGAGGATGTGTTCATCTATTGGGCAGACGATCCAATCGTCAAGGAGGAAGTGAAGAAGTACGACATCAAGGCTCAGCTCTGTCCCCTCAGCATACTGAGTCAGGATCAAATGGCCGGTTATGTGGCTGATGGCAAATATGTCATCACAGAACCTACCTTTAGCATGGCACAAAGCGACTTGTCGCTGAAAGGCAAGCACAATCTCTACAACACACTGGCAGCCGGTATTGCCGCACGCAAGAATGGTGTAAGCGAGGAGACACTCAAGAAGTGCCTGAGTGATTTCAAGGGTGTAGAGCACAGATTGGAGAAAGTGGCTTGCATCGATGATGTTCAATATATCAACGACTCTAAAGCCACCAATGTCGATGCATGCTGGTATGCACTTGACAGCATGACGACTCCCACAATTCTCATTATCGGAGGAAAAGACAAAGGAAACGACTATACGGCTATCAAGGAACTCGTGAAAGAGAAGTGTGCCGGAATCGTCTATCTGGGAGCCGACAACCAGAAGTTGCATGACTTCTTCGACCCAATGGGCATACCTACTGCCGACACACACGGAATGAAGGAATGCGTAGAGGCTTGCAAGAAGATGGCCAAACCCGGTTATACGGTCCTTTTGAGTCCTTGCTGTGCAAGTTTTGACCTCTTCAAAAACATGGAGGATAGAGGCGAGCAGTTCTGCCACTATGTAAAGGAAGGATGACAGTAAGAAAGCAGGAAAAGACAAGTCAGAGACGACATATCAGAATAAAGAGTTAACGATCTTAATCCAATTATCATAGTAATGGGATTTAACATACAGTCATATAAGTCAAAGGGATTATTGCAAGGCGACATTACGATCTGGGTTGCCTTAATATTCCTTTGCGTCATCTCTATCGTTGAGGTTTATAGCGCATCAAGTGGCATGAGTTATAAATCCGGCAAATACTGGCAACCTATGACAGAGCATGGAATGTTTGTTGTCTTCGGGTTGTTTGTCACATGGATCATGCACCAAGTACCTTGCAAGTTGTTCAAACTATTCAGTTTGGCACTTGTGGTATTATCATTTTTCATGCTCATATGGGCCATAGCGAGTGAAAAGACTAACGATGCCGGACGATGGATATCTATTGCGGGCAAGACCTTCCAACCCAGTGAGTTTGCCAAACTTGCCGTCATTGGATACACGGCCTACATCATGTCGATCTGCCGAAATGAGAAGAATAAGGTATCAAGTACAGGCATCAAGATGATAGCCGCAGTCGTAGTGCCATTTGCTCTGCTCATCGGCATGGAGAATTTCTCAACAGCGGCAATACTCTTAGTGGTAATCTATGTAATGCTTATCATTGGAGAGGCACCAGCCAAACTACTACTTTCGCTATTTCTTGCGGCTTCCCTGTCTATAGGTACGCTCGGTGCAGCAATGTATACCATGTCGAAGGAAACGGCAACAGAGATCAGCCAGAAGATAACCGCCTTGCACAGACTGCCCACATGGGTAAGCCGACTGCACGAAGGTCACGCACTTCCGGAGAATCCAGACGACTACAATGTGAATGACCACCAGCAGGTGGCACATGCAAAGATTGCTGTAGCGACATGCAATTTCGTAGGTAAAGGACCTGGCAAGAGTGTGGAACGCGACTATCTGCCACAGGCATTCTCCGACTTCATCTACGCGATAATCATTGAGGAGAGTGGACTCTTTGGCTCGTTTGTCGTGATGATACTATACCTGTTGTTACTCTACAGGGCATGGAGAATCGCTTCACGATGTGCAAAGCCATTCCCCGCCTATCTGGCTATGGGCCTATCCTTCATGCTTGTGTTCCAAGCCATGATCAATATGGGTGTAGCCGTTGGGCTTTTGCCTGTCACGGGCCAGCCTCTACCTCTGATTAGTAAAGGTGGTACCTCATACATCATTACCTGTATGTACATTGGTATGATACTTAGTGTTAGCAAATCGGCCAGAAAGATTGATGAACTTGCCCCACAGACGGCAAACGCATAATCTGACTGTGAGACACTGACGACACTGACGACAACGAACGAAACAAAAAAAGAACAAGAACAAATCATGGAAGATATAAGAATCATCATAAGCGGAGGCGGAACAGGCGGTCACATTTTCCCCGCTGTCAGCATTGCCAATGCCATCAAAAAAATACAACCCAATGCACAGATACTATTCATCGGAGCCGAAGGACGCATGGAGATGACTCGTGTGCCTGCTGCAGGCTACGAGATCAAAGGACTCCCCGTGAGAGGACTCATACGCCCACTTTGGAGTCCGAAGAATATAGGCGTAATGTGCGACTTCTATAAAAGTAAGCGAATCGTCAAAGATATCATTCGCGAATTCAAGCCCCAGGCTGCAGTGGGAGTTGGCGGATACGCCAGTAGTCCCACTCTAAATGCCGCATCCTCGCTTGGCATCCCCTGTCTGATCCAGGAGCAAAACTCATATGCCGGCGTCACCAACAAGTCTCTTGGACGAAAGGCTGAAAAGATTTGTGTGGCTTACGAAGGCATGGAGCGCTTCTTCCCCAAAGATAAGATTGTGCTCACAGGTAACCCTGTTCGCCAGGGATTACTCCATCCCACAATGAGCAAGGAGGAATGTGCCTCTGCTTTTGGCATGGACGCAATGAAACCCATCGTACTGATTATCGGTGGAAGTCTGGGAGCAAGAACCGTCAACGAAAGTGTACTTCACAATCTTGAAGAGATTGCGAAGTCAGACATTCAGTTCATCTGGCAAACTGGAAGTTATTATAAAAAGACCATTGAGGAAGAACTTGCAAAGAAAGGAAAGCCCGACAATCTCTTCGTGACAGACTTCATCTCACATATGGACCAGGCATACCACTGTGCAGATCTTGTGATAAGCAGAGCAGGAGCAAGTAGCATCAGCGAACTCTGTCTGCTTGGCAAGCCTTCTATCCTTGTTCCATCACCCAATGTAGCAGAGGACCACCAGACTCACAATGCCATGGCACTCGTGAATCGCGATGCCGCGCTCTATGTGAAGGATGCAGAGGCTAAGGAGCAACTTATCCCATTGGCCATAAAGACCGTGACCGACGAGAAGAAACTGAAGGAATTAGGAAACAATGCACACGAGATGGCCTTCACCGACTCGGCTGAGATCATCGCAGAAATGGTGCTTAAACTCGCCCGTCGTAACCAGAAATAATATAGACACAAAAGAATCAAGATATAGAAAGTAGCATATGAACGCAGTATATTTTGTTGGAATTGGCGGAATTGGCATGAGTGCCATTGCCAGATATTTCCTTCATCAGGGCCTAACGGTAGGTGGATATGACAAGACTCCCAGTGATCTGACTCGCAAACTGGAACAAGAGGGTGCCCAAATCCACTATGAGGAGAATGTGGACCTTATTCCCGAAGCGTGCAAGATCAAAGAGGACACTCTTGTTATCTACACGCCTGCCATCCCTGCAGAGCATCAAGAACTGCAATTTTTCCGCAAGGGCAACTTTGACATTCAGAAGCGTGCCCAGGTGCTGGGTACACTGACCCGTGCTCACAAAGGACTGTGTGTAGCAGGCACTCACGGAAAGACTACAACTAGCAGTATGGCTGCCCATCTGCTACATCAAAGCAAAGTGGACTGCAATGCTTTCCTTGGCGGTATCACCAAGAACTATGGTACGAACTACATCTTGAGTAAAGATAGCGAATATGTGGTAATAGAAGCCGATGAGTTTGACCGTTCGTTCCATTGGCTGTCGCCATTTGCTACTGTCATCACATCTACCGATGCCGACCACCTGGACATCTACGGAACAGAAGAGGCCTATCTTGAGAGTTTTGCGCACTACAGTAGCCTTATCGTACCTGGTGGATACCTGATCATCCATACTGGTCTGAAGATGCAGGCTCGCACTGGAGAAGGTGTCACCACATTCACCTACAGTCGCGAGGAAGGTGATTTCCACGCAGAGCATATCAAGATTGGAAACGGTGAGATTTCTTTTGATCTCATCTCTCCATTGGACAATATCGAGGATGTGCATCTTGGCGTTCCCGTATATGTAAACATCGAGAACGGTATCGCCGCTATGGCATTAGCCCAGATTGCAGGGGTAAGCAAAGAGGAAATCAAAAAATCAATGGCCTCATTCAGCGGAGTGGACAGACGATTTGATTTCCGTGTGAAAAATGCCAATATGGTTTATCTCAGCGACTACGCTCACCATCCTGCCGAGATCAAGCAGAGCATCATCAGCATCAAGCAACTCTATGAAGGCAAGCGCATCAAGGCCATCTTCCAGCCTCACTTGTATACCCGAACGAGGGACTTCTATGAAGATTTTGCATCAGCATTGTCACTCCTGGACGATGTAACATTGCTCGACATCTATCCTGCACGCGAGTTGCCGATACCTGGTGTTACCAGCAAACTGATATACGACAAACTGACATCTGCACGCAAGGAGATGTGTACGAAGGACGACTTGCTGGACATCGTGAGAAAGAAAGACTTTGATGTACTCATCACTCTCGGAGCCGGAGATGTAGAAGACTACGCAGAGAAGATAGCCGAAATACTTAAAGCGGATTGTTAAGTCTGCTTTTCAAGAAAGATATTATCCCCAAAGCAATAAAAGACTGCTTGTATAGGAAATGAAAACGATACTGAAGTTCATAATTATTCTCGTTGTCGGAGCTTTTCTTGTCATATCAATGATTGGCATTTTTAGCCAGGAAGAGACCGCACGATGCTCTGGTATGGAACTGGAGATAAACGACAGCCTCAATATGGGCCTCATCAACAAGGATGAGATGAAAGACATATTGAAGAAGAGCAAGGTGGCGTTTATGAACATACCTGTAGACGAAATCAACTTGGGGGCAATTGAGAAGAAACTCAGCGACAATCCCTATGTGGACACCGTGCATGCATCCTTCAATGCATCCGACAAACTGATACTCGAAGTCATTCCAAGGATACCTTCCTTGCACATAATGGCCAACAACAGCGAGCAATACTACATCGACCGCAAGGGCAACAACATGCCCATTGGCAACCTCAATGGCAACCTGGCTATCGCAACTGGCAATATCAGTAAGCAATTTGCCAAGAACAAACTGGCACCTTTGGCTCGATGCATACAAGACAGCACATTCTGGCGCTTGCAGGTTCAGCAGATTGATGTAGTGAACGAGAACGATGTTCGACTATACACTCGCATCTCTGACCATGTGGTGCTATTAGGCAATCTGGACAGTATTCCCGATAAACTCCACAGACTACGGATATTCTACCAACAGGGACTTCCCAAAACGGGATGGAACAAATACGAGAGTATTAATGTGGCCTACCGGGGAATCGTAATTGGAACGAAGAAGATAAAAGAAAAAACTCCAGAAAACTAACAAAGGACATCGCGATACAAGTTTCAAAAAAAAAATAACAATTCTGTAACACTACTAAAGACTACAAGATATGGGAGCAGACAAGGACATTATCGTTGCAATTGAGCTTGGCAGTTCGGCCATTCGAGGAATTGCAGGAACAAAAGAGGCAGATGGCAGTATGCAAATTCTCGCCCTCGAGCAAGAAAAAATCAAAGGTATCATCCGTCGTGGCGTAATCTACAACATCGACAAGACGAAGACAGCCATTGAGCGCATCAAGGAGAGACTCAACGAGAAGTTGGGCGTGAGCATCAACCGTGTATATGTTGGCATTGCTGGTCAATCTGTCCACACGGAGAACAACCGGGTAAAACGCGTTATGGACACTCGCATCAAGGTGAGCCAGGAACTGGTGGACAGCCTTATGGACGAGAACAGAAACGCACAGTATGCCGACCGAGAGATTTTGGAGGTAATCCCCCAGGAGTACAACTTGGGCATCAACAACGAGAATGACCCTGTAGGCACACAGACCGACCAGATTGAGGGACGATACATGAATGTCATTGCCCGCACGATGCTTCAGGAAAACATACGCCGATGCATGCGCGAGGCTGGACTGGAAGTCGTAGAACTGTTTACCACTCCCCTGGCACTTGCTGACAGCCTGCTTACCGACACGGAGAAGCGATCAGGATGTGCACTGGTTGACCTTGGTGCAGAGACTACCACCGTGGCCATCTACACCAAGAACATTCTGCGTCATCTCACGACGATACCACTTGGAGGAAACAACATCACCAACGATATCGCATCGCTCAAGAAGGTAGAGTTTGAAGAGGCTGAACAGTTGAAGAAGAAATATGGTGTTGCTCTCATCGAGAAGAAGAACAGCGACGAGTACAAGAACATCAGCATCAGCAATGACAGGAAAATAGACGAACTGGAACTGAAACAGATCGTAAGTGCCCGTATGGAGGAGATCATTGCCAACATATGGAATCAGATTGAGAAGGGCAAATGGCAGGACGAACTGCTTTCTGGCATAACCCTCACTGGTGGCGGTGCCAAGATGGAAAACCTGTCGGAAGCCATTGCCCGTCCCAAGAACTTCAGTACCAACCGCATCAAGATAGCCAAGGAACTGATTCTTGCCATGCACACCAGCAAGGATTGTCACACGGCAAACATCGAAGGCCTGAACTCTGCAATTGCCATACTGCTCCATGGCAATGAATCTTGTGTAGTGGAAAATATGGTTGTCGAAGAAGAAGTTGCAGTTGAAGAGGCACCCACACCTGCCGTTGAGGAAGAAGCAACAGCCACACCGGAGAATGTGGAAGTGACTGAAGAGACAGGATCAGAAGAAAAGACAGAAGAGCCCAAGCAGAAAGGCTCACGCCTCTTAAAAATCTTGAAGAAACTTGTTAGCGAAGACGAGTAGTCCCTCGACTTCATCTATGCTCCCCAATATAATAGACACCTAATTTATAATAATATAAAGAAAAACAACAATATGCCTACTAATTTTACAATCAACCAGGGTATTGATTTCAACTTCAAGGTTAACAATCCGAGTATAATCAAGGTTATTGGTGTTGGTGGTGGTGGTGGCAATGCCGTAAACCACATGTTCAACGAAGGCATCCATGATGTAACATATGTCCTTTGCAATACTGACAATAAAGCGCTGACAGACTCTCCCGTACCCCACAAACTCCAATTAGGAAAGGACGGTTTGGGAGCAGGCAATAGACCCGAGAAGGCTCGTCAGGCCGCACTCGACAGCATTGAGAATATCAAGGAAATGCTGAACGACGGTACTCGCATGGTATTTATCACTGCCGGAATGGGTGGCGGTACGGGTACCGGTGCTGCTCCTATCATTGCCCAATGTGCGAAAGAGGCAGGTATCCTGACCGTAGGTATCGTGACGATCCCCTTTGAGTTTGAGGGCGTCAAGAAGATCGACCAGGCACTGGAAGGCGTAGAGGAGATCAGCAAGCATGTAGATGCATTGCTGGTCATCAACAACGAGCGTCTGCGCACACTCTATCCCGACATGACTATCCTCAATGCCTTTGCCAAGGCTGACGACACACTTTCTACTGCAGCGAAGAGCATTGCCGAGATCATTACGATGCGAGGCATCATGAATCTTGACTTCCAGGATGTGACAACCGTTCTGAAGGATGGTGGCGTGGCTATCATGAGTACGGGCTATGGTGAGGGTGAGAACCGTGTGACAAAGGCTATCAACGAGGCCCTGAACTCTCCATTGCTCAACAACAACGACATCTACAACTCTCAACGCATCCTCATGAACATCAACTTTGGCGCTGACGACGAGAGCCATCAACTGACCATGGAAGAGATGAACGAGGTACATGAGTTCATGGGCAAGTTCCGCAAGGATGTTGAGACCAAGTGGGGTATGGCCACCGACTCCGTACTTGGCAATAAAGTTAAGATCACCCTGCTTGCTACAGGTTTCGGCCTCAAGAATGTGCCCCTCATGCCTCAATCCAAATGGAACGAACCTGTAAGTGTTTCAGAAGAGGAAGAGAGAAAGGCACAGTTGCGTGGCGAGTACTACGACCACGATGATCGCGACAAGGCTATCCTTCAGCGTCGTCCCAATGTATATATCTTCACAGATGAGGATATGGACAACGACGACACCATTGCCATGGTGGAGAACACTCCTACCTTCCCTCGCACCAAAGAAGAACTGAAGAAGATTCAAGATAAGAATTCACACGCTTCTGAAAACAAAGAAGAGGCAGAGTAAACTCTGTCAGGCAAACAACTCCGCCAGCACATCAATACTTTTCAGTTCGGGAAAGTCGGGTATGTGCACACGGTAATAAGTATTCAATATCTTAAGGATTCTGCCACGCTGCGCCCTATTCAGATGAACACGGTGCATCGTGGCATAATTCATCTTGAGCAGTTTGGGCAGGATGGCAGACTCCTCCGCAGTCAGATATTGACCATGATAGGGAATGGAACTCACGAAGCAACCGTCCAGCAAGTCAAATACAGAATGAGGCGTAGCATTATCCATGTTGGGGAAGAAACCCAGATGGCGCGTGAGTTGTATGAGTAGGCAGAGATGAAAATTTGCATAGTCCTTGTCAGCCAGGTCCAACCATTCCAACGAATGGGACAAGAACTCATACAGCACCCTGTTCTCGTCTTCACGGCGAAGCGCATAGAATAAGACCTCACCCAGAAACATTGCTATAGCCTCCTTTGCGGGATCGTAGGGGAGAGATGAGTACTGGACAGCAACGCGCATATCCTTAATGCGATGCAACTGAAAACGCTCACGATAGTCAATGTCGAGTTCGAGGATAGAGAGAGGCCTGAGCAGTTGTGTCTTAAGTTTCGAATGCCTTCCTTTGGGGATTTTTACCATAAAAGAAACCGTGCCGCGACTTTGCGTCAGCACATTCACGATAAGTTCGTCATCGCCATATCGCAAACTGTGTAATACTATGCCTTCAGTCTTCTCTAACATGACACAAAGATAGCAAAATCGCGTTTAAAATGCATTAAAACAAGAGTTTCATAAACAAAGAGAAGTGATTTTTGAGCCATTTTTGCATTTTTTTGTGCAAATGTTTTGTCAGTTCAGAATTTCGCCGTACCTTTGCAACCGCAAATCGAACACTACGGCTAACTGAGTCGAGATTTGCTACCGGTAAGGTCCCTTCGTCTATCGGTTAGGACGAGAGATTTTCATTCTCTAAAGAGGAGTTCGACTCTCCTAGGGACTACAATAAGTTAAAACATAAAACATTCAAACAAAGATGGCAAATCATAAATCATCTGTAAAAAGAATCCGTCAGGAGGAGAAGAGAAGACTCCACAACCGCTACTATGCAAAGACTATGCGCAATGCAGTACGCAAGCTCCGTGCTACTACCGACAAGAGCGCAGCTGTAGAATTGTACCCCAGCATCCAGAAGATCCTGGACAAGTTGGCTAAGATCAACATCATCCACAAGAACAAGGCTGCCAACCTCAAGAGCAAGTTGGCTAAGCATATCCAGAAGTTGGGTTAATCTCCCTCTCTGTGGCTTTACGCCACGAACTTCTGCAAGCAATACAAAAGGCATATTACGCAAGTAGTATGCCTTTTTGCTTGATATGCCAGCACTGCAAAAGCACACGCTGAGATGCAAAAATACGCACACAGACACCCTTTTTTCTTCGCGTGCGTGCGTGTGCGCAAAATATAATTAGGTATTTTTTGGAAGTTTGCAAAAAAAAGGCTATCTTTGCAACGATTAATCCTAAGAAAGAACATGCAAGAAGAATTGGAACAGGCACAGGCTAATTATTCCGCCTCCAGCATTCAAGTTTTGGAAGGACTTGAAGCAGTACGCAAGCGCCCCGCGATGTATATTGGTGACATCAGCGAGAAAGGCCTCCATCACTTGGTATATGAAACAGTAGACAACTCTATCGACGAGGCTCTCGCCGGATATTGTACACATATTGAGGTTACCATCAACGAAGATGGCTCTATTACGGTTCAGGACAATGGCCGTGGTATCCCCGTAGACATGCACGAGAAGGAGCACAAGAGTGCCCTTGAGGTTGTAATGACCGTATTGCATGCCGGAGGTAAATTCAACAAAGACAGCTACAAGGTCAGCGGTGGTCTGCACGGTGTAGGTGTAAGTTGTGTGAATGCGCTCTCAAAGAAGATGGTCAGCACCGTTTATCGTGACGGAAAGATCTACCAGCAGGAATACTCCAAGGGAAAGCCTCTCACACAGGTCAGCGTGATCGGAGAGACCGACCTGCGTGGTACTCGTCAGCAGTTCTGGCCAGACGACAGCATCTTCACCACCGTACTCTACAAGTACGACATCCTGGCCAACCGTATGCGTGAGTTGGCATACCTCAACGCAGGTATCACGATCATCCTCACCGACCTCCGTCCCGAAGCCAACGAGGCTGCAGGAATTGAAGGTGTCCGTCAGGAGACATTCCACAGCGAAGGTGGTCTGCGCGATTTCGTACGCTACATCGACAGCACACGCACACGCCTCGTGAACGATGTGATCTACCTCAACACAGAGAAGCAGAACACACCCATCGAGGTGGCTATCATGTACAACACCGGCTATAGCGAGAACCTGCACTCTTATGTGAACAACATCAACACCATTGAGGGTGGTACGCATCTTCAGGGTTTCCGTATGGCACTGACCCGTACACTGAAGAAATATGCAGAAGAGCAGTGCAGCAAGGAACTGGAGAAACTCGCCAAGAACCATGTTGAGATCAGCGGTGAGGACTTCCGCGAGGGTCTGACAGCCGTCATCAGCGTGAAGGTGGCAGAACCACAGTTTGAGGGACAGACCAAGACCAAGTTGGGCAACAGCGAAGTGGCTGGTGCCGTTCAGCAGGCTGTCGGTGAGGCTTTGACCAACTATCTGGAAGAGCATCCCGCAGAAGCCAAACTCATAGTAGACAAGGTGATCCTCGCTGCAACAGCGCGTGTGGCTGCTCGCAAGGCTCGTGAGAGCGTTCAGCGCAAGAACCCCATGGCTGGTGGTGGCTTACCTGGTAAGTTGGCAGACTGCTCTGACAAGGATGCAGCAAACTGCGAGCTTTTCATTGTCGAGGGAGATTCGGCAGGTGGTTCGGCCAAGCAGGGTCGTAGCCGTCAGTTCCAGGCCATCTTGCCTATCCGTGGTAAGATATTCAATGTGGAGCGCGTAATGTGGCACAAGGCATTTGAGCACGAAGAGGTAAACAATATCATTCAGGCCCTGGGCGTACGATTTGGCCTTGGCGAAGACAGCAAGGAAGCCAACTACGACAAACTGCGCTACTACAAGACCATCATCATGACCGATGCCGATGTCGATGGTTCTCACATCGACACCCTTCTGATGACCCTCTTCTTCCGTTACATGCCCGAACTCATACAGATGGGACGCCTGTACATCGCTACTCCTCCCCTCTATCGTTGCTCTATTGGAAAAACAGAGGAATACTGCTACACAGAGCAGGATCGTCTGCTCTTCATCGAGAAATACTGTGCCGGCAATGAGAACGACACACGCCTCCACACCCAGCGCTACAAAGGTCTTGGTGAGATGAACCCCGAGCAGTTGTGGGAAACAACCATGAACCCCAAGTCTCGTCTCCTGAAGCAAGTTACCATTGAAGATGCGGCTGCTGCCGACTATGTATTCTCCATGCTGATGGGCGAAGATGTAGGTCCTCGACGCGAGTTCATCGAGCAGAATGCAACATTTGCAAACATTGACGCATAAAACATAACTACCGGGCAAAGGGCAGTGCTATCTGTACTGCCCTTTGTCATATTCGTTCGAGAAGAGAAATTCATTCGAGAAGAAAAATTCATTTGAGAAAGATCATTCTTTGAGAAGAAAAAAAGCAAACCCACATATCAAATCAAAAAAATAGACAATACCATGAGAGAAATTGGAAAAACAGGAATGATGGTACAGCCTCTTAGCTTTGGTGCATCTTCACTTGGAGGCGTATTCCACGGCATAAAAGAGAGCGAAGCAATAGAAGCAGTACATGTAGCCGTAGACGGTGGCATGAACTTCATCGATGTATCTCCCTACTATGGCCACTACAAGGCAGAGACCGTACTGGGCAAGGCTTTGCGCGAAATTCCTCGCGACAAGTACCTGCTGTCGACCAAGGTTGGAAGATACGGCAAAGATGGCGTCAACACATGGGACTACAGTGGCAAAAGAGCCACAGAGAGTGTGTACGAGAGCATGGAGCGACTCGGCATCGACCACATAGACCTGATCAATGTACACGACATAGAGTTTCAGGCTGCTCTCCCCGGAGGTTTGCAGAAGGTTGTCGACGAGACACTCCCCGCGCTGGTTGAGTTGCGCGACAAGGGACTTGTGAGCCATGTGGGTATCACAGACCTCCAGTTGAAGAATCTGAAATGGGTGGTAGAGCATGCTCCCAAGGGCACGGTGGAGACCATACTGAACTTCTGCCACTACTGTCTTTGCGACGACGAGTTGGTGGACTATCTCGACTATTTCGAAGGACAGGGCATAGGCGTCATCAACGCCTCTCCCCTTTCTATGGGTCTGCTTTCGGAGAGAGGAGTGCCCGATTGGCATCCCGCTCCCAAGCCTCTTGTTGAAGCATGCCAGCGTGCCATGCAACATTGCAAGGCCAAAGGTACTCCTATCGAGAAACTTGCCATCCAGTATTCTGTCAACAATCCCCGTGTGACAACCACACTGTTCAGTTCGGCTAATCCCGACAATGTAAAGCGCAATCTGGAATGGAGCAAGGAGCCCATTGACATGCAACTTGTACAGGAGGTACAGGAGATCATCGGAGAGCAGAAGCGCGTAAGTTGGGCCAACTCATAAACAAAAAACAACAACCGGTATGCTCATTGACGCTCATACACACCTTTGGCTCACACAAGACACCGTAGTCGACGGTCAGCCTATCAAGACTACCACCCGTGGGCGCTCCATCTTCTTTGGAGAAGAGGTACAGATGCTCCCTCCCTTCATGATTGACGGGCGAAACACAGCAGAGGTTTTCCTTGCCAACATGGACTATGCCCAGGTAAGTGCGGCGGTAGTTGTACAAGAGTTTATCGACGGCCTGCAAAACGAGTATCTGGCAGAAGTGGCACAGAAGTACCCCAACCGATTTAAGGTTTGCGGTATGCCCGATTTCCGCAAAGAGGGCTTCCTCAAGGATGCCATACAACTCATCCAGAGCGGCATGTACAGCGGAATAGCGATACCCGGACACAGGCTTCATCGCCCGCTCAACGACCCCGACATGATGCAGATGTATGCTCTGATGCAGGAGAAGGACCTGTTCCTGTCACTCTGCCTTCATGAGGACAATCATCAGTTGGAGGAAGTAGAGGACATCATTGGGCAGTTCCCCCATCTGCGCATTGCCATCGGTCACTTCGGCATGGTCACAACAGAGGGATGGATGGAGCAGATCCGCCTTGCACGCCACGAGAATGTCATGATCGAATCGGGTGGCATCACATGGCTTTTCAACAGTGAGTTCTATCCTTACGACGGTGCCATCAAGGCCATACGCATGGCTGCCGACGAGGTGGGAATGGAGAAACTGATGTGGGGAAGCGACTATCCTCGCACCATTACGGCCATCACCTACCGTATGTCATACGACTTCGTGCAGAAGACCCAACTGCTCACCGAAGAGGAGAAGCAACTGTTTCTGGGCAAGAATGCAGAGCGCTTCTATGGATTCCGGGAACTCATTACATTACCATATATAAAGAATATGTCGGAATAGACAGGCAGATGACTGCGAAGGGCGTCAAGGTTGCGACTAAGTGAGAACCATGACAAGCCCGCTTGACTATGGCCGAGCAAAAGCAAAATGTCAAATGTCAAATGTCAAATGTCAAATGTCGAATGTCGAATGTCGAAGCCGGCAAAACCCAAACAACCAGTAAAAAGAGAGAATGAAAGCCGTTCAGATTAGCACTCCAGGCCAGCTGGAGGTTGTAGAGATAGCAAAGCCCGCCTTGGGCGCAGGCGAAGTGATGATTCGCTTACAATATGTAGGTTTCTGCGGTAGCGACCTCAATACATGGCGCGGACGCAATGGCATGGCCAAGATGCCCGTCATCCCCGGTCATGAGGTGGGTGCCGTCATAGAGGCTGTAGGCGAGGGAGTACCTGCAGAGTTCACACCGGGAATGACCGTTACCGTCAATCCCTATACCAACTGTGGCAAGTGTGCATCTTGCCGAAACGGCCGTGTCAATGCCTGTGAGCACAACCAGACACTGGGCGTACAGCGTGACGGAGTGATGTGCGAATATGCTGTTCTCCCTTGGCAGAAAATCATTCCTGCCCAGGGCATCACGCCACGCGACTGTGCCTTGATTGAGCCCATGAGTGTCGGTTTCCATGCTGTCGACAGGGCACAGGTGACCGACATCGATGTGGTGATGGTCATCGGATGTGGAATGGTCGGAATGGGAGCCATCGTACGAGCCGTACTGCGTGGAGCCACCGTCATTGCCCTCGATCTCGACGATGAGAAACTGGCTCTTGCCAAGCAGATGGGTGCAACCTATGTGGTCAACTCCAAGACCGACGATGTGCATGCCCGCCTTCAGGAGATAACGGGAGGCTTTGGTCCCGATGTCATCATTGAGGCTGTAGGCAGTGTGCCTACCTACCAGATGGCTGTCAACGAGGTGGCCTTCACCGGCCGTGTCACTTGCATTGGATATGCCAAGGACGATGTATCCTTCCCCACCCGCCTTTTCGTGCAGAAGGAGTTGGATATCAGAGGTTCACGCAACGCCATGCCGTCTGACTTCCGTGCCGTCATCCACTACATGCAGAGAGGCACTTGCCCTGTTGACGAACTAATCACGAAAGTCATCAATCCCGAAGAGACCCAGGCCACCATGGAGTGGTGGGACAAGAATCCCGGCAAGGTATTCCGCCTGTTGGTAAAGATGTGCTAAAACGGATTAAGGCATAAGTATACGCCCGCAGGTGTGCCATGAGGCACCTTAAAACCTTGGGTGTGACATGAGACACCACAAAACCTTGGATGTGCCATGAGGCACCACAAACCGAAGGCGTACGAATCACCCATCATAACTATATAAAAGAGAGAACCATTATGGAAAAGATTATACAATTTGGCGAAGGCAATTTCTTGAGGGCTTTTGTTGACTGGATGGTGGAGGAACTGAATGCTCGTACCGATTTTGACGGTACCGTAGTAGTAGTGAAACCTCGTCCCGGAGATAGCATGAAGGCCTTTCAGGAGGCAGGGTGCAGATACACCGTTTGCGTTCAGGGTCAGCAGGATGGCAAGGTCATCGACGAACTCCAACCTATCAAGAGCATATCGCGAGCCATCAATCCCTACGAGGACACTGATGCCTTCTTCAAACTTGCAGAGCAGGAGGGACTGCGTTTTGTGGTATCAAACACCACGGAAGCCGGAATACAATACGACCCCGCGTGCCTACTCTCCGATATGCCTGCATCGAGTTACCCCGCCAAACTCACCCAACTGCTGTATCATCGCTGGAAGCACTTCCAGGGATCGCCTGCCCATGGTCTGGTGATACTGCCATGCGAACTGATTCTGCACAACGGCACCGAACTGCGCAGATGTGTAGGCGAATACATCCAGCAATGGAAACTGGAGGACGACTTCAAGGACTGGGTGGAGAAGTACTGTCCCATCTACAGCACCTTGGTCGACCGAATCGTATCTGGCAAACCCACTCCCGAGGAACTGGAGTCGCTACAGGCCAGAACCGAGGGAAAGGAGAATCTCTTTGTGAAGGCAGAGCCCTACCACCTTTGGGTCATCGAGGCACCTGCCTCTCTCGAAGACGAACTGCCTCTCCGCAAGGCTGGTCTCAATGTGCTCTGGGTGGACGATGAGACGCCTTATCACGAGCGCAAACTCACCTTGCTCAACGCACCTCATACGGTCATGGCCGCAATGGGTTCGGAGATGGGACTGGAGACCGTACGCGACTGTCTCACACACCCCGAACTGTCTGTATTCCTTCACGATATGATGCAGGAAGAACTCCTGCCTACCTTGCTTCCATTGGGGCTTCAGCAAGACGAACTGGAAACCTACATACAGGAGGTGACCGACCGATTCCTCAATCCTTTCCTGTTCCACCGACTCAACTCCATCCGACTGAATGCCATATCCAAGTGCAAGGCTCGACTGCTGCCACCCATACAGCGCTACTTCGAACTGAAAGGACAAATGCCTACCCGCCTCTCACAGGGTTTGCTGGCCAACATAAGACTTGAAGCATGATAGTACACGAAAAAGACAATGTAGAGGTTTTACTCCAGGCCGAGGGCAACATACCCGTTGGACACAAGCGGGCATTGAAGTTCATCGCCGAGGGTGAGCAGATCATCAAATACGGACATCCCATAGGGCGTGCCAAATGTGACATCAACGAAGGGGAGTGGGTACATAGTCACAACCTGCGAAGCGACATCCCTCTACAAGATGAATATCAGTACACACCCATCCCTGGCATAGCAGAAAATGAGGCAAGTACCCTCGGAACAACTGATAATGAGACGCTTGCCTCTGGCATAACTGATAACGAAAAGCTTGCCTCTGGAACAGCCAACGACACCACCCTGCTCACCTTCAAGGGATACATCAGAGAAAACGGCGAGGTGGGTGTACGCAACGAACTGTGGATTATCCCCACAGTGGGTTGTGTGGCCTCGCTCTGCGAAGAGACAGGGCGTGCCTTTGCCGAGGAGAGTCAGTTGCCGGTTCGTGTCCTGACTCACCCTTATGGTTGTTCGCAACTGGGTGACGACCACCAGCGCACAGCCGACCTGCTCCTTTCGTTGGCCCAGCACCCCAATGCCGGTGGTGTATTGATTGTGGGTTTGGGATGTGAGAACAATCAGGTCTCTGCTCTCAAGCAACGACTGCCCGAAAGCGAGAGAATACGCTACATTGAGACACAGAAGGTAGAGGATGAGCAAGAGGTTATCCGCCAGATGCTTCACGACCTGGCCACCGTCATGTCGCAAGATGAAGCCACGGAGTGCCCGCTGTCCAAGTTGCGCATCGGACTGAAATGTGGCGGTAGTGATGCTTTCTCCGGTCTTACAGCCAATCCGCTCCTGGGCAAACTCACAGACTTGCTGGCTCCACAGGGGGCATACATGGTGCTTACGGAGGTGCCCGAGATGTTTGGAGCAGAGCGTCTCCTTATGGCTCGTTGCAGAAACAAGGAATTGTTCGACTCGTTGGTGGACCTCATCAACGACTTCAAGGCTTATTTCGTGAGCCACAACCAACCCGTAGGCGAGAACCCCTCTCCCGGCAACCACGACGGAGGTATCACCACCCTTGAGGAGAAATCACTGGGATGCATCCAGAAGGGCGGAAGTGCTCCCGTGGAGGATGTCATTCGCTACACCCAGCGACTCAAGCACCCTGGTCTCACGCTTCTGGAGGCTCCTGGAAACGACCTCGTTGCCGCAACAGCCCTTGCCGCATCTGGTTGTCAGATGGTGCTTTTCACCACGGGTCGAGGCACACCATTCTCAACCTGTGTGCCTACACTGAAGATATCCACCAACACGGCACTGTTCCAGAGAAAGCAAAACTGGATGGACTTCAATGCCGGCGAACTTCTCGACGGAACCAGCATGGCTGATCTGCTTCAGCAACTCCTGAAACTTGTCATTGACACAGCAAACGGCCAACCTGCAAAGGGCGAACGACTCAATTCGCACCCTATTGCCATATGGAAAGGTGGCGTGACGCTGTAGGTATTAAGCATAAATCGTAATTTGTTAGGTTGTTAGTTAGTTAGTTTGTTAGTATAACCATAAAAACTGCCCTGTTTGTGACACAAATATAACAATTCATGCCATATGACAAGGGTAAATCATACGCATGACAACGACAAATCATGCGTACGACAAGAGCGAGCCACGCGTATGCATTGAAGGAGCCATATTTTGGGCGTGATTGCCTGTGAATGAGGCCCAAATTGAGAAACTAACTAACTAACAAACTAACAAATCGCGATTTTTATCTTGTAAATACTCTGGCCGTAAGGTGGTGGGCCTGGGCTGTAGTATATATAAAGAAAGAATTTAATTTTATAATTTGTTAGATTCACTACTGTCCCGTAAAAGTGGGCAAATCGATCTTTGAAATAGTTGAAACATAGTCTATTAGAAGTAATCTTTCATGTGCGACGATTTGAATTTGTAATTTTGCAGTCCATAATAGGATTTGCAAATGAACAAAGATAAA
>JAZQQX010000069.1:0-15140 GCA_045629325.1 Bacteroidaceae bacterium | reverse complement strand
ATCCGACTTGGGGGCTCGGGCGGACTGGTGCTGAGCAGGTCGGTGGCAACCGATCTGTACACGGGTAGGGATCTGGCACGCATGATGGCCTTTGTGGGTGCCGTCAATGGCATTGCCCCTGTTACGGCTCCCGTGGTGGGAGGTCTGCTCACCGACTCTGTGGGGTGGCGGGGTATCTTTGGCGTATTGCTTGCCATAGGGGTGGCGCTCTTCCTGGGTAGTCTCTACTTCAAGGAGTCGCTTCCGGCAGAGAGGCGTACAAGGGTGGGGGTTATGGATTCCTTCCGGCAGTTTGGCTTGCTCGTTCGCAACAAACCGTATCTGTGGGGCATCCTGCAGTATGGTTTCCTACATGGTATCTTCTTCACCTATCTGTCCACTTCTCCCTTCATCGTGCAGGAGCACTTCGGCTTCAGCGCCACCGGCTACAGCATCTTCTTTGCCGTGAATGCCACCACGGTGGGTGTTGCCTCGGCACTCTCCATGAGATTTCGCACCCCTGTTCGCTGTACGCTTGTGGCAAGCACGGCGCTCTTGCTCCTGAGCACTGTGGTCGGGGTGAGTCTGATAGCAGGCGGTCCGCTGTGGCTCTACGAACTGTGCACGCTCCTGCAGGTATTCTTCTGCGGACACTGTTTCGCCAGCACCCCTGCCCTCACGATGAATCTTGAGCGCAACCATGCCGGTGCCGCTGCTGCCCTCTTGGGAGTGTGTACCTATGTGTTCGGCTGTATCGTGACGCCACTTGCCAGCATGGGCAACATCATGACAACTACGGGCATCATCTACATAGCCAGTGCCATCATGACTCTTCTTTTCGCGTACAAATTTCATAAGCACTCCGCCCCCGCTTGATCTTTTCAATTTTGAGGCTTTGCCTCGAGCTTGCTCACGCTCGTGTATATTGATGCAAGTATCATATCCCGCTCGCTTAATCGCAACCTTGACCTACGGTCTTCCTCTCTCACGACTCGGCATAGCATTCAAGCAAACTTGATGCTCTGCTCTCGCTGTTCGCTCGGTTCCATTTTCCATTCGTTTAGGGATTTCCCACCTCGTTTTAGGGAAAACCCTACTAAACCACGCCCTTTTTTATCGGTCATAATAACAGAACGGCACAGGAAAGCCATTCGAAAAAGTAATTACAAACGCTAAAAAGCAGTATTTACAAATATCTAAAAATAGCAATTAATAACAATTTAAAATTTATACTATTATGAAAAAGATTATGACCGTGATTTGTGCAATCGTATTGGCAACCATCTCTGCAAGTGCAAAGGATATCAGGACCGCTCCCTTCAACAAGGTGCAGGTGGATGTAGAGGCCCGCGTTCGTGTGATCGACGGTTACCGCTTCGGAGTGAATGTCCGTTCTACCGACAAGGATAAGGCTGAGGGTATCAAGGTGAGCGTGGACAACGGTGTGCTGACCATCACTGGCAACAACAGCGAGGCTCTCAAGTGTGAGGACGAGACAACGGTCATCACCATCACTTGCCCTACCAATGTTGACATCACTGCCGGCCTGGCATACGAGGCTCACGATGTGGAGAGCGACAAGGTGGCGGAACCTGCTCCTGAGGCTCCCTCATGGGCACGCATGGGTGGCCGACCCATGATGCACCGCAACTTCCCCATGCCTCACAACATGCCTTTCCGCCATATGATGTAATATTTACAAAAGGAGAATATCATATACAAATGAAGCTGTGCGAGATCATACCGCACGGCTTCGTTTCGTATTCGGATGCTTTGCGCTGATAATTGGGGGCTGAACTCACAAAAATGGAAGGAATGTGGGAGATACAAAAGAAAATGATTACCTTTGTGAACGATAAACGAATTTAACTTGAGTAAGCGAACAAAAGATATGAGACTGTGGATGGGACTCCTGCTGTGCCTTCTACTGCCTTCGATGAGGGGCGGGGCACAGGATGTGGCTACTAGTGAGCAGACCGTGACAGAGAACACGCTGACTGAAACGAATGTGGGAATGGCGGATGAGGAGACTGCTGAAGCCGACACGGTGGGCCTGAACCACATGCCGGAGGATTTTGTACAGACGAGTATACTCATTGCCAGTCCGGGAGAACGACTATACACCGTGTTGGGACACGCCGTAATACGCATGCAGTGCCCCACGCATGGGCTGGACTTTGTGTTCAGCTACGAGTCGGAGGATGCCACAAGCCATGTGATGAGGTACCTGATGGGCCGACTGAAGATGGGGGTGCGCATGGTGCCTACACAGCAGTATGTGGACCTCTACCGGGCAGAGGAGCGTAGTGTGGTGGAGTATGCGCTGACACTACCCATACAGGTGAAGCAGAATCTGTGGAGACTGCTCGACGAGGACGAAGCACAACTGGATGTGGCCTACGACTACCTGAAGCATGGGTGTGCGCTGTCGGTGCTACAATGGTTGCAACGCGCCACGAACGACCAGATAGACTTTGCGCCCTGGGGCGACCTGCTGGAGAAGCCTCGCAAGGAGGTGGCCTGCGGAGCCATGAAGAACAGGTGGCACAGGTTTGTGTTCAGCACGGTGGTGGGTGGAGATGCTCACGAGGTGGATGTAGATCCCACACTGAAAGTAGTGGTGCCCAGTCAGTTGGTGGAACTCCTGCAACACTCCAAGGCATATGGGAAAACACTCTTGGGCGATGCTCCCGTAACCTTGTACGAGGGTAAGGACCATAGTGCACAGACCCCCTTCTCGCCCTGCCTCGTGGGACTACTGCTGCTCGCACTCGCACTGCTCAACATACGCCTCCACTCCCCTACCCTTCGCTACACCCTGCTGGGCATGCAGACCCTTGCCGGGTTGCTCTTCGTGTATCTCATCTGCCTGTCGGACCTCCCCTGTACGCAGTGGAACTGGCTCATCATCCCTTTCAACCCCCTACCCCTCCTGCTGTGGAAATGGCGTAGGCAGGTGGCTTATCCCCTGGCCGGCATCGTGGCAGTATGGGCTGTCGGCATGTGGCTCTCACCTCACTACATGGTGGAAACGGCCCACATCATCATGGGTATTGCCGTGGCCCTGACGATACTCGAATTGCGCCATGAAGACAGGCACAGTTAGCATTTTTAGGACTGAAAGTGTTTTTTTTCCACAAAAAATGCTGATTATGAAAAAGTTTGGCTATATTTGCGAACGAATGGGGCGAATGACCCAAGCCTGATATGCGATATGACGCATGAAAGAGGTGGAATCCGCCCAAAACTTGAAAGGAAAAACACATGAGAAAGAAGCTTAACGACTATTCGGCTATGCTGAGATATATGCTGACCATGATACTGATGCTCATGGTGTGCGGTAACGCCATGGCACAGGTGGAGCAAGAGGCAGAACAGGCAGAGATGAACAGTCCCGAACTGATGAACGAGGATGAGGATCCTGCCGAAAAAGAACTGAGAGACCTCCTGGAGCGTGCCGGCAACGGTGATGCTGAAGCTCAACTGACCTTGGCCAAGCGTCTGGATTTTGGCACCCCTGAGGAGGTGAACAAACAAGAGGCCATGCGATGGTATATGGCTGCTGCCGAGCAGGACAACATTGAGGCCCAATACTATGTCAGCGTACATTATTATAGTGGTGACGGCGTGGAACGCTCCATACAGCAGGCTATGAAATGGTGCAGAAGATCGGCAGACGGCGGTTTTGACCAAGCCCAATATACGATGGGGGTGTGCTACGCCAAAGGACTGGGCGTGAAGAAGTCGATACTGGATGCTGCCGACTGGTGGCTGAAAGCTGCCGAACAAGGACATGCCGATGCCCAATGTGAGATGGGTGTGTACTGCGCTACGGAAGAGTCGGCCGAATCCACTCCCGAACAGGCAGTGGAATGGTACAGGAAGTCGGCAGAGCAAGGCAACATTCGTGCTCAGGGTTATCTTGGCAAATGCTACTACGATGGCGAGGGCGTGAAGAAGTCGTACACGGAAGCCGTGAAATGGTATAGGATGGCTGCAGAGAAGGGTAACGCCCATGCGCAGAACAACCTCGGCGTATGCTACCAGAACGGACAGGGCGTGGCTCAAAATGACAATGAAGCCCGCAGATGGTTCAGAATGGCTGCCAAGCAGGGCAACGAACTGGCCAAGGGTAATCTGGAGGCTATGTCGCACTAAACGAGAAGCCAACAAGCGAATAAAAGACGACGAGCCTGCAGGTTGGCAGGACGACGAGTCAACAAGACGCAATAAAAGATGAATTGATACATTAGTATTATAATTTTCGGCAGAAAATTTGTCTTAGTCAAAACTAGTGCGTATATTTGCATTTACAATCTAGAAAAACATAGTTATAACACATTTCTAAACATTTATCAACATGATTAATCAACCTACCGTGAAGCTTGGTATCGTTGGCGTTAGCCGCGACTGCTTCCCCATCGCCCTTACACAGGCGCGTTTGGCTGCCGTTATGGCAGAAGTAAAGAAGGCTGGTCTGCCCGAAGTGTATGACTGCCCCGTAACCATCGAGAACGATGTTGACACCTACAAGGCTCTGGACTGGGCTAAGGAGAATGGGATCAACGCCGTATGTATGTTCCTCGGTAACTTCGGTCCCGAGGGTCCCACCACACTCTTCGTTCAGAAGTTTGGCGGTCCTGCTATGGTTATCGCAGCCAAGGAGGAAGGCAAGGCTAACCTCGCTAACGATCGTGGTGACGCTCTCTGCGGTGTGCTGAATTTCAGCTACAGCGTAGGTCTCCGTCGCCTGAAGGTTTACATCCCCGAATATCCCAATGTAACTCCCGAGGAGGCTGTTAAGGAGCTCGCTGACTTCCGCAACATCGCTCGCGTTGTTATCGGTGTGAAGAACTTGAAGGTTATCGGCTTCGGTCCCCGTCCTTGGGACTTCCTGGCTTGTAACGCTCCCATCCAGCCCATGTACGACCTGGGTATCGAGGTTCAGGAGAACTCTGAGCTCGACCTGAAGAAGTCATTCGATGAGCACAATGGCGACGCTCGCATCGCTGCTGTTGCTAAGGACATGGAGGCTGAGCTGGGCAAGGGTAACAAGTATCCCGAGGTTATCGAGAAGATGGCTCAGTTGGAGGTTACCCTCATGGACTGGTATGAGAACCAGAAGGGTGGCTCTAAGTACGCAGTATTTGCCAACAAGTGCTGGCCCGCATGGCAGCCCATCTTCGAGTTTGAGCCCTGCTATGTAAACTCACGCCTCACCGGCCGTGGTATTCCCGTAGCTTGCGAGGTTGACCTCTACGGCGCTCTCTCTGAGTACATGGCTGAGTGCGCTACCGAGAAGCCCGCTACTCTGCTCGATATCAACAACAGCGTTCCCGCTGATGTTATCCCCGCTGGCGCAAGCCTCGCTGGTGCCGACATGAAGGACCTCTACATGGGCTTCCACTGCGGTAACACCTGCTCACAGTGCATGAAGAGCTGCGAGATCAAGTATCAGCTCATCCAGGCTCGTCTAATGAGTCCAGATATCACCAAGGGTACCCTCGAGGGTCAGATCGCTCCTGGTAAGTCAACCATGTTCCGTATCCAGAGCAACAGCGACTCTAAGCTCGTCAGCTACATCGCTCAGGGTGAGTTCCTTGATGTTGATCCTTGCTCATTCGGTGGTATCGGTATCCACGCTATCCCCGGCTTCGCACGCTTCTATCGCCATGTCCTCGTTGGCAAGCGCTTCCCCCACCACGGTGCATACGCATTCGAACACTGCGGTAAGGTGCTCTTCGAGGCTCTTAAGATGCTCGGCGTTGAGGATATCAACACTCCTCTCCCCGCTGGTCAGCTCTATCCCGGCGAGAACCCCTTTGCTATCTAATCATAGAAGAAAGGATAAATACAATAGTCCCCACATCAGCGCTTGCTGGTGTGGGGATGTTTTTTTGATATTCGTCTGTTGTTGACTCTTTTTTGTTCAGTTGTTGATTCTTTTGTGGATCAGTGGATTGCCACTTCTTGGATCAGTTGTTGACCTCATTGGTGAGCGTGATGCTGTCAACACTGCCAAGGGAATGGAGCTGGGCGAAGAGGCGTACGAAATCGGTCTGCCCCTTAGCCAATACAATGAAATTGAGGATGCACTGGTCCTCATGGTAATTGTACTTGATGAACTCGTCAACAATATGGATGTCGAAACTCTGGAACACATCACGATAAGGCTGAAGATTGTCCACAATGGCACCCACCTTGACTCTCACAATCTTGCTCTCGCCTACCTTTACGATATTGTGCTCATACCTCTCCGCAGCTGTCAGCACGAAGAAAACGAGGAGGGTGGCAACAGTGGCAATGGCGTACATACCTGCACCAATGGCCAGTCCGATAGCTGCTGACATCCAGATGCCAGCAGCCGTGGTCAGGCCCTTCACGCTACCCTTCATCTGAATGATGGCTCCTGCACCCAAGAAACCTATACCAGAAATGACCTGAGCGGCTATACGACCGGGGTCGCCATTCTTCAGTCCGAGATACTCCTGGGGAATATAGATGGACACAAGCATGGCGAGAGTGGCTCCCATACAGATGAGAGAGAATGTACGCATACCAGCCACCTGACCCTTACGGCGTCGCTCCAAACCGATAGACGAACCGAGAACAAAACTTAGCAACAACTTGAAGCAAGCTCCAAGTAGCGTGACATTCTGTGTGGTGATTTCTTGCCAGATGTAGTTCATAAAGTAGGTAGATAGATTGCTTTAATATAATGGGAAATGAAATAGTTTGTTTTTGTAAAGGTGAACTATTTGGTCTGAGTATAACCCTCCTTCTTGAGTAGATCGACCAACCGCTGACGATGATCGCCCTGGATGATAATCTCACCTTCCTTGACAGCGCCCCCTACTCCACATTTCTGCTTGAGCAGACGACCGAGGGTATTCAGGTCGGCCTCTGTACCCACAAATCCACGCACAAGTGTAACCGTCTTGCCTCCACGACCCGCACGCTCCATGGCAATACGCAACTTCTGCTGTTGGGGAGGAAGCGTGGCGAGCTCTGCAGTCGTCTCTTCCTCGTAGACAAAATCGGGATTGGTAGAATAGACTACCCCCACCCTACTCTTACGCTCTATCTGCTTGCTCTCTTCTGGTTGGGCGGTCGATTCTGACACTCCCGCCAATGCACTCAATGCGCTTTTCCAATCTGCCATAAGATCATGCTTTTCGTTCTAATTCCTGGAGATTCTCCATCTTCTTGGTCTCAAGGAACTCATAGATGCCACAGAGATGCTCACGGACACGCTGATTGCCAAACTCATAGACTTTGGTGACGAGTCCGTCGAGGAAGTCGCGATCATGACTTACTACAATGAGTGTACCGTCAAAGTCCTGAAGGGCCTGCTTGAGTACATCCTTGGTCTTCAAGTCAAGATGATTGGTGGGCTCATCAAGAATAAGGAGATTGACGGGTTCGAGCAACATCTTGAGAATGGCCAGACGGGTGCGCTCACCACCGGAAAGCACCTTGACCTTCTTGGTAGATTCCTCGCCACCAAACATGAAAGCACCCAGAAGATCACGAATCTTATTGCGCACCTCTCCCTTTGCCACATCATCGATGGTCTGGAAAATGGTGAGTTCTCCATCGAGCAGAGAGGCCTGATTCTGAGCAAAATATCCTATCTGCACATTATGGCCCAACTCCAACGAGCCCTGATGCTCAAGTTCGCCCATGATGCACTTTACCAGTGTTGACTTACCTTCTCCGTTTCTACCCACAAAGGCTATCTTGTCTCCTCGCTCTACCGTGAGATTGACACCACGGAAAATGGTCTTCTCCCCTACCCCACCATCGGCAGTCTGAACAGGGAAACTCTTGGCCACATCGCTCATCATCACAGGATAGGAACCACTGCGAGGCGAAGGTGGGAACTTAAGGCGAAGCGAACTGGTGTCCTCCTCGTCAACCTCGATGAGCTCAAGTTTCTCAAGCATCTTCACACGACTCTGCACCTGCAGTGTCTTGGAGTATGTTCCCTTGAAACGCTCTATGAAGTCCTTTGTTTCCTGTATCATCTTCTGTTGCTCCTCATACTGCTTCTGCTGTTGTTCTCTACGCTCCTTGCGCAACTCAAGATAATGGCTGTAGGAAGCCTTGTAGTCGTAAATACGACCCATAGTCACCTCAATGGTACGCGTGGTGATACTGTCAACAAACTTACGGTCGTGACTGATAACAACGACAGCCTTGGCGGACTCGCGAATGAACTGCTCAAGCCACTGTATACTCTCAATATCGAGATGGTTGGTTGGCTCGTCGAGCAGAAGTACATCAGGATCCTTGAGAAGCAACTTGGCCAACTCGATGCGCATACGCCATCCACCAGAGAACTCACTTGTAGGGCGGTCGAAATCCGAACGCTCAAAACCCAAGCCCAGCAAGGTCTTCTCTACATCTTCCTCAAAATGAGTCATGTCGATGGCATAGAATTTCTCGCTCAAAGCACTCACCTGCTCAATAAGGGCCATATACTCGTCGCTCTCATAGTCGGTACGAATGGTGAGTTGCTCATTGATACGGTTGATCTCTGCCTCGGTCTCGTGCAGATGTGCAAAGGCCTGGCTTGTCTCCTCGAAAACGGTACGACCGTCTTCTGTCATGAGGTGCTGGGGAAGGTAGGCCACAACACAATCCTTGGGGGCTGTGACAGTGCCACGCGTAGGTTGGCGAACTCCTGCCAGAATCTTAAGCAGGGTGCTCTTACCGGCGCCATTCTTGCCCATAAGAGCTATGCGGTCTTTCTCGTTGATCTGAAATGAGATGTCTTTGAAGAGGGTTGTTCCACCGAACTCCACGGTGAGTCCTTCGACTGTAATCATATAGGGAAGATTATAAGTAAATATTCAATGTTATAGAAAGTATCGGGATATGCACTCAACGCGCCCACGCAAGGAACTTCCGCTGTTTCAGGTAGTTAGGATCGTGCTGGTGCTCGTAGGCCTCGCGCTCAAAACGGATATTACGGTAAGCCTCCATCGAGTCTCGGTATTTCACACAAAGCACACACCATTCCACTACATACCACAAGAAAAAAGGTAGGTAGAGCATCTCCAACTGTTGCCGTGAATGGATGAGCTCATGGCGCAATTCGGAGGGGCGTAGTGGTTCGCGTGTGAAAATCAACCCGAAAAGATTGATTGCAAGAAACCTGCTACCAAATGGATGTCTGCGAATGTAAAATACGCGATTCATACCTTATTCATTTATATATCGTGCAAAGGTAGTACAAAAATGCGTAACCACAAAATATAAATAAACTTTGATCACTATCGTTGCTTCGGCGTATTCCCCCACACGATTAGGAATTTCCCTTTCGTCTTTAGGGTTTATCCTCTTGTACGGACTCATATTTATTCATACCTTTGCATCAGAAACAAGAAACAACCACTAAAATATTACAGTTATGAAAAAGATGAAGACTTGGATGATGATGCTGATCATGATAATGACAGCTGGTATAATGACTTCTTGCGAGGAAGATAGAAAACTGGGATTCAGACTGGACGGAGAATGGCGTGGTGACTTCGGCATGAACTACACCATAGAATATCGCGGACAGCTCTATACCTATGATTCATACGACACCTACCTGGTATTCTACAACGATGGTATTGCCTCTTCACACGGATGGGGAAAGCAGGTGGACTACTACGACTACGGCCCCTATGAGTATCAGTACTACCGCTTCAACTGGTACATCCGCGACGGAAGAATCCACATCACCTACCCTCGCAATCCTGAACTGGAGGTGACGATATACAACTACAGAATGTCTTACAGCCACTTCTACGGAACCTTCGGTACAAGCAACATTAGCTTCGACCTGAGAAAACTGACTGGCGACTACGACTGGGATTACTACTACAGCGACTATAGCTATGGCACACGCTATGACTGGAACTACGGATACTACGGCGGTAACTATCCCTACTACAGCAAGACTCGTGCAACTGATAAAACAACTGATAGTGTGGCAGTTAAGAATGGAAAGAAAACGGATGAAGAGTTCCGCATCGTAAAGGTTGGAAACCGCTTTGCGGAATCTCAAAAGGAAGATGATAAAAAATAACTAACCACTCGTTTGTGGGGCTGGCAGAGATGTCAGCCCCTTACGCGCGTATAGAACTACATCCATAAATTAATGTGCCACCCAAGCCAAAACAACAATGGATACACTGGATAAAATAAGACAGAAATTTAACAAGGGATGCGTTGACTACAACCTACTTGAAGACGGGGACCGCATACTTATTGCCCTGTCGGGAGGTAAGGACTCGCTGATGATGACACGCCTGCTGGCAGAACGCTCTCGCATCTACCGTCCGAAAATCCATGTAGAGGCTGTTCATGTGATAATGGACAATATCCCTTACGAAACGGATCGGTCCTATCTCCAACAGTTTTATGAAGAACTGGGTATCAAACTGCATATCATACATAGTCAGTTCGACGAGCACACCGACACTCGAAAGACTCGCTGTTTCCTGTGTGCCTGGAATCGCAGAAAAGCACTTTTCACCTTTGCCCAGAATGAAGGTTTCAATAAAGTGGCCTTGGGGCACCATCAAGATGACATTCTTACCACATGGCTGATGAATATTACCTTTGAGGGAAATGCTTCAACGATGCTTCCCCGGCTGGCCCTGGAGCACTACCCTATTGACATTATCCGTCCGCTGTGCCAGGTTCAGGAGAATTGGATACGAGAAGCCTCTACCATCCTGGGATTTGTAGGACAAAAGGTCCTATGTCCTTATGAAGAAGCTACAAGAAGAAAGGATATGTCACTAATATTCAAACAATTAGAAAGCATCAACCCAGAGGCTCGCTATTCTATGTGGAAAGCAATGCTTTCACCACAACATGAATAATATGAAATACAAATCCCCATTAGAAGGAAAATCTAATGGGGATTTGGTTTATTTATCGTAACTCAAACGAACCTTATTTCCGAATATCTCATAAAAACGGTCTTTCAGTTTGATTAAGTCTGATTGCCATTTTTCACGAACAAAACTTGTGGGAACCTGTATCTTGAGAAGGTTGTCGGTAAGTTCAAGAGGACTGCAACAAACGAAAAAGGTGTTATACCAAGTCTCACCCATTACCTCCTGAACAGCAAGGCCAAAGGCATCCCATTTCGCACGGCCGATATCACTCAGCAGAGATTCCGCCTCGCCCAACTCCGACACCTCTTCTGCCTGATCGAAGTTGAACTCTTGCGGACGAGTCTTCATCAGCCATTGTATAAGGCATTGTGATGCATAGGCATGTATGTTGTCAGGTTGCTTCTTCTCCAACAAGGAGTCTATTCTGCGCAACTCTTCGCGCAAGGCAGAGACTTCAATTCCACTCAATAAGGGCTCTATGATAGTCCACTCGGCTTCTGTGATGTGATATTTCTCTATCAGCATAGCCTGCAGTTTGCGAACCTGCTTCATGGTTTGCATCTCACGGCCCAGATCAGTCTGAATAATGGTGAATTTCACCTCTTTGGGATTGCCTCGCTTCTTTGCTCCAGGATAGATAGGGTCAAACTCAAAATAGAAATCGGCCATACCCTCCTCTGCCTTGGACTTGAGTTCCTTATATGCCGGCATTAATACGGCTCTTCTGAATTCACTCCAGGCAACATATTGATCAAGGGCAACTTCCGTACGAGCATCATTTTTGTAGACCAGTGTGCCCAAATACTCCTTCAAGTCCTCATACTTGGCAGAATAGAAACCAATATCACGCCAACTACTAAGGTAAGTGTACAAACGAAGCGTACGAGGACTCTTAAACTTGCTAATCAAGCCCAACTGATACTCTGTATATCCTTTGCGCATGCCAAAGGCGCTATTGGCACTCTTATAGCTCATGCTTACAAGCAAATAGCCTTTTCGACGCCCCGTTCCTCCATCTTCCTTACTGGTAGGAATACGAATTTCAGTGAAAATATTGCGCATCACCAGATCATCGCCTCCTGTAGTCTCGTTGTACTCGCTGTAGGTCATATCCAACTTCAAGATATCACGGCAAGCTTTTTCCAACTCATCGTAGCCGTCAGCCCTTACACCCAAATCCGTAAAGGGGATCTTGAAGGTTATTTCGCCATCTGTTACATCAGACAAGGCAAAAAGATCATTAGAAAACCCAGCACTTGTACGCGCCTTAATGTTCTTTTCTATACGATCCTGTAATTGCATCAGTATAGCTGTCACCATCTTGCTTTGTGCAAGGGTGAAGTTACCGCGTATCTGTGTGCTGACAACAGGACTCTTAATCAAGCCACTATCTAATAGTGACTTTACCATCTCATTGCTCTCGCTGATGAGATTGGGATTCTTCTTTTTCATGCAATAAGTTAAATTCGACATCGCAAAGTTAATACAAATTGCATGTGATTACAAATTTTTATATAGTTTTCATCCCTAAAAACAACAAAAAAATTAGAAGTTGGGGAAGTTTACAAGAACTTATTTCTACATTTCGTATGTTTACAGTATTTTTGCATCAAATTTCCGTGAGGAAAGTTAAATTCGACACAATTAGGGAAGGTCTGCATCAGTTATTGCGGACCTTTTCTGTTTTTTGTAAAACATCCCAACTTCTTTGGCAATAAGTACTTTAACATACGGAAAAACTGGAGAAGTTTGCAAATTTACAAATATTTATAAATACTAAGATATATACGCAAGTATTTTTAAGTTGGGATGTTTTACAAGAAACACATAGAAGTTGGGGAATTATACAAAAAGAGTTGGGGTATTTTGCAAGAATAGCTGGCATTCTCTACAATAGAAATTGGATATTTTACCAAGAATACTTTTATAAGCAGTTGTCATTCAGCAACTTAATAGACTATATATTTATTATAAAGAAGAAAATTCGATAAAAATTTTTATCCATATATCTGTATTTAATTTATATAGGTTTCTTTAATACATTGATATTCAGTTATATATTAGCTTGTTTTTGTTTTTATCCCTACTTTTTTTGTATTCTTTCCCATTTTTTTTTGTTTGTGTTCCAACTATTCTTGTTAACTTTCCCAACTTGTCTGTCTTTATTTGTTTATTGTTTTATGCAGATTTGTTTATTTGTAAACTTTCCCAACTTTTATTATTTTATTGTTGTTCTTTTATTACTTTCAGGTTATCCTTTTTTATTCGTTTTTGTAAAATCTCCCAACTTTCATTCAATTTTTGTTCTCTATTCAAGTGTTTCATTGCTTTTACCTTTTTAATATACGATAAGAAGTTGGCATATTTACAAAAACTAACAAATACTCTTGTATTAGAAAATATTTGTGTATTTTGAGTTATTTATAATTATATCTTTTGATTTGTAATTACCTGTTCCTCTCGTTTTCCTTTATAAAATACGCACCACCTTATAATATATTATTATTTAGTGGTGCGTACGAATTATGAAATAAAGTATTCGTTATTCTTTTCTTATAGACTTTATGATAAGTTTGTTGTTTGTTTATTAAAATCCTTCAAACGATGTTGTTCGTTCTATGTATTCTATTATCTGGCTCCTACCCTCTTGATCAAGCATGGTTCCATTGTAATGCTTGTTTAGCCATTCATGAAGTGCAGTTCTGATGATATCTTGTTTGTCAAATCTTTCAAGAATACTGATTCTGGCAAGTTCGCCATCTGTTTCTTTCTCAAGATACACAATTTTTCCATTCACTCTTTCTATGGTTCTATAGCTCTTGGGTCTTCCTCTTTTTCCGGCAACAGCTGTTTTGTCAGTGTTCTCTTGTAGAGGTTGAGAATTCTGTATGTTTTGTTCTGTGCTGGGTATTGGCGCCTGTACAGTAATAGTCTCAGCCGTTTTTATTTCCTGCTCTTGCTGTTCTTTCTTTTTTTGGATTTCTGCAACTTCTACTCCTTCTGTTGCATCCTGAACAAACTTATCTATGTTAAAAGTCTTTTTGGTAGCCATGTATATTATATATAATGTATGTTCTTCTTAGGTTTGATTTTTAGTCTGCACTACCCTCTTGTGTAGCTTTGAACTTTGCATAAGCTTCCTTGCTCTTCTTTCCCCATACTTCAGGAGTCCAGTTTTTCTTTCTTACGCTTATTCCTTCAATATGCTCTGCAAGTCTCATGTAGTCGTCGGCCGCTGTTGAACTTGGTGCATATTCAAACAGGGTCATTTCACTGCCGGGACTCTCGTTACATCTTTGGCATCTTCTGATCTGTATTGGGAACAATGGTCCACCTATATTTTCACCTGCGTTTCCATAATATCTTTTTACTTCTTTGCTAAGTGTTGTGTTTCGGTCAAACTTTACAAGAAGATATCCCATGATAGGTAGTTCTTTGTCATATCCCTCTCTTACCTCATCGATGAAGTGTAGCAGATTGGGTGCTCCCTGTACGCTGAAGAATGATGCTTCCGTTGGTACTATTATCGCATCGGCTGCAACGAGTACATTTGTATTCACGAGATTCTTTCCACCGGGGATACAGTCGATCAAGATGTAGTCATAGGCATCCTTAATCATGTTTAATCTTTTTTGCAACAACTTTTCGCTTGCCACTTTTTGTGCCAGGTACTCTGTTGCATCAGCCATTCTTCTACTTGAGGGTATATAGTCAAGTCCATCGTATCTTTCAAATACAGGTATTCTTTGAATGTCGTTGAACCATTCAAAGAGAGTAGCTGGTCCTCCATCGTCTATAGGTAGCAGACTTGTTTTGTCCATAATGAGCGTTAGATTGCATTGTTGGTCTGTATCAACGAGCAATACTTTTTTTCCCAACAACCAAAGAGCAGTGCCCAGATTGGCTGTTGTTGTTGTTTTAGCTACACCACCTTTATCGTTAAGAACAGCTATGATTTTTGCCATGATTTACAAATATTACGATGAAATGGGAGATAATTGAATCATACCCAACCTATAAATTTTTGCAAAAGTATATATATTTTTTTAATTATCAAAATGTATTTGCTATTATTTTCATATATTTTGTTATTAACAATTACCCCTCTATTTAGAAATATCTATAAATAATCACAAATATAAAAAAATAATAATTGCTATTTGTTGTATTTTTAATATAATTTCAAGATATTATGTCATATCAATATAATTGAAAATTATCATAAATAATATAAAATCGTTAGAAATAGTACGAAATACC
>JAZQQX010000068.1:0-58020 GCA_045629325.1 Bacteroidaceae bacterium | reverse complement strand
TTAAAGGAATTGGTGTTGCAATCCCATAGCTCACCGACAACCTTAATTTCGGTTCTGACCTTCAAGTCAACGTCCTTCTCTCTGATACGGAAACCGAGGAAGGAATCATACATGCCATCGCTGAGCATGACATGCTTTTTGCTCTCTTTGGTGAATGTTGTAATTTTCATATGCGTTTTTATCTTTGAGTTTTCGAAATGGAAGGGAAATAGAAATCCGACTTATGACTTCTGCATAATTGAATGCGTTATCAAAAAGCCGAGGGCTCTTTTCCCTGATTCAAACCCGCTGCAAAGATAAAAACTTTTCCCAGAATCGTTCCCGATTATCCCCTAATAACTGCTATCCCGTTAGTAAACTTTAAGATTCCATTTTTGCCGATTCTTGCCTTATTTTCAGTTGTTTACACGGACTTATCTTCAATTTGTTTCATAGCTAATTTGAGCCGTTTGGGAACAAGAAGGTTCATACCCTTTTTATGTATTTAAGTAGAAATAGTTTTATGCTTCTATAAACAATTGATTATTGTACATTTCAATTATTTCTTATTCTTTTTTTCTTGTCCATAACCATATCGGTGTCCATAACCGTATCCATAGCCGTATCCATAGCGATATCCATAACCACGATACTTTGGATCAACACCATTCAGCACCATGGACATGTTGAGCAGTTTTCCTTCCTTATAAAGAGTTTCCATATCAGGAATCTGTCTGCGATCAAGTCTACCTGCACGAACTACGAATATGGTAAGATCCGTTATTCTATTAGAGATAGTTGCATCTGCTACAACACCTACAGGTACATTGTCCACGATGATGTAGTCATATCTTTTACGAAGCTCATTTATTAGCTGATCAAGTCTATCGTCCATCAAAAGTTCGGCAGGGTTGGGGGCAGAATGTCCGCCAAGGATGTAGTCCACATTTATCTTATCATCATGATGTATAATTTCATCAAGATTAAGATCATTGTCTGCCAAGTAGTTTGTAACACCCATATGTCTGCCTGTAGTGAACACTTTACTTAATGTGCGTTTACGGATGTCCAAGTCTACCATTATGACAGACTTCTTAGTGTCGGCTAATGCTTTACCAAGATTGGTTGAGATAAATGTTTTACCAGCACCTTCGTTGAAAGAAGAGAATGTAATAACCTGCGCCTGTTGGCCATTTTTCTTCATGAAGGTCATGTTTGTGCGAAGGATTTTAAATGCCTCAGCAGTCATACCATGTTTTTCCTCTTCTTCAATCTCTTCTGGTGTCATCTTCCTTCTGCGCTTCTTGTTCTTTTCTGCATCGTAAGGAATTTCGCCTAGGAAAGGTATACTGATTTTGCCTTGCAGATCTTTTCTACTGTGTACCTTCGTATCCATAAACATAGTGAATAGGAATACAACGCTAGGGAGAGCAAGACCAACAAGCAGACCTAATAATAGAATCTTATTTCTATCTGGTGAAATAGGGTACGAACTTCCTTCTGCGGCATCAATAATTCGAGCATTATTGTCTGCCATTGCCTGTGTCAAGGCATTTTCTTCACGCTTGTTAAGAAGGAACAGGTAAAGTGACTCCTTAATTTTCTGCTGACGCTCAATGGTTAGCATACCTTGCTCCTTAAGAGGAACTGCATTGATTCTCCCCTGGGCATACATTTGTTGACGGAGAGCATCATCTCTTTTCACATCTATGCTTACAATCTTATTGTCTATTGCGCGGACCACTGATTGTTTCAGGTCATGCATGGCCTTATTCACCTCTTCAACAACAGGGTTTTCTTCGCTACTATCTTGTATCAATCGGTCACGCTTCAACTTTAAGTTATTGTATTGCGTAATTTGATTTTCAATTTCGCTATCACCAATACCACTGTTAGAAGGGATGAGGTCAGTATTCTTGGAAGGATCAACAAGATAATCCTTCATATATTGTGCCACCTTCTTTTGAGTCTCTTGCTGTACGACTTCATCGCTGTAGGCACTTACCTGACCGATAGATTGGTTGGTAGTTGCAGCCAAGTTGACAATGTTGTTATTGATACGATACTTCAGCAGATCGTTTTCAACACCACCCAGTTCCTTCTCAATGATAATCAGACGCTCATTGATGAAGTTTGCAGAATTAACAGAAACCTGATTTTTATCCGCCAGTGCTTGCTCGTTGTATACATTAATTAATGTGTTCAAAATATCCTCTGCACGGACTCCATTGTTGTCTTTAAGCGAAAGTGTGAGGATAGAAGCTTCGTCCTTCTCTTGCCTGATTCCAAGGTTGTTACGATAGTATGCAACAACAGAAGCCAATGGCTTCTTAACGACATGAATCGTTCTACCTATCCATTGTTTAGACATTCTGTCTGTGGGGAAAATCTGAATGGCTTCGCTGACAATACTCACGCTATCCTTCATTTTGATAGTGTATGAAGGCTTTGCCTTGACTACTCCCTGAATATTCGTCAACTCTACTTTGTCTAAACTTTTGATAGTCAGATCAAAAGCAATAGCTCGTTCAGGCATAACATTCTTGAAGCTAACTTTGACAGGTGCGTCAGTATAAAGCTCTTGAAAGCGAAGCTTAGTTTGTATCTTATAGTCAACATCTGCATTCAAGCGTGTGATAACCTCACGCATGATGTTTTTAGACTGGAACTGCAGCAATTCATTTGCTACATTTACCTTGTTGATGTAATTATCAAATCGGTCAAGACCAGCAGAGACAGTCTTGTTGCTGGGATCCTTGATGATAATGGTTGCTGAGCGGAAATATACCAATGGAGCTTTTGCATATTGGTAGTACGCAACACCTCCACAGAGGATAAGTGATAAGATGTACCACTTCCACTTCGATGCCAGATAGACCGCAAGGTCCACCAAGTTTAAGCCTTGATCTGTTTTTTCTTGGTTGTTTTGCATATGTCTTGTTTTATTTCTTAATACTATTGTATGCCCAAAGAATAGTACTTAATGCACTGACTGCAGATAGCAGTACGCTAAAGATCTTAAAGGTCTGGTCTCCCTTTTCTTTCGTCTTATGCTTTGCTTCTACATAAATAATATCATTCTGCTGAATTTGGAAGCAGGGAGAGTCAAACATTGACCTATCTGTCAAGTCATGAGGATACATCTTCAGTTTGCCATGTTCCTCACGATACACAAGGATACGCCTAGAGTTTGCTGCAGCAGTAAGGTTTCCTGCGTTTGCAATAGCCTGAAGCAGATTGATGTGACCGTCTTCTGCAGTCTTGGTTCCATTACTTCCAACAGCTCCCAATACTGTATATCGGAAGTTTTGTAATTCGGCGATTACCAATGGGTTATTGATATACTTGCCATCAATAATCTTATTTTTGATTACATCTTCAATTTCGTTTGTTGTAAGTCCATCAACCATGATCTTACCTAGAAGGGGAAAGTCAATATATCCATCAATGTCAACACGATAAGACACATTGTGAGTTTGGGTTGATGACTCTGCATTTCCAATAGATTTGAGCGAGACGAGCGATGCTCCTCCATTAGAATTAAAGGGTACTGCCAATTCAGGACTCTTGCTACTTACCACGATGCTTATTTTGTCACCAGCATGTACTCTTGTTTCTTGGTGACTATAAGCATAAGCAATGCCTGGATCAACATTTTGCAAGTAGATATGATCTTGATTGATTTTGCAAGATGACATACATAGCATAATACCAGCTGTCATACTCAATACAATGCTTTTTTTCATAATCTTTTAAAGTAGTGTGTGCAAATATTGTACAAAGTTAGTGTTTTTTCCTATATCTTACAATCTTTTATCCTCAGATTCAATGTTTCAAATTATTGTGTAGTGCTTAAGCTCAGTTTGTTAGAACCTTTTTCCGCCTACGATGTGCCAGAAGGTGAGGAACAGTATCTTCAAGTCAAACCACCAAGAACGATGTTTCAGATAATAGAGGTCCAATTCCAATCTGGTTAACATCTTCTCCATAGTATCTGTATAGCCATTGTAGAGTGTGGCGTACGAAGTTACACCTGGACGAATCTGATAGAGCATGTAGTATCTAGGATCATTTTCGGTGATTTGTTTGATAAAGAACATACGCTCAGGACGATAACCGATAAATGCCATGTCACCACAGAATACATTCCACAGCTGAGGCAGTTCGTCTAAATGATGAGCTCTTAAGAATCGTCCAGCCTTGGTAAGGCGGTCGTCACTATTGCCACTGGCATGACTCAGTTGAGGCCCTTTCTTCTCTGCATCCAGTCGCATACTGCGGAACTTATATATGTAGAACGGTCTTCCGAATCGTCCAATTCTCTCTTGCTTGAATATGGCGGGGCCATGGTCATCAAGTTTGATAGCGATATAGCAGAGTAGGAATAGGGGAGAGAAGACCACAAGACAGATTCCAGAGATGCATAGGTCCACAATTCTCTTTCCGTTTCGCTCAAATGAATTCATTCCATCTGGGATGAAAGGTATTGTGTCCATAGCGGGAGTTTGTTCTGCAGCAATTTTAGCCTTGGGTGTCTCTTCGTCTTCAAGTATAAATTGAGCTGCATCTTGCAGACCCATTTCTGTGAGTGCGTCTTCTGTCTCTTCTTCGCTCCAGTGTGTCTTACCATATGCCTTCTCCCATTCTCGGCTCATGGTCTTCTTCTCATATCGTCCAATGAGGAAATTGACTCCCATGTGGAAAAGGAAGAACAAGATAATGTCTGCAATAAGTATGATAGTGATATTTACTTCTCGGTTGTACAAGAAGCCTCCACTGACAATAAAGATGACATTTAGAATGAGAATGCACCATTGTACCATAGTACGGCTTGCACCCATTCGGTGCAGTTTGTGATTCAACAAGTTGCGGTCGGGCTGCGACATGGATCTTCTGTCAACGAATCGGCTCTTCAACACGCGGAGCATATCCCATGCCGGTATCAGCATGGTACAGAATGCTCCGAGTACGATGCCGTCTCCTGTTCCATGCCACTCTTTGTTCTTGTAGAGATAGAGGATAACGAAGCATATCATGTAGCCCATAGGAAGCGAACCGCTTGATCCCAGGAATGTACCTTTGTTTCTCTTTCGTATAAGTTTCAATACATAGAAGGTTCCTGTAAATCCCAGTCCAAGACAGGCAATGATTCCTGATAAATAAGATTGCGCATACCAACTCAGACCGATGACCGTTGCCAGCGATATAGAGCAGAATCCAGTAGCCATACCCTCAATGCCATCTGTTAGGTTGATTGTTGCCGTGAGATACATCACAAGGAGCATGGTAAAGGGAACGCCAATCCAGTAGGGAACCTCGTAAATGCCAAATAACCCATAGAGATTGTTCATCCACAATCCACTCATGGGAAATAAAGCCGCTGTAAATAGCAGAATGAGGAATTTCGTTTTATGGGTTGTTCCATTGATGTCGTCCAGCAAGCCCAAGATGTAAAGTGCCGACATACCTGCAATGACATGGAATATTTTATCGATCTGGTCTGCAAGTGGCAGAAGCAAAACTCCTTTACCCACGCGCATTTCAATCAATGCCGTGAATCCCAAGGTCATCAGGAAAATGGGGAGGAACGCGGCTCCACCCATATATCGAGCTCTGGATATCATCTGTCCATCTTTCTCGACGGCTCCAAAACGATACTTGTTGTGGAAGAGTGGAAGAAGGGTTCTAGGCAATATAAGAATGGTCACAATAAAGCTTAGAACCAGAGAGAAGGCAATATTCGCAATTGTCAGCATGGGATCTTTACTCGAGTATTAGTTTTATTTTTGAAAGTGCAAAATTAGCAAATAGTATTTGTATATACAAATATTTTCCGTTTCATTTGACTGTTAAGGTCGCGAAATGCATGTTTAATGCGTATTTTGGTAGCATATGTGTGCAGCTTCCTTGTCAGGAAGGCATTTAAGATAGCCCACCGTGATGAGATCGGTTATCTCGATGAGTGTGTCGTATAGAAGTTCTTGAAGCCATTCATCTTTCTGTACTACTGAGCAAGAGGGTAGGGTAGCGGTGAAGGCTTCAATCCCTGTTAGGTTCTTGTATTCATTGTTAGGTGCTTGCTCAAGTCGCACGAGTGCTTTTGCGGGATATTTCTTTTGTTTGTAGCATGGGGTCTTTCCACTCCATGGAGTACCATACACAAACACCTTTCCATCTATGATTCGAAGAGCAGGGTTGTCATCGTTGAGCAATTCTACATCTTCCAGATGTTGCAACCACATCTTTGCATGTGTACTCTTCCCGGTTCCGCTTTTCCCCAAGAAGAGATAGCCCTCCTCGTCTTTCCAGACGCAACTGGCATGTATCGATATTCCTTGCTTCCTAAGTATAGCTTGCGAGAATGCAATACGAAGTATTGAGGTCAGAGCCAGCCCCCAATAGCTGTCTTGTGTATTCAGTTGTGCTTGAACATAGTCAAAAGCCTTGTTGCTGGTCCATAAGTGTACGATCTCCCTACTACCATACGACATTTTAGCCCAATAATGGTTCTCATCTTTTGTCAGGACAAGATAACCCAAATCGTTGTCAGATGTACCCACCTCTTCTTGTTTGCTTGTGGATTGAGGAAATGCCCCAGAGTTAAAAGTTGCCGTAAAAAGCAATTCATCCTTAGGCTTATTTGTCGTTTGGAAGTCGGCATAGGCTTGTAGGGTGTTCTCTATGTCCCATTCATTTGGTACTGTCACCTTGAATGTCAGTTCTGCCACTTCGTAGTATATGTCTCTCATCTTCCTATCATTTCTTAATTTGCCCTACTGCCAGTAGGAGAATAAACCAGATAGATTCCGTTGGCGCAAGTCGGAATGAATGTCCCCAGTTTTTGAGCAAAGTCCATGCCGTTTGCCCTTTCTTCTTCCATTGCGGACCATTCTCGTTGCTACGGGTTTTGCCAAACTTGCCGAAGTTACCGCCTCTTAGCACTTTGCCCATGATGTAGTCTGTGCTGTTGTTGGTATATTCATCAAAAGGAAGTCGATCTTTTGGCAACCCTAATACTTGAACCATAATGCTATTCAGTTCCTTACTCCACTTATAGATGTTCAAACTTTTGCACACACTTCGATATCCCTCTTTGTTGTACATCCCGTCCAAAGTATAGCAAGCGCGTGCATAGTCTGCCAATTGACGAAGTCCTATTCCGTGCCCTTGCACATGCTTCAGGATGTGTGCGTTGAGAAGAAGCAAATTGATGAGTGGGGTAGGGTAGACATCCTCCCATCCCTTTACTGAAAGAAGTTTGGATATCATCTTTTGCTTGAAAGGATTGTGGATGTCAATAAGTCTTGGATGCAGTTCTACTTCTATCCCTTCCCACAGAAATTCCCAGGCACCATCAGACATAAGCTCCATACTATTTCCCTTTTCTCCGGCCCATTTTTGTATCAGGTCGAAGTCCTTCTCTTGTGGGAAATACAGATCGATATCTCCACAGGTTCGTTGCAAGGGATGTTCATACATCCTTGCTACACCTTGCCCCTTCATTACTATCGGATGTATGTGTTTATAACTCAACTCATCCAATAGTCTCTCCTGCTTCTCGTTCATCTGCAAGTTAGTCTGCTCTATTTGATCAACATGGGCCAACCATATCTGTATCAGATCAAGTGGTGGCATGAGGTTTTCGTCCAGCAGGCAGATTCCTTGAAACACTGGTCCGCTCACCGTCTGTTCCTTTGCCATTTTATACACTCTCTTCCATTCCTCGTTTTTCAGGGGAAATACCTCTTTGTCGTCTGGCTCTTCCATCCAGATGCCAGCTCGCAAAAGAGTAAGTAGTGCGCGTTCTATTTTGGAGAGCTTCATTTAGTCTTCGAGCAATCCCATTTTTTTCCATTCCGCAAGGAGGGTCTCAATATCCTTCCCGGCCATCTCCTTGTCTACATCATATTTCTCGCAAAGCAATTCCACCAGTCGCTCTTTTGTTACCTCCTCGTTTCCTATACTTTCCCAAAGGTATCCAGCGGTAGCATTGAGTGTATACACATTCGTTTCATTCTCCGTATTCGGAGCATTCTCCACGATCATGTATTGCTTTCCTATCTTTCTCAGTTTGAGATTCTTCTTTATTTTCATATTCTTTTTTTGTATCGCTTAACTCTCATCGCTCATCGCTCATCGTTCAACGCTCATCGTATAAATCTCCAGGGCATTGTTTACCATCTTTTCGAGCGTGAACACCTCCTTGAATCTTTGTTTACTTCCTTCGGAGAATTTCTGATATGCTTCTTCGTTGGTAAGGATCTCCGTTATGGCTCCTGCCAATGCTTTTGCATCCATGGGTGTCACATTGAGTCCCGATGTTCCATGCTCGTTCACCCATGATACACCGGATTCGGGTATGTTCGTAGCAATCAAAGGTTTACCACACGACATCGCTTCAATCTGCACAATGCCAAAGGCCTCCGTCTTAAATACACTACTCATGCAATAAATATCACAAGCGCGATAGTAAATAGGTAGGTCTTCATCCGACACTCTACCCAATAGTTTCACCTTTTCTTGTAAGCCATATTCAGCAATCTCCTTTTCCAATTTCTCACGCAGAGGACCGGTTCCGCCAATCAAGATGACGGTATTGTCATCCACATATCGTCCTGCCTCAATGAGATATTCATACCCTTTGTATGGTACCAATCGACCCAGTGAAAATACAATTTTCTTGCCCGGATATTTTGCCCTCAGTTTCTGTACTTCCTCATCACTCACCTCCACTACAGGTTCGATGCCAATAGGCACGCATATTGTTTTATCCTGTGCATGCTTCAAGTGAGGACTCTCTTTCAGATAGACAGGTGTGGTGCCTACTATCTTATCAGCGCGCTTTATCAGCCAGTTTTGCAGAGGCATATAAAACTTCAGGGCAAGTTCCTGCTTCACAATGTCACTATGCCAGTGTAGCACCACCTTTCCCTTATATCCAGATAGCCACAGTGCCAGTCCTGCCATCGGATCTGGATGATGCACATGGATGATATCATATTCATTGCAGACCTTTCTAAGTCCACGAATCATGGGAGGTGCAATCATTGTTCCTGCCAGTTTCTTCCAGGACTTGAAAGTCAACACCCTTCCATGTTCATTGATTTTCACATCCCCCTTGTGTCCTTCGCATGCGGCACACATCATGTCACAATCTATGCCTCTGGCAGACAATCCCCCCATCAGATCATACATCACCTTCTCCACTCCTCCTCTGATAGGGTAGAATTTACCTAATTGTAATATCTTCATTATTTATTTAGTAATTTATCATACAAATGGATATAATCCATGTAACGGTCTTCTTTGCGGAAATATTTTTCGGCAAATGTGCGACAATGGTTTCTATACTCTTCTTTTTCTCCTCTTTCTATCTTTCTAACAGCATCAAGCATACCTTTCACATCCCCTTGTTCCACAACATATCCTGTTTCAGGAGTAATGCTTTCAGGACTTCCTCCAGTCTTGTAAGTCACAACAGGGGTTCCGCATGCGATAGCCTCAAGATTCACGGTTGGATAGTTGTCCTGCCATGTGGGATTTACTACGGCTGTCGAAGCACTGTAGAGTTCTGCCAACTGATCTACATTGGCAGTTCTTTTTATGCCGATGATTTTGTTTGGAAGGCGCTTCATCAGTTCGTCATCCACACCAACCATCACTATCACTTCATCTTCGTTTAGCAACTCCGACATCTTCATTAGGTCATCCACTCCTTTTTCGGGATGCCACAAGGTAGCAATGGCCATGATGATGTGTTTTGTTCGGATATCATAACGCTCGCGTACCTCTTTTTCATTGTCACGAGGATAAAACACATCAAGGTTGATACCATTGTGCATCACCTTAAGAGTACAATTCTCAAAAAGCGATTGTTCCAGTTCCTCTTTCATCCATTTTGACACGGGAGCTACAACGAAACGCTCTTTGGGCAGTAGATTGAAGTACCTTTTCTTGTCCTGGAAGTTTTGCGATGATCTATCTATAAACCAGCTTGATGGGAATCTCTTCTTCTGCGGACACGATTCGCATCCGCTCTTCCACTTCTCGCATTTTATGGATGAATAGTAATAACAATGTCCTGTGAACAACCAGCAGTCATGTACCGTCCAAATGACGGGTCGCCCGTATTCTGCCAAGAACTCAAACAACAATTTGTAGTTCAGAAAATACCCATGGATATTGTGTATATGGATAATGTCAGGACTTATCTCCTTTATCTTCTTGATAAATTGTTTTGTGGTACATCTACTGGCAAGTCCGTGCCTGTCCAGCAGTCGTGTCTCAACAGCGTGCCATGCCACATCCACTTTGTTTCCTACGGGAATAGGAATGGAAGTGCAAGTAGGATTCTTTCCATCTCGTCCACCACTGTATGCAATATAGCTCTCCCATCCATGCGCCATGGCCACATCTCCAATCTCTTGCATGATGCGTCCTGTCGATGTGTTGGTTCTTATTACGGGGTTTATCTGTAACAGCTTCTTCATTACTCTTTGGTCTTCATTGTCAGTTCATCGAACAGATTCGTCCACATCCCCATGATGCGTTCTTCGCTATATTTCTCTCTCACTTTTCGTGCTTCTTTTGAGAGCGATGCTCGAAGTTCATCATCCTCCATCACTTTCACCAAGGTTTGAGCCATTTTTTCAAGATTCCCATCCTCCACATAGTATCCGTTCTTTCCTTGGCAGATGACATCCTTTGGCCCACATTTGAAGTCAAACGATATGGTAGGTAGACCATAGGCCATGGATTCAATCATCACCATAGGTAGTCCCTCGTAGTGAGAAGTCATCACAAGTATGTCGCTCTCCTCATACTCCTTCCATATGTTGTTGGTGGTGCCTTTCAAATGGCATCTTTCACTCAATCCATGCTCTTTGATCATACTCTCGAGCATATCATGCCATTCACCTTGTCCATATATATCAAGCACCCAACCCTTTGTCCTTTGACAAACCAGTTCCCATACTTGTATCAGTCTGTCAAAACTCTTTTGGTAGTCCAGCCTGCCAACGGCTATCACTCGTCCACTTTCTTTCGTCTTTCGTCCTTCATCGCTTTCATTTTCAATTTTCAATTTTCCATTTTCAATTTGAGCAGCATTCGGTATCGCGATGATATTCTTTAAGTCTCCCCAGTACCCTCTGTCTTCTTCCGTCAGCACCACAAACTTATCAAATCGACTCACCATGCGTACATCCTGCATCTCACGCCATCGGTCAATGAGACCTTTCAGTCCCTTGTTGGCATATTGCCGGTGGAAGAATTTACTTTGATGAAGTTCTATCACCTTCTTGCTCCCATCCTTTATTGTTGGGATAAAAGACGATTCCCCAGGGTAAAGCGTATCCACTATGTCCGCTTTCTCCTTTATTAGGAACTCTCTCAGTCGCCTTTCGTGCAGTCTCTTCTTTTTTAGAAATGAAAAGATATGAGCTATGATGTTCTTACCCTTGTCTGCCGAATAGTTGATGCCTAGATCAACCATCCTTATACTTTTCGGGAAGTCATAGAATGCGGGTCTCCCATCCTGATCTGTTGTCACGATACACACCTCATACCCATGCGCATCCAGCCAAACAGCCTTGTTCAACACCACCCTTTCCATCCCTCCGGGATTATAAAGGGAGTTGATATGATATATGATTTTCATAGATAATTCTTAACTTGCCAGGCTTTGTTGCTCATCTTCAATTAGCCCCATGTTTTTCATATAATCATCGTTTTCATCCTGAGAGATTATGAGGAAAGGTGCAAAAAGTACAAATAAGTCAGATGAAACTTTTATCCATACAATGAAATTAAGAATCAAGATTAAGGTAAACATAGTATTAAACGATTCAAATCTTTCAGAGCATAGTTTCTTTATTTTCAAGAAATACAACATAAAGGAGCTAAGTCCAACAATTCCGAAATAGAAGATAAATCTACAGTAGCCAATATCTGTAAGCATATAGAAGTTTCCTATTCCTTTTCCTATATAATACGGGTTAGAATCAAGTGGATTGTTGAAATATCCATCACCAATTATCCATGACTTTAAATTGTCTGGCCATTTAACCATGTGCTCCAAGTGGTTATTAGAATTAGTTTCCCAATAACCTTTTTCAATTAAACTAAAAAATCCTTCAAAACCAAAGCGAACATTTGTGTAAAAAGCAGGCGATGTGTTGTATAGATATATAGTGCTAATAATTCCTATTGAAATTATGATAATACTGATTTTGAAAACAGAAGATCTAAAATTTAGTTTTGTAATATTTGTACTTCCCCAATAGACTAAGGAAATAATAGCACCTATACCAGTGGTTCTTCCTATCATGGAACCAACTACAAATAGATAAAGAAATGAAATAATATAAAATGTTTGATATTTTTGTATTTTTGTATTTTGTATTTTATTTAATATAACAGCAATCATAATTAATGTTGCTGCAAATTTCATGCCTGCGACATCAAGACTTGCTCCGATACCATACATTCGATCTTTGTTAGTACCCATGAATCCTTCACCAATAACAAACCCGTCAACCCAGTCTTTTACAGCAGGAATACTATCTACCATCAAGGCAATGGTACATTGAGCAACACACACCGCGATGATATAGTTGCATAGGTGCAAAATCGAACATTTACCATGAACTACTTTTATTGCCGAAATTACGAAGTACGCTCCTCCTAACCATACCCACATAGACATGATGTAACTTGCATAGGTATAGTCTGTTGCATTGTTAATCACAATAGATATAAAGCCGACAAGTGATACTATAGCAGCATAGATGGAAGCATGGAACAAACGATGGTCAACACTTGCTTGTCCTTTCATTGAAACTGAAATCGCCAACCAAATGAGACTTAGTCCTGCCAGAAACATTTTGGTATTGACCGAAGGTAGATAAGAACAAAAGAAGGGGAATAAGTATATACTTGTAATTATTACAAGTATAGGTATAAAAAACAGCTTCTTAGCCATGTTTATTTGTATAAGATATTATAAATTACTTTATATAAAATCAAGTAGTTCATTTTAACTATCAACCACAAATCCTTTGCAGCACACCACTCAAGCAATCTAGTCCTAAATGGCAAGTGTTCATTTGTCCAAATATACTTATTAGCTTCTGGGTACCATTCTTTCCATATTTGGTGCTTTACGCTATCGTCGGTGATAAGGAAAGGCAACTTCACATTGAGTTTGAAGAGTGCAATCTCCTTGGCATAATCTCCTTGGCAATTCTTTAGTACAGACTGTATTGCATAGTCGGCATTGTATCGAATGTCAATCAGTCTCTGCTCTGAGAATTTCTCGGAAATGGCGTTTTCGTTATATTTGATATAATGATACAATGCTTCGGGTACATGAACCACACTCTTGGCTCTTGACAGAACATAAAACATCACCATGTCCTCGCCACCTTTTCTATGGTCAACGGGAAACTCTACACCCTCATACAAGTTTCTTCTGATGAGTTTGTTCCACACATTATATTTCATCGCTCCTGCGAGATATCCCTTTCGAAGGGCCTCGTCCGGAGTAGAGTAGGTGGGGCAATGCATATAGCGCTCTGTCGTTTCATAGGTTAGGAAGAAGTCGCAGTATGCATAGTCTGCATTGTTTTTACTCACAGCATTATACATCTTCTCTAGCAGAGTCTCCTCTACATAGTCATCACCGTCACAGTTGAACACATATTCGCCCGTTGCGGCCTCTATTCCTGTTTTTCTGGCTGTTGGCAGACCACAGTTCTTCTCATGATGTATGATGCGAACATTGTTTTCGGGGTATTGGGCTATGATGTTCTCAAGCAAAGGTATGCTACCATCATTAGAAGCATCATCCACAAAGATATATTCCACATCCTTAAATGTCTGTCGCATCAAGGAGGTGGCGCACCTTTCTATGAATGTCTTTACATTATATACAGGTGTAATTACGGTTATCTTAGGAGTATTGTTCATCTGTGTTATTTTTTATCATAGTACCTTAGTGAATAATAGCACTTAATCACTAATACATAGTGAAGCCAGACAAACCACCATTGTTTCTTTGCGGCCATATTCATTAGCAACTTTATCCTATTGTTCGCATTTGGTAGTTGTGAGATTAGCATGTTATATTCGGTTCCCCAGTTTGCCCATTCTGCATATTGACTGCAAGTTCCTGTCGTTAGAAGCAGTGGCAATTTGGTCCATAGGGTATGAAAACCTATATAGTTAGAATATATCGTTCCAGTATGTTTCTCTATATGATTCCTTAAACTTTCTATGTTATTTTTGTCTTCTTGTATCTTTTTGTGAGTCTGATTTTTTGTCAAAGCGCTAGGGTTACATCTTACATAGTGATATAGTGCTTTGGAAACATGTGCAACTTTCTTAGCATGAATAAACAATTTCATCATGCACATATCCTCCCCCATAGAGTTCCCTTCAAGAAAAGCAATTCCATTTTCTGTATAAAGTGATCTTTTGCATAGTTTGTTCCATACATTAAATCTCATATTACTGGTTAACATCGCTTTGAGAGCATCAGATGGGGCTGTATAATCCGGTTGTTTCAGATAGCTTTGGCTTGTAGAGTAGTTCTCATAAATATCACACCATACAATGTCTGCATTTTCTTCTTGAGCTTTTTTGTATAGACATTCCAACGCATCGGTTTCAAGATAGTCATCGCTGTCACAGTGAAAGATATAATCTCCCGTAGCCATTGAAAGACCTGTGTTTCTTGCAGCGGGTAATCCTTGGTTTATTTCATGTGTTATAACTTTTACTTTCCTATTTGGATATTTCTGTAATATTTCATATAGAATTTTAATGCTATTGTCCTTCGTACAATCGTCCACAAAGATATATTCTACATCTTCAAATGTTTGATTCATAAGAGAATTTACACATTTTTCAATGAATTTCTCCACCCCAAAAACGGGAATGATTACAGATATCTTCATAATAGATATATTTTTCTTCTTCAGTCAATCTTTACTCCTTTATGCATCACTGGATAGATGCCTTTTAGTAGTATCCAATAGTGGGTCCACACGAACCACCATTGGTTCTTTGCTGCCATTTTCATTAGCAGCTTAATTCTGGTATTAGCACCAGGCAGTATACATATACTTTTGTTACTATCTACAAACCATTCCTTCCACATTTTGTAAGTTCCACCTTTTCCTGATGTAAGTAGAAAGCGAAATTTTGCCCATAATTTCATGTAGTCCATCTCGTTATCAAAAACAGCGGGTCTTCTATGACAGAGGAAATGGCTTAAATCTTCAATGTTTTCTTTCAGTTCTTTTAATTTCTTTTGGTTGAAAACTTGGGTCATTGCCCCCGTATTCCATTTTATATAGTGATAGTATGCTTTGGGAAGATAGCAAACTTTATCTGCCACAGCAAACAATTTAATCATCGTGATATCTTCACCCATAGATCTTCCTGTGGGAAATGTAATTCCATTCTCCCTATAAATAGATATCCTTACCAGTTTATTCCACACATTGTATTGCATGGTTCTTGATAACATGTGCTTTACTGCCTCATCTGCACAATTCGCTTTTGGCTCTTTTTTGTATACCTCATGCTTCTCAAATGTTTCATAATAATCACACCATACAATATCTGCGTTTTCTTTCTTTGCCTGACTATACATCTCTTCCAACATGGTTTCTTCAACGAAATCGTCAGCATCACAATGGAACACATATTCTCCTTGCGCATGTTCCAAGCCTGTATTTCGGGCTGCAGGTAATCCTTTGTTTTCTGTATGTTCGATTATCTTGATTTGATGAGATCTTTCCGGATGTCTTTCAGTGACCGAATGGAGTACATCCATACTTCTATCTTTAGTGCAATCGTTGACAAAGATATATTCTATATCCTCAAGTGTTTGGCTCATAAGCGTTTCTGCACAATGAGCGATGAATCTCTCTACACCATATATAGGTACAATGATAGATACTTGTGGACTCATTCTTTAATTGTTTATTATATTTTGGAGAAATGCTCTGGACTGAATACGCATTGTTTTTATCAAGGGTTTAACGAGCGTATAATCAATGTGTTCTTTTTTAGGAGTATATTCTATTTCAATATTTCTGTTTTTTAATTCCACTTCATCCAATAAGAGTGAGGATCGTGAGTCTGCTCCGTCACCTAAGTGTAGAGAGTAGAAGTCTTTCTCAAACACTAATGAGAAGATTAATCCGTGATATGAAGATGTAACCACACAATTTGCATACTTTATCCAGCCAACAAATTCTTCGGGTGTTGCATCGTGGATGATGTAGTCGTCCTCCTTCTCAACTTTAGGCGTAGATGAAATCTCTACTAATTCTGCTCCATATACTTTTGCTGTCTTCTTCGCAAATTCTCTTGCTCGTTTATCATATCTTACTTGATATAGTAATACATAGTTGTCTTTTTGGGGCTTAACAGCCATTTTATGCCACCTGTCTGGAGAACTCAAGAGTACGGGATCTGCCACATGCTCGATATCTACCTGGCTATAGGGCTTAATGAGTTCTATCAGATTTCTCTCTCGTACACCAATTGCATCAAAGTAGGGTATACAACGCTTGCATATCCTCTCTTTTTCTTCAGAGAGCTTTGTTGCTTCCATACTTGCAGCATATGCAATATATTTTTGGCTGCCTTTTGGGTATCCAAAGTCAGCAAAATACTTTGTATCCCCTTGAGTGATTTTGGTATTCCATATTTGGTCGCTGCCTATTACAATTGCATCAAAATCCTTCGTTATTTCTGTTTCTGCCACTTTGGGAGCTAAATCATAATATTTTGATAGAAAGCGGTTAAATGCTTTTCTTCTTTTCAGTCCTGATATGGTAGCCCAAATGATATGTTCTACAAGTTTTAATATATTCTTTGTTAGAATGAGGTATCTTGGATATAGAGGGTATACTAAAAAATCAGGACGGTAGTCAATAGTTTTTACATCATGGCCGAGTTCCTTCAATACCTCTTGTAGAGCATAACCTTGAAGTGATGCTCCATAATTCTGAGAACAATGGAATGTAAGTAGTCCTATTTTCATTTTTTTAGTCTTGATTTAGCTTTTATGAATAAATGTATAAATGATATATTCCTAGTTCTTAATACAAGTCTGGTAACTAATGATAGAGAAGATAACATTTCTACTCCATTTATTGTTGTCAAATATAATGTCAACATCTCTATTGTGCATGAACCTGTTTTGTAGGAGGCAAATAGTGAATTGTTTATTTCGTTGTATATTCGGTTAAATAATGTATTTCTTTTATCATTGTAGATTTCTCTTAAAGACCTAAAAATAGAACAATTTGCATCAAAGAGGGACTTGTTTTTGTATTTGTTCGCATAGTTAGGTCTCTCATATATATAATGTGAGTCATTGATACATGATATTTTGTTCGAGTGTAAACAAAATCTTAAAATGAAATCATAATCCTCTCTAACATCATATTTCTCATTGAATCTTAATCTATATTCTTTTATTATGCTTGCTTTGAACAATTTGTGCCAGAGAAAACCTATTAGAGGTTGTTCGCACATTTTTAGCAAACATTCTTTTGTCGTACCATAATTATTAACTCCTATATGTTGAAAGTGGTTCCTGTTATCAGGGGTAGAGAATTCGTAGCCTTGAGAAAAAAGATCAGCTTCTGTTCTAAGCATATTATTGTATGTCTCTAGCCAATAACAGTCAACATAATCATCTGAGTCACAGAATGTCACCCATCCCCCTTGTGCATTGTCCAATCCCAGATTCCTTGCCGAACTCACTCCACCATTCGCCTTATGGAACACACGGACTCTCGGATCTTTCTGTGCATACTCATCGCATATCACCCCACTGCCATCTTTGCTGCCATCATTGATGAGGAGTAACTCATAATCGGTAAAGGTCTGGGCGAGGATGCTGTCTATGCAACGGTGAAGGTACTTCTCGGCATTATAGACAGGTACTATAACTGATATTACTGGCATTATTTTCTTAATAATTCTATTTTTTACCTACATACATCATTTTCATATTAACTTTTTGAAAATTAGATATTATGTTATATGTAGGTAGGTTTTCACCTACATGTTTTTTATCCTTACAGGTATGTATTTTGTTTCTTTGTTGGTGCCTGCTCTTGTGATTAGCCCCTTGCTTATCAGGGTATTGATGCGTTTTGTGGCAGTGGTGCGACGCATATGGAAGAGTGTGCAGAACTGGGAGCGAGTGATGGAATCGTGGGTGGAGAACCATGCGGATAGATGCTCCATGACTTGTTCGTCCGTGATAGGGGCGTTCGTGATTTCTTTGGGCTCCCAGGCGAACTCGGTATCTTTGAGTAGATCCATGAAATGGGGTGATGGAGTAAATTTGACTCCTTCCACCTTGATGGCCTGTGTGTTAGTACGCTCGGATGCCTTGATGGCTTGTTCTGTCCCTATTTGCATTTGAAAGGTTCCAAGGTCCTGAATAGAAACGGTATTGCCTTTCTTCAGTTCCTCTGCGATGGCATGCACTAACTCATAGATGGCAGGACTGAAGGTCGCACGGTCGATGACGGAGTGTGCAGAGGCTTTCTTGAAAAGTTTTCTTTCTCCAACCTTCCCTGCCTTCTTGATGCGTGGGAAGAATCGTGGTTCTGCATCTTCGGCTTTCGACGGTACTTTATGCCATTCTATCTTTGTTGCCATGTGTTCTTGTCGCGCTCTATTGTATTTCTCGTCATGCTTGTCTTTTCACCTACCATCATATTGTTGGTAGGTGTGGTCATGCTTATGGATGCTTGTAGTTTTGCTTATGCGTATTTTGGTGTTGTATTATGTAGGTCAAATCTAACCTACATTCACATAAATCATTGAATGATAGTATGTTAATCTTAAAATGATGTATGTAGGTAAAAATTTACTTCTCAAAGATATTTGATGAAGTATTTGACACCTGCGGTCATACGGTGGCTTTGATATCCTTTCTCACGGAGCAGTTTGCCAATGTCGCGATGGGTGTTGTTGGTGACCGATATGTACCTGAAATTGTCTGAGATATACTGTATGATATCGTCAATGCTGTGCCATTCGCCATCTTCCTCTGTCTGGGGTATTTGTACAACCTTGTCGATCATCTCGCTGAGGTTGTTGAGACGAACAAAGGGTGCATTGTGCTCTTGTACCTCGGCGGTCTCCTCATCGTTGAACCAGAACCGTTGGCCTTCGTTGAGTTCGGCTAGGAGCTGGGCATAGAGCTGGTCGTGATGGATGGGTGTCTCGGTGTCGATGTGTGTGCCATCGGTCACCTTGATGCAGATGAAACGGCGACTACCGGTGCGGTCCACGAGAGGGTGGGAGAGATTGGTAGTAGCAATGAAGGAGGCATAACGACGGCGCTGTTCGATGGTTTTGCCGTATGCCGGACGGAATTTCACCTCGCTCTTGGAGAGCAGGTATTTGAGGGTGGGTTGCTGGCTCTTCTTCAGGGAGTCGAACTCATCGATGTTGATGAGTGCGAAGCGTGAGAGTCCTGCCATGAGGTCGCTGTCACTTCGGAAATCCACCTTATCGTTGTAGTAATCACGCAGTTCGTTGGGCAGTATCATGCTGGCGAAGGTTGTCTTGCGACATCCTTGTCCGCCGATGAGCAAAGGCACGATGGCATTACCGTGAAGCCGGTCCTTGCCCAACCAGTGAGCCACCATGCTGAGAAGCCAGATGTGGAAGTAGTGAGGCATGCGTTCGTACTCGCATGGGATTCTGGCCGTCAGTTCGCTCACACGATCCTTTCCATCCCAGGTGGGGAGGTTGTATAGGTATTCGGCTAGGGGGTCGAACTGCTCTATGTCGTTGCTGTTGATGAGTCGCTTCACATCCTTGTCCCACGAACCGAGTCCTGCCTTCAGGGCACGGATGGTCATGGAGTTCATCATCTGCTCTGTGAGAGGACGGAAGTCGAAACTATAGGCCGAACGCTCCCTGTACTGCACCTCACCCGTAAGTGTGTTTCGGCGAAGGAGGTAGAATGCGTTGAGGAATGCTTCAGTCTGATAGGTCAGCAAGGCGTTCTTATCTACACGACCGAAGTTGATGCCTGAAAGCATCTCCTCAGCATAGGCGTTCTCAAAGATCATCTCCAGGCAGAAGGCCGTCTTGCGTGCGATGGGCATAAGGCGCGTGTGGCTGAGGGCATAACCGATGGGCAGACCCGAGTCAAAGCAATAGGTGGCCAGTTGTTCGGCAACATTTTGCTCCCAGTCATCCTCGCTCGCAGCCTTCTTTCTCCCTTCTATCATTGCCTTGCGATAGCAGTTGTGGTAGATGAAAGCCATCGTCTGCTGTTCGTCCAGTCCGGGTAGCAGTTCCAGTCCCGTCTTCTGGTCGGGCACATTGAGAGCAGGCATTGAGCGTTTCTGCCCATCCACAAAGAAGGGGAGTGCCTGGGGATTATAATATGCCTCTGCATCGTAACAACAAGGTAGTTCGTGGTCGAGCGTTGGTTCGGCAGTATCAACATTCATCACCAATTGGGCAGAATAGATGTAGTGCATCAGTTGATAGCCATTCTGCTGGAATGCCATCATCTGCTCCTCTGTCTTGGGCGTATTCTCCTCGGTCCATTCCAACCGGCATACCACATAGACACTTCGTTTATCCTCGCTTCGCCAGGCAAGAAGCGTGTGCGGTATCATCTTTACCCGCCCCATCACCATGCGTGTCTCTTCCTCTCCGGGCAAGTTGCTGATGCTAAGCGTCACCATGCCACAGAACGCTTCAAGGACTTCCTTGCCATTGCGCTTGCGGTAGTTGGCACCCATACGAAGCATCGGTACATTGCGCATGTCCATGAAGGCACCCTCCTGGATAAAGGAGACCACTTCTTCTAAATTCGCGCATGTGTATGTGCGCGTGTTATTCTTTTCCTTGATGAGTGTTGGCATGAGGCGTTGAGCGTTGAGGGTTGAGCGGTGAGCGGCTAGCGTGGGAGGGATGATGGGCTCGCGGTCAATCGCGAGGACGGGTGTATCTTTATTATCGTTTGGTAGTGCAGCGTTCGTTCTTCGTACCGTTAGGTTTTCGTAGCGTAGCGTTCATTTATTATCCGGAGCATGATGTTGCCTGCTATCATGCGCCAGCGCTTGCTGGTGTGAGGTAGGGATGTGTAGGTCAGGTGCTTAGCTTCTGCTTTTTGCTGGAGCTCTGCGTCGGTAAGAGCGATGATGGCAGGGTTCTGGTAGTTGGTGGGGTGAGGGGCCATAAGCAATAGGCGTCCTTGGCTACAAGTCTTGTGGTAGATGCCTCCTGGATGGTAGTAGCGAGCTGCTTCTGTGCCTTCTGCGGGGAATCCATCAAGCATCATGACCACAAGGGGATATCCTGCATTTCGTATGGCCTTTGCCAACTCTTTCTCTCCTCTGCTCATAGCAGCCGTATAGGTGACAGCGCCCCTGCTGGCATGCCCTAAGGCTTTTTGTATCTCTTTATTTATCTGAACCTGCGACATCTCGCGTGGAAGGTCGACAGTCTGCGTGTCGGGCCAGTAAAGCAGGCGACTTTTGCCCATCGTATCGAAGTGTAGTCCTGCGCATTCCACATCTCTGCGTATCACATAGAGAGAGGGGTTCATCCTTACCATCCATGCATTGTCGGGATTGCTCTTCACATATTTTACCATAGTGTCTAACTGACCGCTGCGAGCCAGTGTGCGGATGAAAGGTGTAGAGAAGAGCGTGTGAGCTCCGTTTCCACAGTCGTAAGGGTCCATCTCACGGGGTGTGACCTTGCTCGCAAGGTTGGCACTATGGGAATCCAGTTGTAGTTCTTCTTGTGGGTGGTTGTTTGCTAGTGTCGGGCTGTCTTGTAGGTGGCTGTTTGCTGGTGTCGGGCTGTCTTGTGGGTGGTTGTTTGTTAGTGTTGGGCTGCCTTGTAGGAGTTTGTTTGCTGGTGTCGGGCTGCTTTGTAAGAGTTTGTTTGTAGGGTCTGCACAATCTGATTGTGCAACTACCAACATATCCCTTGCATATCTGCGGGCGATCTTGCTGCATCCCTGAGCAAATCCGCGAGTCATCATCTTGAGGTGTCCCTCGTACCCTTCGTGCATCCATACCACGGCATGCAGATGGTCGGGCATGAGTTGCTTCCAAATGATCTGTAGTTGAGGGTAGCGTGTAGCCAGCTCTTTCATCTTCGCTAGCACCGCCTTCCCGAGGTTGGTGGGACACACCGTTGCGATGTGACCTTCATTATCAGGAGAGAGCAATGGCTCCAGCATGCCAAGTATGGGCGCACGATTGACCACCACGAAGGTGAGGTGGTATATCCCTTCACCCTTGAAGATGTCTTTTCTATCCTTCCAAGTGAATGCCATGAGGTGGTGCTTAATCTATAGTGTTCACCTTTCGATATTGTGCTGCCTTTCTGCTTTTCTTTCAGTATCGTGAGATGTATGGTTGCAACACCATTCGTTAGTATATCAGCGTTTGGTCATCACCTTATGCCATCAAGTCCGAGTTTCTTGCCAAGTGTGTAGCCTATTATTCTGGCATCGATGCAGACAAACCCATTGCTGGCTATGACTGGAACTCCTATATCCGCATCATGTGCGCTCTCAGCTATGAACTCAATGGCTGCCGTGCCAAGAAGGTGCGTGTCTGCAAAGGCCTTTGGTATGCCATCCGCTATCACGAGCAGGTACTCGGAGGGTAGAAGAGTGAGGATAAGTTTATGTGGTTTCCCCTGCACCGGCAAGGTGTGGGGGATGTTTATGTATTATTGTTTCTTAGCTGTTAAGTATGGCGTCTATTATGTTTTCACATGCTGTTTTGCCATTAGGTGGCAGAAGGTTCTCTTCAAAATATCGAGTTCTTTTCTCTTTTAGGGGATCCTCTTCTTTGATAACCATGTGAATAAAATTCTCTATATCTTCTAGGCAGTGTGCTTTGTAGTGAAGGTCATAGGCTTCTTGAGCGTAACTGACAAGTGGGGTTGAATCATGTCCATCAGATTCAAGATACATAACTGGCTTTTTAGTATAATGATATTCAATAGTAAATGATCCGCAATCATGAATCAGCGCATCACTTGTCTTGAAAAGATCTGAGTAGGCTCCCAACTCTAATTGTGTATTCTCCATATCCGCCCATTCCTCATAATATTTGTACGTGCGTTCGTCTCCCCATATTTTACGAAGTTTTGGCTGGAGGAGAGGGTGAGGTTTAAATGCGAATTGCACCTTATCAGAATACTTCTTGGCGATCAGTAGTATGCCTTCAGCATAATCCATAAAAGTAGAGTAGGCTAGTGCTCTACCAAATTGTGGGATAGTATGATGAGGTGCCCAGATAATACGTTTTTTTGGCAAAGAACTCTTTTTCCATGGATCTGAGGATGGTGGACATAATAGAAGATCACTCATTGGGAGTCCTGTTACTTTAATGTTTCTCCCCTTGTTGTCCATTATCCTTGCATTTTCACCTGCAGAAGATGCATTCTCATAATAGAGTTGCCATGCATAGTTGTGAAATGGCTGGTTTGTAAGAAATTGGCTGTATGCGTTGTGAAAAGCATAGTTGGCAAATGCAAAGAGAGCATTTTTGTTTTTAGTGAATTTCTGCTTGTCCGGAACTGTCCAAATATATGGTTTCTGATAGAAAATAATGTCTGCTTTGCCATCTTTTTGTAAAGCATCATTTTCTTCCACATTTTTGTATGAGTAGTTGTGTGATGATATGTATGTTTCTACTTCATCTTTAGCTCTGTCGTTCTCCATGGATTTTACGACGTGTATTACGGGGATAAACCTTGGATGTTTAAGCATTGCTAAATATAAGTTCTCTGTCTTCCAGACTCCCACTTCGCTGACCACGAAAAGCACTTTGATCTGTTTCTTGTGCCGAATTTGCCAAGCCTTGAATGGAGTAAAGATCCTCGTATATAACAAGTATCCTATTCTGCCTCGAACCTCATCAATCTTCTTATGTAGCGAGTTCATCACTAATAGTTTACTTTCTAATTTTTGCTGTTATTGTGTTAGCAATCTCCAAGAAGTTGGCATCTTTCTTTTTGAAGAGTAATGTGGAATAAAGTGTAATGGATATCAAAACGCCTATAACCAGTACTATTATATTAGGTAAGCCTGACATTGTAAGTAGATAAGAAGGAATGACGCAAACTATTGACAATACAAAGTATGAACTGAAGTCTTTGACTTGTTTGCGATATCCTAAGTTGAAAAGTTTACCTGTATAATAGGTGTTGATAAAAACCGCAATCTGTGAATATATAACCTTAGAGATACATATGCCAATCACTCCGAATGGAATACTTGCAAGCAGGATGGTCAGTGAGATAGACTTCTTTATGACTTCAAGTCGGAAAAACAAGTCGCTTCTTCCTTTCACTTGCAACAGATTTAGATTGATTCTGCAAATGTGGTCAAACATAATGGAGAAGCAGTATATCTGCAGATAGATGATACATTCCTCCCACTTAACAGTTAGTAGGGTATAGACTATAGGCTTGGCAAGAGCACAAAGAAGAGTACATCCAAAGAAGATGACAATCGATGTTGTGCATATATACTTTCTGTAGACGCTTATAAGCCTTTCATCATCGTTTTGAATCTTCGACAGGATAGGGAATGTAACCCTTCCTAATACATCATTGGTTATGTTGGCTGGATAGGCGGCCAAATGTGTCCCTCTGCTATACACTCCAAGATCTCTAGAAGAGAAATGTTTTCCAATGATTAGTGGAGTAAGGTTTCCATAGATGGTGTTGAGCAAACCGGATGCAAGCATTTTGCTACCATATCCCCAAAGATAATGAAATGAGGTTTTACTAAATTTCTTTCTGGGTATCCATCTGCAATAGAGAACAATGAAAATGAGGTTGATAATGCTTGACAACAATGCTTGAGCAACAAGAGCCCATATTCCCCATCCAAAATACGCTAGGACGACTCCTGTAACTCCTGAAAGTATAGAGGCAAGTAGGTTTCTTTTGGCTAATGCTTTGAAATCGAGATCAATTGTCAACCTTGCGACCTGGACTGCCATAAATGCATTAATAATTAATGCAGCAGATTGGACTCTTAGTATGGGACAGAGTATGGGTATTTTGAAGAATTCGCCGACCCATGGTGCTATGGCAAACAGTAAAGCATAGCATAGTACTGAGATGAAGAGGTTAAAATAAAAAGCGGTACAATAGTCTTCCTCCGTTCTGTCCAATTTTCTAATCAGTGCTCCGGAGAAACCGCTATCAATAAAGGTTTGTGATACGGCAATAAAGATAGCAAGCATGCCTACAGTTCCAAAATCTTCGGGTGTAAGCAGGCGAGCCATAATGAGTCCAAGTACAAACTGTATGCCTTGTACAGATGCTTTCTCAATGGCAGTCCATTTTACGCTTTTGAGTGTATCTTGTTTGACTGAACTCATAAATAATCTGATGTTTTAGTATATAGTAATGTTTAGATGATTTTACATGTGCTTTCGATGTCGTGTAGATGCATTTCCATCAAGTTTTTTCGAATACTGTCATTGTAACCCGACAATTGTAAATCTTCTAGTCTTTGAATAGCAGTTTCTGCATTTAATTCTTTCATACTGAGAATTGACCTAGGGGCTCCAATGGTTTCGCCCCAGAATCTAAGTTTCTCACACCATTCAAATGCAACAGCAGGAATGTTAAGAGAGTATGCTACTATGCACGAATGCATGCGGGCGGTAATAATACCTTTGTATCCTGAGATGGTCTCAACCAGCTCCTGTGGTGTTTTTGGAATACTAACATTTATTTTTATACCGGTTCGTTCCTCTATAATAGGTACGAGGTCTAGATCTCCAGAGAAGCCGTTAATGAAAAATGCAAACTTCAATTCTCTCTTCTGTAAAGTTCTTACTAGAGAAACGTAGTAGTTTACGATATCCTGAACCGAGTATTCTACTCTGAAATCTTTAAAAATACTTGATCGGATAAGACCAATGCCTATCACTTCGGAATGAGGATTGCGAATCAAGGAGAATATTTGAGAACTGAATACAGCTGGGTCAATAACTTTCTTGGTTTCGCATCTGCTATTTGGCGTAAGATAGAATTCTTTAAGTAAATTTAGGTCATCTCTGGTTGTTATCTTTATAACATTTGGATATGACATATATCTCCTCATTTGTTGACATTTGATGTTCTTTGTATCATACCCTTCTATTCCTACTGCGTTAATAACAATGGGGATGCCTTTGCTATTACAAGCTTTGATGAATGCGCATATAGGCAAAGCATAATCATGGAACTTATAGTGTATAATTCCTCCTCCTGCAATAATACCGCAGTTAGTGTTTTTCAGATTGCCTTCATATGTTTTTGACAAAAGGAAAATCTTAAGTTTATAGAATATTTTCCATGGGTATCTCTTATATATCAAGCCTATAAAGCTGTAACCTTTTTTGTATATTAATGTTTTCTTGTCACTGGAAATAAAATACTTAAATATGAACCTTAAATCAAACAATTGCCATGAAACATCATCAGAGATAGATGAACCATATAAATATTTTACGCATTCACATATCAATGGATCGCCTTGGTTAGGTTCATTCATGAGTCCTAATATGGCTAATTTTTTCATATGCTAATTTCTCTAAAAGTTTTGATTAGACCTTCTTTTATAGATGTAAGTGCTACGCACCCTAATGTTTTTATCTTTTCAATTGAAAACATAGATCTTGTCACAACATTGAATCCCTTCTTTTCCATATCGCTCGGTAAATCCATAACGACCTTTTTGCCACCAATTTCTGCAATAATCTCAGCTAATTCCTTAATTGTGATATTTGATTTTTCGTCTGCAATATTGTATGCTTGCCCATTTTCGCCTTTTAGCAGAATATGGAGAATAGCAGAGGCACAATCCACTACGTAGCACCAAGAGCGATACTGCTCTCCCGTACTCTTCATCACAATGTCTTCTCCGTTCAATACGTTGCGTATGAACTGAGCGTAGACGCGGTTGTCTGATTCTGTGAAGTGTGGCCCATATGTGTGGCAAGGTCGTGCAATTACGGTCTCAACTCCGTATTCTGCACCATAGGACACGCAGAGTGTCTCAGCTGCTCGTTTACTTGATGGGTAGCAGCTACGTGGAGATGTGGGGTCGACATATCCACTGTAGTCTTCCGTGAAGACTCGTCCATCTCCCTCCCCATACACTTCTCCGGATGATACGAAAAGGAAACGCCTAAGTCCATGTTGAAGTCCATAATCCATCAGGTTGCTGACTCCAAAAATGTTGGACTTGATGACCTCCACTGGCTTAGTGGCAAAGAAATTGGGACTAGCATTGCTTGCAGCATGGATGATGTAGTCAAACTGGATATCTCCTTCAAGTGGTTCTAAAACATCATATTTGATGAAGTGAAAAGATGGGTCATCTGTATATTCTTTGAATCGCAGATTGGCTCTTTCTTCGTTTCTTCCACTAGCGTATACTTGGTAGTCCTTACCCGGATGGGAGAGTAGAACCTCTACAATGCATGAGCCAATGAGGCCGGTTGCTCCGGTGATGAGAATGTTGCAACCACATAGTTTCTCCCACGGTAGGTCGAGAGTGGCTGCTCTGAATATGTCATCCTTGTAGCTCATATTATTTTAACCATTCGTCTTTTGAGGTGTGCATCAATGCTTTTAGGATCTCAAGGTCTTCTACAGTTGTTACCTTGATGTTTTTCTCAGAGCCAGGAACGATATGCATCTCTCTTCCTCCAATTTCTGCTACGAGAGTGCATGATGCAACACTGTTTGTGATGCCTTTTTCTCTTGCTTCTTCATGTACTTTTATGATGTTGCCAAGCCTAAAGGTCTGAGGGGTCTGAGTACGAATAAGCTTATCTCTTGGGATACTTGTTGTAGATGCAAATCCGTCTTCGCTCTCAAGAATAGCTTCACGGCACTGGATGCCGGTAATGGCATATCCATATGCTTTGCAAATAGCAATGTTGCTACTGATGATGTCTTGACTTAATAGTGGGCGAACCGAGTCGTGTATTAATACGAGATCATCGTTATTACATCCTTCATTCTTCAGCCCATATATGCCATTATGGATGGATTCCATGCCTGAGTCCCCACCAGGAAAGATCCATTTCAGTTTGTTGATGGAAAACTGGTTGGCGTATGCTTGCAAGACTGTCTCCCAACCTTTTAGACATACGACTGCGATAGCATCAATGTCTGGGTGACGCTGAAAGCATTTCATGGTATGGATAATGATAGGACATCCGTCTACATGCATGAATTGTTTGGGGATGTCTTGGCCCATTCTATTTCCAGAGCCGCCTGCTATTAATAAGGCAATATTCATTGTGATATGTTGATAATAATCTTAGTTAACTCTTATTAATTTATTTGTAAGTGGTGTTAGTTTAGGAAACATTAATGGAATGTAGTGTTTCATAATCCAGTATGGAGTGGGCGGATAAAGCCGATTGCCCGTTCTTGCATACTTGGAGAATGCTTTAATCCTGACGAATGGATTCTTTCCAGTGATCATCAAGTGCTCCAATCCGTATGTGTCGGCTATTTCCTCTGCTAACTTTTTAACCTCCAGAATCTTTTCGGGTGAAACATTTTCCTTCACATAATCCAGGTCTATGTAGTTCTGCTTGGTGCTTTCGGTCATCCCTTTTGAGATTTTCTCTCTTTTTGTGCGTACGCTTCCAGAAGAAGTCACCCCAGAACCGATGCGATAGTCTATGAGTCTGTCTTTGATGTACAGTATCTCGCCAAAAAGGTATGCGCGTCTGGCAAATATGTTATCCTCGAATCCCTCATTTTGAGTTATCTCTGGGAAATTTCTGACAATGACAGGAGCATAAGCCATTGCCGCACCTAGGGGATTTCGAAGGGTTGGTTTCCACCATTCATAGTCGAGAGGGGTGTCATCCATTCCGATGGGTCTTAAACCATGGAAGATGACAGTGGGCTTCTTCTCCTTTTCTAGCCAATGCTCTACGATACAAGATACTCTGTTCGGATGTGAAATGTCATCTCCACCAGCGGTTATCAGTAGTTCTCCCTTGGCCAGCTTGAATCCGACTTCATAATTTTTGGCTTCTCCCAGGTTTCTTTCATTCTGATTGAAAAGAATAGAGTGCTTTCCACCATTCTGTGCATATCGATCACATTCTTCCGTGAGGACTCTCATGCTGTCATCGGATGAATGATCATCGGTGATGATGATCTCTAAGTTGCTATAGTCTTGCTTAAATAGACTTTTCAGCGCCTTCCTCGATAAATCTTGTTGATTGTATGAGGTCATCACTATGGATACAAGTGGCAGATTGCCAGAATTATCGGAGTCTTTTTCGGGTATGTATCGATAGATGACGGGCATAATCAGATAGTTGCGAAACGTAGCATTACTATGATGTCGGTATCGGAGTCAAGAGGGAAAGAATTATCATGGCCTCTTTGATGTTACTTTTTCTTCCCCACGATATTTGTGCTGGTCACTTCGTGTTTCATCTCCTCGATGACTTGGAAGAGGTATTGGCCGTACTGGTTTTTGAGCATGGGCTGGGCGATTCGACCTGCTTTCTTACCTTTGAGAGTTATTTCTTCTTTGAAGCGCGACAAGGATACTACGTTCTGCCATAGGTTTAAGGTTGCAGAATGTAGTTTGTTGCTTGAGGGCATCTAAAGAATATTCTTGTAATAGTTTTGCGATACATTCATCGGCAAATGAGTTTGAAACGACATTGACATCTGTGAAATCAAGTGCAAGACGTTCGCCACTCACAAGTAATGGTTGTATGAGCTGTCGCAACTTTGCTCCCATGTCCCTTGTTCCGAAGTCCGTCCCGTATTCAGAGAATTTAAATCGGTTCAGAGCAGGGAGATCTTTCCAAAGATTCTCAAGTTCTTCGGTTTCAATGAATTGCTCGTTGTATTGCTCATCGGCTTCTGTTCTGTGTTCGACAACGTCGTTAGGGTCTATCTCCCTGGATGTTGTTATTTCCATAAAGATGATAGTGCCTTGCCATAAGCCATTTTCGATGATCTCGGATTCATTATCTTTTATGATAAGCTTGTGATGGCCTGAATGTATGACAAATCTGATGCCGATATCTTTCATCAGACGTGAGGTGGCATAGAGACCGAAGCCCATGCCTTTACCATCGGTGACGGAGTCCTTCAGGCACATCTGGATGGCATCGCTTTCTGTGACGTCCTTGTATTGCTCGTTCGCAGCAAGTGATGCCCGGATTCCGATACCATCGTCTGCCACCAAAACACGCAGGACGTCCTTCTTTGCATCAAAATGTGTGATGGCCGTACCAAGTGGTTTCCCAGAATGAATGTGTACGTTGTCCAGTATCTCATAAAAGCAGTAGCTCAGTGCTTGCAATACGCTGACTTCTATCTCAAAGTGTGAGGTCAGTGTCTTGAGAACCTGCTGGTAAACGTCATTGAGTGACTGTGCATCGAAAACGTCGATACTTACGTTGTCACTATCGTGGAAATATTCTTTGAGAAGGAATGATACGTTCATGTAAATATTGTGTTTAAGATGCTCCTTCTGCTAATACTATTATTGTGGGTATAAGAACTGTTCTATAATTATGTGGATTCTTCTGCACCGATGGGTGTGGAGGAATTTTTATGTTTATATTATAGTATAGATAAAGCGACGCTCCTTAGGAAGGCTGTTCTAAATGAAGATAATAGATTAGTTTATTTGATGGTCTTCCCCACGATATTTGTGCTGGTCACTTCGTGCTTCATCTCCTCGATGACTTGGAGGAGGTATTGGCCGTACTGGTTTTTGAGCATGGGCTGGGCGAGCTGGCGCATGCGGTCCTCGGTGATCCAGCCTTTGCGGTAGGCGATGCCTTCGAGGCAGGCGACTTTGAGGCCCTGGCGCTTCTCGACGACCTCGATGTAGGTGGAGGCTTCTGAGAGGGAGTCGTGGGTGCCGGTGTCGAGCCAGGCGAATCCACGGCCGAGGGTCTGGACCTTGAGCTCGCCATCACGGAGGAACTCTTGGTTGACTGTGGTGATCTCATACTCACCACGGGCAGAGGGCTGTATATGGGCTGCTACATCTACCACCTTGTTGGGATAGAAGTAGAGACCAACTACTGCATAGTTGCTCTTAGGCTTGGCAGGCTTCTCCTCAATAGAGAGGCAGTTGCCTTCCTTGTCAAACTCAGCCACGCCATAGCGCTCGGGATCTTTCACCCAATAGCCGAAGATGGTTGCCTTATGGTCTTCCTCTGCGGCACGGACGGCTTCATGAAGCATGGCTGAGAAACCACTGCCGAAGAAGATGTTGTCACCCAATACAAGACAAGCGGAATCGTTGCCGATGAAATCCTTACCGATGGTGAAGGCCTGGGCCAGTCCATCGGGAGAGGGTTGCTCAGCATACTCGAAATGTACGCCATAGTCGCTACCATCACCCAAGAGGCGCTTGAAGCCGGGAAGGTCGTAAGGGGTAGAGATGATGAGGATATCTCGGATACCTGCCAACATTAGGACAGAGATGGGGTAGTACACCATCGGCTTGTCATAGATGGGCATGAGCTGCTTGCTGATGCCCTTGGTGATAGGGTAGAGGCGAGTGCCTGAGCCTCCTGCTAAAACGACTCCTTTCATGTTTTTGAATATAATAATACTTATCCTATAGTCTCTTCCACCTTCTTGAAGTAGCTCATGGGCATGGTGGCTAGGGCAACTGAGACCAGGCCTTGGAGGGAAACGACGACACGGCGGTCCTTACGTATGCGGAGCACATGGCCCTGTACGCCTTTGAAGGGACCCAGGATGACCTCCACGGGCTGGCCGTGGGTGAGAACGACGTCGGGGTTGTCGAGGAAGAGCAAACCTTCATCGGAATCTTGGGTGACTCGGATAAAGTCTTCCATGGTTTTCTCTTCGATGACCATGGGTTTGCCTTGACTTTTGTCCATGTAATAGCGTAGGCCGGCATCATCCTCATGGAGCTTTTTCCAGGGTTCGATGATGTTGCTCGTGGTGTAGATGAAGACCAGGTTGTGGACGATAGCTTTTGTCTTGGTTTTCACTTCTCCCTTTTTTTCCTCGCGTACGGTCTTGGTCGGTACGTAGCAGCGGAAACCATCAGTCTCGAGGAGAGCCTTAGCTTTGAGTTCGCGGCAGTAGGAACTTCGCATCACATACCATTGGTATTTATCCCGCTCGTTTTCTTCGGGTTCTGCAACTGTTTCGGTTGCATATTCTAACTCAGACTTGTGTTTGAGGAATTCCTCGTGAGACACTACTTGGGGACACCCATCTGCGTGTGCAGGTGTGGCCACCTGGGAGGTAAAATCAGGCGCATTATTAATTTTTTCGTTCATGCTATCCAGCGATTCGCGAATTTAGATATTGTCCCATTATAATTAGATTTTTCCATTATAATGGAATATTGGCTACAAATTTAAGAAAAAATGTTTAAAATATTAATTTTTCTTGTTACTTTTTTTATCCCTTAGCATATAATGCTACTAGTATATTATGAAGGCAATGGTATAAAAACCTTACATTCTATTTCTTTTGCAAAGCTCTGATCTCTTGTGTGAGAATGTTGAGTAGAAGACTCTTGTATTTGATGCTTGTGTTAAGATATGAGATGAAATCGTCGTCGCTTATTGGAGTGATTGTTTTGTGCTCCTCCATTGCTTTTTTGAGGGGGGCTGACTGTTCGTCAAAGAAGTTAGCCATAGCAGTAATAGCCGACTTGTTCCTATCCACAGTTTGTGCAGAAGTGGCAAAGGCGTTGGAGTAGGGGGCGATTGTCATGAAGAAAGCGGAACCTTCAAGTATGGTGGCAAAGCGTGCGATGTCGTCTTCTGAATATTGATTGTCTGCCATGAGTGTCTCGACCATCTTATGTATCTTCTGTGATATGCCAAATGCCTCTTTGTCGAACACGGCTTTCTCTCCTTGCTTCTCCAACACGGTGTTTTGCATCACTTGAAGCATCTGTAAGTCCATGAGTGAGCCAAATTGCATGGCGCACTGGAGGTCCAAGTTGTCAAATTGTTCTTGGCCTAGAGCCACATAGAGGGAGTCGGCTCTATTGATGGTGGCCATTACATAGTGTGCCATATTGGTATCGTATGTATTACAAAGTATGGCAGAATAGTACGACATTCCGTATGCCACATAGCTTTGCATCAAGCATGTCTTTGCCAGCATCTCATCGTACCCGCAGTTCTCTCCAAGGACTTCCTGGGCCATCTTGTGTACCTTGTCCGAAGCCCAGTCTGCCTCTGTGTCATTGCCAATAATGGGTATGGCCAGGGCAAACGAATCCAATGCCACCACATATTCCCTCATGAGGTCTGCCTTTGTCTGATCTTGTTCGTCACCCTCCATGAGTGCCTTGATCATAGCTTCCGCTACACTCTTCGGGTCTGGTTGCTGATTGTTGTTTTTCTTAGAACACGAAGAGAGAAGTACTGCAAATATGAGGACTGCAAAATATGCTTTTTTCATATAGACTTTGTTTGTATTTTTGCTTGGATATATATTACTATTTCTTCATTAATATTTACCTCTATATTTTTCACTCTTTACTTTTCACTTTTTGTTTACAAGTATAGTTTGTGCTACTTGTACTTCTCGCACGCTTCATAGTAGGTGTCGAGCGATCCGATGTCAAAGCGGAGGTTCTCACCTGTGCCAGCCATGGGCCAAGCGTGCATAGTGGTATGGTCGCAAAGGTAGTGGGCGAGATTACCAGGGGCATCCTTGCCACAACCGTTTGCTACAGACTGTCGCACGAGGTCGAGGTCCTTTTTGAGATAGATGTAGAAGGGAGGTACGGCCCAGGTGCTCTTTGGCTCCTGCGGTTTCTCTTCCATGTTGAGCACACGGTGTTGGTCGTCAAGCACCACTACACCCGTTCGCTGGAGTTTGGCCAGTTCCTTCTGCTCATGGCAGATGATGCACGAAGTGTCCTTTTCACGGGCAAACTTCACGAAGTCGGCAAAGGTGAAGAAGAGGAGGTTGTCTGCTGCCACCACGAGCATGTCATCATCAATGGATAGCTTGTCCATGGCAAAAAGTAGGTCGCACACGGCGCCGAGACGAGTGTCGTTAGTTTCCGTACCATCGTCAATGATGGTGACAGGTTTGGTGTACTGACTTGTCTTAGCCCACTCCTCGAAGATGGGAGCGAACTTATGATTGGTGATGACGATATGTTCGTCGATCTCAGGTATGGCATCGATATCAGCGAGCATACGGTCAAGGATGGTGCTCTCGCCAATCTTAAGGAGTGGCTTGGGGAAATTCTTGGTCAGTTCACCCAGTCGTGTGGCATAGCCTGCTGCAATAACTATATTTATCATTTTTGCGTGGATGTCAGAGTAAATTTATTGGAGGGTTTTATCCGTTAAATGTTTCCCAATCACCGAGGAAACGGGCTCCGTCATCGGGCTTCACCCAGAAGACCTTGAAGGTGTTCTTGTACTCGGGGAACTTGTCCAGATACTGCTGGGTGATGGCTTTCTCGATGTTGTACTTCTCGGTGGGGTCGACAAGGGCAATGACGGCTCCCTTGAAGCCGGCACCGGAGAAACGGCCTCCATAGACGCCCTTGAGGGGGCGCATGATGTCGTAGATGGCTATGAGCTCGGGCGAACCGCATTCGTAGTTGTTGATGGAGCTCTCACAGCTCTCGAAGGAGAGCTTGCCGAAGAGCTCGAGGTCGCCATTCTCCCAGGCTGTGACGCCCTGGCGCACTCTGCGGTACTCGCTGTAGAAGTGCTCGGCTCTGCGGGCGAAGCGGGTGGGCATCTGCTGGCGGGTCTCCTCGTAGAACTCACGGGGCACATCGCGAAGGAAGGTCTTGTCCATGGTCTTGAGGGGCATGCCTTTGTAGGCGAGCATGTTCCATGCCGCGGTCTTGCACTCGGACACGCGGAGGTTGTAGTCGGATCCCACGAGGGTGCGGGTGAGACCGCTGAAGAAGATGCCGATCTCGAACTCAGGCATCTGGGGATGGCGGGGGATGATGCGGTGCTCATTGCTGTCGCAGTCGAGGAACAGCAGGCCGCCTCGCTTGCCGAGGGCTATGCAGGCCTGGTCGAGCAGACCGTTGTTCAGACCGATATACTCGCGCTCTGCCTCGGAGGCGATCTTCACTACCTCCATGGGCTGGAGCTGTATGTCGTTGGCTTTGGCAAAGGCCATGACATAGGCGATGAGGACGGCTGCCGAACTGCTGAGGCCTCCCACGGGCAGGCTGCCTTCGATCATGCCCTCTATGCCTCGGCTGAGCTCGAAGCGCTTGCGGAGGGCGTACTTGGCTCCTCGGGCATAGTCGCCCCAGTTCTTCTGCTTGATGAGTGTCTCCTGGTCGATATTGAACTCGATCTCTCCCTCATAGTCCTTGGAGGTGAGTCGCACGCGCCCATCTTCTCTCACATTGAACCAGAGATGTACGCCCTTGTTGATGGCAAATCCTGTCACCAGTCCGTGCTGGTGATCCACATGGGCACCCAACGGACATACGCGATAGGGTGAGAAGATGTGATTCTGATATTCCATTATTTTGATGTTTTTATTTTTTTATACTATAATAATTTTACTTTAACTCTCAACGCTCAACTTTCATCGCTCACTCTGCTGTGCCATAATACTTTGCATACCACTGTGCAAAGGCACGGAGTCCCTCACGCAGAGAGGTGGATGGCTTGTAGCCGAAGTCGGCCTCAAGGGCAGATGTATCGGCATAGGTCACGGGTACATCTCCTGGTTGCATGGGAACGAGTTGCTTGTGCGATTCAAAGTCGTAGTCCTGAGGCAGCACATGAGCAGAGATGAGTTCTTCCTGCAAAATTGTGACAAAGTCAAGGAGATTCTCGGGTGAGTTGTTTCCAATGTTGTATACCTTGTAAGGAGGAATGGGGAGACCGTCCTCTCCATTGGCCTTTTCGGGGGCATGTTGCATGATGCGAACTACACCCTCCACAATGTCGTCCACATAGGTGAAATCGCGCTTGCAGTTGCCATAGTTGAATATCTGGATAGTCTTGCCTTCACGCAATTTGTTGGTGAAACCGAAATACGCCATGTCGGGACGACCGGCAGGACCATATACGGTGAAGAAGCGAAGTCCTGTTGAAGGAATGTTGTACAACTTGCTGTAGGCATGAGCCATCAACTCGTTGCTCTTCTTGGTTGCGGCATAGAGTGATACAGGATTGTCCACCTTGTCATCGGTGGAGTAGGGCACCTTCTTGTTGGAACCATATACCGAACTTGATGATGCATATACCAAGTGCTCTACCTCATGATGACGGCAAGCCTCGAGAATGTTGTAGAAACCAATGAGATTGCTCTGGATGTAGGCATCGGGATTGGTGATGGAGTATCGTACACCAGCCTGTGCAGCAAGGTTGACTACAACTGTAAAATGATACTGCTCAAAGAGAGAGTCGATGATGGCCTTATCGGCAATGTCCCCTTGTACGAAGACAAACTGTCCTCCCAGAGCGTTAATCTCTTGGAGTCGTTCCTGCTTGATACGCACATCGTAGTAGTCGTTCATGTTGTCAATACCTACCACTGTGATGTCTAAATAGTCACGAAGGAGTCGCTTCACGAGATTGCTACCAATGAAGCCTGCAGCACCGGTCACGAGTACCGTCTTGCCAAAAAGATTGATGTTGTATGAGAGCATATTTCGCAATCTGAAAAATCAGAATTTAGAATTAAAAATGAAGATATTAGTGTCTTATCATGATTTGTTTTGCACAAAAATACAACATTATGGTGATATGAGCAAGAGTTTTTAAATTTTATTTAAATTCATAGATAAAATAGGAGGGTATGGGCGGAGAAAGAAAAAGAGGTCACTTGTTAGGTGACCTCTATGTGATATGGATTGGTTTGTAAATATTACATCATGGGACGGAAAGGCATGTTGTGGGCCATGGGGAAGTGGTGATGCATCATGGGGCGTCCACCCATCTGTGCCCATGATGGAACTGCGGGAGCGGGCTCAGCTACCTTGTCGTTCTCTACATCGTGTGCCTCGTATGCCAGACCTGCTGTTACATCAACATTGGTGGGGCATGTGATGGTGATGATGGTGGTCTCATTCTCACTCTGGAGAGCCTCGCTATTGTTGCCAGATATAGTCAGTACGCCATTTTCCACACTCACCTTGATGCCATCGGCCTTGTCCTTGTCGGTAGAGCGAACATTGACTCCGAAGCGGTAACCGTCGATCACACGAACGCGGGCTTCTACATCCACCTGAACCTTGTTGAAAGGAGCGGTCTTGATATCCTTTGCACTTGCAGAAATGGTTGCCAATACGATTGCACAAATCACGGTCATAATCTTTTTCATAATAGTATAAATTTTATTTGTTTGTAAATTCTTTTTTGAGTGGCTTTCTCGTGCCGTTCTGTTATTATGACCGATAAAAAAGGGCGTGGTTTAGTAGGGTTTTCCCTAAAACGGGGTGGGAAATCCCTACAGTATGAATTTAGGTCATTATCCATGCCCTTGTGTATATTATATAAGGTAGGATTCTTCTATTTTACTGCTCTATTATCTGTCGTGGCATTATTGAGAAAAAAAGTTATATATATAATATTTGTTGTTTTTAATTTTTTTCTACATACTTTTGTAGCAGATTTCCCGAGAATAGTATTTCAAGTTTTAGTTATATGAGTAAGACCTACGACAACACTTTCCTCCATGTAGATGAAACTAGTCTTGAGCAACCCCAGCACGAGCATCCCACTCCAGAGGTAGATGACAACGAGTTTGACGGTTGTATCATTCCGCTCATCACTTTCTTTACAGTTCCCCTCTCTGCTCTCTACCCTTTGTGGTGGTTTCCTTTCATCTTCTCCAAGATCGGTTTCCCCATATATTCGCTCTATGTGTGGCCATTCTGCGCCATAGCCTGGTTGCTCTCCCTTATCATGGCCCACAAGCGCTTGGGCGAGCGAGCCTTTACCCGCTTTATAGCCATCTCGTCCCTTGTATGCCTTGTCGTGCTCAATGTGCTTACTTTCTACTTCTCTTTTCCCGACTTATAGTTTCTCTTTCGAGAATATACCTTAATCCTCTCACATTTTTACCATTCTAAAAACCATAATATGAAGAAAAACAACCATTTAAGTGCTGAGGAGCGCTACAACCTTACTATTACAGAGTCAACCCTCAACCGTCAGGAATCTCTCATCCCGGCCCAACTTCACATTGTCCATTATTCAAAGCCCCATGATGTTTGCGAAGGCATAGAGCTCCACCTTGGCAACATGGCCTCGGGCTTCCCTCATACGGTTCTCGGTCGTACTTGGAAGTCCACCGAACATCTTTATCTGTTAGGTGAGTGGAGTCACAATACCGCAGAGCATATTGATATTCAGCGAGATGTACTTACTGCCACAAGCGGTTATGCAGCTAAGCGTTACAAGAAATCAAAGCATAAGAAGAGTATCAGGGAAGACTTCAATACCTTCCGTCTCGACTGGATGCTTTGGTGTGTCTGGCAGAAATGCCTCCACAGTGAGGACTTCAGGAAGCACCTTCTTTCGATACCTCAGGACCGGGTCATCGTTGAACTTGTTAAGAACGATCCCGTTTGGGCCGCTTACCCCGACGAAAAGGGCGTTATCAGAGGGGGAAACGCTGCAGGTAAGATACTTACCATCTGTCGTCGTTGCCTCATAGAAGGCACATCACCCCGTATCAACTACGATCTTCTCAATAGTTCAAACATCTACATCCTTGGTCAGAAGGTTACCTTCACCAAGGAGTACCTGACAAGGTGCATACCTTATACTTACTTTCCTTTTACCGCATAGATTATTGTTTATTCACATCACTTATTCTTCATATACTATGATTATCATACCCGATGTTCACGGACGCACCTTCTGGAAGTCGGCCGTAGAGGGTAGGGAAGACCAAGACATCCTCTTTCTGGGTGATTATGTCGATCCTTATACCTACCTTGAAGGAATTGCCCCTTACAGTGGACTGGTCAGTCTGCTCGAGATTATCGATTTCAAGAAAGCAAACATGGACCGTGTCACCTTGCTTTTGGGCAATCACGATCTTTGTTATATCTCCAACCTTTTACCCTTGTCCGACCGTTACGATGAGGAGAATGCCTCTGTCATTCGTGATACCTTGCTTGCTAATCTTTCCCTCTTCCAAATTGCTCATCATCGCACCATAGCCGGCATCTCCCATATTTTTCCCATGCCGGTATACTTCCCGATTGGCTTCGCTATAACGAATCGCTCCTCGGACCATTCGATGCCACCAACATTGCCGATGTACTCAATACCTCCTTTGCATCAGGTCGGCTTTTTGAACCATTGGGGCAAGTCTCATGGCTCCGTGGAGGGTCTTTCGATTATGGCAGCTGTGTCTGGGCCGATGTCGAGGAACATATCCATATGGACTCTTTGGATCATTCACTCAGTCCCCTTGTAGGCACCTATCAGATCTTCGGTCACAGTCAGCAAGTCAATGGTACTCCCATCATCACCCCTTATTTTGCCTGCCTCGACTGTCGCAAAGCATTTGATCTCTCAGATACTGCTCAGCTAAGTAGCCTTTAATCCAAAATCTCTTCGGATGGCTATCTCCTCTCCACTCGTCCCCTCTTCACTACCAGTCCCTTGCTGTCGTGGCGTGCCAGGCGACCACTAAGGTCGTAAGCCTCAGGACGGTACACCAGGGGATGGTCCTTTGCCACATCCTTGATGGCAGTCTCCTCATCGGCTGTGAGACTGTGTATCTCTATCTGGCTGAGTTTGATGTTGTCTGTGTTGGCAGAGCGTGTCATGGTGAGTTTATACTCGCCCCAGCCGTCCGTTACCTCAAAGTAGAGTCTGTGCGTATGGTCAGCCACGCTCACCGTATCCTTCAGCACATTGTTCTTCTTGCCCGTCAGTTTCTGCAGGCGTACAGCCACGGTTTTGTCTGCCTCACCCTCGGTGGTGAAACTGAACCAGTACTTACCCTTCTCCAACTGTAGGGAGTAGTACACATTCTGGTTGGCATCCGTCTTTTGCGTCCCGCCAAACTGTGCCAGCGTGCGACCCTGATAGAGCGTCCACCCCACAGACTTCGCGTTGAAGTCGGGTGCCTCTATGTTGGGTCTCCACTTTAGCGTGGTGTCACACTCGCTATCGAGTGTATATTTGTAAAGGAAGTTCCATATCGTTGTGGCCGAGTTTCCATCTTCTGTATTTGCTGTCCAGTCGTTGTGACCCATACCGTCCACCTCATAACTGATGTAAGGAAATCCTCCCTCCGTAGCCTCATAGGTGCTCTTGGTGTACTTCCCACTCACCGTCTTCACCGTGGGTATAGGGTTAGCTCCTGTACGGGCTATCATGTTGCTTCGTATGATAGGGTAGAGGGCATAGCGCACGAAGTCGTCAGCCTTGCCATGAATGTGCAGGAAAGGCACGGGTCTGTAGCCCGTGTGGTGCAGATGAAACTCATTGATGGGATATCCGCTTATGGCAGCAAAAGCCGCAAAGATGTCGCCACACTGGTTGGCCACCGTATAGGTCATCATGCCACCGTTGGAGAATCCACAGCAGTATATGCGTTTCCTGTTGATGGGATATTTCCCGTTCACATCCTCAATGATAGCCTTGATGAAATCAATGTCCTTCGTATATTCGCCCGTCGAATGCCATCCCGGCACATTGCCACCAAACACTGGGAAGTAGAAAGTCTCTCCCTGTGGGTAAACCACAATACATCCCTTCTGATCCGCTATCGAGTTCATGTTGGGCTGTGGGTTCTCACAAGTGCCACCTGTGCCGTGAAGGGCAAACACCAGAGGTGCGCTACTCTTCACATTATTAGGCACATACAGTCTGTACCTCCTCACCTCATTGTTTACTGTGATGTTCACCACCTCATTCTTCTTAGCTGCAAAGGTCCCTATGCAGAGTGCCAGTAGCAATAGCAGTGTGTAAATCCTTTTCATCCTGTTATTTTTTATTTCGATGCAAAGATACTCAATCCTCATGACATTTCAATCATATCCAGTCGAAAAAATTACATCCAACATGATTGTCTGCATTTTACATCGACTTTATTTCTCAAAGATCAAACCTTGAACATGATTGTTGACATACATCCCAGCAAAATCTGTAGTTTTGTACCAACTGGGTTTGCCGGGCATTGTGTCGTAGATGAGTTGGCCGTTGATCTTCAGTCCTTCGAATCGAATGTTCCTTACCATGTGGTCGGGGTCATATCCACTGATGATGCTCAGGTTGGGATTCTTGGCGGGGTGGGAGGCACTGCCATAGCGGATGTTGCGTAGCGTTATGTACTCCACGCTTCGACCGGTAGCCGTGCAGTATTTCTCGTTGAAGAAGGTCTTGATGTGGAGCAGAGCCCCATGTTCTATCTCTTCAATGCGGATATTGTCGAAGACTACATCCTTCACCACATTGTTGTCTCCGCAGTTGATGCCTAAGCATCCCTGATAGTCTATCTGGGCCTCGGCCTGCCCCAGGATGTCGATGTTCTCGTAGTAGATATGTGTGATGCTGTCACTCGTTTCTGACAGGTTGCCCATGCCGTGAATGCCGATCATGATGGGGTGTGCCACATCTGCCCAGAGAGTGGAATTGCGCATGGTCACATGGCTCACGCTTCCCGTGAATCCTTTGCGTGTGGCATATACGGTGGTACAGTCGTCAGAGTTGCGACAGAAGACCCTATCGAACAGGATGTGATGACAACCACCGAATACATTCAGTCCGTCACCCCACGATGGGTGTGAGATGCTCCTCACATCGTGCAAGGTCACCTGGCTACTCTCACCAATGGGACAGGTACACACCACCATGCCATCAATCACTATTCTCTGCGAGCGATGTACATGTGCGCCCTCATAGCCATTGCCTGGACGGCAGATGCCACGCCCCACGATGCTCACATCATGTACATCCTCCATGGCCAGTGTACCATCGATGTATGTGCCGGGTGCCAGGTAGACGGTGGTAGAGGAAGGTATGCGCACCACATCCGTAGTTTGTGGAGCCGAAGAGGGCGTCTTGTCAGTCTGCTGTGCCGGTTCAGGAGTTTGTGGCATAAGCAACTTCAGCCGGTCCTTGTCATAGTATCCAGGTGCCACATATACGAACTGCCTCCCTTGCCGTTTAGCCTCGCTTTCAGCCTGCTCCTTGCTGATGGCAGGTTGGCTCGTGAAGAGAAGCAGGTTGGATGTGATGTCGCCATCAAACTCAATGCTCACATTTTCCGGTTGGAAGAGCATGAACTGCATCACGCTGTCATTCTGTATGTTGGCTATCACGCCACGGTAGTCAGGACGGATGCGGGCAGACTGGAATTTGCGTTTCTTGCACACCACCTTCACAAATACATCTCCCTCAAAGTCAAACATGGCGTAGGATATCTCCGACACCTTGTGACCGCTGAGGTTGGGCGTCTCGGGGTTGAGGGCATTCACCCTTGCCATGTAGGTATCTATCCGTGTCCATTCCTTTGCGCCCCGAGGTTGGATATAGACTTCATAGTCATGTTTAAGAGGTGCACCTTGGGGGGCAGGGTAGGCATGTACGCAATGCTCCTTCTGCTTGGCAAGCATCTCGTTCTTGGCCTTTTGCTTTTCGTTGCCCATCACCTTGAGTGCCTTCTCCGTGTAAGGCATGGACAGTCCTTTGCGACTATGGAAATGCTGGTAGGGCAGGCGATAAATGTCCCACAACTTACCCCTGCCCATCTCGCCGGGGCTTGTCCACAGGGTATAGAGGCCCGTACAGTCATTCCAGGTCTCGAAGGGCACCTCCACGCCCACATTGTAGCGTGCAGTATACTCCACACCCTTTAGCAGACGGTTGTCCAGTGCTCCCCATAGGTCATCCCCTTTGTATCTCCATGCCAGTTCGCAGGTCTGGCAGAGTGCCTCCAGTCCCAGTTGCACATGTCCCTGGTCGCGCCCAGTCTCCTGGCATTGCCCACTGGGAGCAATATAGTGAGGTAGCGAACCGTTGTCGTTGGCATGTAGGAAATAATCCACAGAAGCATTGTACATCACACTGTCATTCAGCAAGATGGCACATGCCATACGCATCCTGTTCACTATCGCTCCCCAGTTACCATTGGCATAGGGCGAGTCGGCCTCGAATCGTTGCATGGTAGGCACAAAGGCTCTTCGCAACATGTTGTCCCATTGGTTGTTACGATAGTCTCTCAACTCGATCATGGCCAGCACCATCTCGTAACCTTGTATCAGACAGAGAGGTGCATCGTGCCCGTCCACCCGTTGCAATCTGCCGGCGTAGGCGTTGATGATCTCAAGCGACTTCTTTAGTGCAGAGTCGGGCGAAAGTGTGGGTAGGTTAGGGTAGCGGTTAGCCAGTTCCGTGTTGCGAAGCAACTGAAGCCCTGGTTCCTGCTTCTTCTGGCTTTCGCACCATGCTATGGCATAGTCGAGCGACGCTTTCATGTCGCGCTCACTTCCCCCCTTCGTATTGCGGTGTTCTCCGTCACGGGCTATCACCTCGTAGGGGCCAGCCATTCGGTAAGTACCTTGTGCACAGACACTTATTGTATATACTGTGATGACTATAACAAACAAAATCCTTTTCATGTCCTTAAAATCAAACCGTTATCTTACAGGAAATTCCACCCATCCCCGATCGCTCTTTGCAGGAGCAATGCTGAAGACACCATACTTGGCACCTATCCATTTTCCCTCTCTGGCCTGGAAAGTGTAGCGCTTACCATCAGCCTTATCTTGAAGTGCGGCGTACTTTTTCCCATCCAGGCTGTAGGAGAAAGTGCACAGGCCCCCCTTGGCACACTGGATACATATAGAGATGCTACATTCGTAGTTGTCCTTGGCTCCAGCCTTGTAGTGCCTTGGCTTGACGGTAGTTATAGGCGTGCTGAACTCCTCCCCATTGTTGTCAGCATTCCGGCAGGTGATGTAGTTGAGCACAAACTCACCACCTTTCAGTTCCACGGCAAGACGGCAATAGTCACGCCCCATCACTACGAGGCCGGCCTGCTGTCCCTCCGTCTTGGCCGTGATTGTCAGATGCAGAGTGTCGCAGAATGTCTCACCCTCAAACTTTTTGAGGTACAGGTTGGGCACTTCCCAGAGATTGCGGAAGGCATCACTCACATTGTGGCTATACACACGCATATGGCCCGTGCTTGTGGGAAATCCGAAGGTGTCGGTATAGTTGGAGTGCCACTGGTATCTCAGGAAGGGGTTGGATGTGGTCAGATGATGAGTACTGTCGTCTTGCGAGGCAATCTTGGGAGTGCTGTGAGCCTTCATCATGGGCCAGCCGTCCTTCCATTCCACATCCAGCAGATGGAGTATACGGCCATACGCACCACGCTCCTGGAAGCAGACAAAGGACGCCTGCTTGTCGTCGCGCTGTGTAGAGGTAGGGCACGCCACCATACCTCCCTGGTGTATGCCCTCATTGTTGTATACCACCTTGCTCTCATACGGTCCGTAGATATTCCTGCTGCGCAAGGCTACCTGCCAACCATGCTCCACACCGCCCGCAGGGGCCAGTATGTAGTAGTATCCCCCTCGCTTGTACAGTTTAGGACCTTCTATCGTGTGGTTGCCCTCTATCTGTCCGTCATATACCATCACGGGGCGTCCTATGGCCCTCGTTCCGTCTGCCGACAGTTCGCGTATGGTGAGAATACTGTTGAAGCCGCTTCGGCTGGCCGCCCATGCATTTACCAGATAGCAACGGCCGTCATCATCCCAGAGTGGGGTAGTGTCTATCACCCCCTTGGCGGGCACTACGAGCACAGGCTGTTCCCATTCCCCGGCAGGATCCTTTGTCTTTACCATCCACACGCCATGGTCAGGATCTCCCCAATATATATAATAGGTATCGCCATGATGGCGTATGGACGGTGCCCACACACCCTTACCATGCTGAGGTGGGAGTGGGGATGGCATGTCGCTGAGGAATGCATCAGGGTAGGGCACATTCTGGATGGCATAGTTCACCAGTTGCCAGTGTGCGAGGTCCTTGCTATGCAATATAGGGAGTCCCGGTGCACACTGGAAGGAAGAAGCCGTCAGCCAGTAGTCCCCCCTCTCACCTTCGCACACATCGGGGTCGCTATAGTCGGCATACACGATTTGCGAGTGCATATTCATGCTGAAAACCAGCCACATACAAAGGAGAAATATCCTTTTCATACAAGAGCCACGGAAAGACATTGAAGTTCGGGGATTAGGATTTGGGTGTAATGTTTTGATTAATGCTTTCGCAAAAATAAGCAATCTATATCAAATGTACAAGAAAATCCCGTGATAATCAACACACCTTATATCAATATAGTCCTATCACAAGTCCTCGGAAGGGCCCGAATATAAATCCCAGCTTCCTGCATTCGTGTAGTACCGTTGAAGACACCGACTTTTCAAAATGTCACATTGTCACATTGTCACACAGCAAAATGAGGCCTTAACACATCTGCTAAGACCTCACTTGCTATTGTTGAGCGTTGATACTACCTTTCCAGAACGGCATCCACTGCCTCTTCTACATCGCGCTTCGTCTTCAGACCTTCTATAGCCTGGCGAATGGTGCGTGTCAGGGTGCCTACTGTTGCCTTGGGCTTGTCGTTAGTGTAGATGTTCTTGCCGGGGTCAAAGTAGACGACAGGACCGGCAAGGAGGGGCAATGCATCCTGTCCGAGAGTCTGTCTCCACGGTGCCGAAGGTTCTTCCAAGCCATTGTTGAGCAACCAGCAGGCCTCGCCGCTGGCAAACTGCTCGGGGGTGAGCCAGCGGATGTCGTCGCAGTCCTTTTGACTTGAGAACGGACCAATCAGACAGGGCTCAGAATATAAATCCAAAGGATTGTCTGGATCCTCAAGACGTTCGGGATAGGTGGAGTAGCAATGGGTGATTTTGCCAAAGTCTGTATGGTTGTGGCAGACTAGTTCCGAAGGGGGATATCCTTGCAGACCTTGACTGAGTATGTATATGGGAGTGGCCTTCACTGTGCTGTAGCTGTAGCAGTACTCAATGGAGGCTACATCGCTGGACCCGTTATCGACTACAAGTCCTGCAGCTCCCAGGTAGCCATCCGCTTTGCCTATAAAGGCACAATTCTTGATGGTACCTTTATTGTGGCTACAGATGCCTCCACAGTAGAAGTCAGAATAGACTTCTGCACTACTGATACAATTCGTCACAGTTCCATAGTTCGCACCACAGATACTTCCTACGACGTCTTCTTTACCGCCCAAAAAGTAGGAGTCTACGAGGGTGAGATTCTTGATGACACCCTCATTCACGGCAAATAGACCCTGATGATTTCTCTGAACAAGTTCATCTGGTGCATAGATACCACTGATGGTATGTCCCTGGCCGTCGAAGACATTGGCGAAGCCGTGGAGATAGCCCAAAGCAGTCCACTTTCGGAAAGAGCTTTTATTGTATGTCTTCAGCACGTCGACATTGTCCGTGATGTCTTGCATGAGGCGGGCATTGTGGGCTTCACATCCGTGCTGCGCATACCAGTAGAGATGACCGATCTTGGAGATCTCGTAGTAGTTGTCCTCCTCGTTCAGAGCAGGTGCTGAGGGCTCGTTGCATAGTGCGCAAAATCCATCAGTATCCATGAGGTGAGGGCCATACTCCAGCTTGAGATCTTCCTGACTGACAGGCTGCAGACCATCGGCGTCAAGGAAGAGCTGTCCACACCTGGTGCAGTTATAGTGGCGCTCCTCTTGCGGGTAGGTGCAGTTGGGATTCTTTCTCTTCACAATCACTATCTTATGTCCCGTAGCAGGCAAGATGGTGCTCTCGGCCTCGATCCTGTTGCACAGTCGACAATGTCTTGCTTCCGTGTGTCCGGCTTCGGTGCAGGTGGGCGCTACTGCAGGTTGGTCGACCACGATTTCGTGTGGCTCATATTTTATGGGGTAATCGCACGCAGTACATATTATGACGTGATCTTCCGCAGAATAATTCTTATAGACCGGGGTGTGAGGCGCGGTGGGTTCATACATGCAGACCTTGCATTGCTTACAGTGCTCGTTTTCGTCATGCCATAACCACACGGCACCGTCTTCGCGGCTGAAGTCGTGCTCTTCTTTGAACTGCTGTCCGCAGCCACGCATGCAGGTGCCATAGTGCTGGGTCTCGTTGCGATTCCATTCCTTATATCTAGGCAGATCATGGTCGTAGACAATACGATATCCGCATGCACACACATTGTAACACTGCTTGTCGTTGAGCCTCGTTGTCACCTTGTTGGCGGGGCTGTGATCTAATGCGCCAAAGAAGTGGTCGCATGCACTGCACTCCATAATATGTCTTCCGTCTCCCAGGTCCTCGTAATGTAAGTGTGGGGTACAGTTGTGATAGGTGGCCATGAGGTAGAGATACTTAGAAGCATCTCCTCCTTCGTTGAGATTGGCTGGCCTGAGTCTCGGGTAGGAGATGATGTAGTAGTTACTTGAAGGCAGTTCACTGGTAAATCTTTTCATCGTCAGCGTAGTCATGTGCAGCTGGTCTTTGCGTTCACCCACGACATCCTTTGAATAGTACAGAAACAAGTCTTCTGCCGCACTTCCTCTGCCTCGGTTGAGATTGCCACCATCGCTCTCTGCATTGTATGCCACGGCCCGGTAGGTGTAGCCTTCGCGTGTGACGGTCCTGTTTCTTGTGCCACGGTAGTCACCGCCACTCACTACAAGCAGGTTGGTGATGGCATCACGTAGGTAGATCGATGTCTTGTAGCCGAGGTAGATGTAGTGTCCTTTACCTCCGTCGTTCAAGTCGGCATTGTATCCGTCCTCGTTCTTCATGATTTGGTAGCCTTCGTTTTCCAGCTCATGACGAGTCGACAAAGCCGATGTACCTGCAAAGATCTTGATTTCACTGATGAATTCCACTTTGGCATACAGGCCCTGCAAACTGAGGAATAGAAGCAGAATAGTTAAAAGATTTTTCATAATCGCAAGAGGTTTTTATGGTTTATATGAATATTCATTTGCAAAAATATACTTTTTCCCGTTTACATCCAAATAAATAACTTGTAAATGAGCAGGAAGCCCCATTTCTCACATCATTTTATCACAAACGAACTTCTTTCGCTTGATGTGAATTGTAAGATGGCCCCTATGTAAATTGAGGGCAGACTCATTTTACAGAATCTTAACTTTTCAGAATGTCACATTGTCACACGAGGGATTCACTTCTCCTCTTTTCTACCTGTTCCAAATGTTTTTTTTTACATGTAAAATGGGGTCTTGTAAAATGGGGTCAGACCCCCATTTTACAAGATAAATTTCATGATATCTTTAAATTATCAATCTTCAATTTCCTATACAAATACATATAAGTTAAAGATGTCAGTCGACTTGCTTGAAGCAAAGAGACACCATGACTCAGCAGTTCGCATATATACTTATATTGCCAGTCCTGTGACAATTGCTTAAATTCTTCGACAGAGCGTGTATTACTTATTTCTGATAGAATATCCCAGGCTGTAGCATCACTCACCTTCCAACCTATCGTATCCATATCCATACACTTGTCATCCACATCCATATTCACCCATTCCACAGTCTCCTTCCATCCAAATCTATCTGCAATATTCCTTACATCACATAAATATTCATTTGGCTGTAAAATGGGGTCAGACCCCATTTTACATTGATCGGTATCACTATTTGTAGAGAGAAACTCATGCCAGGAACTGAATTCGTAATCCTCTGGTCTCTCTGCCTCCATGGCTTTCACAGGATTTCTGTGTATATATCGAATGAGCTGATAGAAATACTCCGGATCATCAACCGGCTCTGACACAAAGCGGTCCTGAAAGAGATGCCCAATGCGCTCATACCTGAAATTGTAGATTCGGACAAACCTATTCTGAATCCTCTTCATAATGTCGCTAACATTAAGTAGTCGCTCACGAAGCAATATATGGACATGATTATGAAGTATACAATAAGCGTAATAAGTACAATTGTTGCGATGAAGCACCGTCCCGTCTGGAGCCCGTTGTATCTGAGCCTCTTTCATCGAGTTGATCATCTCAACAAAATCATTACGATGCAAGAATACATCCTGCTTATTTATACCTCTTAAAATTACATGATAAATCCCGCTTACCGCCTGTTCTCGTGGTTTTCTCATATTCTATTCGATATAGTTGTAATCTTGTTGTAAAATGGGGTCTGACCCCATTTTGCACATATTGGATGCAAAGATAAATTATTATTTTGAATTAGAAAAACTATTGAAATATAAATAATTATAAAAAGTAAAAAACGAGGCGTGATGTTGTAAAATGGGGTCAGACCCCATTTTACAAGCTGTTTTATATGGATATTTTTCATCAATCACTTCACAGCCATCATGATCGGTACATCCGCTGCGCACCAGTCCAGGGAGGGGAGATCCTCGCGAAGTAGCCACTTATGGTCGGCATGCTCCTTGCGAGTGAAGAGTAGGGTAGGGGCCATGCAGAGGAAGGCTTGCATGGTGATGATGAAGTCCGGGTACTCATGCTCCACGGTGATGAGGTGCTCACCCACCCTCACATCGTAGTCCATCTCCTCCAGCAGTTCGCGGTGCAGAGCCTCCTCCGGTGTCTCTCCCGGCTCAATCTTCCCGCCAGGGAACTCCCAGTGATGCGAGGTGTAGGCAAACCTCGTCACACCCTTCTGCATGCACAGTATCCTCCCGCCATGCTCCACCACGGCCGCCACAACACGATAGTGCCTCTTCTCCATAAACCCTAACTAATCAAAATGTCACATTGTCACACGAGGGGACTGCCCTTTACACAATTTATGTACGAAAGACGCCTGCTCTTTATGTAAAATGGGGTCTGACCCCATTTTACATGACCCCATTTTACACTCACTCTTGTCAGCAGATGCGATGCTTAACCCTCCCTTATCTTACAGCCACTGCTTCACCTGCTCGATCATCTCGGCATACTCCTCATCGGTGAGATACACCTTGCCGGGATTCATCGTGAAGACACCGCCATAGTCAGGGCCGTCAACATACTTGGGAGCAAGGTGAAAGTGCAGGTGGCACAGCTTGTCGCTATACGCTCCGTAGTTGATCTTCTCGGGGTTGAAGGCCTTCTGCATGGCACGCGTCACACGGCACACATCGTCCATGAAGGCATTGCGCTCATCCACCTCCAGCTCGTTAAGGTCGTTCACATGCCCGTTATAGGCCACCAGGCAACGCCCGCGATAGGTCTGCTCCTTGAAGAGGAACACGCGTGATACACTCAGGTCGGCAATCTTAATCATCAGGTTGCCATAGTTGTCCGTACAATAAAGACATTCTTTGGGATCGCTATACATAATACTGTGTTTTTATGATACTATCTGCAAAAGTATGAAAATAAACACAAACCGGCAAACTATTACAACAATTAATGTATTATTGGCAGAATTATTAAAGGGGTGTCTTGTCTTGTAAAATGGGGTCTGACCCCATTTTACACAACACAGCTGATGTAGTATTTGCAAAGTCCTTTAAGTGTCATAATCTAAGCCATATCCTTGAGGGGAACTCTACTATTCCTCCTTCGTATTCGGCTTGATGATTCTTTTCAGTTCGCCACTCTTGAAGAATCGGGCTTTGCCCTGGGTGGTCTGACTGCTCACCATCTCCTTGAGCCATGCTGATACCGAGTCATTTTGAGGTGGGAGTTGCCAAGATGTGGGGTCTATCTCGATCTCATATACCATATAGTGCTGGTCGGGATTGTTGCCTACTGGGTATGGAGTATATACATTGGGGTTTTCTCGACTGAGCACATATTCCTCGGGGATAGAGTTGGGGTCTTGCAAGTCAAACACACCCAGGTATTCAGGATCAGGGTGGTCTGTTTCGTTGTAGAGATAGAGCATCACCCTGCTTACCATCATCATCTCCTTTGACTTTTGTATGGCGCCTCTACGCTCATCGCGCCCTTGCAGACGGATGTTGTAGTATCCACCCTTCACCCATTCCCAGTGGTCCTGGCTCTTCACACATCCCACGAGTATCACCTCATCGTCTGTGATTTGAGCCAGTTTGTAGGTAGGTGCAGAGTCAGATAGATAGTCTGTTCCATAACGGGCCTGCATGGCACGGTCGGGATCATGGCCGAGGTCGCAAGGCGTCACGAAGAAATACTGTTCCAGTTCTCCTCGCAGGTCCGAACTTGCCTTCTTGTCGTTGTTCTTCTCCAGTGCCAAGGCATAATACCGAGCATCATCGTAGGGCGTAAACACCTTGCCAAGCAACTTGTGGAAGTTCTTCTCCAGATACTGCTCATCCGACCCTTGTGCCAACGGTGTGAGCGCAAAGAAGTCGTACCTTTGACGCAACACTTCGCGTATCTCATCACGGAAGATTCTTCTCACCTCGCTTCTCCAAGCCAACTTTTCGGACGACTTGTTTCGGGCATACAAATAAATGATATAGAGGAAGTTGACATCGTAGTGTGAAAGTATCAGTGTATCACGGTCGAAGAGTCGGTTTTCAAACTGGCACGAGATGTAAGTGGCATGCTCACCAGTAGGTTTCTCGTGTATCCTGATGTTTGGCTCGCTGATATATTTACGGTCCTTCTCCACATAGGCCGAGAGGAAGAAGTTGGGTATCACGGCATAGCCCTCCATGTTGTATGCCTTCTCACCGCCATCCTTGCGCAGTTGTATCTGCTTGAATTTGCTGTTGTTCTTGTCGCTCTTGTAATCCTCCTTCTCTTCGTCCGACATGTCCCTTGTAGCCAGTTCGTCGCGCATGAAGAGGTCGATGTTCCATTGCACCACATTGCGGGCATAGGTGTACTGCTTGTATATGCTCTCACGGCCCAGCCGGTGTCCACTCTTGTAGTACTTGGAGTCTCCTATGTAGTATATCTGCTCATCCGTCTGGTCCTCATCCGAGCGGGTCAGCGCATCGTAGGCATACATGTGGTCCACTCGCTTTCCGTCGTCCTGCTCCTTCAGCCCCTTGGGTATGTCGGAGTCACCTATGAGTTCGTCTATCATGGCCTCAAACACATGCTCAAACGACTTGGCCAGCAGGTAATCCTGTTGCTGGGTGTTCACGCTTATAGTGTGCGATGAGTTGAAGAAAGCGTAGCAGAGATCCCACAGTTCGAGCGCCTTGTCGGAGAAATACTTGTACTTGATCTGCAACAAGCGCTTCTTGCCTCTGCCTTTCAGATAGCTCTCAAATCGGCTACCCGTGATCAGCTCGTACTGACAGTTGATGGGAGTCCTGAAGCCATACTGATCATTGAGGTAGTGCAGTATGCTGAAGAAGATGACGAACAGCTCCTCGTCGAAGTTGATCTGGCGCTTCTTGTTCACCGGGTCGAGGTAGATAGGACTCCCGTTCTGCACGAAAGCCTGGCTGTGCGATATCGTTCGCGTCCAGTTGATCTTGTTCATGCCCGAGTGCATATTCTTCACGATGAAGAGGAAGAAGTTCTGATTCTCCTTGTTGAATCGTATGAGCGAGAGTATCACATCCAGTATCGTCCGGGCCTTGTGCTTCTTGCCCTGCCCAGCCGTTGTCACAGGCTTGTAGTAGATAGATTTCACATCCTTGTTCAGCGTACGGTACATATTGATGCTTCTGTACACCCATACGCTAAACTCGTAGATGAACTTCCTGTACTCCTTGTCGAGATACTTCTCCTGCCCCTCCGGCGTGATGATCTCCTCGGGCATCACGGGGCGCTCCTCCTTGTTCTCCTCGTCTTGCCATTTGATATTAGCCAATACCTCCGTCTTCAGATTATCGTCATCCTCCAGGAGCACCTTGGGCAAGATGAACACACAGTCGTTGGCCTCGGGACTGAAGAAGTAGCCCACATATCCCAGGCTTATCTTCTTAGTCACGATGTCCTGCTCCAGTCCCGTCACATCCTTGTAGATGCCCTGCAAGAGCTCGGGTGCGTACTGATGTTCTTCAAAGAGGATTCTCATAGGTCAATCTATCCTTATATTCTATGAAAGTCAATTTCAATGTCACGGTTCATTCCCTCTGCTACCTCTCGTAGGATTCTTTCTATCTGTCCTGAAATCTTGAAAGTTATGGCATAATAATCTTCGATTTTTCTATAAGAGTGCTTCTGATATACATCCAAGCTCAAGATGTTTTGTCCGTGGCATTGCACATTCAGACCCATCACATCATCAAGACCAAGTCTTTTCAGAGTTTCAAGATACACATCCACATAGTCGCCAGTGACATTCACTTCCTCGCCGTCCAGCTTTACCTTCAGCTCAAAATCGCCTTTGTTCTTAGTCTCCGATGTCGAGGAATGGTCTTCATCAGATGCTATTATCTCAAAGTCCTCGCCTAGAAGTGACCTTATTTGTTTCAGCATGTCTACTCTTGTATCGTCGCCTTTCAGAGTTTGAATTCTGTATCCAGTCTCCTTGTCTTTGCGATAAGCAAGATTACTGGGAACTTCCTCATTAGGACCAATCAATGGGTATCCATTATTAGCCTTAAGCCCCAAGGCCTTGACCTTTTCAGCGCCGAGTCGCACGATCGTTTTCACTAGTACATCAGAACTACTACCCGTTATAGGCTCCTCATTGGGGAATTTTACTATCAGCTTGAAAGGTACCGGTAGCAGCTCCTTCTTCGTCACTACCACCGTCTTCTACCTCCTTTCCTTCCTTTATATTCTCTTCCTTCAGTACTTCTATATTCATGAGGAACTTCTCCACCATAGCCTGGTCAGCATTCCCCTCCTCATCAAAGAAGTCAGAGAAGGCAAACTTCTCCGTTCTCGATGTGTCGCTCTCGTTGGCCTTGTACTTCAGCAGTTCGTAGTCCTTCTCGCCTATGCGGAACTTCACCTCGTCGGCATCATAGTCCTTGAACACATCCGTCCACAGGTAGAATAGCACCTTGCTCACAAACTTATCAGCACTGATGCGACCCTTCTCGTCACCCTTGCAGAAGAAGTAACCCAACTTCTTGTCCTCGCTCGATGTAGCCTCACCGATAGCCTTATTCGCCTTTTCCAGGAAGTCCCACCAGTCGAAGAGATATTTGTCAGTCTCTATCTTGTAGTTCTCATCCTTCTTTCGTATGGGCACATACTTCCAGTCCCATCTGCGCTTGAAGGCCGAGTCGATGGGGAAGAGACTCTGGTCCGAGGTGTTCATCGTGGCCCAGATATAGAGGTTGGGCGGGAGTACCAGCTTCTTTCCGCTATTGATATTCTCCGAGATGTCTATTGTCGTACCATCCTTTTTCTTCAAGATCGCATTCTGCACCTTCAGTCCCTTCTCGCCTATATAGGTGCCCAGATCCGTATCGGGCTCAATGGGGTAGGTAGAATAACCGTCATCGTTACGGTCAAGGAGCTGGAAGAGGTCACCGAATATCTGTGCACAGTTACCACGATTTATCTCCTCTATCACGAGCAATACGGGCTCATTCTTCTCAAACTTCTCCCACGCCTCAATGTAAGCATTGGTGAAAGCTTGAGGAGTGAAGGCATAGGTAATCTTAGATTTATCATCCTTATCTTTTGTAGGCTTGTAGCATCCCACGAATGTGGAGTAGTCACTGTCGGGATGGAAAGTGGTACGATGATTAGAATACATCTTGCACTTCTCATCCACCTTATGCGACTTACCTGTACCAGGAGCACCATAGAAGATCTGTTGGAGAGGACCAATCTTATCTGTGTTTACAACCGTTGGTAGTGAAAAAGAACGACTTTTAGCAAGTTTAAAGTTTAGTTTTGCAAGATTGTAATATGTAGCGGCATATCCATATTCAAACTTATCTATATCTGAAAGCCCAGAAATCTCAACTCTGATTTCTGTTGCTTTCTTATCAGGATGCTTGCTCATATATGCCATAAACTCTTCGAGCAAGGCCTTTCGTATTGTTCGTACTCCCCTTGCACCATTTACTCTGGAATCAACCAGGAAACACAAGCGGTCCTCGTCAGTAATCGTCAAACTTCCATCTTCTGTGGTGTCATATTTATGTAAATATATCATAGTTCTATAATGTTTAACAATTTAAAGGATGTGAAGAATAGTTGTTAAGGATTAACCTTTCCTGTATCCTCCAGACTTTTAAGGTATTTCTTTACTCCACAGGAATACATTCTCTGCCCCACGATATCAAACTCTTGACTTCTAATGCTCTCAATTACCTTCTCAAGCATGGATTTGCTTGTTACTGCATACATGTTATAAGTACCTGTTATGCGTTCAAAAACACTTTGAACACTAAGGTTATTGGGGGTATCCTGCGCATACTTCTTGCAACTTGCAGCAGAAAGTCCCTGGCTCTTCATGTATCTCTCAAAGTCAATGCTTGTCATATTCTTATGTTCAATATTAATTAGTTACTTCTCTTTTATCTCATTTCTTCTATGTTCACACCCTCCTTCTTGCACACTTCGATGCATTCGTCCATGAGTCGATTATACAGGGGGCACTCGGAGAGGCTCATCATGTGGATGCCGCCTTGACAGCTGACGTGGCTCTCAAACATCTCATCGGGACCGATGCTCATGTGGCGCTCCTCGCGCAGGTGGCGGAAGAAGGTCCGGACGTCCTCGATGGTGCGGATGTGAGAAGAGGTACTGTAGGTCATGGGCGTGTGGCGGTTATTCATCCTCTTGTTCTTCGCCCATCTGTAGGCGATATATTTCCTTCTGTTTCTCAATCTCCCTTCGCAGTTCTTCTTTTGAAGGCATGTATGTCAGATACTTCGCTGCATACATTTGCTTGTTTTGGGCGAGTGACGAATATTGGGCGACATCCGCATTGGTTTCAGAACAGAGAATGACACCAATGGTCATATTGTCACTTTCTGTTCTCTTGAATTTATCGTAGAGCTTCAGATACATTTCCATTTGCCCTACATCTTGGTAGGACACTTTAGTTGTCTTCAGATCTATTAGCACAAAGCATTTCAGCAGATAGTTGTAGAAGACGAGATCTATGTAATAGTCATCATCTTCAGTATGTATATGCTGCTGACGAGCAACAAGTGCATAGCCCTTGCCCATTTCCATGAGGAAGGTCTGGATATGGTCAAGAATTGCCTGCTCAAGTTTGCTTTCTGTGTATGTCGCATTTTGACTTAGCCCCAAGAATTCAACAATCATGGGGTTCTTGACAAATATTGATTTTTCGTCCTCATAAGATGCTGTAAGGGACTTCATCTCGTCTTCTACTTCCTGACGGCTGTCTGTGGGAGTTTGTAGCAGACGGTAGTAATATTGTGACTCAATGTTACGTCTGAGTGTACGATAATCCCATTGTTCACGAGCCGACTCTTTCATATACCACATTCGTGCCTCCTTGTCTGTGACTCGCATCAGGCGTTCGTAATGCATCCACGACAATTGCGGGAAGAGAGGCTGTCCACTTGTGTCTTTGTCGGACAAGTGGAATTCAGCGAGCAGTGGTCGCTGAATCTCTTCAATCTTGCAACTGAATTCAGCAGGCAACGCTCGCTGAATCTGTAGAAGCGGGAACTCAATGTAGAACTTTCGATAGGCTCTGAGAGTTGTCTCTGAAAAGCCTTGCCCGAACTTCTCTGTCATCGCCCGGGAGGCAATTTCTATGATGTGCTTTCCATAGGCAGCTCTTTTCTCGCCATGTTGCTCTTGCTCAACAATTCGCCATCCAATGAGCCAATTGCCTGCTACCTGCATAAGATTTGCAGCCCTATAGGTCATATCTCGAGCGGTCTCGACGATATCAATGAGCTCTTTGACAAAGCTGTTTTCTTGTTCTATATTATTCATATTCTTACTTGTCAGCGATGAGCAAATGCTGTCTATTTTTGTTTTGCTGTGACCGATTATGGCTTAACGGTCTTTTGTATGGATCCAGGAGGAGTGACTGCGCTAGAGTCCGTTGGTCATGGGGTGCGGTTTTTTTTTCGGGTCCTTATCCCTCGAGGTACTCACAGAGCCGGTTGGTGTACTCGGCTATGGTGAGTTCTCGTTCGCCCTCGGTCATGAAGAAGGTCTCGATGGGCACACTGTAGTGGTGGGCCAGGGTGTTGAGTTGCTTGAGGGTGTACTTGTTGCCGAACTTCAGGCTCTCGATGTTACCCACAGATCCGTTGGTGGTGCCGAGGAGCACGGCCAACTGTTGCTGGCTCTCGCCTTTCTCACCGCGTAGATCCTTCACTCGCTGGATCACCCGAAGTTGTAAATCAGTCTTCTGAACTGCCATGTTTTCCTTGTGGTTATTATTCGCACGCAAATATACCTAATTAATATTATATTTCTACTCTAATCTTATGAGTATGCTCACAAATTGAGAGTAAGGGGGCAATGTATAATTCACAATTCACAATGCACAATTCACAATTCTTCTGCAGGCAAGCTGCGAAGCGTCACTGCTACGCAGATGCCGAGCGCACAATTCACAATGCACAATGCACAATTGACAATGCACAATGCACAATTGAGTCTTCGCATCCCGCTAAATTTTAATTTTTAACTTTGAACTTTTAATTTTTTCAACTCCCCCTGAAGAAAGTCAACTAATCAAAATGTCGCATGTCGCATGTCGCATGTCGCAAGTGGGGTGACGGGCAGATGATAGGGTAAAAAACAAGGAAAGGCTGACCTTTCGGAGCCAGCCTTTCTCTGATAATAGCCTTAATGGAATAAGGAGCATCGCCGTCAGCCTACCTTGGCATAGAGTGCAAGACCATCCTGGGTGCCGACACGGGTGATGAGTTGGCTCTTCACGAAGCGCTCTACCATCTTGCGGACAGCAGCTTTCGTCTTGTCGGGCATCAGGACTGAGAGCTCCTTGACAGTAAACTCATCGGGCAGGTTGATGAGGGCCGAATCACTCTTCTTGGTGGTGCTCAACACGCAACCCATGTAGGCAGCCTGGAGCTGATCGTGAATCTTCTTGCCCCAGAGCATGTACTGGGTATCGAGGCAGTAGTCAGCAGCGTAGATGCCCATCTCTGTGGCCGACTTCACCTCACGGTACTGCGAG